>NZ_JAFBDY010000016.1 GCF_016908465.1 Lysinibacillus composti | reverse complement strand
TAACGGAAAAAAATTCCCTTAATGCCCTGGAAAAGCTGAAATAGGGGAATTTTTATGAAGCATAAGGGAAAAATATTCCGTTATTTCAAGTGAAACCAGGCCTGGTACTGTAGTTAACGGAAAAAAATTCCCTTATTTAAAAAAATCCCGTGTAAAAGGGTTAAATAGAGGAAGAAAATTCCCTTAATGCACTGAAAAAATCTAAAATATGGGAATTTTCTGAAGCATAAGGGAAAAAAATTCCGTTATTTCAAGTGAAACTAGACCTGGATCTGTAATTAACGGAAAAAAATTCCCTTATTTAGAAAATAGCCATGAAAAATAGGTTAAATAGAGGAAGAAAATTCCCTTAATGCCCTGAAGCAGCTGAAATAGGTGGATTTTCTGAAGCTTAACGGAAAAAAATTCCCTTATTTCTCCTGAAATTAGGCCTGATACTTTAATTAACGGAAAAATGTTCCCTTATGTTTACTATTACTTAATTCCCATGTTTACATAACTCCATATTTAATCGCATGATATTTGAAGGTACTAGATTTGTCATTATCTATTTAGTGAACCTCATTTCAATTTGGGTAGATTGGATCCGTTGGCTGTTTCGTGCCGGGATGAAATTTTAAGAACATAAAACTACGCCAAATAGATTACGATACTAAAAATTTCGGAAAACAGCACCCCAATTCAATACGGAGGTGCTGTTTCGCTTACTTTAATATTCTCCCTTAATAACAAAGTACGAGCCGCGAATCGTTCCGGCTAGTTTAGACTTCTGTCGCGCAAATTTAAACTTGCCTTCTAATTCCTCAGGTACTTCCATCCCATCCGAAAGCTTAAAGCCAACAGCTCGTTTTGGTTTGGGACCATCAAGTGTGTACAGGACGTTGACCGCAAGACCATCCTCATAAAAAACGAAGGCCCAATTGATATTCTCCACTTGGAAGCGCGATGTTTCTAATGGTTTGGCTGCAAACTCAATATCCCGTTCCTCTTTCAAGATTCGCGTCACATAGTCGAGTGTATCTTGACTTTCACTGGCCGGAACAACGGTAAATTCATGCTTATATTTGTTCATAAAATAACGTGCTTCATTGGCGCGTAAACCGGCAAGCGCTTCTGCCACAGGTGACGATTCTAATCCAACAGTAGACACCGTCTTAAAATCAACGATATAGGCCATGTCGAGTCCTCCTTCAACTATTATTTTCGAACAACTGGGATCCACATTTCGCCATAAAGTAAGCCGTTTTGTTCACCCATAATTACAGCTGTATTAGGACCACCTACATAGGCATAATCCGTCGCTTCTGCCAGCGCTTGTCCAAAGGCCATCCCCGTAAGCGTATTACTTAACTCCAGATCCGTTTGGGCTTCACCTTTCACAACAACGTACTCACCCTTAGGGAATTGGATCACGCGAGTTGCTTCCGGTAATGTTTTTTCGGTCATTACCCCTGCATAGTGCATCATTTTGTTATTCACCGCTTCATTTACAACAAAAATATAGTCATTTGATGCGACTGCTTTTAACTCATCAAGTCTTCCATCTTCTTTAACTTCATTCCAAAAGTCTGCCTTTTCTTTATTGATCCCAACAAAGTCTGTGTAGTGGCTCTTTAACTCAGTGCCAAAACCTAAAACAGTAAAACTATCTTTTTCTTCAATTGTGTAATTTGCCATATCGAAAACCTTCTTTCATTTCATTTAAATTAATCAAGTGATTTGTTTTATTCCTTGATGAGTTTATAATAACCTTAAATCATGTCATAATATGACACTGTTTAGGAGGCGCGGATGAATAAAGTTGAACGGATTAATACGATGATGCGATACATCAACAATCGCGCTCACTTTACCATTTCTGAAATCATGCAAGAGTTTAATATTTCCCGTTCCACGGCTATTCGCGATATTAGAGAGATCGAAGCGATGGGGATGCCGCTTGTTGCTGAAGTGGGAAGGGATGGGGGATACAGTGTGTTGACTAATTCTGTCCTCCCAACGGTTCGCTTTACAGATAATGAGATTAAAGCACTGTTTATCGCCTTTATGGCCACAAGAAATCAACAACTTCCTTATTTGAAAAGTCGTCAGTCGTTAGCTGAAAAATTACTGGGTCTGACTTCAGAAAATCAGCAAGATGACCTTGTACTTTTAAATGAAATCTTGCTATTTGAAGGGACGAACCCCCATAATCCCGACTTACTTGATTTATCGGATTTACCTGATCCAATTTTAGAAAACTTAATTCAAATGCTCCTTTTCACTCGATCATTATTCATTACGGTGAAGGAAGAGCAGAGAACGACTACTTATTCCATTTATCTTTTACACCTTCATCATGAAAAGGGAAATTGGCTGATCGAAGGCTTTGATGTAAAGGAGGAAGAGTTGCGAATTTTTCCTGTCTCCCATTTGGTTGATATCAAAGCGGATCAAGGGAATAAAATGAGCGGTAGGGAGATTTTGGGAAAACTTAGAAGGAGGGATAAGGTAAATAATCTTGTACTTGAGCTCGGTCCAAAGGCGATTGCCCAGTTCAAAAAGTACCACCCATTAAAAGTTTCTCTTTCCTATACTAATCCTTACCAAACGACAGCCATTCTAAAAACGTTGATCGATGTAAATAATTCGGAAGAGGTTACTGAAATAGCAAATTGGATTCTTTTTTTAGGTGGCGATCTTACAGTCAGGGAATTGCCGAAAGAAGTTTTAGAGGTACTAAATGACAGATTAATGATGTACCGCCCATGAGCAGTGTTGATTGGAAAATAATCGGGGTCAAATAGTGTCTTTCATCCACATCCCACTATCTTGAACGTTAGTGAGATGTGGTGCCAGACATGATAGATTTAGGGGATTTTATCAAATAAAATCCCTTAATTTTCTGCTCTATAGGCGTCTAGGAATAGTTGACCTAGATGACCGTTGCCTTCGAAACCTAGATCACGTAGGCCGTTTTCAATCACTGTTAGGACAGAAAGAACTTTGTCAAAGTGTGCATTTTCGCCCATATGACCAATGCGCAAAATAACATCAGTGTATTGTGCCAAAGAAGTTGCGATATATAGATTGTAGGTTTCTTGGATGTGTTGTTGTAATGTTAACGCGCCGATTTCTTCTGGAATGATGACGGCTGTTACGGTGTTAGAACGTCCTGTTTCTAAAAATAATGAAAGGCCATATGCTTGAATCGATGTTCGCACAGCGTTGGCGATTTTTGCATGTCGTTCATAAACCGCCATTAGACCTTCTTCTAAAATATTGTCTAAGGCAACTTCTAGTGCTTCAATATGAGCAGCAGGCATTGTGTAAGGTAATTTTCCTTTTTCTCTATAGCCTAAATAAATTTGTAAGTTTGCGTAATAGGAAGCAATGGGTGTTTTACGATCATTCATTGCTTTTTTTGCGTCCTCACTAACAGAAACAATCGCTAAACCAGCAGGAGCTGAGATCGCTTTTTGAGAACCGCCACAGCAAATGTCGATTTTATTTTGGTCCACATCAATTGGTTCGCCAACCATACCAGCCACTGAATCAACCACTGTTAGAATGCCATATTCTTTTAGTAGGGGAGAGATTTGGTTAACATCATTTAACATCGATGTTGGTGTATCGCAATGAACAAAGGTTGCATATTTGAAGTCATGATCTTTTT
The DNA here is from genome assembly GCF_016908465.1 of Lysinibacillus composti. Classification (GTDB taxonomy): domain Bacteria; phylum Bacillota; class Bacilli; order Bacillales_A; family Planococcaceae; genus Ureibacillus; species Ureibacillus composti_A. Next base: position 69,374 of record NZ_JAFBDY010000016.1, on the reverse strand, counting down.
CTAAAAAGTCACGTAATTGTTGAACAGGAATGTCTTGATGATCATCAAAACTTAAGACAACCGGTTCACCACCATACATACTAACAAAATCTTTAAATCCTTCGCCGTAAATACCGTTATCGAGAACTAGTACACGGTCCCCAGGTTCAGTTAAGCTTGCACAGGCAGCTTCTAAAGCTAGAATCCCTTCTCCACCAAGCAATAGAACATCATTCGTCGTACCCATGACCTGTCCCATTTTTTGGCATACTTCATGGTAGTAGTGGACGAATTCTTTATCGAAATCAGGGTTATTTGTTTTCTTCGCTAACGCTAAGCGTACATTTTCACGTACATCTGTTGGTCCGGGTGCGTAACTTGGTTTAAATCTCATATAGATCGTTCCTTTTTTAGTATTTGTATTTTATGAGGTAACGTTAACAAATAATTGGTATTTTTAAAAGTATCAAATATTCGAAAAACTTAGGGGCCAGTTAAATCAATATCCGTATTTTTTCGATCTGAATTAATTAGAAATATCATACTAGGGTTTAGTTATTTTGAAATTTTTATGCAGGTACAGGGAGATATTCAATTGTATGCGGTGGATTTGAAGTTGGGCGAGGTGGAATGGGAAGGGGAGTCGTCAGGCTTTTTATTGAATTGGATTTTGGATGTGTTTCGGTACGATTCAATATAAAAAGGGTACTCTATAAAGCATCCGTGAGCTTTTAATCTGTTTAGGTTGTATAAAATGCTAAGAATATAGGTAGCATTGAATTGAATAATATTACCATATACATAACATCAAACTGTCATTTATTTTCAAACTTGGCCAAACAAGTTACTTTCTTTTAAGGAGGTATTCAATGTTGAAAAATAGGTTACTTAACAACAGGTACACCCTTCCATTCGCAATTCTTTTGAGTGCTTTATTCATTTTCTTGTTAAATCCTTTTGCCAACTTTGCGAAAGAATCGGATCTAGGCATTGACATCACGATGTACAGTAATAACGAGTTAAAACATTACCATGACAAATATGAAAGTTTGATGAACTCCCTTCGTGCAGATTTAAGTGAGCATGGCTATCCATTAACTGTCGACTTTACTTTATTAGATGATGAAAAGGTTGAAATCCTCATTAAAAGATATGAAACGAATGAAAAACTTAAATCAAATGAACTAAAAGAAGTGGAACAATTAGTGAGTACGTTTTTAGCGAAACAAAAGGTTGATCCTTCTATGTTTAAAATTAGCGTATCCAATACGACTCAACCCGTTTTAAAAACTGCAAACAGATTGAGTTATAGAGATTTGACGGAATATATTAGCAACGCACTGATTGATGAAGGCATTGAGGGATACCATATTGATTACGAGATATTGCCTTTAACGACGAAAATTATTATGCAATTTCCAAATCCCCTTGAACCAAGTCAAAAAGAGGAAATCCAACAAATTGCTGAAAAGGTTTTGAAGAAAAATAATTTTGCTTACGGTAAAATCCAAATTCAACTCACTAACTTTTTATCGAAAGCTGAAAACTTACCCAATTTAAAACAAGCAGAAGTGAATCAATTATATGAAGAGCTGCAAAAAGATGATGGCTTCATGGATCAAGTAGGGCGAGAGTTGAATAAGGCTGGATTCATGGGGAGTATTTCTGGAACAGTTTATGCCCCAAATGATATAGAGCTCTTTTTTGATTATCCTAATGACGTAGAAAAACAAGAGGAGATCACTCGTATTTTAGAAAATTATATTACAAAATTTAATTTAAATGCAGATGCGTTTCATATTAAGTTTGATGTTGATGAATTAAATTAAAGAAGGCAATCAATTTAATCGAATCTTTTACAATTTAATTCAACAAAAGGTGCGTTAACCCAAAGAGAGGGGTTAATGCACCTTTTCTTCAATTATAGCTATTGCAAGAAAATCTATTTTAAGAATGGATGCCATGATAACTTCCATCTGGCTAAATTTAATAATACTTATGTACAAAGTTAGTTACGTGTCAATTTCTTTTATGACAAACCCTTGTGCAAAGGTATTTAAAATTCGGATCAGTCGTTCTGTCATTTCACCTGGTGTTACATCAAAATCTTTAGCAATCCAATCCGTAATCAACCCCGCTGTACCATATGCCATATAGCGCTTTTGTGAATGATCATCCACAAGAGATACCCCGTAATGAATATCAAATTTCTTTTTTAGTAAATTAAAAATGGCTTCAGGTAGTTGCTGGTGAATACTTGGCAATGTATTTTCAACTAGCATTAATTTGAAGTAATCACGGTGATCGTATATGTAATATAACAATTCAAAGGAGTTCGTTGTTAATTCATTTACTTTCACACGGCTATCACTTTGATACTTTGACATGCTGTAATATTGAATCGCTTCAAACATTTCATCCATTAACTCTTCAACAAGCTCATATATGTTTTGATAATACACATAAAATGTTGTTCGGTTATATTGAGCTGTTTCAACAATATCCGTTACCGTAACATTACTAAATCCCTTTTTATGTACCATCTCGATAAAAGCTTTTTTTAAGAAATTCTTTGTTCTCAAAACTTGGGGGGAATTATTTTTCATTTATTCCTCTCCTTATTAGACAGATTTGATGAATGTGTTGGTTTCCTCAACAGTTTAGCAAAAATTACGGATGGTTTACAGAAAGAGAAACCTAGTACACTACAAATGTACTAATTATTTGGGGAGGTACAAAAATGAGATTTGAAAACAAAGTTGTCATTATTACAGGTGCTGCAGGAGGAATCGGTAAAGAGATTGCTCGTAAGCTTGCAGGTGAGGGTGCAAAGTTAACTCTCGTTGATTTAAATGAAGATGCTGTGAAAGCGGTTGCAGCAGAACTAAACTTAAATGAAGATCGTGTCATAACATTAAAAGCAGATGTTTCAAAAGAAGCAGAAGTGAAAAATTATGTTGAGCAAACTGTGGCAAAATTCGGTCGCATTGATGGATTTGCAAATAATGCAGGGGTTGAAGGCCCAGCAAAAATAGTAGAAGAAATTACGGAACTAGACTTTGATTTCGTTTACAACATTAACGTAAAAGGTGCATTCTACGGCTTAAAGTATGTATTGCCAATTATGAAACAACAACAAGCAGGATCAATTGTCAACACGGCTTCTGTAGCAGGGTTAATTGGTTCACCAAACATGATGCTATATAATTCGTCAAAACATGCATTAATGGGGATGAACAAAGTAGCTGCATTAGAAGCTGCCCCGTTTAATGTACGTGTAAATACAGTAAACCCAGGTGTGATTAATACACAAATGATGCGTCAGATTGAGGCGAAAGTTGCACCAGGCGCGGCAGATGCAGCACAATCCGCATATCAAGATGCTGTTCCAATGAAGCGTTATGGAGAAGCAACTGAAGTAGCGAATGTCATTGCATTTTTACTATCAGATGAAGCTTCTTATGTAAGCTCTTCATCATACACAGTTGATGGAGCTTTATACAATATCTAAATTTCGTTTTAAAGGAAGTTACTCCCGAAAGTTCGATAAAAGTTAACACGAATAAATCTAGGTACATTTGATTAAAGGAGAGAACAAATGATGAAACGTTTTGAAGAAAAAGTAGTCATAGTAACAGGTGCAGGCTCAGGTCTTGGACAAGCAGCAACACTTCAATTAGCAGAAGAAGGCGCTAAATTGGTTTTAGTGGACTTAAATGAAACAGGCTTAAAAGAAACAGAAGAAAAAGTGTTAGCGATTTCACCAGAAGCTGAAGTGTTATTAATTACAGCAAACGTAGCGGATGAAAATGCTGTAAAACATTTTGTTGATGCAACGCTTGAAAAATTCGGCAAAATTGACGGCTTCTTTAACAATGCAGGAATTGAAGGAAAACAAAATTTAACTGAAGACTTTGGGATTGAAGAGTTCCGAAAAGTTGTTTCCATTAACTTAAATGGTGTTTTCTACGGCATGAAATACGTATTAAAAGTAATGAAAGAACAAGGCTCAGGTTCCATTGTAAATACAGCCTCTGTGGGTGGTATTCGTGGTGTTGGTAACCAATCAGGCTACGCAGCATCGAAACATGGTGTTGTTGGGTTAACTCGTAACTCTGCGATTGAATATGGACAATATGGTGTTTCAATTAAAGCGATTGCACCAGGTGCCATCATGACGCCTATGGTAGAGGGGTCATTACGTCAAATGGGTGGAGACAATTGGGAAGAAGTTGGTAAAGAGTTCGTAAAACCAAACCCAATGCGCCGCTTCGGTAAACCAGAAGAGGTAGGATACTTAGTTGCCTTCCTACTTTCAAACCAAGCAGACTTTATTAATGGTGTTGTTGTTCCAATCGATGGCGGTCAATCATATAAATATTAATGAATATGGACAACTGTTAATACTTAAGTAGTGGGACTTAATTAGAATTCTTGAGGAAAGCCACTATTATCTATAATAAGATATTGATAATTTTTAGTTTGAGAGCAATAACTGTTAGCCATTCTCCGAAAAACTGCGGCCTACCACTGTAAGCCGTGCCAGTTTCCGGAAAGTTTAGAAGGAAAAATTTTATGTGAGCGGACCTTGCACAAAGCCGGGGGCAAAAACGCCACGTCCGCATGTCTTGCCCCCATGACCAAGCACGCGCGGCTTGTGTGGGGAGCGAAAGCGCCACGTCCTGTGGCATCGCTCCCATGACCAACGTCGTGTTGGCCTCTTAGTCCGCTCTCAACGGATACTTAATGAGATTCATTATTAAAATTAACAACAAAAAACATCAGTTCTCTTTTGTGAAACTGATGATTTTTTGGATTTGCCCCAGCCCCTTTTTACTTTTAAATGGAAAGTACTACACTCACACTATGAAAAATCGATTAATCATATTGAATATAGCATTGCAAATGTAAGATTCACCATAAAAAAATGTAGAGTAATATTTTTTATTTATATGTTGCACGTCACTTAATTGATGATTTATTTATAATGCTATGTACGTATTCAATTTATCTCACGGCTAGTAAAACTTGCGCTCCCATATATAATGCCATTCCCCAAATAATGAGGGCGGAAATTTGATTCATGCGCTTTAACAGTTTTCCGTTTGTATCAATTTGGCCAATCTTCTTCCCCGTAATGGCTAATGAGAAAAACCAAATCCAAGAAACTAGAATACAAGATAGGGTGAAAATTCACTTATCAACCCCTGCGTACACTAAGGAACTTGTTCCGATGACACCGATAGTATCCATAATGGCATGGGGATTTAATAAGGAAACCGAAGCTGCAAATATTATTTGACGTTTTGCAGAGAACGGATTGGATTCTTGCTGATCCTTCACTTCAGGTGTGTCTTTCCACATGAGCCACCCCATGTATGCTAAGAAAAGAAACCCAATTAAAAACATGAAGATTCGTAACGTTTCAAAACTTAAAATGATCACCGATACACCTGCCACAGCCAATGAAATAAGTAGTGTATCACATAGCCCAGCCGTGATCACAGCTGGTAAAGCAAAACGAAAATTTTTGTGCGTTGCTCCTTGATTAAAAATAAAAACGTTTTGTACCCCTAAAGGCAAAATTAATCCAAAAGCAAGTAAGATTCCGTGAAGAAATGGTTCCACGATGTTTTCCCTCCAATTCTTATATTTAGAATAACGAAACTTTGTCTAAATGTCTCCAACCAATTGGATGGAAACGAACCCAACCATTTTGATACAATAAAAGAAAAGAACGGAGTAGGGAATGTGTCAGACATCGAATGGAAACCGCAAAAATCTTCTTCAGAACCTTTACATCTTCAAATTTCTAATTATATGAAAAAGAAAATTCTAAATGGGGAATGGACAATCGGTATGAAAATACCATCACAAAGGATGTTGGCCCATCATTTTGAAGTTAATCGGAGCACGATTGTCACGGCACTTGAGGAATTGGCCGCTGATGGATTAATTGATTCAAAAGTAGGGAGTGGTACGAGGGTTGTCAATAATACCTGGAGTCTACTTGCTTCAACTCCACCTCCTGATTGGATTAGTTATGTTCATTCGGGTATTCATGAACCGAATATGAATATCATTCAAAAAATTAACGAAGCAGAAGCAAATCGAGCGTTCATTCGATTAGGGACAGGTGAACTTTCTCCCGATTTACTTCCGAACGAGCAAATGAAAAAGTTTTTACAAATGGATGTGGGGGAATCCCTTACGCTTGGATATGAAGAACCAAAAGGCAGTCTCGAATTACGAAAAACAATCAGCCACTATTTAAAAAAGAAGGGCATTGATGCAACACCCTCATCGATCTTAATTGTCTCAGGGGCAATTCAAGCATTGCAGTTAATTTCGATTGGACTATTAAAGCGCGGTTCCGTTATTTTGCATGAAACACCGTCATACCTAAATTCAGTCCATGTGTTTCAGTCTGCAGGCATGAATTTATTCGGAATTCCACTAGATGCTGAGGGGATTCAAACAGATTCAGTCGTTCGATTAAAACGACAACACCAGGCTTCATTACTCTATACCATTCCATCGTTTCATAATCCAACGGGTACTTTAATGTCCGATAAAAGAAGGCAACAATTAGTAGAGATTTGCCAAAAAGAAGCTCTCCCGATTATAGAGGACGATGTTTATGGTGAATTATGGTTGGATACGCCAACACCAAATCCGATGAAAGCTAGTGACCAGCAAGGGAATGTGTTGTACATCGGCAGTGTTTCTAAAAGTTTAAGTCCAGGGTTACGAATTGGTTGGATTGTTGGCCCAGAACCTGTCATTCATCGGTTGGCTGATATTAAAATGCAAACTGATTATGGTTCTAGTTCTGTCTCTCAATATATCGTCAACAAGTGGATAAAAAGTGGCTTGTATGAGGAGTATTTAAACCAAATACGAGTTGAATTGAAAAAGAGAAGGGACTTTACGATTGAGCTATTAAATAAATATTTCTCTGATCTTGCCGAATGGAATATTCCAAAAGGTGGATTTTATATATGGTTTCAAATAAAATCTGATATTTCCACACGAAAGTTATTTGAAGTCGCTCTCCAAGCGGGGATTCTATTAAATCCGGGAAGTGTTTATGATAAAAATGACCAACAACATCTTCGCTTGTCGTATGCCTATGCATCTTTAGTTGACCTAGAAAAAGGGCTTAAACGTCTAGCAGAGCTTATTAAAGAGTTTAGGAACTAATATTTTACAACTAAGTAGTCTAATGAACAAAACATACAGGGATTTAACCGGAGTAATTTTAGGGATAATAAAATAAGTCATAATTATAAATGGAATTACTTGTCCATGCTAAAGTGAGAGAATTTTAAGGAGATTCATATGAAAATCAATCAATTAATTGCCAACAACATACAAAAATTAGATGTATCACTACCAACAGATCAATCATTAGGAATTGCTGGATTGTCTGGTTCTGGTAAAACCACTTTTTGCCAAACCATTGGGGAAGAATCTAAAAAGCGTCTTGTTTCTCTATTACCAAAGGCGGAATATCAGTATTTATTTCCTAATATTATGGAGACAAATTTCAGTGCCATCAAGATGGAAGAGATGCCGTTAGTTCTTTTTCTCGGAAGATCATCTATTTCCTCCAATCCACGTTCAACAATAGGTACACATACCGGCGTATTTACAGAAATTCGGACAAGACTCGCTGATGAACATGATTTATCGCCTGAAGTGTTTTCGTTTAATAACGCAATGGGCTGGTGTCCTAAATGTAAAGGCCGCGGTACGATTAAAAACGTAGAATGTGCTACATGTGAAGGGAAGCGCTACAGTGAAGAAGTTCTGAAATATACGCTAGACTTATTTGGTCAACCTCATACCATTGCGGACATTAATAACTTAAGCGTTGAAACTATTCTTTCACTAGCGGAAGATTTACATATTAGTGAAGCGAAACAACATCTTCTCCAAAATATTATTAATATGAATATTGGATACTTAACGGTAAACCGCATCATGGGGACGCTATCAGGTGGAGAATTAACGCGACTTTACTTGGCAGAATTCATGGCAGTTAGTGAAAATACTGTAATTATTATCGATGAAATTTCTGTGGGGCTTGATCATCAAACATTATTGAATATTTTGGAGCAAATCAAACAACTAGGATTTAAGAATCAAGTCTGGCTTATTGATCACTCAGACACTGTGCTTGACTTAACGGATGATCAAGTATTCTTCGGACCAGGCAGTGGGAAATATGGTGGGAAAATAGTAGAAGAATCACCGCGTCCAGCACCAATTCTTTGGCAACGAAATGAGGAAAAGCCAACAGAATACTACCAATTTCATGAGTTGTATTGCCGTAATATTCAAATGGCTGAATTTCAGATTCCGAAAAATAGACTTGTAGCAGTTACGGGGGAGTCTGGATGTGGTAAATCGACACTTGTTAATGAGTGTTTAGCCAATGATTTTGTGAAGCGATATTCAAAAGATAAACTAGTGATGGTCGGGCAAGACCGAAATCAATCGATTACGAGTCGTTCAACGGTTGCGACGTTTCTCGACATTAAACAAAAACTCACAAAATATAGTGACGAGATTGATGAACTATTTGATCGCTCAATTGAAGATCTGATTGAGGAACTACCAAATGAAGACATCGCTTATAAACGCTTGAGTCTCTTAATCAAACTGGGACTTGGATATTTGACTTTAAATCGAAAAACTCAAACCTTATCGACCGGCGAATTTCAGTGTGTTCATTTAGTGTCAGAGCTGTTTTCAAAAACGAGGAATTCCCATACGCTGTTTATTTTCGATGAACCTTCAAAAGGGTTATCTCAAAATATTTTAAATCAATTTATTGATAGTATTCGCGTCATCCTTCAAGATGAATCCGTCTCGATTATCATGATTGAACATAATGACTATATGTTACAAAGCTCTGATTTTATCGCGGACTTTGGTAAAAGAAAAGTTGAGCCTGTGGAGTTTCTTGAGGTTAACAGTCATGATGATTATTTCGAACAGAAGCATAGGGAAGAGAACGCTGAGCCAGCGCCAATTTCATCAGAACTAAAAACACAAAATGGGATCACTTATTTAAAAGAAAACCAAATCGACTACTTTAAAAGGGCAGAAAATATTTATAAAGGTGGTATCCTCAAAAGTTTATCTTCCATGGCGCGCTTAATTTACGGTGAATACGAATCTGACAAAATTGCACCTGTGATTGCGATTGATCTTGAAAGACATTTGTATAGCCAATATAGTTTTCTTTATGAAATGGGTGGGCTCATTAATCATATTGTGGCGGCACATCCGACAAATAAAAATACGAGAAGTTTTGATTTCTACGCTCAGGAAAACCACTGTCCATCCTGTTCGGGACGTCTTCAAATTGAAATATTTGATAAGGAACTAGTAATTCAGGACAAAAACGTTCCATTTTGGGAGGGGTTATTTTATCCAGAAATAATGGAAGTATTAAAATTTTATCAATATCCAAAATTAGAATTTCTATTTGAAGAACTTAAGAACGAGCTCGGTCATGACTTGACAAAAAGCTATAATGAGATGACAGAGGAAGAGAAGCATACGTTTTGGTACGGGTATTTTGAACAGTCCTTTTATGATAAAAAAGGCAAAGCGCGGAGAACATGGGTAGGCTTTAATACGATTCTTGGTATGTATATTGTCGTCTCAAAATCTAAAATTAAAGAGGAGATGAAAGCTTCGAAAGAAATGATGACCTGTCCAATTTGTGAGGGGACGGTGTTAAATCATCGTAAACCGCTTAAATTTGGAGACACAGATATTCGGGAAATCATTAAGCAACCAATTGATGAAGTAATGAAAATCGTGGGTGAACTACCTCAACTGAGCAAACTGAAATCGATTGTTGGTGGCGAGTGTGTATTAACAGAAGATGTCTCACTGTTGCCAAGAGACACCCAAGTTGCACTGAAATTGTTCGAATTAGAACAAGCGAGCTTTTCGGGTTATGAAATCGTTCTGCAAAACGCCTTGCCATTTTGGGACACAATCAAACAGTATATCGAATCTATTAGTATAAATAATCAGGTGACAATTTGTGATTTCCCTAATATTGATGAAACAAGAGAAACCATCATCAATCAGTATTTCATGAATGGAAAATACAAAAAACTAACCTATGTATATGAAGCGTTTGGCTACAAAAAAATCGTCACGCTCATCAATAAAATCATTAAGAGTCATCCATGTCCGTTTTGTAAAGGAAAGAAAGTCATCACAGAGGATAATATTCATGATGGCGTATACAAATTAACAATCCCATGTGTGAGCTGTCAGGCAACAGGTATTAATGATGAAGGTCTAGAGGAACTTGTTGAAGGAATACAAGTTAAAACATGGTTACATGGTACAGTTAGTGATGTCGTAGAGGAAAGCTTATATACAGAAGCTGCCCGAGATATTCTAATCTTTACTCGTATTCGTGAATTAAATAAACGTGATCTAATGGCTGTTTATCAATGCCTGGAGCAAAATAAATAGTTGTGATAGAGTTTGAAGCGAATTTTTTCATAAACTCTCTCTAAGAATCTTAAGGGCTGTTTCAAATGTCAAAGTTGACAATGGAACAGCCCTACTTGTTTGTTGATGGGACATAGGGGACAGGTCACTTGTCCCACTGAACTGGGACAAGGAACCTGTCCCCCTGTCCCTATTTCTTGCTCCCAATTAAATACAAGATCAAAATAATCACCATGAAAACTGCAGAATAAGTGAGGGTCATGCCATAGCCAACCATTTTTGCTAAAAACCCAAGACCTAATGATCCAATCGCCATGCCAGAATCCATAAAGATGAGAAGCATAGAGTTGGCTGTCGCTTTTTTCTCAGGTGGAACAAGTGTCAACGCCCAAGCTTGGATAATCGGTTGGAGAATGGCAAAAGCGATGCCGAAAAGTACGCCTGAAACTAAAACCATCCACATACTAGTTGACAAGCCTAAAAGAGTTAAGCCTATTGCACCAGAGATAGCGCCAGGAATAATAAGGATTCTGTGACCGAATCGATCAAATATTTTCCCAGAGATCGAACGAACGAATACCATAGAAATCCCTTGTGCGATAAAAAACTGTGAAATGCTCCCACCAAGATTGATTTCTTTCCCAAATGCCCCGACAAAGTTAACGGTTCCTGCAATGGCCATATAATTGAACGCCACCAAAATACTTGGAAGAAGGACCCGCCGATCGAACATGTATTTATAAAATGGTTCTTTGTTTGTCGGCTGAGGACGTTTCTTTTCTAGTTTACCTGTATTTTTCGTGAAAAAGCTGCAAACTAAAGCAAAAATCATTAATCCCAGTGTTACGACCATCATGGACTTAAACGAATAATTTGCAAGATAAGCAATCGCGATTAGTGGCCCAATGGTTGTTCCAATGCTTGTCGACATGGCGAAAAATACAAGTCCTTCACCTAACCGAGATTTAGGAACAATATTACTTGAAATCGTAAAAACTAAGTTCGTCAGCATACAAAACCCAATCCCTTGTAGCGCTCGAATGAATATCAAAAATCCAATGGAGTCGCTCAGAAAGGTAAGACCGATTGTGCCTATAAAATAAAGATGAAAAATGATGAGGAGCAATTTCATATTCACTTTTTGGATCATCACACTTGCAAAAAAGCGGGTAACTAATGATGCTACCATTAAGGTTGTCGTCATTGTTCCAGCAATTGCTGGATTATCAGAAATGGTGGATACAAAAATAGGAAAACCTGCAGTAATCATATAAAAGGCAGCGAAAATAACTAAGGACAATATGACAATCATTATGTACTGATTGGTCCATAGTTTAACTTTTACCTGATCCATAGTAGACCGCCTTCCAAGTCTATTTATAATGAATGCTCTAAAAAATCATGATGACATTTATTGTTTCCTGATTTTCGTAAAGTATTTAGAGTTGTTTTTAATTAAAAAAACTATGGGGAAATTAGTTGAAAGTGGAATGTTTTCTCATATTCTTGGGATAATGTTTTACAAAGTAAAAAACGCTTCACTTTTTCGTGGCGAAGCGTTTTAGTATTTTTGCTAGTGTATTTCGCTACTTAATATAAAAGGAAGGTTAGTGAGGGATCTTGAGGTGGTAGCTCAAGATATGTTAGAAATGCTTGAAATTAGTAGCGATTGTTCATGAACGATGTACCAACAATAATTAATAGAATAAATAACACAACGATTAAAGCAAAATTATTATTGTTGTTTCTGCCATAATCAGAGCTTCCGCCAACATTGTTTTGTGACATTAAGGTTTCACCTCCTTGTTAAACTATAAGTATCTTATGAGAATCTACTAGAGCAAAAAGGTATAAGTGCGGAGTTTGGAAATAAAATATATATTTTTAAAATTCAAAGTAAATTTGATAAATAGATGATAGAAATTCTTTGTAGGCAAATATAGATGGAAATGTCAAAACTCAAACCAACATTTTTGATGCAGATCAAGTTGATGAAGTCATACATTTCGATGTTTACGGAAATCAAAAGGAATTATACTATGCCATCCAAGCCCTCACAATGTACACTAACGGAATATTTTTCCGTTATCACCGCCGTTCAAGCTTTACTATATTCAATAACGGAAAAAACTTCCCTTAAATTAGAAAATCCCTTTATTTTCTGTAGAATAAAGGAACGTTTTTCCGTTATTTTAATAAAATCTTTAAATTTTGCCTTATTTAGAGCTGTTAAGGGAAAAATATTCCCTTATTCGTGCCGATTTAGCCCTCCCAATGTACAATAACGGAATATTTTTCCGTTATCTCCGACTTTCAAGCACCCTATCAAGCACCCACTTTATCAATAGACCGAGATTATACTTACAAAGAAATAAAAAACATGGCAACTCAATACGAGTACGAGTTACCATGCTTAATCATCTGTCACACTTCAAAGCCCCCTCTAAAAAGTAGGGCACTTTGAATGTTACTTATTAAAGTATTTTTTCATATCCCATTCCATTAAATCCTTTTTCGATTTAACGTTTGCTTTTGGAATATTAAAATGTTTATCATGTTTGCACATCTGACAAGAGCAATTAATCTTTGCTTTTGATAATCTACCCGGATTCTTAATAAATGGATGTTCAATAGCATCCCGTTGTTCCAGCCCCCAGGCAAATTGGATAATTTTGAGCTTTCGATTAATAACTCGCTCTCATTGATGGCGATAATAGGACCGTGATCGATTTTTCATTTGTGAAAACCTCCCTTGAGAATGTACCGCCTGCAAGGGTCCAAGGGGAATTCCCCCTTACAGGCAGGTACTCAACGTTTTCACTAGAAATTTATTGATCTTCATTTTATTTCCTCCAAACAGTTCTAATCGAAGTATATCGTAAAATGTAAGATTTGCAGATTTTTCACTACGATTTATTAATGGTTAAATATGGAACCCCATGAAAATTACCTGCGTTATTAATATAAAAAATAGTAGGTGGAATATGTTGAAGAAATTTATGTTTCCAATTCTGATTATTGGTGAATGGATACTTTATTTTTATGTGATCTTGTTGGGTTTCGGTTTTCATCTCATTAATGCTGCCAATGTCATATATGTAGATACTGCTGGGGAAGTGCCGATTCGAATGATAACGTCCATTTCATCATTTGTTCAGGCGGGTTTGTTAGTTTTAGGGTTAACTGTTGTTTGTTTTTTGTATCTCCAGTATTTCATTGGGAAGGGAAGGGTTAAGCGAATTAAAGTCTCTGCATGGGGATTATTATTTGCTTTTAATCTAATAGGGTGTTTTGGTTACTTCTTGATTTGGTATGGATTTCATGGGGTTGATGTACGCAATACTGATTTTATTTTGCTGGTTTTGATTATGTTTGTTAGCCTTGTACTACTCCGACAAATGATGCGAAAAACAAGTTTTAAGCAAGTGCAATGATTCGTTAGTTTAAGTTGTGTATTTTTGTGTCATAATTCATGTTATAATAAGAAACTTAGGGTCATCACGGCCTAGAATAAACTTTAAACGGATGCCAAAGAATGCCTCCGGGAGCGTATAATGGAGGTGTAAGAATGAACAAGCGATGGACGATTCATCAAATTAAAGAGTTTGTTGAGAAGAATTCTGAAAGTAAGTTGCTATCAACGGAATATCACGGTTTTTCACAAAAATTATTATTTAAATGTGCTTGTGGAAGCAATTTTGAAAAAACATTTACGAAATTTAAGAACAACAATCAGCGCAAATGTGACGTATGCCAACCGTCAAAAGCCTCACGCTAAGCGAAGTGCCGATTTCTATTATTCAGAAGTTGGCACATTGTTTTTCAATATTAACTGGCTAATTTTTAGAATTTGAATTTTACAGTAGACAAACGCGAAATTATGATATATAATAAAATTAATTAATAAGGTCCTTTATGGAAACGAAGTAGAATTCACCTATTACAAAGAGTAATCGTGAGCGTTCGATACTTTTTGTAATATGTGAATTTTTTTCTTTTCAAAAAAGCTTATATATTAAATTTAAAACAAATGGAGGTCATTTACATGACACAAGGTACAGTAAAATGGTTTAACGCAGAAAAAGGTTTCGGATTCATCGAAGTTGAAGGTGGAAAAGACGTATTCGCTCACTTCTCAGCAATCGTTGGAGACGGTTTCAAATCTTTAGAAGAAGGCCAAAAAGTTGAATTCGACGTTGAAGAAGGTCAACGTGGCCCTCAAGCTACAAACATCGTAAAACTTTAATTTTTAATTAAATTAAATTTACTATGATCTAAAAGAGGAATCCTTAACTGGGTTCCTCTTTTTTGTCTCAATTCCGGGGCAAACAAAAAACGTTGATTCTAAAGGGAAATGTCTTTTATTAGATGATGAAAATAAAAATCACCTTAGCCTCACAAAATTTAAGAGAGGCAGGGTGATTTTATTTTTTGTTAGTTTAGTTTTACTTTCTTTGACCCGAGATAACGAGCCTTCCAATAAGAGTCATTCATTGCGGTAATTGTGATACCTATCGATGAACTTGCATGAAGGAATTTGTTATCTCCTATATATATACCAGCATGACTTGGCCCCGGTTTAATTGTTGTAAAGAAAACTATATCTCCTTTTTGTGGAGATGAAACAGGCGTTGTCGCATTCCAAATCGTTTCAACCGTACGAGGGATCGAGACGCCTACTTTTCCATATACATAGTTAAGGAAGCCTGAACAATCGAAACCCTTCGGAGTACTACCTCCCCAAACATAGGGGACCCCAACATATTTTTTGCCTTCCGCAATTAACGCTTCCGCATTTAATGTTTTTTCTACTACAGGAGCAGTTAGTTTTGAGTCGCCCTCGGATGTTAATTTCAATACTTGTCCAACATGTATCACGTTGCTAGTTAAACCATTGAACGATTTTAATTGATCAACTGTTAAGCCATTTTTTGTAGCAATTCCCCAGAGTGAATCTCCAGATTGAACAACATATGATTTCGAAAGATAATGAGAATGGGGGGCAATTAACGAAAATTCTTGACCTACACGAATTGTATTAGATTTGAGGTTATTCCAAGATTGCAAATCCTGAACTGTAATTTGATTTGAAGTCGCGATTTTCCAAAGTGTATCGCCAGCTTGAACTTTATACGTTAATTCATGTGCTGAGGCTTGAACAGAATATGAGAAGAATAAAATTCCAACAGTAGCTGCCACCGTGAATAATTGTTTTTTCAAGTAATCTCTCCTTGGGTGTTTGTCTTGTTGTCCCTATTGAAACAAACTTTATCACGGAATATTAATAAAAAATACATCTAAAATTTTGGAAGGAATCCCTCATATTTATCATTGAAAGAAGTACGAAACTTATTTTTAAAAATCATTACATCGCATTCTAAAATAAAAAACCTAATTGACAATTGTGTAGAACTTGTCAATTAGGTTCAATTTTAATTTCACTGACAGACCGTAACAGAAGTAGAAATACAATTTCCAATATTAAACTGCAAATGACTGAAACGACCGCTGAAAATAACAGTATTTCAACTGGCAGGTTGATCATAAAGGTATTTAAACATAATACGAAAAACATGCCGATTACATAAAATATAAATGTTCTCAACGAACGTCGGATCATCCGTTCATCTCCATGCAACTGAACGATGGCCATGATCAGTTGGAAAATATAGAAGACGAGTATAAATTTTAACAAACTTAATAGTGTCGTGTATAACGTCCAACCAGAAAACATCGATAAATGAGTTAGTTGGTCAATTCTTAGGTTTTGTTGCATAAAGACAGTAGGGAAAGAGATAAAAACGAGAATCATCGCAAGTTTTTTTCCTTTATGACCAATTGGAAAATCTTTTACCACATGAGAAATTCCAGAATATATAAGATAATATCCAACTGGATCTGCCAGAATATCCATGACGAAGAGATGAATTTCAATCCACACGATGAGATAACCCCAGAAAATTCGATGAAAGGCTTTGTACATGGACATTACCTCCTTGTTTTTTCGTCTATTATTTCGTTCAGCACTTTTTGAGTGAGGGTGGGGTGTTCGATGATTGTTGACTTTCTCATAAATGGTTTACCATCATCTGTTGTACCAGTTATTTCCACTCCAAAGTTAACATAACTTTTATGATTCGGGTTCATTTGCATGGAAAGCTGCAACCAGTTATCTCGTTCTAATTGAAACGGAAATAGTTTTTCTTCATGACTCGAAATACCTTTTATTTCATGCCATTCTAAAACTCCAAATGGATCCTGCCATCCTGTTGTACTTTCTCTCTGCCTTAAAGACTCATTTTCTTTTATAAGTTTCGTATCAACATTTACTTTCACATCAAGCTCTTCAACTAGTTCCTTAAAAGGAATTTGAATTGCTTCCACGGTAAGGGGGATTGTTGCAACCATTATCTCTTGATGTATATGTTCGCTACTCGTCGATCCTGAATGAAAATTAAATAATTCATGATTTTGTAAATTTTTGAACACACGTACTTCACCAATATCTGTTGTAAGTGTTTGACCATTTGTAAAAGTCACAGTTATTTCCTCAAAAGACCAAGCATCATCGGTTTCATTAATTGGGAATGGAACATGAGCAAAGTCCAATGTAACGGATTTTAAGTATTGATGGGTAAATTCTTGTTCAAATGTAGGGGAAGATGACCACACGACACCATGATCTAACACAGGATAGAGGTCAATGCCATCGATGGTAACATGATTGATGACAGCATCATCCGTCTTATTGCTTAAATAGTAAAAGGTTAAAGGGGATTCATCCTGCATATAGGTTTCATAATAGTGGTCTAAAAAAATGGGTTGATCCAGCTGTTTCGACTGAAAATAAAAATAGTTTCCTATCCAACTGATGAAGACAATCAATAAGCCAATCCATAAAATTTTTTCCTTCAAGGAGATGACCTCCAGAGATTTACATATTTGTCATTTCATTATAAAGCTTTTGATAAAGATATGGGGTACGAAATATTTTTTTGAGGGTAGGGCAAAAAAATTTTAAATCCTTGTCTCTTTTTCGGACCTAAATCACTATATAAAGGATGAATGGGAAATGCAGTATGAAGAATTTCTCAGAAAACTTGAGTTTGAAGGAGACAGAAATCAATGAGCTTATTAAATAACGACACACCAATACTAATTTCAACGACACTTGCAATGAATATTGGATTAAATGAGGCACTGATGTTACAGCAATTGAATGATTTAGTGCAAACTGCTGGCAGCGTGAGGGAAGGGGAAAAGTGGATTTCCAAAACGTTGATGGAATTTCATCAGCAATTTCCGTTTTGGTCGAAAAGTACGATTGACCGTATTTTGAAAAAGTTAGAGCAACTAAATCTAATTGAGGTTGGCAATTTTAATGAGCGGAAAACAGATCGTACAAAATGGTACCGAATTAATGAGGAGGAAGTAAAGAAAATCTCTCATCACGGCTTTTCCCAAAATGATGAGTTGAAAAATAGCCCTCAAAAAATTGATGAAATGGATACGTCAATTAGTAAAAAAGGATTATGTCAAAATGACGAATTAGACACGTCAACTTGTCGGTTTCCATCCCGTCAATATGGCGGAATGGGACACGTCAAAATGACGGGAGCAATACCAATAGATTACACAGAGAATACAATAAAAGATTACATCAGAGAACGGGCATATCCTCCAAGGAGGATGGCAAGCAATATTTTAAAATTGATAAAAGTAAAATTCGAAATGACCAAAGTGTTACTTGGCAGGATTCGTAACTGTTGTGATTTCGAATTTATGACAACCGAGTTCGTGACGTAATTTTCATCTGTTTAAACACGACAGACTTCTCAAAATGGAAAGGCATAGCACGACAAAATGGAAAGGCATAGCACGACAAAATGGAAAGGCATCTCACGACAAAATGAGACGACAATAAAGAGACTTTAAAAAAAGATTTAAAAAAATAAATATATTGTCGAGATGAATCTCGACCGCCTATAATTTTTATTTGTTAATGGAGATGAATTCACTGGTGGAGTTTATAATATTTGTGTTAAATATGTGGCCGAAAAAATATAATTAGTGGTTGGTGGATTATTGGCGAGTAGATTTTGATCAAATGTTAAAGTGAAAGCTGTTGTGTAGCAGGTGGTGGGACAAGGAACCTGTCCCCCTGTCCCACGTCGCAGAAAATAAATATGCTTCACGAAACATAATTATTTTTGCATACTTCGTAACTTCTGCAATTCCTTATCTAAAATTTTGCATTGATTCATAAAAACGTCCCAGTCCACAGGAATTGTCGTTTCCATTTTTAGTTCGGCTTTTACGAGTGCTTCGTTAACGATGTTCACTTTTTCGAGATCTTTTTTTGACCAAACTGCCTCGTGGTAAATTTCGTTAAAGGGAAGTTGGTTTAAGGAACCATAAATCCGAGCGAACATAAATTTTTCGTCCTCAGAAAGCACTTTAGAGGGATACGAATGATTCAACATCACATATTCTAAATCATCTAAAATAAGGGATAGTTGGTTCGATATGAGTTCGGGATGGCTCCAGTTTTCTTTTTCCACGTGTGTAATAACGCCTTGCAGCTCAACAAATTGCTGTTGAAAATTATCTAAAAAATATTGTTTTTGATTCCACTGATTTTGGTATGTCATAATCGCCAGTACGATAAAGAGGGCAATGGCCATCATCGCAAAAAAGGCTATTTTCTTATTGTTTTTTTTCAAAGGTCAGTCACCCTTTCATTTCAATCTGAGTTAAATTATGTAAATTCTAACGTTCGTAAGGTAAGATAGAAATATCAAACATTTAGGAGCTTACTATGAACATTTTTTTACTCGTCATCATCATTCTCCTTTTCATCCTTTTGGAGCCGATTCTTCGCCGAATATTTAAAATCGAAAAGAAACATATTTCAGAGACGGAAGGAAAAAAGGTGTTCCGAATCGGAATATTTATCATAACTGTCATCACAATTTGTTTCATCCCCATTGTTGTTACAAAGGAAAGGGTTTATATGACGTTGTTTCTATTCCTGTTCTTCATCGCTCGATTTGGCTTTGAATTATTCGTTGAATGGAAGTATATGAGAGAGTCCCGGGAATATCTCATAACATTAGCCAACATGGTACTCGTGATGATTGTAGGAATCGGAATTTTACTAATAAACTAGATGTGTATACATAATGTCCGTCCTGGTTTACAGGTGAGTTGTGATATTTATGATGCTTGTACACAATCTCGTTACTTTACAAACTATTCATGACACATTGAACAATATTCTGAAAGTGCAAAAAGAAAAAATAGATTGATCAATGCTTACAAGAAAGGGTTAGAAATGAAGAAGATAATTTTACGTATTATCATAGGGCTTTTAGTCGTTTTTTTACTATTTTTCGGATTAATGAAATGGATGAATATGAGAAACTTTCAGCTAATGGGGGACATAACGAGCCGAGTGGAGACAAATGAAAAGGTAGTGGCTTTAACCTTTGATGATGGTCCAACCGAGAATGTAGATAAAATTCTTCCACTTCTTGATCAGTACAATGCACAGGCAACGTTTTTCTTGATTGGTGGCGATATTGCTGATCATCCTGAAGAAGCGAAGAAAATTGCCGAGGCTGGTCACCAAATTGGCAATCACACTTACTCCCATGAACGTATGGTATTTAAGACACCTAGCTTTGTAAAAGAAGAACTCGAGAAAACAGATGAATTAATTCGACAAGCAGGTTTCGAAGGTGAAATTGATTTCCGACCTCCATTTGGAAAGAAGTTAGTCGTCTTGCCATTTTATTTAAAACAACGAGGTACAGAGACGATTATGTGGGATCTGGAGCCGGATACATATTACACGACTGCAGATGAAAAGGTTGAATATATCGTCAATAATATAAAACCTGGCTCGATTATTTTAATTCATCCAATGTATGATCAAACCGGGATGCAGCTACAAGTCATTGAAGAAACCCTTCGACAACTAACAGATGAGGGATATAGATTTGTGACGGTGAATGAGCTACAGAAGTTGGAATAAATGACAAAGTAGGGGGAGTTAGATGTTAGTAAACGGGAATACATTACCGAAAGCATATTGGCTTCTTTTCATCCTCATCATGCTTTTAACTAGTTATCAAAATCTCTTGAAATTTGGGAAAGTACAGCATTATCAGATGGATGAGTTTGAATATTACGGAAGAATATTATTTTACTTGATTACGAGTATTGCCGAATCAATCATCTATATTGTATTTATTTGGCTTATCGTTTCCATTGTGAAAAGAGTAGCGGAAAAGTGGGGGATTTCATGGGTGAACAGGTAGGATGGCTCGTTGTTTTATTGATGATTTTCACCATTATGTTTTGTTTAGTAAGGCAAATTTACGATACATGGATCCTTCGACAATCAAAAGTGATGATTCCTAAGAGGACATGGGTTGGGCATCTTTTGATGTGTGGTTCACTTTTTGGATTACTGTTTTCTTAGGTATTAAACATACTCGTGGGACAGCAACTCGTCATATCAAATTTAATAACTAGTAATAGTACGAATTTAGGGTGCTTCTTATTTTTGGCCATTTATTTTATCGCAAAATTTGGCATCATCAAAAGAACTGGGGACATCAGTCAAACTTGAGGGGGGAAGTGGCTGGTTTTTAAGATTCCAAGTTTGATATATGGGCAAGATTTCCGACTAATGTAAGTTTGGAAATTTAAATGGCAGAAATAAGGGAATAATTTTCCGCTATTGTATAAAAGGTAAGCTTGGAAGACGGGGATAAGGGAATAAATTTCCGTTAACTGCTATAAATAAGGCGAAATTCAATGCTCTAGACTGAGATAAAGGAAAAAACTTCCTTTATTTGAATGAAAACAGAAGCATTTTTCATTTTAAGGGAAATTTATTCCGCTATTTTATAGAATGGGATCATACTAAGACAGAAATAAGGGAATAATCTTCCGCTATTGTATAAAGCGGAAGCTGAAAGGCCGATATAAGGGAATAAATTTCCGTTAACTGCCCAAAATAAGGCAAAATCCAATGCTCTAGACTGAGATAAAGGAAAAAACTTCCCTTATTTGTATGGAAAACAGAAGCATTTTTCATTTTAAGGGAAATTTATTCCGCTATTTTATAGAATGGGAAATAAGGTAATAATCTTCCGCTATTGTATAAAGCGGAAGCTGAAAGGCCGATATAAGGGAATAAATTTCCGTTAACTGCTATAAATAAGGCGAAATCCAATGCTCTAGACTGAGATAAAGGAAAAAACTTCCCTTATTTGTATGGGAAACAGAAGCATTTTTCATTTTTAAGGAAATTTATTCCGCTATTTATAGAATGGATCATCGGTTATTTTTCCGAAACCGCAACACATCCTAGAAATCCACCACATCTTTTAATCACTCCAATTTCGATCATGAAAGAGTAATTACGGTATTTTGAGGACGCAAAAAGAGAACCCCAAAATAGCTCAGGTTCTCTAAAAACATTTATTCCAACCCCAAAATTTCCGCAAGTTCTTTCGATCGTTCTTCTGATAAACTTTTATAGCGTCCGCCACTAGATGGGATGATGGTGATGTTGCTATGGGAGGGTGTCGTCCATAGGTTATAGGTTTCTCCCTTAAAGTCCAGCGTGTATTCGGGCATTCGTGACATCGAGACCTCTTTATCTTCCCAGCGAATCATGCTTAATAACACTCGTAATTTCGTTTCATTTTCCGGTGATACTTGGAGTGAAATTGGTTCCGTCGTAGGAGCATTCTCGTCATATTCTTCAAGCATATTGAAATCCCAAATGTCTGCTAAAAAAGGTAATTGTGATGTCAATTTTGTTTTAGTATACACTTCAACTAAATCGCCAACCGAAAGTTCGGGTGTCCCATCCTGTGGGTACCAAACACCTTGATGATATTTTTTTACAATTGCTGCCTGGTCCATCGTTCTGATGTCTTCTACTGTTGCATCTTCAACGACTAAAAACATATTATCTTCCAATGCGACTATTCGACCGACTGACGGTACCCCTTCGCCAGGATATCCATTATCGACTATGCTATGTGTTTCTTTAAACTGCTTAATATCCTCGGCATAAGCATCTTGGAAATAGGGAATAGCATGTTTATAGGCTAAGGATTTTGCGAGCACATCGTTTATTTTAGGGAAAAGTGCCATAAAATGATCCTGTAACATATTTTGAGCCACTAAAAACGGGGCATTTGCTTTTTCATATTCCATATAGTCTTCTTCCGAAATATTAGCTTCTTGTAAAAGATGTTGTTTATATTCTTCATACCGTTCCATTCCATTTCCGACTAATAGGTCTTCCTCCATTTTTTTAATGTCAGAATCTGAAATTTCATACCCTAGCGATAATGCATAGGCATAATAGGCCAATTTTGCTTCATATTGTTCGTAAGCATTTTGTTTAATCAATTCCTCATCGCGAGAAAAATCAAATGCTTTCGTAATCGCGTAGTGCACTTCATAGTAAGATTCATCAAAAGGAGTAGCTGTGGCCAATTCCTCATCTTTCATTAGTATATTGGCAACGATAAATAGAATGGAAATGGTGACGATGGCCGTTAGCGTTCTCGCTAGAAACATTGTTTTTTGACGAGGATTTTTATTCCTTTCGTACAAACGTTTTCGAACGGTTTCCTTGCTTTCACTCAGATCACCAGCTGCTCGAATTAAGCCTTTTTTAAGTTCATTCATTTGCTAACACCTCCCATTCCTCTTCTTGTAATAAAGGTTTAAGTTTCTCTCGAGCCCGTTTCAACCTGGTTTTTACCGTATTTTCTGGAATAGCTAATACCACCGCGACTTCAGCTACCGACATTTCTTCAAAATAATACAAAATAATCGGCTCCCGATATTCGAGTGGTAAATTTAAAATGGCTTGCCCAATCAGAGTGCGTTCATCCTCTACAAGTAGGGCGTCTTTCTTTCTCTTCGATTTTTCAAAAGACCACTTTTCCTTTAACTGTACTTTTTTATAGGCCCAGCTTTTTAAATAATCTTTGCTTTTATTGATGGTCATTCTGGAAAGATAAGCACGGATTGTTCCTCTTTCTTCATAATTGGCTTCAAGAAATTTCATGAACACTTCCTGCACGATATCTTCCGCACTATAGCGGTCTTTTGTATAGAAGTAGGCCAGTTGTAACAAGTGTTCAGCATACTGGTCCACTAATTCATCTATTTGTCTATCAATCACGTTCACCCCCAGTAGTAACATATAAACGAGACCCAACAGACGTCCGTTTCATTTTATTTAAAATATTTCAATATTTTATCTACATAGGAAAGAATAACATATGGATTTTTTGCAGAATACACAATTTCGGTCAACAACCAAGCAACAGATGGCCCATTTCGGAAAAGTGAAAATTCAATGACAAAAAATATGAAAAAAATTACAATAAACTATTATTTTCCTAAAACAACCTTTTTAAATAAATTATTTCATAGTAAACTAATATAAGTTTATAGAACTAGTAGTGGACTATTTAAAAGGTGGTACATTTGTCATGAAAATAAAAAATACACTGACTTTTCAACTAGGTACGCTTATTGCGGGGATATTAGTTGTTATGTTAGCGATTACATCAGTAGCAACTTACATTACTGCATACGACAAATTATATGATGCTGCAGGGGTAGAAGCTTATGGTTGTGCGAATATAACAACAGGGTTAATTAGCCCCATGGATATTGTGAAAGCCCTAGATGGTGATGCACAGACACAAGATAAAATTGGGGATCAACTAAACTGGACAATCAATCATAAAGACATTTTTGAAACGCAATACATATTAGATTTACAAGGCAACATTATCGCTCTTGATGATAATTTGCGAGAAGATGGATTTAAGCCTGGGGATTCATTCCATGTCGATGAAGAAGCAATATCGATGATGCTTGACATGAAACACCCAACCTATTCTCAACCCTATGAATTTGCTGGAATGGAGCGCTTATCTGGGTATGCGCCAATTTACGAAGATCACGACCCAACAAAGGACATTATCGCAATCAGTGTTATTGATTTTGATGCGAAAATTGTAACAGAACGTACTTGGGGAGTTGTATCACAAGGGATGTTAATCAGCATTATTCCAATGTTGCTTGCAGCAATCGCTACAGCATTCCTAATTCGTCGTAAAACAAAACCGATTTCGCAATTAATTGAACAAGCGAAAGAAATTGCAAATGGAAACTTAACGGTTGAATCGGTAAAAGTAAAAAGTCAGGATGAAGTGGGAGATTTAGCACGTACACTTAACCAATTGACAGTCAACTTACAACAAATCCTTTCTACATTACGTTCAACTTCGCATCAGTTAACAGCGAATGCGAATGAAACGGCAAGTTCATTAGGTGAAATGAAC
This sequence comes from Lysinibacillus composti, assembly GCF_016908465.1. Classification (GTDB taxonomy): domain Bacteria; phylum Bacillota; class Bacilli; order Bacillales_A; family Planococcaceae; genus Ureibacillus; species Ureibacillus composti_A. Next base: position 44,508 of record NZ_JAFBDY010000016.1, on the reverse strand, counting down.
GATGCGGTTTCACTCGTTGCAAATAATATCGAAGAGGTTTCCGTATCGGTAACAGACGGAATGCATCATTCAGATAATGCATCGAATGTGTTAGTGACACTTGCGGATGACTTGCAAAACATAAAAGAAATCGCTGATGATGCGGTGCAAAAATCGAATGTAACGATGCAAATTGCTTCTGAAGGAGAACAACGAGCGAAAGAAATTAGCACGGGGATGGAACAAATCCGCATAGGTTCGACTGAAGTAAGTAATACAATACAAAATTTAGTTGAAGCAGCGAAGGAAATTCAAACCATTACAAATGCCATTGCTGGAATTGCTTCTCAAACCAACCTATTAGCGCTTAATGCTTCTATTGAAGCGGCTCGTGCAGGCGAACATGGAAAAGGCTTTGCTGTAGTAGCAGAAGAAGTTCGTAAATTAGCTGAACAGTCAAATCAAGAAGTTTCGAAAGTTGAAAAGTTAGTGAAGGACATTATGGACCATATTGGAAACGTACTAATTTCTTCATCCGAAAATAGTAAGTATATCGAAAAAGGTTCAAAAACTGTGGAATTAACGGCCAATGCGTTAGGCAACATCTCATCTGCAGTGACAGAAACTGTAAGTGAAATGGCCCATATTTCAAAATTACTAACAGATGAAACGATGAAATCTGGGCAAGTCGTTCAATTAATTCAAGAATTAAACCAATCAATTCACGAAATCGAAAACACGATGACAAATATTGCGGCAGCAGCTGAAGAAACAACTGCTGGTATTTCGGAAGTGTCCGACCGCTCAACGGAATCGAGTCAAATGGCTGAGGAACTTGAAGAAATTGTGAAGACATTTAAGGTAAAAGAATAAAAGTAAGAGTATAAAGCTGTAGTCAATTCGAGTCCCCTCGATTTGACTGTGGCTTTTTGCTTTGGATAAACGAAACTAATCTTTTAGTTAATCGTATAGTTAATAGGAAGGTATTGGAAGTTCTATCATCTTCGAATGGAGAGATTTGTTTGATTAATCAAGAGACGGAAGTATTGATCAAGAGGGAATTAGATCAGGCAAAGAAAGCGAGTATTGTGATTGGGTTTGTGACAAAAGATGAGAAATTTATTACAGGAACCATTTATGATGATCTAGGTAGTGTAGCTGTTGGAGATTGTGTATTTGAAATTGGCTCAACAACTAAAACATTGACGAGTTTGCTATTATCAAAGTTCATTTTAAATCACACAATCGGGCTTGATGAACCAATATCCAACTACAAACCCGAGTATAGACGAGCATTAACGTATAATGGAAAAGAAGTAACCTTTCGTCATTTATCTACACATCGATCTCGTTTCCCGAGAGAAGATATGAAAACCATTCGACAACGAATGAAAGAGCATAAAGATGAAAAAGATAATCCTTATAAATATTTTAGCCAGGATGATTTACAACAATTTTTCATTGATTTTGACTTAAAAAAAGAAATTGATCAAAAATGGGGCTATTCAAATATTGGCGTTGGCTTATTAGGGAACATATTAGCTGAAATTGTAGGATTGAGTTATGAAGAAGCCATCAAAAAAGAGATTTTGAATCCTTTTGGAATGAATGATACGTTTATAAATGGAACACCCGAACAATATGAACGTTATATTAAATCCTATAATAAGAAAGAAATTAGAATTCCTCCAATCGAATTGCCAGCAATTAATGGTGCGGGTGCATTAAAAAGCACAATGAATGATATGCTACTTTACCTCGAGTATCAAATGGGGCTTAAAGATAGTCCATTAAAAGAAGCAATCAATCTTACACAACAAGTTCATGCAAAAACCGGATCTAAACAGTTGGATATGGGACTCGGATGGTTTATCGAGAAGAAAAAGTGGTGTGATCATCCTATTATTCATCACGGTGGAACAACGATGGGGTTTCACACGTACTGTGGATTTATAAAGGAAAAACAAGTTGGGATTGTGATTTGCTCAACGATACAGTTAAAAATGGTTAGACTAATTAAAATGCTATTGCATCTTAGTGGAATGGTGAACGAAAATATTGCAGAACTACTATTTAAAAGCTTTCTTAAAGAAGCGCATGCTAATCGTTAAAGAAAGGGAGATTCTAAAATGACGAAATTACAAAACAATTTAAGAACTTGCGACAAAGGTCATAATTATTATAAAAGCAGTGACTGCCCAACATGCCCGATTTGTGAAAATATCCGTAAACCTGAAAATGGATTTCTTTCATTACTGTCGGCACCAGCTAGACGAGCATTAGAGAACAATGGAATCTCTTCTTTGGAACAGCTTTCAACCTATAGTGAAAGTGAGATTTTGAAATTTCACGGCATGGGACCCGCATCTTTACCAAAACTTAAGAATGCCTTACAAGAAAAAGGTTTATCATTTAAAAACTAAGTTGAGAGCAGCTATCCTAGTGCTTTCTCTCTGGAAAATAAGCAAAATAAAAACCCGGAAATTAAATTCCGGGCATGATTCACTTTTGATCTTCCTCCATGACACACTGCCTCGCTTTCGCATTAAATGCTGAAGCTTCTCAGTCTAGATGGTCCTTTTGAGCTATCGATCTTTCCCACTCATCGGGTTAACCCTCCTTAATCACTTAATGAAAAGTGAATATTGACGGCCCTTCAGAGCTAACGACTATTCGCACTCATCGGGTTAACCCTCCTTAATCACTTATTTAGAAGTGAAAATTGATGGTCCTTCTGAGCTAATAATCTCCCACACTCATCAGGTTAACCCTCCTTAATCACTTATTTAGTGATTCTTGACGGTCCTTCTGAGCTAACGATCTTCCACACTCATCGGGTTAACCCTCCTTAGTCACTTGGATTAGAAGTGAAATCTTTAATAGTATAGAGCGATTCGATTTTTTTATACACGTTCATTTAAAAAATCAATTTACTTAGAAAACTTCATCAAACTAAAGGGATTTTTGCGAATTAAATAGAATTTATTGTAAAGTAAAAAATTTCCTCATCCAAATATATCTATCTCCATTAAAAGGGAAGTAAGTGGTTTTATCGATTTGATTTGTAAATGGAGTTTTTTATCATATAGTGCGCGTGGAAGAAAAAAGGGAATTTTTTGCAGGTAAAGTATCATTTCGTAGGGGGAATCATAGATGAAAGCTGTAGTAATTAATGAATTTGGTGGGCCCGAAGTGTTAACGTATATTGAAGTAGACACGCCAACAATCGAAAGTAACCAAGTACTTATTCGAGTAGACGCAACAAGTGTGAACTTTGCGGATATTATGACAAGACAAGGGAAATTTCATGCAGCAGGAAAACCGCCAATTATTCCAGGGATGGATGCAACAGGAGTTATTGCGGAAGTCGGATCTGAGGTGCAAAACTTAAAAGTGGGACAACGAGTTATTGCTTTCCCTAAGACAGGCTCCTATGCAGAATATATCGTAGCGGATGAAAACCTTGCGTTTGTATTACCTGAAAACGTTGATTATCGTAAGGCTGCAGCGAGTCCACTTGTTTCATTTACATCCTATAAATTACTGGCAGATGTGGGAAGATTAGTTCAAGGGGAGTCGGTTCTTATTCATGCAGCTGCAGGAGGCATTGGAACGACTGCCATTCAGTTGGCAAAAATTTTAGGAGCGAGTCGTGTCATCGGTACGGTTGGCAGTGAAAACAAGATTTCAACAGCCCTTGAAGCAGGGGCGGACTACGTCATCAATTATGAACAGGAAGATTTCGTAGAGAAGGTGAATGACCTGACAGGTGGAAAAGGCGTCGATGTGATTTTAGATTCCATTGGTGGCAAGGTAGCTGAAAAAAGTTTAGACTGCTTAGCGATGTACGGGAGATTAGTCAACTTCGGAAATGCAAGCGGTGAAATAGGCCAAGTTAAAACAGTGGATTTACACTCCAGTTGTCGTGCAGTTCTTGGTTTTAGCTTAGGTACAACAAGAAACAACCGACCTGAATTATTACGTGAAACGGCAGAGCGAGTGTTAGAATATTTAGCAGATGGCCGTTTAGACATCAAAATAGGTAACACCTTCTCAATAGAGGAAGCTTCCGAGGCACATCGTTTAATCGAAAGTCGACAAAGTGTAGGAAAAATGGTATTGGAAGTAAATAAATAATCGTTCTCTTTTAGGGAATTTGAAATGATAGGCTCCGTTCCTTTAGGTGGGATGGGGCCTTTCATTATGCCCGAAAAAATTACCACGCTCTTTCTTCTACGACAAATGTTAAAATAGATGTATCTACTTAAAATTTTTATCGGAAAAATATTAAAAAAAGGAAGTGTTACGTAACGATGGATTTTCAAACGGTGATGCAGGAACTGGAAGCCCTTGGCAAGGAACGAACGAAAAAAATGTACATATCGAACGGCGCACATGAACCGGTGTTTGGCGTTGCTACGGGTGCAATGAAACCCATTGCAAAGAAAATTAAAATCAATCAAGCTCTAGCAGAAGAACTTTATGCAACAGGAAATTATGATGCTATGTATTTTGCAGGGGTAATTGCAGATCCAAAAGCGATGACAGAGGCGGATTATGATCGTTGGATGGAGTCGGCCTATTTTTATATGCTGTCTGATTATGTCGTGGCAGTGACTTTATCAGAATCGGATATTGCGCAAGAAGTGGCAGATAAATGGATTGCTAGTGGCGATGAACTAAAAATGTCTGCAGGTTGGAGTTGCTACTGTTGGCTACTCGGGAATCGAAAGGACCATGAATTTTCTGAAAGTAAGATTGCTACGATGTTGGAAACGGTTAAAAATACGATTCGTGAATCACCAGAACGAACAAAATCTGCAATGAATAATTTTGTATACACGGTAGGGGTATCTTATTTGCCGCTACATGAAAAAGCGGTCGAAACGGCTGAGGCGATTGGTCCAGTGGAAATGAAAAGACCTAACAAGAAAAATACGTTCCTACATGCCTATGAAAATATTCAAAAAGAAATAGAAAAAGATCGAATTGGCTTTAAGCGGAAGTATGTTAGATGTTAAGAAGATTAAAACGAAATTAATAGCGAGGGTGGTAATCATTCGAAGATTACCACCCTTTTTATTACGTAAATGTAACTAAATTACACAGGAAAACGAATACGGCGTCCGAAATGTAAACAAACTTTATTAAATAAGTGGATGGCGAATATAATAGACGATTGGATGGTTAGGTGTATAATAATACTTTAGAACCGAATAGTTAAAAGGAAGAGGTAGACATGGATTGGAGACCAGACCGAAGCGCAAAAAAAGCAATATATAAACAACTGGCTGAGTATATGGAACAGGGAATTGCAGATGGTACATTCCCACCGGATAAACCATTGCCTTCCGAACGATATTTAGCGAAGGAACTGAACGTTAATAGAAGCACTGTCGTGGCAGCGTATGATGAACTAGAAGCAAATGGACTTATTCAAAGAAATAGAGGAAGCGGCACGACCATTAGTAAAGATATATGGGGAATTGCTAAAAAACGTATTCCGAGCTGGAACCGGTATATCGAAGCCGGCTCTTTTTTGCCGAATTTACCTGTTACACAAAGAATCAGAAAAGAAGCGGTTGAACATCATCTTATTAATTTAGCAAGTGGGGAGTTGTCCGAAGATCTATTCCCTCTAAAATCCTTAAGAGAGATCACTTCAACGCGTTCCTTTATCGGAAGCTTAGGGTACGATCATCCACAAGGAAGCGCCATTTTAAGAAACACGCTGACAAAACACGTGAAACAGTATCGAGGAATTGAAACGACTCCATCTTCAATCCTTATTACTTCTGGGGCGCAGCAAGCACTTCACCTTGTCGTTCAGTGTTTATTAAAACCTGGTGATGCAGTCGCCATCGAAAACCCTTCCTATAATTATAGTCTTCCCATTTTTCAATCTGCGGGAATAAAGGTTTATGATTTGCCTGTTCATCAAGAGGGAATACATCCGGAAGAGTTATTGTCATTATACAAAAAACATCGGATTCGAATGATTTTTCTCAATCCATCTTATCAAAATCCAACAGGCTATTTAATGAATGCTCAACAACGAGAAGCAATCTTAGAACTATCATCTGAATATGGAATCCCTGTAGTAGAAGACGATCCGTATAGCCTCACTTCATTCAATGGAGAGAAAATCCCTACACTCAAATCAATGGACGTCCATGGAAATGTTTTATATATTAGCTCGTTATCCAAAATTGTTGCGTCTGGTTTAAGGATTGGTTGGATTATTGGACCAACTTCAGTGATCGAAAGATTAGCGGATGCCAAACAACAAATCGATTTTGGGCATTCCAGCTTTACACAATGGATTGCCAATGATTTTATGGAATCTGAAAATTTCCAATTCCATATGAAAAGGTTAGTAAAGGAATTAGAAAAGCGCAAAAACCAAATTGTAGCCAGTCTAAACGCTTATTTAAAGGATGAGATAGAATTTACCGTTCCAAATGGCGGTATTCATCTATGGGTTCACATTAAAAAAGAGCATAATGAAAGTCAATTACTTGAGGAATCCATGAAGAGAGGCGTCATCTATGTTCCAGGTTCAACAATGAGTTCAAAACAAGGGTTTGTTCGCTTTACATTCGCAAGGGAAGACGAACCATCAATTGATGAAGGAATTAAACGGTTTGCAGAAGCACTTCATTCACTTTAATTTTACGCGTCAAATGGATGGTCAAAATAATAATGGATTGGATGGTCATAAACTGACAAAATCCATTATGATAGTGTAGGTATATGAAATCCATAACTGAATGGAAAATAATTGGTAAATAGTGATTTAGCAAGGAGTTGATTCATATGACATGGACTGCTGTTCTTATTGTGTTGGGTGGAATTTTCCTAAAGTTATTAACGAGTCCCCCAAGTGCAGTCGTTGGATGGGTAGTTAGTAAATTTGCCCTTCATCCAAAAATTGACAGCGCCAATACTACGGTAACCTATAATGGAAGACAATTAGCAAAGGAAGATCAGGTCCAATTGGTTGACTATTTTAATGAGGCGCTCTTTTTAGAAAGATATCATATTTTCCCTGGTAATGAAGAATTGGTTCTTCACCCAGAAACGGATGTGATTCCATATATTATGACCGTTAAAAAAGGAAAAAAAGAAATAACGTTCTTTGTCTATAATTACAATGATCACGTCGATATCGTAAAGCAACGGAAGAAAAAAGTTGCCTCTTATCGTATAACGTCTGATGAACTGCAAAACTTTACAATTTCACATGGTTAAAAGAAAATAGCTCAAACGATACATATTCTAGAGAACTATGTTTGATGAGATGAAAGTAATTCCTAAGGTTTATCACCTGGGAATTACTTTTTTTTGTTGAGGGAATTATTTTAGTAAGCGCGGCAGATTGCTGATGGGATCAATGACAGCATTATGTTAAATTAATAGAATAAAAAGCTAGTTAGAGGTGGTGAATCATATGCAATGGAGTAAAACGAAATCAACACTTGAAAGTTTTTTATGTGATCAATTACAAGGTCGAATTAAGATCTATGCAACGGTGTACCGTAAATTTCATGATGGTCCAGCAAGAGTATGGATTACATTCGATAAAAAAGAGATCTTAAGTGCCTCTGATGTAACTTATACTGTAATGCATGAGGAACTCTATCAACAGATGAAAAAGGACAAAAATCTAAAGGGTATTCCTTATAATTCTGATTGGGAAGTTATGTTCCAGTCAAAGGAACGGCAGGCATTAGTTCAAGTGTCAGATGAGGTGGAAGATTTCCTAAACAATCAAAACATTTTCAACAGTTTCCACCTCTATGAACCATTTATGGAGTACAGTTCTTTATCTATTGAGGAGGCTTTGAGTTCAGAAAATGTCATCATCCGGGCCTATGCGATGTTGGATCGAAGACTTGGGAAAAGAAGATTAAAAGAATTGAAATTTAATGAAAATACGCATCCGTTAATTTTGGATTTTTATAAGATTAGATGTGAAGTCGAAGGAATATATAGGTCATTTCTTCTTTAAAAGTGGTGTTTGGAGCGTGCATTTTTTAAAAAATAATGACCGGAAATTACGTGCAATCATTTCCGAAATTTCCTGGGGAAGCGCAAAAAGTGACACCGTTGTCAAAAGAGAACAATCTGGCTCGTTTGGTGTAAAAATATAAACGGGTTGGGATAAAACCAAAATTACACTTTTTATTTAAAAGAAAAGGTGCTTATTTTAGATTTTATTATAGTAAAACACATTCTAATCAGAATTCTTATAAAGTTTATGCTGAGAGCGGACTAAGCACACAAGCCGAAAAGCCATGTTGAAACATGTCTTTTCGACTTGTCTTTGTGCTTTGTGTAATGTCCGCTCACATAAAATATGGCCTTCTAAATGTTCCGGAAATTTTGCGCGGCTTACAGTGGTAGGCCGCGGTTTCTGGAAAGTGGCTAACAATTCTTAACTAGTCGGAATAATATCTCTTCATCCTAAGAATAAAGTCAAAATCTTACTATAAATATTCTTAAAAAATCTACATCTATCCCAGTCTTTTTTTAAAAAAATTATTATACCTAGTAAATTACTCAGCCTCTTCATTCATCTCAATTGAAGTATTGTTCCCTTTAAAAAAGAACTTTAAAGCATATGCATAGGCAAAAATAATGAGCGTACAACCTAATAATGCAGCTGCGAGTATTCCAACACCAATTCCGTACCATGGATCAACAGCCATAGCTACGATAAAACTACTGATGAAAACAAGTACTGCAAGAGTAAAGCTAATAATGGCTGGTATAAACCGTTTTCTTGTCGAATGGAAGAAGAATAGGTAAGTACTTAATAACCCTAATAAGATGACATATAAAGCAGCCACCGTGTAACCATTGGCAAATAGATCTAGTGTTTTCATTACCCAATGGTTTGAATTAGAAGGCGTCATCTCCATTTCAATCGACTTTATTTTTTCAGTGCCTAAGTCCAAAACCTTAAGTGTATGTTTTTCAGGAACTTGTGGCCAATTTTTATTTTCCAAAAAGGCAATGCTGTTTTGTGTTCTTAAAAACATTGGCGATACGACCGATGAACCAAGGTTTGTCAGCCTTTTTGACTCTCCATTTTCTAAATCGAGCAAAAATAACTCATATTTAAACAGGGAACTATCTAATGATTCTTCCGAAATACTTGTGTATGCCATTTTACTTCCGTCAGACGAATATCGGTATGCATAGCTATCTTCAGGGAGCCAGTTTGATCCCGGTGCTTCTTGTTCAATTCCATCTGCAATGGAGTAGGCAGTTACATTCTCACGATTCACTTCAAACAAACTATAGTATAATTCTTTCCCATCATGTGAAATAGAAAGGTCATTCATCGTGAAGTAATCTCGATTCGTAAGTTGGTCAATCTTCCCTGAATCAAGATCCACGGAAAACAAGTCAAACCCTTCTGTCGTTTCGCCTTCAACCTTTTTATAATCTTCTGCAGGTGTTCCAACGAAAAAAATTTTATCGCCTGTCTTTGAAAAAACAGCTTCGGAAACATGAGTTTTGTCTGGAGTTAACAATTTCTGTTCACTGCCATCCTCATTCGCAACAAATAGTGTATTGAGATGTTCTGGATTTTCGGCTAAATAAAGAATTTTCGCTCCATCATTCGAATAGCGTGGACTATGTAATCTGGCGGTTTCTGATTCCACTAGTTTCGTAACATTTGTTCCATCTGCATTTGAGCGATAGATGCTTTCATTTCCATCTACGTAATAGGGAAATAAATACTGTTCTTCATCCGGTGAAAGGTCAAAGGAGCTACCTATCCCTGTGTAGTAGCGATATGGATCATCATCTCGCAATAAACTAAAGACAATGGACCCTACAAATAAAAGAAAGGTAACGGACATCAAGCCCCATAATAACTTCTTATTTTTCAAATCCCAACCCCCTTAAGAATGGATTTAATTTCTTACAAAGTATACCAGTTTATCAAATTTAATACATTCAAAGCCCCCATAGTTTATTCTTCAATCTCCTAAGCAATGGAAATTTTTGAAACCATTTGGAAGGTTGAACCGTATAGAAAATAGGGAGGTGAATCAGTGGCTTTTTCATCAAAAAAAGATTGGTGGATGGGTATTGTCATTTGGACGTTAATTGGCTTGTTCGGTTGGGTTTTCTATCATTCGATTCAACAGCCCATCGATCTTTTAGGTATCATCCTAATGCCTCTAATGATTTATTTATTAAGTGCAATTTGGTTTCATACACAGTACAAACTAGAAAAGGAAAGATTAGACATCTCATATGGCCCTATAAAGAAGTCTATACATATTCAGGACATTCACTCCATTCGTCACACAAAAAATCCCTTTGTAGCTCCAGCACTTTCAATGAACCGGGTTGAAATTAATTATGGCAAGTATAAAACCATTCAGATTTCTCCCAATGACATAAATCAATTTATTCTTGTGCTACAAAAAAGGAATCCACAAATTCAAATGAAAAACTAAAATGTTTGAAAGGGGACACCGGTGAATCATTTAAAAAAATGTACTGCAGTTGTATTCGGAACTTTGATCTTAACAGGATGTAACTTGATTGGAGAGAACTACGACTATACACCTCCAACTGTATCGCTAACTTCAAGTGGAATAGAGTTAGAAGAAGCCAATACAAATTGGTATACCAAAAAAGGCATTTCGGAGCATAGTACAGTCATAAATGCAGACATGTTTGCTTTGGCAAAAGAACAAAAGCCAGTAACCGTTCCAGCAGGAAGTAATGAAAGTATTGAATTTAATCATGAAGATTTCTTATTAGAAGAAGTAACAGTTACCCTTTGGAAAAAAGGTGAACATACACAATTAGAAGTCGATCATAAATCGAAGGAATTTACGCTTCCATCAGAAAAAGGTACTTATGTCATCGAAGTAAATTTGAATACGGATCATGGTACTGCCCAATACATTGGAAATCTCCAAATTGATGAATAGATTTATATTAATAGGAAGTAAGGTGGGGCGGAAGAACATGAGCAATTAATAAAAGAATCTATTTTACTCTGAGGGGATTACAAGCAGGAAATTACTGAGGAATACTTACGCTTTTAGAGGTTCATAAAAAAGTTTAAATATAAGTCTAGTTTTTTAGTATATTTTCCTATATATTTGATATTTATATGCTCTTTATTAGGTAATAAAATAATTTTTTGAGGTGAGTTTATGAATGAACAAGAAAGGTTAAATCCGTTTTTATCCGTTTGGTTGCATCCGAAAAAAACAGCCAGATATGTGATGGAACAGAAGGGGATTCCTTATACGCTTTTCATTATCGCAATCGGGTATATTGGTAGTTTATGTGCTGGGCTAACAGATACGGAACTGTATCCAATGATGTCGTTATGGGTGATTTTATTACTTTTAGTAATCCTATCACCGATTTTAGGAATTATATCAAATGCACTTTACTCTTTAATTGTTTGGTTAATTGGAAAACTGTTTAAAGGTACAGGTACGTATCAAGACATCTTTAAATCAATGTCCCTCGTTGCCATACCTTATATTGTGTTAATTCCATTCTATTTAATTTGGATGTTTGTGGAACCAGAGAGTTTATTTTCTGGTGATGTTTTTGGTGACTTCATTGTATTACCAATCATCACGTTAATTGTCACGTTTGTCGTCACGGTTTGGTGTTTCGTCATTTCAATTGCAATAGTGGCAGAAGCTCATAAAATCTCAAACTGGAAAGCCTTCTTTACTTTATTTATCCCAACGATTATCTTAATCATTGTACTCGTCGTGATCTTCCTTTTGATCGCATTATTAATACTTGCGATTGGAACAGTTTTTGCAGTTTAGCATGATTGTAATGTATATTGAATGAAAAATAACAAAGCATTTCAACTTCTAAGAAGGAGAAATGCTTTTTCTGTATATTGAAAAGGCTTGTTTCAGGTGTGTTTTCACGGGTAAATTGTGCTTTATTAATTTGATGAAGTTCTTAACTTGTTTTAGAGATTGGTAAAATAATTTCGTCTCCTAGATGAAGTTGAAATCTAGTGTGACTCGATTGTGTTTTGAACTTCATCACCTTTATGAAAATGAATTCGCATGTGACTCAGTCCTGTTTTGAGCTTCATTGCCTTTATGAAGATCAATTTGGGTGTGACGCAGTCGTATATTGAACTTCATCACCTTTATGAAAATGAATTCGCATGTGACTCAGTCCTGTTTTGAGCTTCATTGCCTTTATGAAGATCAATTTGGGTGTGACTCAGTCGTATATTGAACTTCATCGCCTTTTATGAAGATCAATTCGGATGTGACTCAGTCCTGTTTTGAGCTTCATCGCCTTTATGAAGATCAATTCGGATGTGACTCAGTCCTTTTTTGAACTTCATCGCCTTTATGAAGTTCAATTTGGGTGGGATTCAGTCGTATATTGAACTTCATCGCCTTTATGAAGATCAATTTGGGTGTGACTCAGTCGTATTTTGAACTTCATTGACTTTATGAAGATCAATTCTAGTGTGACTCGATCGTGTTTTGAACTTCATTGCCTTTATGAAGATCAATTCTAGTGTGACTCGATCGAGTTTTGAACTTCATCACCTTTATGAAGATTGATTCTAGTGTGATTCAGTCGTATATTGAACTTCATCGCACTTTATGAAGAGTAATTCTAGCGGGATTCGTCGGTTTTTAACTTCATTTCCAGTGCGGACAAATCATAAGGTGAAAAGGAAAGGATCGTGGACAACTTTCCTAAAATTAGGAATCGGAAGGAAGGGAGGGGAAGTTTTTGGTTCGTCTCTTAGAAAATCTCCATCAATTCTCACTCATCATGCTTTTTGTTTGTTTATTTTTCTTGTATCGATATCTGAAAAAACTGAAGAGGGAACGTACACTCACTTCATTTGAATATTCAATGTTCCTCATCATTAAGGTGGCTTATTTAATTTGTGCGGGGAGTTATGTACTTCTCTTTTTGGATAGACATTATTAGAAATAAACCATTTACTCGACACAATTTGATGAAAGAATTTAATTAACAAAATTTTCGTAGGCATTTATTTTCATAATGAATAAACAAATTTGGCAAAGTAAAAAGCGCTTAATATTGAGCGCTTTAACTTCAAGTTCTTCTGATTTTATTTAAAATCCTCATTCGGCACGTCTTAAATAAGAAATACATCATGAAGTAAATTAAAACTGAAGAGGTAAGTATATTAATCACGGCACCTGTTAGAAATAAGATTCCACTAGAATGGGAACCAACAATCCCCTTATAGGCATGATGAATCGCGTCTATATATTCAACTTCTTCCAGTTCATCTACTTTTGAATTCCTATCCAATAGTAAGCTTCCAACTTGATAGTTTAATAAGAAAAGAAGTGGCCAAATTAGAGTTCCTATGACACCACCGACGAGGGCTGAAACGGTATTGGCCCTTACTAGTTTAGCTAAACCAACCGAAAGAACGGGACCTAGACCAAACGTAGGAAGCCAGCTTGGAATAAGACCCATAGTAAAACCCAATGCTACTGGATGAGGACTAGATTTTAGCCGAAATAGACGGATTAAATAATATTTAACTCTACGTGATATTTTCATCTATGTAGATCCTTTCGAGGTACTTTAGCACAGGTAATCTAATTGTGTTAAATATGGTCATATTTCAAATCCGTCAGTGATAAGTGTAGCGTGTTGTTTTGCATTAACTACTTTTTTTCTTTTTTACTATTAGATGCAGCAAATAAAATAAATAAATAGGCGTAGCAATGTAAATTAGGTAGGGAAACCTTCCATACGTTTCTTTATAGATTAAAAATAATAAACATCCTAAAAATACCGTAACAATCGTTCCGTATTTAGGTAATGGAACTTCTTTTAAGCTAGGTATTCTAATCCGACTAATCATTAAAAAGCAAAGCATCGTAAAGATTACAGTTGTAATAATATTAGGAATGTAATTACCAAACAAAGTAAGTAACGCTAAAATCCCACCGGCTGCTGTAATAGGAACGCCAATAAAATAATTTTGAGATGTTTTATTCGTACTTATATTAAATCTAGCTAAACGAAAGGCACCGAATAATGGGAACATGCCAGCAACAGCCAACCCTAGTAATCCAAATTGATGAAAATAAGTGTAATACATTAAAAAAGATGGAGCCACTCCGAAAGTTACGATATCTGCTAATGAATCTAACTCTTTTCCTAAAGTACTATCAGCTTTTAAAATTCTAGCTAACCTACCGTCCATACTGTCTAACATCATACCAATGATGATCAAAATGGCAGCATTATTAAAATGACCATTTGCAGCAAAACCAATTGAAAGAAAACCACAGTATAAATTCCCTAAAGTTAACATATTAGGGATACTTTTTTTAAAGCGCAAACTCCATCACCTACTACTTAAATTTATAAATACAATACAAACATTCTTAAAGCCTTTTTGTGCGTAGATTATTCCATTTTATCATAAGTTGCTAGAAAGAAATGGATATTTCTTTAATTGGATATATGATCGTTTACAACTCAACGGGGTTTTCTGATTCATGTGAAAAATAGGGGATTAAACCAAATTAGATTGTTTAACTGCGATATATGGTGGTGGAAACCATTAATAAAGGGGAGGTCGAGGAGTATCACATCAAAAGGATTTAACTTGGTCAATGATCAGTGTAGTTTTTTTCATATAAAAAGCCCGGAAAATAATTTCCGGGCATGATTCACTTACATTCTGCCTCCATGACACACTGCCTCGCTTTTTCGCATTAGACTTACATCCATGCTTTAGCTTTCAGTATTGACGGTCCTTCTGAGCTAATCCATCACACTCATCGGGTTAACCCTCCTTAGTCACTTGGTAGAAGTGAAATCTTTAATAGTATAGATCAATTTTCATTTTTCATACGGGTGAATTTTGATTTTTTCCGAAATAATGTGAGAAGAAATAATATTAATGAATAGTTCAAATGGCTTTTTATTAAGTAAGTGAAAATTTGTTTTTGGAGGGGAAGAAACAATAAAAAACCCGGAAAATAATTTCCGGGCATGACTCACTTATGATCTTCCTCCATGACACACTGCCTCGCTTTCCGCATTGGGTTTTTAATCCATGCTTTAGCTTCCAGTCTTGATGGTCCTTCAGAGTTAACGTTCAATCGCACTCATCGGGTTAACCCTCCTTAGTCATTTGGGTAGAAGTGAAATCTTTAATAGTATAGCTTGCACTTAATTTTTCATACACATTTTTTAAAAATTTAATTCATCGATTAAGGTTGGTGTTTTGAATGAGGACTGGTGTTGAATGAAAACTGGCGCGGCTTACAGTGGTAGGCCGCGTTTTTTCGGAGAATGGCTAACACTTATTGCTCTCAAACTATAAAGTATCAATATCTTATTATAGATAATTGTGGCTTTCCTTAAAAATTCTACTTATGTCCCAGCTCTTTAATGTTTTTTAAATAATACTTCCCCAAGAGGGATTAAAAACGGAACAAACACAATTGTAAATATGATGAGAGCTTTTAAAATAAGCACACCAGTATGGTCGAACATCGTATCACTCCTCCTACCGTACATTTATAAATCTATCTTACCCTATTTAATTCCATCTTTCTATAGAAAAGGAAAAAATGGAATAAACATCTCCTGAAAATTAATAGATTTTCCGTATCCATTACTATTTTGCAGTAATCTAAAATATTTAACCCTTATTGTACCAATTATAACAAAAAATAGGGAGGTGGAATTTTATATTACTATAAGTAAAAGTATGTGATGAACTCCAAATAAATATGTGATATCTATGGGGGAGTTTTATGGAAAAGTTCGATATTGCAATTAAGCAGGAGAATTTTGATTTAAAAAGGTGTGACACCGAGATTCAATTTGCCGTTCTTTTTACATGGTTGCAGAAACACTACTTCTCAGTCACTTTAAATCTCAGAACCGTCTTTAACTTTTCTGGCGCTGTTTTTCTTGCGTCTGAAATATAGATTTCTTTATGAGTTTTTTCTGCTCTCGTTAGGTTGTTTTGCAAACAAAACTGTTCCATCAATTCGAATGTTTTTGGTTCCTCATCATAACTTCCAATGTGCATCGCTTGAACACATAAACCTTCCGTGATGGATTCAAACTGAACATGATCTAAATGAATCGTTGTCTTTTTTTGCTTAACCGTCTCTACTGCATATTGATACAAATCCTCTGTGACAAAATCAGGCTGTCGAATCATTAACTTGTAAACTAAATGATCTTTATTTAAATAATCTAATTTTCGGCCTTCTTCATCTAAATCCCAATACCCCTCTATGGGGAATACTGTATATTCAAAATAGCCCCCAGGCGTTAGTCCTTTTTTGGGCATCATTCTAATTGTATAGGATAAAGAGTAAAGGGCTTCTACATGCTCTTTAAATTGTTCACCGTTCGGATTTCCACTTCCATTAATTGTAAAATATTTCATTTCGGGGACGTCAATTTTCGTAGGCTTTTTAGGCAAATAGAGATCCTTGAGTTCTTTTCTCCATTCAAATTTACTCATCATGAACCACTCTTTCTTTTATTGTGCGTGTTTATCCTTCCACTAATTGATAGTAGTATTTCAATTCACCGTTATATTTTGTAATAAGAATATCATTTCGTTCCTTCACCTTATAGATTTCAGTTCCAATTGGTAAGACATTTGCCGAAAGATCTACAAAATCAGTTGGATTGGAAGTGTGATATTTCATGACACCTACAAAATCACCTTCTGATAAAACCAGTTCATTTACCCAATCAATATTCGTTTGATAAATTGTACCGTTCCATTGAAAAATATCTGCCTTTGGATCATTTTCCAAGATCTCTTGTGCAGTTGGATTACCAGTTGTTATGACCGTTGTTTGCTGATGATTATTACTTGCAGGAGAACATCCCCATAACAAAAAATTGCCTAGTAAGAATATCGATAAAATATAACTTTTCATAACCAAGCCTCCATTTATGAATTTGACGAATGTGCTTAAGATCCGTTACATTTTTGATGAACAAAAGAACAAGTTAAAATATCTAACTGATGTAAATTATGGTATTATGTATAGTAATCTTTAATTATATAAGATAGCGAAAGTAGGGAACAAAAATGGCAACAGGAACACATACAGTAGAAATTCCAGTAGATGTACAAGCAGTGTGGGACTATGTGAGTGATCTAGAAAAATGGGCAACAGCAGTACCAGCCTATAAAGAACATAAAATCGTAACCGACAAGCAATCCATTTGGACATTTGAAGGCAGTGTAAAGGGAATCAAGAAAACCATCCAAGCTCAAGTAGATATTACTGAATGGAATGAACCTTCAAATATTAAGTTCGAACTAAAAGGGTTATCAGACAATTTTACAGGAAGCGGTCACTTTACTGCTGAAGATATGAGTGGGAAAACAATGATGACTTGTACAGTAGAAGTGAATGCAGGCGGAATATCAGGTGCAATGTTAACACCGATTATTAAATGGGCTGTTCCAAAAGTAGCCTCTCGTCTAACAGAATCAATCGCACGTAAAATTGCCGTATTCTCATAGTTAGTATTTGAAAAGGGTACGATTCACATGTAGAATCGTGCTCTTTTTTTAGTTTAGCTAACTGTATAAAAATTCTCCGCTATGTAAGTAGTGGAAACATACAATAACGGAACTTTATTCCCTTAAATTAAAAAATCTGGATATTTTCTTTAAAATAGCGGAAGTTTTTTCCCTTATCTCACCGAAATCAATGAATT
Organism: Lysinibacillus composti; assembly: GCF_016908465.1. GTDB lineage: Bacteria > Bacillota > Bacilli > Bacillales_A > Planococcaceae > Ureibacillus > Ureibacillus composti_A. Next base: position 26,778 of record NZ_JAFBDY010000016.1, on the reverse strand, counting down.
TTGACATTTTTTCAGAAGTTAACGGAAAAATACTCCCTTATTTCGCTTATGAAAGCAGCTGTAACGTACATTAACGGAAAAATACTCCCTTATTTCGCTTATGAAAGCAGCTGTAACGTACATTAACGGAAAAATATTCCCTTATTTAGCCTACAAAAGCCCAGCAACATACAATAACGGAACTTTTTTCCCTTAAATTATAAAATCCGGATATTTTCTTTATAATAGCGGAAGTATTTTCCCTTATCTCTCCGAAGTCAATGAATTTTGGCATTTTTTCAGAAGTTAACGGAAAAATATTCCCTTATTTAGCCTACAAAAGCCCCAGCAACATAATACAACAAAATAATTTTCTCTTATGAATTCTCATTTCTACAAATGAAAGTCAAAAATAGATACTGTAAAAAAGCCCGGAAAATAATTTCCGGGCATGATTCACTTACATTCTGCCTCCATGACACACTGCCTCGCTTTCCGCATTGGGTCTTTAATCCATTGCTTTAGCTTTCAGTCTTGACGGTCCTTCTGAGCTAACGATCAATCGCACTCATCGGGTTAACCCTCCTTAGTCAATTCGGTTGAAGTGAAATCTCTAATAGTATAGCCGCGTTTCAATTTCTCATACACCCATTTCAAAAATATTTCTGAGCCACTTTCTCAATACTAAATACAGATTTCACATGATAAAGGCATTTCTTTGCCTTGAGAAATGCCTTTTTATAATCTATTCGCGAAAATGAATAAAAATTTATTGATAAACGATAAATTTAATGCTAATATCAAATTGAAATTAAGTAAGTGAGGTGTTTTTGATGAACCGAGGTTCAACCATCTTTTTAAAAATAGCTGTTTTTCTAATGGGACTTCCAGTTCTTGCTTTGTGTATCTATATGGTGATTTATTTAAGTCATAATCCAGCAAATCCTGATTATGCCCATATCCTTTACCCAATTGTAATAGGTATGTTTGTTGCTGTGATTCCGTATATTGCTGCACTGTATCAGTCATTTAAACTTTTGGGAAATATTGATAAAAATCAGGCATTTTCTCAAATGTCTGTAGATGTACTAAAGAAAATTAAATATTGCGCGCTAATGATTAGTGTTGTGTATTTGATTATATTGCCATTTGTTTTTATGTTAGCACAGCTAGACGATGCACCAGGTTTGGTCATCATCGGCATGGTTCCTATCTTTGCAGCGTTAGTCATTGCAGTCTTTGCGGCTGTACTTCAACGACTTTTACAAGAAGCCATCAATATTAAATCTGAAAATGATTTAACGGTCTGAGGTGAACAACATGACGATAATTATCAATATTGATGTAATGTTAGCTAAACGGAAAATGAGCGTAACGGAACTTTCGGAAAAAGTGGGAATTACCATGGCGAACCTGTCAATCTTAAAAAATGGAAAAGCCAAAGCCGTTCGATTTTCAACCTTAGAGGCTATTTGCAAAGCTTTAGATTGTCAGCCTGGCGATATTTTAGAATATAGAAATGATGAAGAGTAGGCTGAACGAAAAAAGATTCTACGCTTCTTTCTGTTAAAGAAGGTCATACTAAGCATAAATGATGTAGAACAGGAGAGAAATTTATGCCTAGAAAGCCTTCTCAAACGAATGAAGAGTCAGAAGAGGAGAAAATTGTTCAACTACCAAAAAATCAGGGTGATCTCGAGGATCTTTCCCGTATGTTAGCGTCTGTATTAGACTATCTGTCAGATGATGAAAACGAAGAAATCGATATTGAATACATTTTTGACAAGACGGAAGGACTGCGAGAATGGTGGACTCAATACCGAGAAAACAACAAGAAAGTCATTGAAGAAAAAATTAAAGAATCACTTAGTGACCTGTCTTTTGAGGAACTTCAAAAAATATACGAACAAATTAAAGAAAGCTAGGAAGCATTAGTAACTACAAATAAGTCAAAAAAAGCATTCAGAGAACGGATCTCTAAATGCTTTTTCTTATTTCGAATAAATTTCTTTTACACGTCCAATTTGTCCATCTGTTAGTCTTACTTTAATTCCATGGGGATGCGTAGCTGATTTTGTAAGTAGATCTTTTACAACGCCGTGGGTTAATTTGCCCGTTTTTTGATCCTGTTTTAATACGATATCAACTTCTACCCCAGGCATGACGTTACTTCGATTTTGACCGTTCATTAAACACCCATTTTTCTACGCGTATTGCTAGCTTTTTTTGTTTGTTGGCTTTTCATTTTCTTCGTAGTTTGGTCGCCGTTCATTTTCCCTTTAGCGGAAGTTGAAGCCTGGTTCTTTTTATTTTCAAGTTGTTGCTTCATCATCTCTTGTAGGCTCATTTTCTTTTTCGGTGATTCGGATTGATTATTTTCATTCATAGGGAATTCCTCCAATTATTTAATGGTTAGTTCATTATAAGCTAAACTCCTGCAAGATTGAAAGCACTAAGATAGTGATTATAAAAAAGGATTTTTATACCTCTTCTACAACATTAATATTAATAAAAGCATTTTCCTAATTCCATTTTTTGGTTAATATAGAATTAAACATAATTTAAGTGTACAATAATATAACTGCAATTTAGTTGGAGGGGTACAACATTGACATGGTGAATTTTAAAAAGGTCAGTCATAAGGGTAGAATCATTAGTGTTCTTGTTTTCGGATGTACGATTTTTGCAATTAGGGAAGTGGTCAAATCCCATTTTGGAGAAGTACCTCACATGTTACCAGTACCAGCGCTTATCCCTTTAATAATAGTTTGGTACTTAGGTTACCAATATGATAAATCGGTAGATCTTTCAACGAGAGACACGTTAACGAAGATTTTTAACAGACGATATGTTTTAAATAAATTTCCTAAAGAAAGTACTTATTGCATGAAGAAAAATATACATATGGCCGTCTTAGTCTTGGATGTGAATGATTTTAAAAAAATAAACGATCAGTTTGGCCATGAAACCGGTGATCAAGTGCTGGTAGGGATATCAAAACTGTTAGAAGAGACGTTTGATCCAAAAGATATCATCGCTAGATGGGGTGGCGATGAATTCCTGGTTCTGTCAAAGTTTGAAGACGAACATGTTTTATCCCAAAAAATAGAACAATTTAAACATGGAATGAAACAAAAACAATGGAAAATACAGCATCATAATGTTTCTGTATCGATTGGAAAAGCCATATTTCCAACGGATGGCCAAAATTTGAACAGCTTAATTGCGAAAGCCGATTCTAATATGTATAAAATTAAAATGCAACATAAAAAAGAATGCTATAAGGCAATGTAGACTGTTTAAATCTATCGGAAATGTAATCTGAAAATTTTTTGATGAATGGAGTGTTGATCCGATAGGGGTTGATGCTCTTTTTTTACTTCATTCAATGGGGTTCAACTCCCATTGAAATCGATGAACTCAGACTAAGAACGCCACTTATCACTGAAAAACGCCACGTCCTGTGGCAACAGTGATATGACCAACATCGTGTTGGCCTAAGCTCGATAAAATCTGGAATCAAATACGCCAAGTCGCATTTGATTTATGAAACTTTGCAGCCGCTTATAACAAATGGTACTGTAAGTTTAGAGGCTATAAATTGGGAACTGATTTAAGAAAGTAGGTGTGTGTGACATGCAATTATCGATACGTGCGACAGGACAAGATGTACAAATGCTCTCTTATTTATTGGCGAAAAACCCAAATAACCTTTACGAAAGAAGTGTTAGCGGGCATTTTGTCAGAATGTTTTTTAGAAAATTTAGCGAAGAAGAAGTGGATGTGACGTTTTTTGTTACACCAGACCCAATTGAACTTTCACGAAATAATTCAGAAAAATACGACATTACTTCCTATATAAATGACCGAGAATTTGTTGTGAGTAGTATCTTCTGTACATTTTTAAGGTCTGCCCTAGGAACAGCACTGAATGGGAAACCAAAAGAGGAATATGAACCCTGGGTATATCACTCCTTTCCTTTAGAATTCAGCTTTGGTCCACTAGCATCAGACCTTACAGATGATGAAATTGCCGCACTATTTCAGCCACTAGGATACAACGTGGAAATTACTTACGGTGCAGCTGATTATAATATGAATTTTAAAACTAAGAGTACTGCCCGATTTATTACGATAAAAGGCTCAACCACACTCCAAATGGGGCTGCGCCAGCTTTTTGTTTTAATCCCGGTCTTCGATAATTATAAGCATTATTATATTGATGAAAGAGAAGTCGAAAAAATTGAGCGCTATGGTGAGGGGTGGTTGGATCAACATCCACAACGTGACTTCATCATACGAAAAGCACTTCGATTCCAGGAAGTTTATAGCCAATTGGAAAAAGAGACCGAAGAGGCAACAAATCAAGAACCAGAACCGAAAGTGAGACTAAATGATCTCCGATACGAGAAAATCATCCAAAAAATTAACCAACTACCATTTAAAGAAAGCATTGTTGACTTAGGTTCAGGAGAGGGGAAGTTGTCTGAAAAACTAGGTTTTATCGAAGGCGTACAAGCAATTTTAGCTGTTGAACCTTCACAGTCAGCATCCATTAAAGCCCTTAAACGCTTTGAGCAAGTAGAACCGAAAGAGAATTTCATTATGCCTACACAAATCATCGGCTCTCTTTTTTACTTTGATGAACGATTAAAAAACAAAGATATCATCATTCTGTGTGAAGTCATCGAACATATTGATGAGCATCGTTTACCAAAAATCATGAAAACCATTTTACAGGATTATCGACCAAAGGCATTACTGCTAACGACGCCAAACAAAGAATATAATGCTGTTTATGAGATGGATACCGAATACCGACATCTTGATCATCGATTTGAGTGGACGAGAGATGAATTTACACAATGGTGTGAAAAGCAAAATGAAGCACAAGAATATGAATTAATATTCGATGGAATCGGCGAACAACACGAACTTTATGGTTACCCGACCCAAATGTGCTTGTTTTCGAGAAAGGGGATGTAAAATTGAATATCGTTCTCCCTTTAACAGGAATTGTGTTGCTTGTGGGCCCTTCCAATAGTGGGAAATCTACTTTTCTAAAACACTTAGTTGAGCAAGGTAAAATACTTCCTTCTGAAATCGTCAGTTCCGATGAATGTCGGGTGTTGGTAGGTGACACTGAATTTATCGATTGGCATAGAAGAAACAAAGATGAAGCAGATGCGCTCTATAATCAATACCAAACAATATCTGCAGAGGCCTTTTCTTTAATGGACTCGTTGATTGAAACGAGATGTCGTCTCAATAAGCTAACATGTATCGACGCAACTCATTTATATCCAGATGACCGAAAAAAATATATTAACATTGCTAAAAAGCATCATCTGCCGATTGTCTCGATTGTACTGGATATTGATCAAAGCGAGTTACTTGAACGTGATAAAACCCGTGAAAATCCAAGAGGAAACAAAAGAATTAAGCAGCAAGTCTATCAATTTAAAAAAGAGAAGCGTTATATTAAAAAAGAAGGCTACTTAGCCACTTACTTCATCTCAGAATCAAAAGACATGGAAGTAATCAGACGTACGAACCATCCACTTGAACTGGATGTTAGTAATGGCATCGATATTATTGGAGATATCCATGGTTGCTTTGATGAAATGATTCGACTTCTTGAAAAATTAGGATATGAGAAAAATGCTGATCAATTGTACGTTCATCCAATGGGGAGGAAGTTTTTATCCCTTGGAGATATTATGAGCCGTGGACCAAAGTCGCTGCAAACGATGGAATTTTTCTTGCGTCATATAAAAGAAGGACTTGCTTACATGATCGATAGTAATCATGGCTGGAAAATTGCTCGTTGGCTGGACGGCAAGAAAGTTACTTTAAGTCATGGTGATGAACTTGTAGAAGAAGAATTCATTCAATATGAAGCGCAGCATGGTAAAGAAGCTACGGAGCAATTCAAGCAAGAGCTAAAGCAATTGTTGCTGAAAGCTCCATCGCATTATGTGTTGACAAAAAATGGTGTTCCAACTTTAGTTTGTACCCATGCAGGCATTAAAGATGAATTTATTGGGAAGGAGTCTCATGATATCAGTGACTTCTGTCGTTATGGTGATTCAGAAGGATTTGATGAAACCGGAAGACCTATAAGGAAAGACTGGACCATTCATCACAAAACAAGCACAACGATCGTGTGGGGGCATGACCCTAAGCCGAAACCACTTGTGATTAATAATACAATTAATATAGACCAAGGGATTGTGTTTGGTGGAGAGTTGACAGCCTTCCGCTACCCAGAAAAGGAATTTGTAGCGGTTCAAGCCGAACAGGATTATTCTGATGGGAAACATAATCCTTTAGTGGAGTTCAAGAAGAAAAGGTTAAATCCACCGAACATTGCGAAATACATCAATGGTTATCAGGTTTTAACAGATGCACTCGGTGAAATTCATATTCCAAAAGAGTATGCACTTGCTTCAATTGATACCGTGTCACACTATACCGTTCCGATAGAAGAGTTGGTGTACATTCCTCCAACGATGAGCCCAACGCCAGCGCCTTCTTCTTTAGAAGACTATCTTGAACATCCAAAAGAAGCGATTCAATACTATCGAAGTATGGGGATTGAACGGATGGTGGCCGAAAAGAAACATATGGGTAGTAGAGGGATTTTGCTCTTGTTTAAAGATGAGGAAGCAGGTCTTAAATACGTAGGTCGAAAAACACTTGGCGTAATTTACACTAGAACAGGCCGAAGATTTTTTGATGAAGAAACAGAGGGTGAAATCCTTTCTAGAATGAACAATGGCTTAAAAGCTAGTGACTATTTCACGAAATATGAAACGGAATTCGTTCTGATTGATGCAGAAATTATGCCGTGGAATTTAAAAGCGAAAGAGCTCATTAGTAGTCAATATGCACATGTTGCTGAAAATGCCATTTTAGACCGTGCCTTGCTGAAGAACAAGCTTGAAAGTATAGGGGACAAGCATGCGGATTTAGAGAAATGGCTTGAAGAATATGATGAAAAACTGACAAATGCCTACGTGTTCAAAGAAGTGTTTCAAAAATACTGTTGGGAAATCAATGAGATTGATCAAATTCAAATTGCGCCTTTCCACATCCTCGCTCACAGCAATGAAACATTTTTCCATAAGCCGCATACTTGGCATATGGAAATGAACAAAGAATTCGCGCGGATGGAAACTCTCTTTGTGGAAACAGAATATGTGGTGATTGATGACGAAGCGAGTGAAGAAGAAGTAATCCACTGGTGGGAGAATATTACTAGTGATGGCCATGAGGGAATTGTCATCAAACCAGAAACATTCATTTCAACATCGAAGGGCAAACTGTTACAACCTGCTATAAAAGTAAGAGGTAGAAAATATCTCCATATTATTTATGGCATGGACTATTTGGATCCAGAAAACTTGAAGCGACTAAAGCAACGGAATATTGGCAAGAAACAAAAACTCGCCTTAAAAGAATTTTCCTTAGGAGTCGAGGGAATTCAGCGCTTCGTCAATGGCGAATCCATCGAAAGAGTGCATGAATGTGTACTCGGAACCCTCGCTATGGAGTCAGATCCCGTTGACCCAAGATTGTAGAGGGATGAAGTTCAGGATTTGAGGAAATCGTGTGACAAGTAAACTCATAAGGGGCAATGAAGTTCAAAGTTATATAGAAAGAGAATTAAAATGACCTTCAACAGGGGCATGAAGTTCAAAATTCGATCCCCATGGATATAAATGAACTTCATCAAGGGTATGAAGTTCAAAATTCGATGGTTCATGGATAAAATTGACCTTCATCAATTGGATGAAGGTCAAATTTTCATTAAATATCTTACATAAAAAAATAAATAAATAGCTAAAGAATCTGGAGGTTGCAGCAATTGATCCAATATAAAAACGAACAGTTAACCGTATTTGAAAGCCAATTATACAAAACAACCGCAACTGTGATTCAAACTGAGGATTGTATTCTAGTGGTGGACCCGAACTTGCTCCCAAATGAAGTGGAGGACATTCGCCAATACGTTCAAGAAATTCAAAATGGACGCCAGATTTATCTCTTATTCACTCACTCGGATTGGGATCATATCGTAGGTTATGGGGCTTTTCCAGAAGCCAAAGTCATCGCAAGCGAAACCTTTTCAAAAAGACAAAATAAAGACGAGATCATTGAACAAATCCATGCCTTTGACGACCAGTATTATATTGATCGACCGTATCCAATTACGTATCCAATTGTCGATGAAGTGGTCACTTCAGATGGACAACAACTAGACATGGGAAATACAAAGCTTACATTTTACAATGCAAAAGGGCATACCGATGATGGGATTTTTACAGTCATCGAACCACTTGGTATTTGGATTGCAGGGGACTATTTATCGGACATGGAATTTCCATTTATTTATTCAAGTTCAGAAGACTACATAGCAACTTTACAAAAAACAGATAAAATCTTACAAACCCATCAAATCAATTTACTCATCCCTGGCCATGGTCATGCAACGGAAAATGAAAATGACATCATGAGAAGAAAAATTGATGGCCTAAACTATATCCAACAATTAAAAACCGCGCTCCAAGCGAATACAGATCATCTTCATTTACTAGACGGTTATCAGTATAAAAAAAGCTTAAAAGACTGTCACGATGAAAATGTTGAATTTCTTATGAAGGAACTAAATAACCATAACTAATTGTCGACACCTTAAGGACTTGGCAATATGGCCCAAGTTCGTAATTTTTTATGTAAATATTCCAATCTCTGAAACATTTCCGCCACATATCCGTATATAAAGTAAATAAAAGGATGTAAATGGGGAATCGGGCATGCATAAAAAAGTGGAGAAGAAATTATTTAATTTATTTACAGGGGAATTAACGGCAACAATCTTGTTTATTATCGTCTGGATCTTATATTTAAGAACATACGATTGGGGTCCTGCTTACTTAGCGGCCTTGCCAACGATTTATGCATTTTTCTTATTAGAATTCATTCTCCTTCAAGGAAGTTGCTATTGGTATCTAAAATGGAGACAGGTAAAGAATAAGGATTTTACCCATTTGCCAGTTAAACAATTGAAGGTTTTTGCCTTGTTCAAAGGACTAAATCTTCTATTAATTATTGTTGGATTCGTACTCTTAATCGTTCAATTGATACAAATGCCTGTTTATTTTTACCTTTATCTATTTGTATTTCTATTTGCATTGATAGAATATATTAACTATTTCCATATCCGACTTTCTTATATGTCTGCAGGAGAAATCAAGGAATTCATTCAACAAAAAGGGTTCCGCAGTTCAAAACTAGCGAAGGAATTGAAAGATTTATAAATTTAAAGAAAGAGGTGTTGAATAGTGGAATTTATTCTAGAATTAATTTTTACTATTTTTAAATATTTTATTGTTTGTTACTTGTTGTATTTTGTTTATAGCATCATAAGGAAAATTTTTGGTAAGTCTTCAGGTAGTTTGAGCGATAAAGAAAGAAAACGTAGGAGAAAAAGTAGTAAATACGATACTTCCTCTGATTCTGGCGGTGGTGGTTGGTTTTCTTCAGACTCTGCAAACGACGGTTGTGACAGTGGTGGAGGAGATGGAGGCGGAGGGGGCGACTAAGCTTCCCTCGGCTAAAATTTTCGAGCGTTAAAAAATTAAGGTGATTTCATCTGAAAAGTAAAGTTAGGAGGTTGTAAAAATGAAAAGTAAAATTAGAACAATTATTGGACTTATAAGCAGTTTGCTACTTGTTACGATTAGTATTTATAGAATACTTACGGAGTCCCTTTCTTCAACATCTTTGTTTGTTGCCTATCTTTTCGCCATTACGGGGTTGATCGGATTGATCGTATACATTGCCATGATAAGAAAGTTATTAGCCAATAAAACAAACCAAAAGTACAATTCCTAAATCAATTGCTTGTACCTTTCAGAAAAAATCTTACATACATATTATGAATGAATACAGAAGGTGAATAAAAGTGGAAAATCAATACCAACTGGCACACCGTTTTAGTAGTCTACATCGTAAGGAATTAGAAGAGGACAAAATCTGTGGTTGTTTTTATTGTGGGAAAATTTTTCATCCTACTAAAATATCTGAATGGATCGAACATGGAAATACCGCACTCTGTCCATATTGCGGAATTGATGCTGTCATTGGTGAAAGTTCGGGATATCCCATCACTGAACAGTTTTTAAAAGGAATGTATATGGAATGGTTTTAGTTTGTCGATACTAGTTATTATTAACTATTGTCTTGCGATCGTAGCAATTGTAATTTGATTTTACGCAAAATCTTGAACAGACTGGAGAAAGAACATGATCAAAGGTTTCGGAGGCGTATTTTGGAGAACGAAGAATTTGGAAGATGTAAAAAAGTGGTACAGTGACGTGTTAAAACTGGATATAAATAATTGGAATGGCACGATGATTAAACCTCAATCTGGAAATGAAACAATCTTTTCATTCTTTACGGAAGATGACAATTACTTCCCGAAAGAACAACAGGTGATGCTAAATTTCCAAGTACATCATCTAGATGAGGTCATGACGCATCTTGAACAGATTGGTGTTCCGCTCGTAAAGGAAAAAGAGGTTAGTGAATATGGAAAGTTTGCTTGGATTGAAGATCCAGACGGTCGACTAGTAGAGCTTTGGGAGAAGTAAACTACACGAATAATTATGACGCATTTCTACTGTCAGGAATGCGTCAATTTTCATTTTTTTACCAGCCGTTTATATGGCTTGTAACACATTTGTTGAAACTTTTTCCATTTATCGTCCGTAAAGTAAAATAAGGGGGAATCATATGAAAAAAATAGTGTCAATCTTCATCATTGTCCTCATCTCAATTGGACTAGCTGATCTATTAACTGGAATCCTGTTAACGTCCATTTATATGCCAAGCATGTATACAACAACTAGTTTTGAAATGTCGAAATACGTACAATACCTGATTACCGCAGCGACAATCACCATTGCTCTTACTTGTGCTTTTAAAGTGAAAAATAAATTAAATAATTCAAAGTCAGCAAAATTATCGTGAAGTATTAGCTGGTTTTAAAGGAAGAGCGTTAATCCAAGAAAGAACACAGTCTAATAGCCGAAAGGACCGTTATTTCAATCGTGTTGAAATAATGGTTTTTTTAATTCGTAAAAAATTAAATGTTTCGGCATCTATTGTATGAAGGATGCTCTACCATTCGCATGGCCCATCAAATTGTCGTGTTAGTAAAGGGAACATCGTGGAATGTGGTACACACGATGAACTACTAGCTAAATCAGGTCGTTACCTGGAGCTTTAGGAATACCATTTTCGACAACCAAAAGAGAAGGTACTAAATAAGTAATAATCTATTAAGAGTTTTTAATTGAGAATAATTATCAATTGTTGTATAGTAGTTTTAGAGATAAATAATGAAAAAGGGGATTACACCATGCAAATATATTGGACGAAAATAAATAAAATTATTGAGGAAACACCGGAAGTGAAAACATATATGCTGGACATTCCAGAAGGGTTTACATGGGAAGAAGGCGCTCACACTCATCTTGCACTAGAAGGTTTTAATGCAGGAGATGAACCGAATAAAAGCCTTGTTCGCCATATGTCAATCTCTACTTTACCTAAAGAAAATTCAATCGGTATTACAACACGTATTAGAGAATTATGCTCTGAGTTTAAATCGATTTTAAAAACGCTAAAAGTCGGCGATCAAGTTGCACTATTTAAAATTCATTCAAATGTACCGCTAAAAAGAGAAAACAAAAATATTTACCTGTTGTCATCGGGGGTTGGATTAGCAACTTTTAGACCAATTGTCCTTGAATATTTCGAACGTGCTGACAATGTGAATCAAATTCAGTCTTTAAACATCGACTCATCTAAGGATTATTTATTCACTGATATTTTCACATCCGCACCTGACAAAAACTTTACTGCACAATTCGTCGACAATCGTAAAGACTACTATGATGAAGTGAAAAAATTTGCTTCTGACAAAGAGGGTCTCTTCTATATTGTTGGTAGTGATGAGTTTCTACTACAAAACATTGAAGTACTACGTGAACAGGGTGTTAAAACGGAACAGATACTACTCGATAAGCGTGAAAGAGCATTGCCTAAGTTTTTATCACCGGAATTATCAGTTTAAAAAATCAATAATCTTTTATCACAAAGAGCGCCATTTAACGAATTTGGCGTTCTTTTTTCAAAATGGGAGTCAATGAGTCGTACTGCATTGGCTCCCACTCTTATTTAAAGATCCATCTCAACCTTGCGTCCAGTATAGAATGACAGTTGCGGATTTAATTGATTTTCCTTTGCCGTTCGTACTTTCGGAATTAGTTTAAATACAACGGTATGACTCCCTAGTGAGGAGCGATATCTCTCCACATGGGACTGCGAAAGGTTTTTATCGTAGTAACCAGGTACATATTTATCTAACATTCCCTGCATGGCTGCGGTAGCTTCATTTAAATCACTTACTGTTTCTAATACGCCAAACAACATCACACTCATATAGGCCGTATCCGTTTTAGCGGGTATCGGACTGACCATCGTTCCAACATCCTCTGCCACCGTGAAACAACAGTTGGAGTTCGCATCAATTACATTTATTTTTCTCCCATGAGCGGCCCCGTGAAAATACATGGCGCCATTCATCCAGATAAAATTCAAAGGTACTACATAAGGAAATTCCCCATCCGCTAATCCCAGGTAACCCGTCCGTGCCTGGTTCAAAAACTGATCAATACGCTGTTCATCTGTACAACTTAATTTTTCTTGGCGAATTTTTTCCATTGTATATCCCATCCTTCAATTACATGATAAAATCATTTTAAGAAAATTCTGTACATAGAGAAAGTGACAGAAACGAAAAGTTTAATAGGGACAGATGGAGGGAGTACAGTGGAAATTTCCCCATTTTTACAAAAGGACTCACCTGAGCCGTTATACAGCCAGTTATATCATTGGATAAAAAAAGAAATTGAAGAGGATCGGCTTTTGCCAGGGATGAAAATGCCTTCAATACGGCAATTAACAACACATTTAAAGGTCAGTCGGAATACGGTGGTATCTGCCTATGAGCAGCTGCAATCAGAGGGATATCTTGAAAGTGTTCCGAAAAGTGGCATATGGGTTGCGGAAATAGAAAAGCCAACCCTTCATCAGATAGAGAAGATACATCCCATTCGTTCGGAATGTAAGCCAATAAGAGACGTCCTTGTGGATTTTGAATATGGAAATGTGGATCTCGATAAATTTCCTGTGAAGCAATGGAAAAAATGCTTATCTGACGCTGTCGATCAGGAGAATAGCTGGTTATTTGAATACAGTGAAAAACAGGGCGAACTGGTATTGAGGGAAGAGATTTCATCCTATTTATTGCAATCTAGAGGAGTACGATGTGTACCGGAACAAATTGTGATCACGTCTGGAACACAAAATTCCATTGCGTTAATTTGCCGACTTTTAGAATTGCAGGGGAAAAGGGTAGCGATGGAAGAACCCGGGTATAGTGGGGTACGTTCAGTATTTGTAGATCAGGGATGCTTTATTGAACCTGTGCCTCTTGATAAGGACGGTTTATCAGTAGAGTATCTTCAAACGAGCAAAGCAAAAGCTGCTTACGTCACACCATCACACCAATTTCCATATGGTATGGTCATGTCCATTTCGAAAAGAAACCAATTATTAGATTGGGCTTATCAATCTGGGGGATTCATTATTGAAGATGATTATGACGGCGAATTTCGGTACCGGGGGCAACCAATTCCTTCACTGAAATCATTGGATGAAGAGGAGAAGGTCATTTATTTAGGGACATTTTCTAAATCCTTTCTTCCTTCAGTACGCTTAAGTTATATGGTACTTCCACCCTCTCTAATGGAACAATACTCACAGAAGTTTGCAAATTACAACCAATCAGTCTCCCCGGTAATTCAGTGGGCCTTGGCCATATTCATGCAATCCGGTGAATTCGAAAAGCATATCCGAAGAATGCGCAAACAGTATCAACGAAAACATCAGATCTTGTTAAAAAGTATCGAACAACATATGGGAACGAAAGTAAAAATCGTTGGAGAAAAGTCAGGATTACATATTTTATTAAAACTACACAACAAATCCAACAACGAGCTGATTGAAAAGGCACTTCAAAAAGGAGTCAAAGTTTATTCACCGGAAAGATTTTGGCTTCGGCCAACCTCCGAAAGCAATTCCTACATCATGTTAGGATTTGGAGGATTGTCGAGTGAGGAAATTGAAAAAGGAGTAAAAATCCTTGCAAGCTGCCTCACATGAGCGATTAAAGGAGATGTTAAATGAACAGAAAACAACATTTAGCATTAATCATTGGCGGATTACTAATGTTTATATACTTATCTTTTTCAAGTTTGATTTTTAATAATGAAATGTTAACTATGCTTTCGACTGAACTTTTGTTTATGATTTTGATCGTTCTTTATATGGGCATTTGTTTGATCACATTTTCATATAGAAAACGATATAGAAATGCTCTTGAAAGTAGTTTTTTTATCACAATATTGATTTTAACCGGGTTACCAGTAGGTGCAATAACTCTTTTAAATATTCTAGCTTATTTTTGATCCGTTACTAGTACTACTAAGTTCTAGCATTATATGAAATAAATGAAAGAGGTGTAGATGAATGTTGGTACACAAGATTGATGATGAAGTTTCTTTGAGGTTGTTCAATTTAGATGACGCAGAAGAATTTTACAATTTAACTATTGGATCAAAAACCTATTTAAAAGAGTGGCTTGGTTGGCTCGACCATACAAAAAGTGTAGAAGATACTGCGCAACATATTTTATCAAGATGTAAAGAGCTAGTAGAAAATGGAGGTTATCCACAATCGTTTGCCATCCTATACAACGATAAAATTGCTGGAACCATTGGATTTAATGAGATTCACAAGGCTAACAAAATGGGGATTGTGGGTTATTGGATAGGGGAAAAGTTTCAAGGTAAAGGAATCATGTCAAAAGCATTCAAAGCGCTAATTGATTACGGATTTAATGACCTAAAACTTAATCGAATTGAAGTGAGAGTCGCAATTGAAAATAAAAAAAGCAGAGCACTTCCCGAAAAGTTTGGATTCAAAGAGGAAGGGATCATAAGGCAAGCAGAGTGGTTATATGATCATTATGTGGATCACGTAATATATGGACTTTTGACGAATGAATGGGAATACACAAATAAAGAATGCAACACCTAATAGATAAAAAGAGGCTCCATAATTGTCAACTTTCTATAAGTAGAATTTTTAAGAAAATCCACTATTATCTTTAATAAGTCCTGATTCATTAATATTTGAGATTAATAAGTGTTAGCCATTCTCCAGAAACCGCGGCCTACCACTGTAAGCCGCGCAAAGTTTCCAGTACGTTGAGAAGAATACATTATATGTGAGCGGTCCTTACACAAAGCCGGGGGCAAAAACGCCACGTCCTGTGGCATTGCCCCCATGACCAACATCGTGTTGGCCTCATAGAAAAGTCGAAAAGACATGTTTCAACATGGCTTTGCGGCTTGTGTGCTCAGACCGCTCTCACCAGACACTTAATTTAGATTCTTTATTAGAATAATCTTTTAATGACTCAGAATCTTTTTTTATAAAGCTTTAGTAAGTTACTAATCTAACTCCAAAGGTAAAAAAGCATATTCTCCATCTCTGACGATTTCACATTTGCGAACTGGAATAGGATGTTTAAAGATGGGTCCGTCGATTACTGTCGTATGGAATTCTCCACCTTCTCCGCACGGGTCAATACCACGGGCTTCAAGCTCTTTCACATATTCATGAGTTAATGTTCTACCTAAATCTTCCTCACGCATTCCAAGAGATAAATTAACCGTCACCATCATCGTGACAAATCCTAAATCGATGAATTCTTCAACAGCTGTACGATGGTCCATTTCCCATAGAGGCATCGCAAGCTTTAATCCAGCATAGTTTGTAACCTTTTCATGCCAGCAACCATCAGCAGGCATATCTAGATCTCCAGTGACTAACACTTCTGCTCCTTGATTTTTAGCCTTTTCTAATAGACCAATAAATACTTTTTCATAATCTTCCCAACTTGCAGCAGCTGTACATAGAGGTACACCGATAGAACTTGCTTGTGCATAAATGAGTTCCGGGGGCATTCCATGAGATCTCGACCGATTTCCTTCTTCTTCCATCATCGCGATGAGTCCTACAGCTTCTCCATCCTTCATTGCTTTAAAAAGAGCTAACGTACTATCCTTGCCTCCGCTAAAAGAAGCGATAAATTTACGCCCATGTGCATTATATTTCCAATCTAATTCTCCCATTCAGTTCTTACTCCTTTATCTTAATGATATTTCGATTTTATCACTAGAGGAGCTTAAAAACACAGAACTGGGAAAGAATACAGCTTAAAAGGGACTCATAAAAAATGAAAAAATTAGTTTTTATTGTTTTATTAATGTTTATTTCAATTAGCATGACGGAGAAAGGTTCGGCTCGGACTTTGCAATTAACAGATGATGCATTAGAAACCGTTGAAGAGCAGCAACTATCAATAAAACAAGCAATTGAGTTAGCCTATCCATCTGCTTTGGAATGGAATGAACATGCGGAATTGTTAGATGCAATCAGTATCGACTTAGATAAGCCAGGGAAGTCAATTGGAAGTAATGGAAAAAGGAAATATTGGAATATTTCATTTGGCGTACCTGATACGAATAAGTTTTATTTAGTAACGATTCATGAAGGGAAAATTGATCAAGCAAATGACTTAACAGGAGAGGGTACATCTCCTTATCCCCAAAAAGAGTTTATTCAATTGGAGGATATTAAGTATGATTCACCTGAGTTACTTAAAAAAGCACTAAAGATGGGGAATATTTATCCTGGAAAAGACTGGGCGAAGGGTTATAATTTTATGCTAAAAAAAGACACGGAGCGAAATATAAACCTATTATTAGTGATTGGTTGGAATAGTGACCAGACAGAAATGACAGCAGCAGGCTTTGATACATCTACAGGGGAATATATTAAACCTAATTTGTAAGCACGTGTTCCTATAGAGATTAATGAGAACAAGCAGGACAAGCTTTAATGATGGGATATCAAGGAACGCTTGCTTGAATAATCTTTAGAAACAAGATACTTGAATAATTAAGAGGCTAGATTTTTAAGGGAAACCACTTTTAACAGGTTTCTGATAAAAGGTTAATCGGATTTTCTCCGCTTAAATCTGTTCTGAGCCTCCGCTTTATTCAATAACGGAAGAAAATTCCCTTAAGATTCAAAAAAACCATAATTTTCGAAAAATAGCGGAAACTTTTTCCCTTATCATAGGAAAATCTTCAAATTTCGCCTGATTTAGAGCAATTAACGGAATATCTTTCCCTTATTTCTGCTTCAAAAGTCTCCACTTTTTACAATAACGGAAGAAAATTCCCTTATGTTTCAAAAAATCCATAATTTTCGAAAAATAGCGGAAACTTTTTCCCTTATCATAGGAAAATCTTCGAATTCAGCATGATTTAGAGCACTTAACGGAATAGTACTCTCTTATTTCATCCTCAAAAGCCGCCACATTTTTCAATAACGGAAGAAAGTTCCCTTAAGGTAGGGGGCGATAACTCCACGTCCGCAAGTCTCGCCCCAATGACCAAGAACACCCACGGTCACAAGTCATGCCCCATAAACCAAGAACACCCACGGTCACAAGTCTCTACCCAATGACCAAGTACGCGCACGGCCACAAGTCTCGCCCAGGACCCAAGCACATAAGGCACCATACTCCACTCTCACCGAACACCACATCAGAATCATCATTCACAGCAAAAAAACACCAGTTTTCTCCAAAATGAGAGTAACTGGTGTTTTCGGGCTTTGTCATAGCCTCTATCTACATTATTTTTTGTCCTCAAAAAGACTTAAAAAAACATCAACAATTTCAGGGTCGAATTGTGTTCCTTTATTTTTCCGAATCTCATTGAGCGTGTATGTTAAATTAAGTTCATCACGATAGACGCGTTTTGACGTCATGGCATCAAACGCATCGGCAACAGCAACTATTCGAGCGAACAAAGGAATTTGATGGCCTGCTATTCCTTTAGGGTAGCCTGTCCCGTCAAATCTTTCATGGTGGTACAATACAATATCTAAAACCCCATTTTTATGAAAATCTGTAACATGCTTAATGATGTTATAGCCAACAGAAGGGTGACTTTTAATGATTTCATATTCATGGTGCAATAATTTATCATTCTTTAACAAGATATGTTCGGGGATTCCAATCTTCCCAATGTCATGCAATAATGCACCTTTGCGGATAATGGCACAACTTTCTTTAGACAACTTCATCTTCTCAGCTATTTGAACAGCGTACTTTGCAACATTTTCAGAGTGGTGCAAAGTATAAGTGTCTCTGGAATCCAAGGCGTTAGCAAGTGCTGTAGTTAATTCCAAATTATCAGCTTTCACTTTTTGCACAAGCCTCATTAACCGAGATGATATTAGCGTGATTAAAAAATACGTACATAAATGAATACAAAACACTACGACATTCAGTTCTTCATCGAGAATTAATAAATACCGGAATGATACGACCAAAACGGTAAGAAAGATTAAGAACCATGCCGGTTTATTATAGAAACCGATGCCAAGAAATATAACGCAAAAAATATACAATATATAAAAATGATCGTCACCATTAGGAATGATACAATTTAAGATCACACTAAAAATTAAAAGAAGAAAAAACCCATAGCGAAAATAGCTAGGGTTATCAAACCATCTATTTGACAATTGATTCATCATAGCTTCCCCTCATTTAAACTGTGTATATTGATCAAAATAACTTTGTAAGTTTAACATAACTTCGACACAGAATTCTAATATTAGAAAATTAATAAATCTAGTAACAACCTATTTTTAGAACAATACCTGAGTAACATTTTTTATCGAAGAAATGGGTGTAATCCTTAAATAAGGAAAGCGTCTCCTTAAAGGAGCTTGGTTAATTTTAATAAACCATTAGGGGAGATTATGAACAACCACTTTTTTTCAATATGAGTCCTATCTAAGAAAGAGGGGGAGATGAAATGAAAATCGCTGATACGCATTTCTAGAGATACAAGTATAGCTAAAGCTTCTAGATGTGTAAAATGAATCACAACATCAATCGTAAATATCCATCCTGAAATTAAACTCCCGACATAGTCGACAATTTTTCTAATCAAGCGGCTTTAACTTTGACCCAGGTAAAGAGATATTCAATATGGATGAGATGAATTGGGTACCATTCCATGTTAAGTGATTTTCAATAGATCCTAATGTATCTGAATTCGTTGGACCTATGATTCGTTGAAAAGCAAGTAAGTCATAACTCAATTCTTTATTCGTTGTAACGACAGGGTATAAAATACCTAAAGCAAGAGCCCCACCTTGAACCGGGTGTTTTAGTTTGCCATTTTCATCGTAGAACTGTGATAAATACTCTTGCCCTTTATTGCTAAGATCAATGGTGAATAGGATATTAAGCGAAGCACTTTTTACACTCACTTTATAAAAATCCTCATAATTCACTTCGAATAAATACTCTTGATTATATTGTTCGACATCGAACAGTTGACGCAAGATGTGATCCTTGAAGGAATAAATATAGTAATAACCGTAGCCTCCACTTCCTCCAGAATCGATACTTACCAAAATATCCAAAACGTGATCCTTGGAAAAATCTCCGAGGAAAAGCCGCGCATTGTATCCACCATTATATTGAAAGGTTACTGTTGAAATATGATTGGTCCGTCCATCTTGAATAAGCAGTGTAATATGATCGATATAGAATTGGGCTACATTGGTTTTACTGCCGATTAAATAAATATTGTCAATTATTCCGTCACCCGTCACATCGCTTTGTTTCATATCAAGCAAGACCATGTTTTTAGCAGAAGTATCGTTGCCAAACGGAAAATCCCTATGCATATGAATCCCTCCAAAATAGTAGGTGATTACTTGGAGTACAATATGTAGGGGTATCTTGAAATGATTGGGTGGGAACCTTTAGTTACAAGAATAATCGGAGTCTGACCGCACGATTAAAAGGCTTTTCGTAAGGCAAGGAATATTGGAAACTCCTTATTCCTCTTAAGTGAACAGCCTTAGTGACTTTTTCATTTAATTAGTCTTACTTAAAAAGTTAATTATTTAAATCTAAACGAAGGCCCTTTTTAAGATAGAAAAGATATTCCGCTATATTTGTAGCATGATCTGCACATCTCTCAATAGAGCGGCACACAAATGATAAATACGTAATTTGCGGAACATATTCGGGTTTCACGTTGCTCAATGACATCAAATGTTTAATAATATTTCTGTACATTTCATCAATATGATTATCCAGTTCTGCAATTTCTTTTGCTTTTGTTGTATTTTCATCAATAAATGCTTGCACAATATGACGTAACATTTGCGAAGTTTTATAGCACATATCTTCCATCAATTCAATGGAAGTAACGAAACGGTCTTTGCCAATACGAATGGTTGTTTTGGCAATTTTAACTGCGTAATCTCCCACACGTTCCATATCTGCGGCTGCTTTTAATAGAACGATTAATCTTCGTAAGTCAGTTCCAACAATCGGTTGTTGTTTTGTTAAAAGTAAAATCACTTGGTCATTTATTGACTCCTCAAGTTGATTAATATTCACGTCTTCCTCAATAATTTGTTCCGCAGTGTTCGTGTCCTTATTTGTAAAAACGGTAAATGATTTCTCTAAAGTATTGATGCTTTTTTCGGCTTACACTAAAAATTCCTTTTGAAGAGCTTCAAGTTCTAAGTCAAATCTTTTGCGTACACTCATGTTCCAACATCCTTCCTTTACTTTATTCCATCCGTTTTATGATTTCTTTTCGTATAACGAAGAGATATTCTTCTTCTTCCTCTGTCCGTATTCGAGAAGGTAATTGCGACAAACGAGTAAATGTTTCTAATAATTCTTGTGGTGTCATTTGTTTCGGTTCTTTTTTGAAATACATCATGCACGATCCTTTCGATGAGAAATAATATGTACTGATTAAAGGTGATAAAAATTATGTTTTTAGTAGGAATTAAAAATGTGAAGTGCCCCGCTGACTAAATGTTCAATAACAACTAAATATATTAGACTTTATAATATGTTAACATAAAGCGATTTGTAGTTAACGTATTATTTGGATTTTGACAAAGAAGTGTCATCTTATGCCCATTTTTAAGTCATTTTGAGGTAGCCTTTTAACACATGTTGTGCTTCTAACATAAGAAATTAAAACTTCTCATATTATATGTGTTCACTTTTATGTAAGAAATAGGAATGTTCCTATATTCTGGAAACCTTTATTATTTTATTATAGTCATAAATAGTAATAATTTCTAGTGGAATATGAGGGATAAAATGGGGATTTCCGAAATAATCATCATAATGCTTGTATATGGGGGACTGTTTTTATTTGTGAATTTAGTATCTTCGAATAACAAATTATTAGGTTATGTAAAGTGGTCAACTCTCATACTATTATATGGTTTTATTTCTATTATTATATGGTTCACTTACAAAGCAGAAGAAGAACATACTAACAGTCATAGTGGTTATGCACTGATTAGTTTAACCGGGGAAGCAATACTAATGATCGCAGGTTTAACTATTTATACGGTTATTTTATTATTTTTGGGTCTTAGGTTATTTAAAATAGCCAACTATAAATAAGTTCTTCTAAGTTAAAAATATGGGATGAAGTGGGGAGTGGTACGTATCGAAGAATCCACTCCGTCCACCTCAACAATCTACATGACTAACTTTTCACAAGTTCTTCTTTCGTTAATTGCGCGGTCGATTGTTTTTTTACAACAATGACAAACAGACTCGCCAACACACAGAACACGCCAGCCATCGTAAATGCCCATGTGTAATTATTAAAATACTTATAGACTAACCCTCCGCCGTATGCTGCAACTGCAGCTCCTGCTTGGTGAGCGGCATAAATCCAACCATATATAATCGCACTTTTCTGAAGCCCAAAGATTTGTCTTGAGAGGTTAATCGTTGGAGGTACGGTCGCCACCCAATCTAAACCATAAAACACAGTAAACACAATAATCCATGTGATATTCCCGCTCATTAATGCAAAGGGAAGGAGCACAAGGGAAGCACCTCTAAACAAGTAATACCAAAATAACAGCCAACGATTATCAAAACGGTCCGATAGAAAGCCAGATAAAGTCGTTCCAACCATATTAAAAACGCCCATAAATGATAGTAAAGAAGCAGCCGTAACGAGAGGAATTCCAAAGCTAATACAATAAGAAATAAAATGTGTCCCAATCAACCCACTCGTGGAAAGGCCACAAATAAAGAAACTTCCTGCCAATAACCAAAATTCCTTTGCCTTTAAAGCACTAAATAATCCTTTGAAAGCAATAATGATTGGATTTCCTTTTTGTGTTACGTTCTTTTCATCTAATTCTTCCTTTTGACCATATGGAAGAATTCCCATATCCTTTGGAGAGTTTTTCATAAATAAAAAGATCATGATGAACATCACGATACCCAGCGTGATGATTAACCCAATTGCCCATCGCCATGAGTAATTTTCAATGACCATTGCTAAAACGGGAAGTAAAATTAACTGTCCCATTGCCGTACTCGCCGTTAATATTCCCGTTGCGAGACCCCTTTTTTCCTTAAACCAATGATTTGCCACATACGGACTTAATACAGTTAAGAAAACACTTGAACCTAACCCAATAATCATTCCCCAAATAAGGATCAAATGCCAAGACTGACTCATCAAGAAGGTGAATAAAAGACCTATTAACAGAGTGGCCATTGAAGTTAACATCATTTTCCTTAGCCCTAATACTTCTAGTAAAGCGGCCATAAAAGGACCTGAAACTCCAAAGAAAAACATACATATACCAAAAGCAAGGGAAATGGTAGGGCGACTCCAGCCAAACTCATTTTCAAACGGAGTTAAAAACACCCCAGATGATGCCACCACAATGCCGACGACAATAATAGAAAAAAAGGTGACCGTCAAAACAAACCAACTATAGTGAATACGCTTCAAAGCAAAACCTCCTCCGGGACAGGGGGACAGGTCCCTCGTCCCATTCTCAACACGCATATGAGAAACCGTCTCTCACTCTATGATTCTTTCATTTTAACGAGTCACAACCCATGTGTAAAATTGAAGTTTATGAAGTGATCCATTGATTTTTCTGATACGATTGAAAAAAAAGACAATGTTAAAGGTGGGGTGAAGGGATGGAAATACGCCATTTTATTACGTTTAACAAGGTGATTGAAACGGGAAGTTTCACCCAAGCGGCTGAACATTTAGGTTACACTCAATCCACCGTGACCTCTCATATTCAGACACTTGAAGAGCATCTCGGCTCCCCTTTATTTGATCGGATGGGGCGTAAAGTAAGACTGACGGAGATCGGCAAGAAACTGTTACCCTATACAAAAGAAATTTTGGATACTTATCGAAAAATCGAAAGCCTTACGAATGAGGAAGAAGATATAAGAGGGACACTAAAGATTGCGGCTCCTGAATCTCTTACTGTATATCGTTTAGAACCAATCTTAAGAGAATATCGAAAAAAATTTCCCCATGTCAGCATTCGTTTAAGTAATGCGACTTGTGGAGCTAACAAAAAGGCAATCCTAGATGGAAATGCAGATATTGCCTTTGTCATGTTGCCAAAGTTTGAGGATTCAGATTTAGTCATCCACCCGTTATTAAATGAATCAATTGTTCTCGTTGGAAGTCCTGACTGTTCCATCCGCAGTTTAACTGACTGTGTCGAAAATCAGAAGCTTAGTGAGTGTTTCATTACGAACGAGAAAGAAGCCAGTTACCGAAGAGTATTTGAAGAATACCTACGCGAGAAAGGGATTGTACCTTCTAACATCATGGAACTTTGGAGTATTGAGGCTATCAAGCGTTCCGTTATGAGTGGACTTGGAATTTCTTACTTACCTTTAATGACCGTACAAAATGAAGTCGAGGAAGGGAAGTTGAAAAGTATTCCTTGTGAAGCGGGATTAAAACAAATCTACTCCCAAGTTATTTATCACAAAAATAAATGGGTTTCGCCTGCACTAGCAAGTTTTATAGACATTACATTGAAGCATGCAAAAGACTGGTCATGTGATAAAGGCCAATTATTCTAAACGGGAGGCAAATATGAATATTGTACAAAAAGCCATTAATTTAGCAGCGGTCGCTCACGCGGGACAAATGCGTAAAGGAACGAATATCCCTTATATTACACATCCTTTTGCGGTGGGAATGATGTTGCAACAGACAAGATGTTCCGAAGAAGTGATTGCTGCTGGAATTTTACACGACACGTTAGAAGATACAGATGTGACGAAAGAGCAGTTACTCGAAATGTTTGGTGAACAAGTCACACGTCTAGTCGAAGCTGCATCCGAACCCGATAAAACATTACCTTGGAAAGAGCGAAAACGTCACACCATTCATTCATTACAACACGCATCCATTGATGAAATCCATGTCATTACAGCGGATAAAGTTCATAACTTACAATCAATCCGGGAAGATCTTAAACAATCGGGAGAATCGGTTTGGGATCGATTTAAACGAGGAAGAGAGGAGCAGCATTGGTACTACAGCAGTATCGTCCAGGAATTGTCTCCGCGAAAAAAAGAGTGTCAGCTAATCGAAACACTTGAAAAAGAAGTGAAAGCTGTTTTTGGGTCCCTTGAGTGGATGGTAAAAGATGGTTGATTGATTATGTGTAACTTCCTAGATCAGCACATCGAAGAATATTTTAGAAATTTTTTCGGTAAGAATTGTATTTTTTACGGGAATTTGATACATTATAGTAGAAATAGACAATCTATGAAGTGACCAAGTAAATAAGAATTGTGAAACAGAAAGTATAGCATTTGCTGAGAGCTATATCACCGCTTCTTATTGAAACCTATCACGGAGATGTTAACAAAATTAACCGAGTCGTTTTCGTTACAAAACGTTTAGAGGGCATTTCACAATTCAGGTGGAAGCCAAACTAAGGTGGTACCACGTCGATTCAGCGTAAAGACGTCCTTACATGAGGATGCTTTTACGCTTTTTATATGGCCATTTTTTATCGTTGTAACGCACAAACAATACACGAGGCAAATTATTGAGGAGGAACAAACCATGTCACAACAAACAAATGATTTTTCAAAATGGTACATTGACACAATTCAAAAAGCAGATTTAATGGACTACACACCAGTTCGTGGTTGTATCGCCTTCAAACCAGATGGCTACGAAATTTGGGAACATATTCAAGGAGAAATGGACCGTCGTTTTAAAGAAACAGGTCACCGTAACGCCTACTTCCCAATGTTAATTCCAGAGTCTTTCTTCCAAAAAGAAAAAGATCATATCGAAGGATTCTCTCCGGAACTTCCATGGGTAACTGAAGCAGCAGGGGAAAAATTAGAAGAACGCCTTGCATTACGTCCAACTTCAGAAACAATGATTGGTCACCTTTATTCAGATTGGATTAAAAGCTACCGCGACCTTCCGTTGTTAATCAACCAATGGGCAAACGTATTCCGTTGGGAAAAGAAAACTCTTCCATTCATTCGTACATCTGAATTCTTATGGCAAGAAGGACACACTGCTCACGTCGATGAAGAAGATGCGCGTAAAGAAACAATGCAGATGTTAAACATCTACAAAGAAGTAGTAGAAGGATTCCTAGCAATTCCAGTTTATGATGGTCAAAAAACACCATCTGAACGTTTCGCAGGTGCTGTCGATACGTATTCAATCGAAGCAATGATGAAAGACGGAAAAGCAGTTCAAGCTGGTACTTCTCATTACTTAGGTACAAAATTTGCTGAAGCATTTGACATTAAATATTTAACGAAAGAAAACAAACACACACATGTTCACACAACTTCATGGGGTACATCAACTCGTTTAATCGGTTCTGTGATCATGGTTCATGGTGATGAGCAAGGTCTTGTATTACCACCAAAAATCGCACCAACACAAGTAGTGTTAATCCCAGTTGGTCCTTGGAAAAAGAACCCTGCCATCATGGAGAAATTAGATGAAGTCTTCGCGACATTAAAAGCAAAAGGTATCCGTGTTCGTCTAGATGATTCAGATCAATCTCCAGGTTATAAATTCAACGAATGGGAACTAAAAGGGGTACCAGTTCGCATTGAGCTTGGACCACGTGACCTTGAAAACAACCAAGTATTATTAAAGATGCGTGACGAAGCTGACAAACAAACAGTAGAATTAGGTTCTGTCGTTGAAGCAATCGAAAAAGAGCTTGAAGTCATGCAAACACGTCTATTCGATAAAGCAAAAGCATTCCGTGATGCAAACTCACATACACATATCGACTCATTAGAACAATTACACCAACATTTAGCGGATTCAGAGAAAAATGAAACAATCCCAGGTTGGGTACTTGCTGGCTGGTGCGGAGACGACGCTTGTGAATCAAACGTGAAAGAAGAAACGAAATTTACAACACGTAACATTCCATTCAACCCACCTGCAGAAAAGCACACATGCATCAACTGTGGCAAAGAAGCAAAACACACAGTTTGGTTCGGCCGCGCATACTAATGGGACATCGGGGACAGGTACCTTGTCCCATTCATGTCAAAAAGCTTCCCGTCATTTGAACTGCCCCGTAAAAGTTAGACACAAATCTAACTTTTACGGGGTGTTTTTATGGCCAGATTTACAGCAGAAGAAAAAATACAAATTGTTAAAC
>NZ_JAFBDY010000015.1 GCF_016908465.1 Lysinibacillus composti | reverse complement strand
ACCTTTACGTGCGCGGGCTCGTTTTTCGTGCGAGTTTCATCGGGTTACGTGCGAGGGCTGCCTCTTTACGTGCGACTACTTCACCTTTACGTGCGCGGGCTCGTTTTTCGTGCGAGTTTCATCGGGTTACGTGCGAGGGCTGCCTCTTTACGTGCGACTACTTCACCTTTACGTGCGGGCTTACTTTTCGTGCGACTTTGGTTCTTTTACGTGCGGGGTTCGTCGGGGTTCGTACGGGTTCCACCTCTTTAGATGCGACTTCTCGCCTTTATTTGTGCTCCCTTATTTCGTGCAACTTTCCCCTCAATACTTGCGCACGTTTTCACTTATTCCATAAAACTCCCACGTCTTATACGAGCTAAAATTCTAAACATCAATAAACTCTGGAATTCTATATTTACGATTTCGATAAGTTCCTTCGAACTCCAAATTCAATTCTTTTAGTAGTCTAATAACCGCATAACGAGAATCAATACCTAAGTAATCTCTTATGTCACTATTTGAAATCCACTCACTATGTAATGCCCGATAATCTAACAATGCTTCATAATATGGGACTTTACTTTTATTACCACAAATTGGACATATAAAATTACCATATACAAATTTCATTACATTTTTATATGCACATTTTTCACACAAAACACCTTTTCTTAATTTACTAACATTCACACTAGGGCTCCAACTTTTTCTGTGATACATGTTTAACAAATCATTCTTAATGATTTCTAATTCATTTGATTTGACATTTACTTTCGAGTGTTTTTTATATAGTTGATTGATTTTTGACTGCAAGCCACTTAAATGAAAAATTGGAACATTTGCTGGTATAGTACCGATTATCGTCGAGTCCCTAACGATAACAACTGCATATTCTACTGGGATATTTATTTTCCATTCATGTATTTTTCTCGCTAGGAAATGGACATGTCGTTCTATTTGATCTACTGGGTTCTTAAAACTTTCTATTTTCCCATCTAAACTTGTACGAATTAATTGATTTTTAGTTTGATCAATATCTATTCGACCTGTTATATTTTTTATTTCTAATAGCCATAAAAAATTCGGTGTGAGTAATAATGTATCAATTTGATGTGTGTTCCCTGCTGGGTTGACTGTTTCGAAGTTATGAAATAAATAATATGTATTAGACAATGAAAGTTCTACCCATTCTCTATCGACCTGTAATTCACCCTCATATCCTGTCCTTAATTGAATATATACTTTATTGAAATATTCATACTCTACTTCGCTTTGTGGAAGTCTACGTAACAGCGACTCCAGTCCAATTAGTTTACTGGATTTTTTCCTTTCTAAAACAATCATTAAACCCCCTCCTTGCCCCCCAATCTTAATACCCATTATCATTTTATTGCAAATTCATAAAAATTGGTTTTGCAACCATTTACTACACCAACAATTCTATTTTCATCTTCATTCCAACTATTAAATTCCTAATAAAACTAACAGAGGCACGATCAACTCGTAATCACCCTCGTTTTCAAAATAAAACTTTCACATTTTCTATAGAAAGACTATTAAACCACCCCTTCCAGCTCCTACAGTTTTGTCGTTGCAAAATGTTTTTGTGGGAACGACTTTGTGACCAACTTCGTGTTTGCCGGAGAGGTTATCCTTCTTAATTTAAACTGTCCTATACGCCAAATAAAAAGAGACCACGATTTCAAATGTGGTCTCTAGTCTTGATGTTGTTAGCCTAGCAACGCTCGGTCGGAGTTCATTTTTTCTCCTCGAATGTTTTCGAATTCGGCCATTAGGTCTGGGATGGTTAAGTTTGGTTTCTTCTCTTCATCAATTGATAGAATGATTTGGCCTTTATCCATCATGATGAGGCGATTTCCTAAGTCAATTGCTTGTTGCATATTGTGAGTTACCATTAACGTTGTTAGTTGGTTTTCTTCAACTAGTTGTTTCGTTAAGTTTGTAATTAACTCTGCACGAGATGGGTCTAGCGCTGCCGTATGTTCATCTAGTAATAGAATGGCAGGTCTTGTGAACGTAGCCATTAGTAAAGATAAAGCTTGTCGTTCACCTCCAGATAACATTCCAACTTTTGCGTTTAAGCGATTTTCTAAATTCAAATGCAGTTTTTCTAATGAAGTTCTAAAGAAGTCTTTTCTCGAACGACTTACTCCCCCTCGTAACCCACGCTTTGTATTTCTAGAATAAGCAATCGCTAAATTTTCTTCAATTGTCATGGTAGGTGCTGTACCGGCCATTGGATCTTGGAATACACGTCCGATATATTTTGAACGCTTATACTCTGGTAATCTTGTAACTTCTTGATCGGCAATCGTTACGCTTCCGAAGTCAGGAGTTAATGCACCTGAAATCATATTCATCATAGTTGATTTACCAGCACCATTACTACCAATAATGGTTACGAAGTCACCAGGCGCTAAATGAAGATTAATATTATCTAAAGCGATTTTTTCATCTGGTGTACCTTCGTTAAAAATTTTGTTGATTCCCTCTAACTTAAGCAAGGCGATTCCCCCCTTGCGCTAATTCATGTTGTCGTTCAATTCGTCTTTTTGCTTTACGTTTCTTTTCACGTTGTTTTTCTAAAACTTGAGGTATTACAAGAGCTAAGATTACGATGACCGCCGTAATTAATTTCATATCCCCTGTATCTAACCATTCAATACGTAATGCAACAGCGTAAATAATACGATAAATGATCGCCCCAGCTACAACCGCTAATGTTGTACGGAAAATCGTCTTTGTTCCGAAAATTGCTTCACCGATAATAACGGATGCCAGACCGATTACGATCATCCCAATCCCCATATTAACATCGGCAAATTTTGAATATTGAGCGATTAAAGCTCCAGAAAATGCAACTAAGGCATTTGATAGTCCGAGTCCTAACACAATTAAAGTATCTGTGTTCGCAGAGAAGCTTCGAATCATTCGTTTATTGTCACCAGTTGCACGAATCGCTAACCCAACTTCCGTTTTTAAGAACCAATCTGCAATAAATTTAATTGCTAGCGTTATGATTAACACTATTATAATAGTCCCCCAAGTTGAAGGTGCTGTTTTTAATCCTAACGTATTTTTTAAAAAATCCGTTAATGCTGTATCGATCCCAAGATTGCCCCAAAAACTTTGGAACTGTGTAAAAACTGTATCAGAATTTAAAAGTGGAATGTTTGGGCGTACAATTGCATTTTCTGCAGTTAACCCCATAATTCTTAAATTAATTGAATATAAAGCAATCATCATTAAAATCCCTGAAAGAAGTGGATTTATTTTTCCCTTGGTGTGTAAAAGTCCAGTCATACATCCTGCAATAAATCCAGCAACAATTGCCGTTATAGTAGCTAGTATCGGGTGGTAGCCTAACACAATCATCATTGCTGCTGTAGCTGCACCTGTTACAAAGCTGCCATCAACCGTTAAATCCGGAAAATCTAACACTCGGAATGTTAGGTACACTCCGAGTGCCATAATTGCATAGATGATTCCTTGCTCAACTGAACCGAACAATGCTGTAAACAACATGTTGAATCATCTCCTAATTTATTAATCTAGTTTGCTTACTGAATATGTGTACAATAGCTTTTGTCACATAACCTGTGGATTTGTTTTATTCTGCTACTTCTGCGTTCCAAGAGTCTTTTATTTCAAGACCTAAAGTATCTGCAGTCGCTTTGTTAATTAATAATTTTAAATTCGCTGGATATGCAGCTGGAATTTCAGAAGGTGTAGCTTCCCCTTTTAAAATTTTGACAGCCATTTGACCTGCTTCGTAACCGATATCATAGTACTCAAAACCATAAGCACCTAATCCACCACGTTTAACAGAATCTAATTCTCCTACCATTACTGGAAGTTGATTTGAATTTGCAACATCAATTACAGACTCAAGAGCTGATACAACTGTATTATCTGTAATGATGTAGAATGAATCTACTTGTCCTACTAATGATTCTGTAGCAGTTTTTACTTCAGCTGAAGTTGAAACAGCAGCTTCTACTAGCTCAATGCCAGCTTCTTCTAATAATGCTTTCACTTGTTTAACTTGTGCTACTGAGTTTTGCTCACCAGTGTTATAAACTGTCCCTACTTTTTTAGCGCCTAACTCATCTTTTAAGAACGCTACTGTATTGGCAATTGTATCTGGGTGTAAATCAACTGTACCTGTAACATTTCCACCTGGTGCGTCCATTGATTCAATTAATTCAGCACCAACAGCATCCGTTACAGATGTGAATAGGATTGGAATATCTGCTGTTGCACTTTTAGCAGCTTGTGCAGAAGGAGTTGAGTTGGCAAAAATTAGATCTACTCCTTCACTTACTAAGCCTTGTGCAATTGTTGTATTCATACTTTGATCGTTTTGAGCATTCTTTTCTACAAACTCTACATCTAATCCAGACTCTTCAAGAGCTGCTTTAAAACCATCAGTTGCTGCATCTAAAGATGGGTGTTCAACAATTTGTGTAATCCCAACTTTAAATGATTTAGATTCCTCAGTTGTTGCTTCGCCACCTGTTGAATTTGATTCTGTTTCAGTTGACGTTTCAGAACCGCCGCCACTACATGCAGCTAGTAAAAGTACTAAACCGAATAGTAGAAATGATAATTTTTTCATATTATTCTTCATTCTTTTCCCCCCATATAATCCTATGAATCTACAACTCCGGTCGAATAGTTTTGAATTGTGTAACTATTCTTACAAAAGTGCGAGTTTACCGCTATAATACATGTCTAAAGTCTCGTAGTCAATAACAATAAGAATGTTCTGAATACTAGATTTATGTTTTATTACATTTACAATATTAATTTGTCACTTTAAATCGCTAAACAGCTAGGAACTGTAGTGAACAAAAGTTATTTTAATAAAATGAAAATACTGTGAATTTTTTTGAATTATTTCTTATTCCCAATAATTTCATCATATTATTATTTTTCTCCACCAGTTCAACTAGTCTTTTTGACATACCTATATAGCTATGTTAATATAATCTCTTGTGTGCTTTCACCGTGGTTCGAAACCATCCCACGAAAAAAAACTAAGGAGCATATAATATGAAGGTAAAATTTTTAGCAACAACAGGGATTATTGCAGCCCTTTATATCGCCGTTACAATGCTTGTAGCACCATTTGGTTTTACAGAGATTCAATTCCGTGTATCCGAAATGTTTAACCATTTAGTTGCATTTAACCCACGCTACATGCTAGGCGTTATATTAGGTGTTTTTATTGCGAATCTCTTTTCCCCACTTGGGCTATACGATTTAGTGTTTGGGGTCGGGCATTCCATTATCACTCTTACAATCTTTATTTTGATTTGTAAGTTTGTGAAAAACACAATAATACGCATGATCATCAATTCATTCCTATTTACTTGTACGATGTTTATCATTGCGTTTGAACTAAACCTTGCACTTGAATTACCATTCTTATGGACATGGTTTACATGTGCTGTTGGAGAGTTCGTTGTGTTAGCTGTAGGTGTACCAATTTTCCACCTATTAAACAAACGTTTAAATTTCAAAGATTTAATTTAACGTATAAGCCGAGAACAAATTTTGTTCTCGGTTTTTCATTTAAATGGAACATACATATCTATAACACCAACTTCATAGATTAGTTAGCAAAGGTGAATTATATTCTGAAAACATTGACAATGAAAAAGTTTAAGTTTACAATCATAGTTAATTAATTGTTCGGATACGGTAGCAGGTTACGGTAGCGTAACCACCGTTTGAGCAAGATGAGCCTAGTTTAGATGAGAATAGCTGAGAAAAATTGATGAATAAGAATAGTAGTGAAAAGTGAATGGCAAAGAGAGCTAGTGGATGGTGGAAACTAGTGCATTCATTTTCGTGAATGGGTCTTATGAGAGCAGCTGGCGTTTGTTAGCTGACGTCTTTCCTACGTTATAAGGAAGTGTTTTAACTGATCTCTATTTGGTTAAACACACCAAGTGGAAGTAACTAGTCTTACTTCAATAGAGGTGGCAACGCGGTAGCAAATCGTCCTCTACAAAAGGTAATCCCTTTTGTAGAGGACTTTTTTTATCTAAAAATTGACCACTTCTCCACTTTTCTCACTTGTCTAGTTGCGCACGTTAGCCGCTCGAGGTCGCTTCAACTTCCTCCTACGCATGCAAGCATGATTCTCGGAAGTTTCCAGCGCTTGTCGCGGCTCGGCAAACGCGCTCCACTTTTCTCACTTGTCTAAACCTCTACTAACTTTTAGGAGGATAAAAGAGATGAATATTCAATTCTTTACAAATCAAGTGAAACAAAATGAAAATTTGGCCTTTGAAGAAATGGTTAATGCATGTGAACTAGTATTTAACGAAGAAACGCCAAAAGAAGATATTAAAGATTTTTTACTAGCTTTAAGTTCTAAAGGTGAAACGGCTGATGAAATCGCAGCACTTGCAACTGTTATGAAGTCACATGCCTTAACTGTACCTGTTCCCGAAGGAAAATATATTGATAACTGCGGTACAGGTGGAGATGGATTAAAAACCTTTAACATTAGTACAACATCTGCTATTGTCCTTGCGGCAAATGGTGTATCTGTTACGAAACATGGTAACCGAAAAATTTCAAGTAGTTCAGGTAGTTCAGATGTGTTACAGGCTCTAGGTATTCATACTGAATTTACTACCCAGGATTCAATCAATTTACTTAAGCAAGAAGGAATCACTTTCCTTTATGCGCCGAACGTACATCCTAAACTAAAACGGATAGGTGAGATTCGTAGAGAGATCGGAAAAACAACAATTTTTAATATGGTAGGTCCATTAACAAACCCTGTAAACTTGACGACACAAATTGTCGGCATTAATCGTCCTGAACTTGTTACTGATTACGCAGACGTATTACGTATTTTAGGTCGTGAACGTGCAGTTGTCGTTTCGGGAACACAAGGCATGGATGAAGCTTCTCTTGATAATGGCAATAAAATAGCCCTACTTGAAAATGGCGAAATTACACCTTTCACATTAAATCTTGACGATCTTGGTTTATCCCCTGCCCCTGTGTCTGCACTTCGTGGAGGATCACCAGAGGAAAATGCAGTTATTTTAAGAGAATTATTAAAAGGAAAAGAAAGTGCATACTTTGATGCGGTGTTATTAAATTCAGCGCTAGGTTTCTTCGCATATGGTATTGCCGAAACAATTAAAGACGGTGTTGACATCGCACGAGAAAGTATTCTATCAGGCCGCGCACTAACAAAGCTTGATGCAGTGATTGAATTTAGCCAAGAACTTTTAAAGGAGCGTACAGCACTATGACTATCTTACAAAAAATCTTAGATCACAAAGCAACACTTCTACCTTCAATGAATGAGAATGAGCCTAAATTTAATATTCAGCAAAAAAAACGTGTTTCTTTATATGATGCATTGCGGAAAACAAATACGCTTCAAATTATTTCAGAGATGAAACGCGCTTCACCTTCAAAAGGACTCATCGCTGAAGGTGCAGATCCAATAGAACAAGCAAAAAAATATGAAAATGCAGGTGCCATTTGTATTTCAGTACTGACAGAAGAAAAGTTCTTTAAAGGTTCTTTTGAAGACTTGGCAAACGTTGCAAATACAGTTGACATCCCGGTTCTTTGTAAGGATTTTGTAATGGATCCAGTTCAAATTGATTATGCAAAAGCAGCAGGTGCATCCGTTGTACTTCTCATTGTCGCAGCACTGGATGATAAAAATCTAAAATCGCTATACGACTACGCAACGAATTTAAAGTTAGACGTTCTAGTTGAAGTACATAATGCCGAAGAACTTGAACGCGCTTTAGCCATTCAACCGAAAATTATCGGTGTTAATAACCGTGATTTAAAAACATTTAATGTAGACTTAGCTCAAACGGAACAACTAGCTGAACGCATTAACTCTATTCCAGACATTGCTTTTATTAGTGAAAGTGGTATTTGGAATTCGAAAGATGCAACTCGTGTAGCTAGTGTCGGTGCACGTGGTGTATTAGTAGGAGAATCCCTAATGCGAAGCGGAACAGTTGAAGAAACATTAAGATCCTTCCAAGTTCCTCTTACTGAAAGTGTCGTGAAGTAATTAATGGTAAATGTAAAGATTTGTGGTTTAAAAGAAGAAATACATGTGCAATCGGCCGTAGAATCTGGTGCTACTTGGATTGGTTTTATGTTCGCCCCTAGTAAAAGGAGAATTTCTGTTGAACGTGCTGCAGATTTAGCAATACTAGTTCCCCCTCACGTTAAAAGAGTTGGAGTTTTTGTTAATCCAACAGAACAGGAAGTACGTGAAGCGGTAGAAAAAGTTGGACTTGATTACGTTCAATATCACGGTACAGAAGATGCTGAGTTTATTAAAAAATTGGGCTACCCGTCCATTAAGGCGTTTTCTATTCGTGGCTATGAGGATGTTGAAAAAGCAAGTAAATACGATGTCGATTATTATTTATTTGATGCACCTGGAACTGACTATTCAGGTGGGAGCGGAAACGTCTTTGACTGGTCATTGTTAGAGCAGCTTTCGATTTCAAAAGACCGTATCATCCTTGCAGGTGGGTTAAATAGCGAAAATGTGGGTCGTGCAATCGAGCAAGTCTGCCCCTTTGGTGTTGATGTTTCAAGCGGTGTAGAAAGTAATGGACAGAAAGACAGTAAGTTAATTAAAGAATTTATCTTAGCAGCAAAAAAAGAACATTCTTCATTAAAAGCGTAACAACAATTAAAAAGGAGTGAAAATTACATGACAACAACTGTAAAAGGTCGATTTGGCCGATTTGGTGGTCAATTTGTTCCAGAAACATTAATGACAGCTTTAAAGGAACTAGATGAAGCTTATGATCAATATAAAGACGACGAGGATTTCCAAACCGAACTTCGTTATTATTTAAAAAATTATGTAGGTCGCGAAACACCACTTTACTTTGCGGAACGTTTAACAGAACACTGTGGCGGTGCAAAAGTCTATTTAAAACGAGAAGATTTAAATCATACTGGTGCACATAAAATCAATAACGCTCTTGGTCAGGCATTACTTGCAAAACGTATGGGTAAGAAAAAGATTGTAGCTGAAACCGGTGCAGGACAACATGGTGTGGCTACGGCAACAGCATGTGCATTACTAGACTTAGAATGTATCGTCTATATG
The DNA here is from genome assembly GCF_016908465.1 of Lysinibacillus composti. GTDB lineage: Bacteria > Bacillota > Bacilli > Bacillales_A > Planococcaceae > Ureibacillus > Ureibacillus composti_A. The sequence goes on along the minus strand of NZ_JAFBDY010000015.1, from coordinate 81,072 downwards.
GGTGCTGAAGACATCAAACGACAAGCGTTAAACGTTTTCCGCATGGAGTTACTTGGTACTAAAGTAGTTTCAGTTGATTCTGGCTCTTCCACTTTAAAAGATGCTGTTAACGAAGCGCTTCGCCACTGGGTAACAAATATTGAAGACACTCATTACATTTTAGGTTCAGCAATGGGCCCTCACCCATTCCCTACAATCGTTCGTGACTTCCAGCGTGTGATTGGTGATGAAACAAGAGAACAGATTTTAGCATTAGAAAATCGTCTTCCAAATACGGTTGTCGCTTGCGTTGGTGGCGGAAGTAATTCAATTGGAATGTTTTACCCGTTTGTTGAGGATTCAGACGTCAGTTTAATCGGTGTGGAAGCTGCCGGAAAAGGAATCGAAACAGGTAAACACGCTGCGGCAATTCAAGGCGGGCAAACTGGTGTCCTACACGGTGCTTTTATGTATTTATTACAAGATGAAGACGGTTTTGTTCAAGAAGCACATTCTATTTCTGCAGGCCTTGACTACCCTGGTGTTGGACCAGAACACTGCTATCTTCATGAAATCGGCCGCGCAACATACGGTACTGTAACAGATGAAGAAGCATTAGAAGGTGTTAAGTTGCTTTGCCGCACTGAAGGCATTCTCCCTGCGTTAGAAAGTGCACATGCAGTTTATTATGCTTCTAAGCTAGCAGAAACAATGTCAAAAGATGAGATTCTTGTGGTTTGTTTATCAGGTCGTGGAGATAAAGACGTGCATACATTTCACGAGGCATTTGGAGGTGATTTAGGATGAGTCAATTAAAAGAAGCAGTACTTGCTACTACAGCTCAAGGCGATAAAGCATTTGTTCCCTACATTATGGCGGGCGATGGTGGTTTAGAAAACTTACAACCAACGATTCTTAAGTTACAAGAGCTAGGTGTAACTGCAATTGAGGTTGGGATTCCATTTACAGATCCTGTTGCAGATGGTCCTACGATTCAAGCTGCTGGTGAACGCGCATTAGCAGAAGGTACGACTTTACGAAAGGTTATCGAAACACTTTCAAGCTTTGCCGAACAAATTACTGTTCCGCTTGTAGCAATGACTTATCTTAACCCAATTCTTGCATATGGAACTGAAAAATTTGCTATTGATGCTAAAAAAGCTGGAATCCGTGGCGTCATTATTCCAGATATGCCTCTTGAAGAACGTGATATTGTCCATCCTGCCCTAAAAAATGGAGGGATTGACCTTGTCCAACTTGTTTCATTAACAAGTACACCAGAACGTATTGAACGATTAACAAAGGCAAGTGAAGGCTTTATTTATGCAGTAACGGTAAATGGGATTACAGGGGCTCGCTCTTCATTCCAAAAAGATCTTGCCGAACATTTTAAAACGATTCAAACTTATACAGATACCCCTGTCTTAGCTGGCTTTGGTATTTCAACACCTGAACAAGTGAAGAATTTTGGTTCATATTGTAGCGGTGTCATTGTTGGTAGTAAAATCGTAGATAGCTTAGCGAATAACGATTGGGCAACTATTGAAACACTTGTAAAAGCCTCAAAGACAGCACTTGTTAAGTAAATAAAAAAGCGAAAAAAGGCTAGGGGATATTTTTCTATTCCCTTGCCTTTTATTACGGATTGAATCTGTTATCATTCACTGTTAATAATTACATCAATTGTTGATTGAAGTGAAGGCGGCATGTTTAGCAGTCAGCTTTGCCTTTCGCTACAGAGCAAAGCTGACTGCATAAATAGCGAGAAAGTCGAGACCCCACAGGCTTGCCTAAGCAAGCCGAGGAGGCTCAGGCTTAGCCCTCGATAAGCGTCTTGCTGTAACGGAAATCAACAAAGTACTTTAACAGAACGTATTTTATGAAATTGCTCTTTTATTCAATTTTCGTTTTAATTGATCTAACATATCAATCGTCATCTTTTCTAAATCGAACTGAGTCTTAAAGCCCCACTCTTCTACTGCTGCGGATGAATCAATCGCGTTTGGCCAACTATCAGCAATAGTTTGACGTACAGGATCTACATCATAATCCATTTTGAATGATGGAATTTGTTTTTGAATTTCTTTTGCGATTTGAGATGGTTCGAAACTCATTGCCGAAATATTAAATGCATTACGATGTTTCAACTTTGAACCATCTGCTTCCATTAAATCAACGATGGCTTGTAATGCATCAGGCATATACATCATATCCATGTATGTCCCTTCAGCAATATAAGAGGTGTAGCGTCCTTCCTCTATCGCTTTGTAATAGATCTCTACCGCATAATCAGTCGTCCCACCACCGGGAGGCGTTACATATGAAATTAATCCTGGAAACCTAACTCCCCTTGTATCGACTCCAAATCGAGTGAAATAATAATCACAAAGTAGCTCCCCTGCTACTTTATTAACCCCATACATAGTCGTTGGTCTTTGTAACGTATCCTGCGGTGTATTGTCCTTTGGTGTTGTAGGACCAAATGCACCAATTGAACTTGGAGTGAAAAATTGTAAGTCTAACTCACGTGCAACTTCTAACGCGTTCATGAGTCCCCCCATATTTAAATTCCAAGCAAACTGTGGATTTTTTTCTGCTGTTGCAGAAAGTAATGCTGCCATATGAATAATTGTATCTGCACCAAAATTCTTGGCTAATTCATACATTCGTTTACCGTCCATTACATCTAACACTTCAAAAGGTCCCACTGTATTTGGCACTTTTCTTATATCAGTTGCTAATACATTTTCCTGACCATATAACTCACTTAACATCACTGTCAGTTCAGAACCAATCTGACCTAATGCCCCCGTCACGATTATTTTTTTCATTTCTGCACCCTCCTCTGTTGAAAAACAATTGTACTCCTCAAAAATACACAAAAACTGCCACAAACGTTGATATACGGCTGTTAAATTGAAATTAATTATACTGTGTTCATTTATAAAACACAATATTATTTTCAAATTTGTTTAACATCAAAGCTCCTTGAGGTTTCAATCTATCATATGCAACGTATTCTAGACATGTAAAAAAAGTGGATGACTCGACTGAAATGAGCCATCCACTTTCCCTCCTATTTTTGATTAATCCTTAAAACTTCGCAATAATTAAATCTAATATTTAATTATTTAATGTTTTATTATTTTTGTATTAGCTCGACTAAAGAGGATAAAATACCAATTAATATAACAATCTTTTGAGATTATGTTTCTTACTGAACAAGAAAAAATAAGTTTCATTTTATCAATGAAATCCATTTTATTAAATCAAGAATCCGTTCAATACAGCCCTTCTACATTTTATGTATTAGAAAAGCTAGAGCAATCATCACACAATGATATCGCTAACGAAACTGTAAAAACCCTACTCTTTCAATAATCGATATCACCTTTTTAACCTAAGTTCAAATTTTTAATGATGTCATGAGGCTGTCTTATATGTGGAAATCCATCATTTTGTCCATCATTTCAAAATGGTGGATTTTCGCATTTGAAAAATGATTTCCATTCCAGGCGGATGGCCATCTTTTACTATTAGACACTCCCCTATCTTCAATAAAAAAACACAAGGTAGAGGGATTACCTTGTGTTTAAACAATACATGAGTTAAAAGTGTTATTTTACTTTTTGAGCATGTCTTGAAGCTGCTGCCCCAGCTAATTTTCCAAATACTGAACCAGACATTAAACCTGAACCACCAGGGTAATTTTCATAGAAAATACCACCAATCATTTCTCCAGCAGCATATAAACCTTCAATTATTTCGTTTGATTTATTTAATACAGCACCTTCTGGAGTTGTCGCTAAGCCCCAGAATGAGAATGTTATTCCGCATGTAACAGGGTAAGCGTAGAAAGGTCCTTCGCTAATTGTTTGTGCCCAGTTGGATTTTGATGGTGTAATCCCTTTTGTACCTTTTCCATCTTTTTCAGAAGGATTAAACTCACCTTCTTGTACTGCTGCATTGTACTCTGCAATTGTTTGTAAAAATTGTTCTTTATTAATATCTAATTGGTCTGCAAGCGCCTCTAATGTTGTTGCTTCAAATACAGTCGCTTCTTCTAAGTCATACTCCGCACGTAAAATTGGACGAACTTTTGCATCATAAATTTGATACGCAATATTTTTCGGCTGTTTTAATACTTCCTTACCGTATTTTGCATATGTGTAGTTACGGAAATCTGCGCCTTCATCTACGAAACGATTCCCTTCCACATTAACCATCACACTATAAGGGTATGAATGTTTTTTATAGATATCACCAGGTTTTTGGAAATCTCCAACGCGTGGTGCATTTGCATCTGTACCAATCGCATGACATCCATTTACTTGGCCGAATGTTTGAGCTCCAATTGCTACGGCCATTTCGATTCCATCACCTGTGTTAAATTCCGTGCCGCGAACTAATGCTTCATTCCACTCTTCTCCTAAAGCCTCAGCACGTTTCTTTTGGTTAGCTTCAATACTTCCACATGCTAAAACAACGCTTTCACATTTTACCGTTTTCAGTCCATCTTTTGTTTGAACTTCAATTGCCGCAACCGCCTCATTTTCCGTTACAATGTTTGTTGCCGCACTTTCATACCATACATCAATACCTAGTTCTTCACAGCGATTAAATAAACTACGCATTAAGCCAATCCCTTTATCTACTGTTTTAATTGGCAGGCCGCCCCAGAAATGAACTTTCCCTTCTTTTTCGAATGATTGGTTTGCATAATTGAGCTCGAATTCAACACCATGCGATTTCATCCACTCAATAGTTGGGAACGATTGAGTGACTAATTGACGTATTAGTTCTGGTTTACTTTGATTTTTTGAAACGCGCATAATGTCATCATTAAAGTCTTGCGCTGAGTACACTGGCATTTCAATTTTATTAATTGTTTCTTGATCTAAATCTATCACTTTAGTAATAGCATCTAAATCTTGGTATGCTACACGTATTGCACCATCTGTAAAGAATGAATTTCCTCCCCGTTTTTCTACTGGTCCTTTTTCTAATACTAGAACTGAGCTCCCCTGTTCTTTTGCAGAAATAGCTGCACATAACGCTGCATTCCCCGCACCTACAATAACTACATCATATTTTGACATAAATCATTTCCCCTTCCTGTTGTTACGATAACTATAAAAAACTCTGTGGAATAAATAAAATATTCATTTTTTATTTATTGCCATAAAAACTTTTTATACCTTGAGCAATTTCCACTTTAACAATGGTAAAATTACAATATAAATAAACAGCATGCGAAATAACTGAAAAATCGTTACTTGTGTGGCATCGGCTTGTAAGGCTGTGGCGATTAGTCCCATTTGATCCATTCCACCTGGAGCCGTACTCAAATAACTTGTAGCAAAATCCATATCAAAGACTAATACCATTCCTTTAGCAATAAAGAAAGTTAATATTAATAATAAAATGGCGCTACATATACCACCAATTAATACACGAATTGGTAACCGTAAGGACTTTGGATGTAGAAGTAAACCTATATATGCACCAATAAAAAGCTGTGCTATATGCAATAAATTATTACTGATAGGTTCTATGTCTATTTTAATTAGACTCAATAAAAGTCCTAAAATGACAGGCGTTAAAAAATGAGGTACAGGCAATTTAAATTTCTTTCCAACCGGTATAACAATGGCACCAATTAAAATTAAGATGATGTTATGAACTAAATTTGTGGTGCCGGAGTCTATTGCCCCTGGTACTTTATCAGTTAGTGAAACAATAATCGGAATTAAACCGACTACAAAAAGTACACGAATGACGTGAAAAAATGTTACAACTGCAACATCAATTTCTTCCTGCTCTTCCGCAAAAACAACTAGCTGAGATAAACCACCAGGAATGCTAGCTGTTAATGCTGTGGCGAATGGAATCTGTGCCCACTTTTGTAGGCCATATGCTAACGCAAGGCAAAATACACTTAAAATGACGTTAAATAATAACATAAATAACAGTGTATCTTTCATTGCAACTAAAAAATCTAAAGTAAAAAGCTGTCCAATGGCCGTACCGACTATAAGCAATCCAATATTTCGCATAATGACAGGCCATTTCATAGGAACTTTCCATAACAGTTGCGTAATCAGGACACCAAATAATGAACCTAACATCCAAGGCATGGGAAAGGAAAGTAGTTGAAAAATTGCTACACCTACCATTGCAACAATTATTACTGTCGCAATAGGGTAAATTGTGCGCATTGAATCCCCTCCCTATCGTTAAACACTAATTGCTCCTGTAATGACTGCAGCTAGAATTAACACAATCGACGTTAAGAAGCACCCAATAAATGCATATTTTTGATATTCACCTAATTCCTTTGAAATCATCCCGACTAATAAAAAAGTCGAAGCAACTAATGGGCTTAAGAGATGAACGGGTTGACCAAGTACAGACGCCCGCGCTATTTCAATTGGATCTATTCCAAATGATGTGGCTGTTTCTGCCAAAACAGGCAGTACACCAAAATAATAAGCATCATTTGACATGACAAATGTAAAAGGCATACTTGTAATAGCTACAATTAATGGTAATTGGGAACCTAAAGAATCGGGAATTAATGAAATAAGGGCATTTGACATCGCCGTTACCATCCCCGTTCCTGATAAGATTCCTGTGAAAACCCCTGCAGCAAAAACAAGTGCCGTAACGATTAATGCATTCCCAGCATGCTTCATGATAATTTCTTTTTGAACTTTATTTTTTGGGAAGTTAATCATTAACGCAATGGCAAAACCTAGTATAAAAATAACAGAAGGCGGCCAAATTCCTTTTACCAGGACTACCATTACAGCGGCTGTTAATACTAAGTTTGTCCACCAACGAAGTAGAGTTGGTTTAACTACATCTTTCTCACCAGTATGAATTACATGATCTATTGAAATCTTCTGAAGCCCTACTCGATTACGTTCCTTCTTACCTAAAAAGTAAGCTACTAACAGCACCCATATAGCCCCAATAATCATTAGAGGAATTAGTGGTACAAAAAATTTAGATGGATCTACACCAGTTGCTACAATCGCTCTTGTTGCAGGTCCTCCCCAAGGTGTCATGCCACTCATCACGCTTAAAGATAACATTGCTATGGTTGCTAATATTAATGGATTCATACCAATCTTTAAATATAATGGTAGTAATGCAGACACTGTAATCATGTACGTTGTTGTACCATCTCCATCTAATGCAACAGCTAGTGCTAATGCTGCTGTTCCCATTGCAATTTTCACTGGATCTCCATTTACAACCGTTAACAGGCGCCTTATAAATGGATCAAATAGACCCGCATCGATCATTACGCCAAAATACAAAATGGCGAATAATAATAATGCAGCCGTTGATGATACTTGCTTCATTCCATCTAACATCATGTCACCAAGATTCGAAACAAATCCCCCAAACAAAGCAAAAATGATAGGTACTGTTATTAATGCAACAATTGGTGATAGACGATTACTCATGATGAGATAGGTAAATACAATAATCATTGTAAACCCTAAAGTAGCTAACATTGACCTCCTCCTTTTTTTGAACAAGTATTGAAAGCGTTTTATATTGCTCTTTTTTCAGAATATATGATAAATTCTAATAAATAAAATAGATAGTTTTCCTCACTACCTATAAAAATCTTTTATTTCAAATAGAAAGGTTGATTCTATGAACTTAAATGATTGCCAATTGTTAATAGATTTGTATAAGACGAAAAATATTACTCATACAGCGAATAATCTATACATATCACAACCTGCGCTTACCTATCGTATTAAACAGCTAGAAAAAAAATATAAAATAGAATTAATTGTCAGAGGATCAAAAGGGATTGATTTTACGGAGGAAGGCCGAATTTTATATGAACATGCAGTGCAAATATTACATAACGAAAGATTACTAGTGGATCAATTAGCGAACCTAACTGAAGATACACAAGGAACCATTTCAATAGGTGCTTCTGGTTTGTTCTCGTTGTATCACCTTCCAAAAATCTTGAATGATTTTAAAGAACTTTACCCAAAAATTTATATACAACTAAAAACGGGATGGAGTAGTGAAATTAAAGAAGCACTAAACGCGGAGGATATACACTTAGCAATTATTCGTGGAAATTATTCTTTGAATGCAAAAAAATATACACTTTGTAAGGAAGAATTATTTGTCGTATCAAAAACTCCGTTTAAAAAAGAGGATATTCCTAAATTACCCTTTATCACTTATAAAACCGATCTTTCATTAAGTCATATGATTGATAAATGGTGGCGCGCTAATTTCCAACAACCTATTCGTCCAAGCATTGAAACAGATATGGCTGCTACATGTAAAGAGATGGTGAAATATAATCTTGGTATTGCAGTGCTACCCGGTATCAGCATAGAAGGAGAAGACTTATATAAAATTTCCTTGAATGAATTTGGAGAATCTATCTATTATCGTGAGACAAGTTTATACTATAATCCTTATGTTGAAAATTTACGACATGTTAATTTATTTTTAGATTTTTTAAAGAAACATTATAATGTTTAAACATCTTTTTCCATTGCAAAGCCAAGACTTAGGTCATTTCACTTAAGCTTGGCTAGTTTTTATAAATCCATTAATTTAGGTTGTCTTAATCTCCAACATTTAGATTGTAAAAGCCACACCATAAATTGTGTGTAAATTAAACTTTCGTCCATCTTCAAAATAGAGTGTTGAATTGTAACCATTTATCTTCGCAATAACTCCTGTTGCTTTAAAAAGATGTTTTTCTTCCCAAACACTGAGTTCCACTTCTAGTTTATTTTCATAAGCAATTTGTAATTGGTCACTAAGCTCTTGTAATGCCCATTCATCAAGCTCAGGTTTTTGTACATAATTATCCTGTGCGTGCCATTCGCGTAGCATTTTGACATGTTCAGGAAGCATCATGGCATTCCATTTAATATTTCCACGGTCTCGAATCATTTACCATCACCTCTTGTCTTTCAGAACGGTCATTTCCTCGTCTTTTCCCACAAGGTCGTAATCGTTATTTCTTATGACCGCCTACTAATTGAGCCCGCGCAACTGCAGTACCAGCATCTGTATAGGAGACGGCACGCAATATAGCTGTTGACCCATGTTTAGTGCGCAAGGAATCCATTGTGGCACCAAGTTTTCGTCGTCTCCATTTTTTATGATCAAATAAACTTAGCTGCATGGAGCGTTCTGACTCTAAGTTTGAGATACTAAGCGACAATTGTCTAACAGGTCTTTCTGCATAATGCTCATCTAACAATTGCTTACATACTTTATAAATGGTCATCGTATCATTTGTTGGCTCATCGATTGTACGAGAGCGAAGAAAACCTCCGCCAAATGCGTCTCGACTATAGCTCAAACCAAATGAAATCGTTCGACCAACTTGAAAGGCTTCTCTGGCTCTTCTTGCCACATCTTCACACATTTCAAGAAGAACAGCGAGAACTTCACTACGACTTCGATAATCACGCATTAATACTTGCCCTTTTCCAAAGCTAATCTGTCCTTGGGCAAGTGGTGCACCAAGAGGCGATAAATCAATCCCCCATGCATGGTGATATAGCTGATTGCCCATAATACCGAAACGCTCTTCTAATGTTTTTAAGTCGGCATGAGCAAGGTCTCCTACTTTAAAAATCCCCATATTGTTCAATGTACGTTCTGTGCGACGGCCAATTCCCCACATTTCCGATAGTGGTGCAATGGGCCATAATTTTTTGGGGACATCATCATACGTCCATCTAGCAAATCCATCTTTTTTCGCCTCTAAATCAAGAGCCAGCTTTGCCATGAGCATATTCGGTCCCATCCCGACTGCACTTGGAATTTGAAATTGACGATAAATACTTTCTTGAATGAATTTTGCTGTTACTTCAGGTGGTCCCCAAAGTTTTTCGGTGCCTGATAAATCAACAAAGCTTTCATCAATGCTATAGACATGAATCGCTTCTTTTGGGACAAACTGATTAATTAAATTCGTAATCTCCATCGACATTTTAACGAAAAACTCCATTTTCGGTTCAAACAGCCTAATATCGGGGTGTTTTGGAATTTCAAATAGTCGCGAGCCTGTTTTAATACCAAATTGTTTTTTCATCGGCGGCGATGCAGCAAGCACAATACTCCCCTTGTTTTGAAAGTTTCCAACCACTGCGATTGGCACTTGTAGCGGGTCTAGATTTTCAAGCATTGCCATACAGCTTGCATAGAAGCAACGCATATCAATACAAATAATCGGCCGATTCGGTGCATTTTCATAAATCGCAAAATCATTTGCGTTGCCCAAGTTAGATTCAAATTCGTTAAGTGCATTTCCGTACATCACTCACACCTCCAAAATCATAGTATTATTATATTCGAACACACGTTCCTGTATTCATTTTAAAATGAGACAAGTGAGACGGCAATAGAAGTTTTTGGATATTGAAGTGGAAAGATGTTAAAAACTCATGTTAGTTTGTGAAAAGGCAGATAAATAATGGAGTTATTACGGCTCACTCCACAAAAAACATAAACAAAAAGACCTCCCGAAGCTGCCTGACAGCCCCAAGAGGTCGTGTTTAGTGTATGTGAAATGATTCATTTGTTGCATGAGATAGCGTAAATTTTTTGTAAATAGTCTAAAAATTCAATTTACAATTAAATCCCCAATGACGGACACGTTATTCCTTTACAACGCTAGCGTAAAGATTTGGACGACGATCATCATACACAGGAATGCGACCACGCACTTCATCCACTATCGAGAAGTCTACATCAATAATCGCAAGTTCTTCGTCTTCTGCGCCTGTCCAAAGCACTTCGCCCCAAGGTTCAATGATCATTGATTGGCCATTGAAGTTTTCAACTTTGCGTGAAATTCGGTTAACTGCAATAACAAAACATTGATTTTCAATCGCGCGAGCTTGTAATAAAGTTTTCCAATGATCAATCCGTGGTGTTGGCCATTGTGCGGGAACAAATAAAACTTTGGCACCGTCTAAAGCGTGTGCACGAAGCCATTCTGGGAAACGAATGTCGTAGCAAATCACTCCACCTGCTTCAATATCACCTAATGCAAAACGATTCATCCCATCGCCTGCTTCGAGATATTGGTCTTCATTCATTAAACGGAATAAATGCGCTTTACTATATTCTCCGACAAGCTCACCTTCACGATTATATGTGTACATCGTGTTAAAGAATTTATCGCCTTGTTTTGTAGCAACCGATCCACCGACGATATGTATGTTTAATTCACGTGCTAAATTCTTTAGAAATGCTTTCGTACGTTCTCCGTTTTCATCTGCTAATTCACCTAATTTTTCAAGTGCGTAACCCGTATTCCACATTTCCGGAAGTACAATAAGTTCTGCCCCACGACTTGCAGCTTCGCGGATAAAACTCTCAGCACGTTCATAGTTTTCCTCTACTTTTCCGAAACCTACATTTAATTGAATACATCCAATTTTCATTCCGACCACTCCCCTAGACATTTAATCGTAAAAGTAATATTATTTGTTACATATATCTAATTGTAATTATATTCTGAAATCATTGCAAAAGTATAGAATTATAGCTAGGTAAACTAGCTTGATAGAATGAGGAAAAACTTAAATTGGAAAAAGAGGAATCAACATGAACTTTTCAAATAAGCTACAGAAACTCCCTACACAATTTTTTGCAGCACTTGTTAACAAAGTCAATGCTGCCATTGCCGAGGGACGCGATGTTATTAACTTAGGACAAGGAAATCCAGATCGTCCAACCCCAGCCCATATTATTAGAGCACTTCAGCAATCTTCAGAGGATCCACAAACACATAAGTATTCCCCATTCCAGGGCATACAAGAGTTCAAAGAAGCAGCTGCCGACTTTTACAAACGTGAATACAACGTGGATATTGACCCAAATACAGAGGTAGCGATTATCGGTGGTTCGAAAATCGGCTTAGTGGAGCTTCCCATGGCAATTTTAAATCCTGGAGACCATATGCTACTTCCTGACCCAGGCTATCCCGATTATTTGTCCGGTGTTGTTTTAGGCGATGTAAACTTCGATACGATGCCACTTCTTGAGGAAAATAACTTCTTGCCGGTTTACGAGAATTTATCAGATGAAGTGAAAGAACGCATAAAGTTAATGTATTTGAACTATCCGAACAATCCAACTGGCGGTACAGCAAACTTAGAATTTTTCAACGACACAGTACAGTTTGCTAAAGAAAATGAAGTTGCCGTTGTACATGACTTTGCTTATGGTGCCTTTGGATTTGACGGTGACAAGCCAGTGAGCTTCCTGCAAGCTGAAGGAGCGAAGGAAGTCGGGATTGAGCTTTACACATTATCCAAAACATACAATATGGCAGGTTGGCGTGTAGGCTTTGCTGTAGGAAATAAAGACATGATCGCAGCCATTAACTTAATTCAGGATCATCTCTTCTGCAGTATCTTCCCTGCTGTTCAACATGCAGCAATTGAGGCACTGAATGGGGATCAAACATGTGTAGATGAACAAGGTGCTATCTATGAAGGCAGACGAAACGTCCTTGTAGAAGAAGCAAAACGCATTGGTTGGAACATCTTAGCTCCAAAAGGTTCATTCTTTGCATGGCTAAACGTTCCTGAGGGCTACACAAGCCAAGAGTTCGCCGATTTATTATTAGATCAGGCAGATGTAGCTGTAGCTGCTGGTAACGGCTTTGGTGAATACGGTGAAGGCTATATTCGCGTAGGTTTATTAGTAAGTGAAGAGCGACTAAGAGAAGCTGTACAACGCATTGAGAAGCTTGGGATATTTAAATCTGCTTCGACTGTGAATAAATAATAAGGTTTAATATGGGGACCTAGATGTGAAATCTAGTGTCCCCTTTTTTAATTAGAGGTGAATACTTAAATCTGAAAGTGACGACATAGTAGAAACTCAAAAAATGTCTTATAGGAAAATAAATGTCCTATACAATCCAAATTATGACCGGTAACTACTCCACTTCAGCAAATAAAAAAACGAATTCACTAAAACGTAATACGCTCTGAGTGAATTCGTTTTGATTATTCATCCAATGTTAAGTATACCGCTTAACGGTTTACCATCCATTCTGGTTTACCGAAACCTTCGAATTCTGCATCGATTACTTCTTCAAACTTTGCAGATTCAACGATTTCTTTAAGGTCTTTTGCAAGTTGGCTATCTTTATTTTCTGCTTTTACCGCAACAGTATTACGGTATTGATCAGGCATGTTTTCTAAGAACATTGCATCCATTAAATCTAAACCAGCTGCTAAAGCAAAGTTTCCAGGAACTGCTGCGATATCAACACTTTCAATTTGACGTGGTAATGATGCAGCTTCAACAGGTTGGAACACTAAGTTTTTATCATTTTTCACAACATCTTTTTCAGATGCAGTTAATTGATCGATTTCAGGGTCTAATTCAATTAAACCTTGTTCTTGTAAAGATGAAAGTGCACGTGCCGCATTTGATGGGTCATTCGGAAGTGCAACTGTTGCACCGTCAGCAATTTCTTCAACAGAAGTAAACTTCTCAGAGAAGAAGCCCATTGGAGCAGTAGGCACGATAATTAATGGTTCTAAGTCCATGTTATTTTGTTGTTCAAATGTTTCTAAGTAAATTGTATGTTGGAAAAGATTCGCATCAATGTCACCATTGTCTAATGCGATGTTTGGTTGAATGTAGTCACCAAATTCAATTAATTCAACTGTATAACCTTTTTCCTCTAACTGAGGAATGATTGCTTTTGTTAACATATCACTGTAAGGACCAGCTGTAGCCCCTAATTTGATTTCTTTTTTTGCTTCTGGAGCGCTTCCTTCATCATTTGAAGTCGACGTCTCTTTTTCACTACCGCCACATGCAGCTAATACTACAGCTAATGCAAGTGTAAGAAGTGCTAATAAATACTTCTTCATGTTTGTCTCTCCTTTTAACGTTTGTCGATTGATTTTGCGAACTGTTCGCCAGCCAATTGAATTAATTGAACAAGAATTATTAAAATAGCGACAGTTGAAACCATAATTGTATTGTCATAACGGTAATAGCCAAAGCGGATCGCTAAATCCCCAATTCCACCGCCACCTACTACACCTGCCATGGCAGAGTATGCGACTAAACTAATAACCGTTAGTGTGACCCCTCGAATAATACTAGTTCTTGCTTCTGGGATAAGAACATCTTTAATCAGCATCCAAGGTGTAGCACCAACTGCAATCGTTGCTTCTATTACACCTTTATCAATTTCACGTAACGACGACTCAACTAGACGAGCAAAGTACGGAATTGCAGCTACAGATAATGAAACACTCGCTGCAACAGGACCAATTGTTGAACCTACAATTAATTTCGTTAGTGGGAACAACGCAACTAATAAAATAATGAAAGGAATGGAGCGAACTAAATTTACAACAAACCCGAAAATATTTTTAATTAGTCGATTTTCCCAAAATAATCCTTTATCTGTTACGAATAGCAAAATACCTAATGGTAAACCAATAACAAGTGAGATTGACAGTGCAATCCCGATCATCGTTAACGTTTCTTTAAATGCCTTCCAAATATCTGGTAGCATGCTGACGAAATAAGCGAAATCAAACACTTTCTACCACCTCCACGATTGCGCCACGCTGTTCCATGTAGCCGATTGCTTCTTTCACTGCTGCTTGTCCACCTTTTAATTCCATAATGAAAATACCAAGTGGTCGCTCTTGAATATACTCAATCGTACCGTGTAAGAAGTTCCCTTTAACGTCAAAACGTTGCATCGTGTCAGAGATGACGCCTTCTCCTGCCACTTCGCCTTTAAATAGAATTTTGATAATTTGCCCTTTTACATCCTTTAAAATTTCAGAAGGGATGTCAAAAGAAACCACACTATTGATAAATTCTTGTGTTAAAGGTTCTTTCGGTTGTGCGAATATGTCATAAACATGGCCTTCTTCAATGACACGGCCATCTTGCATAATGGCCATTCGATTACAAATTTCTTTCACAACATCCATTTCGTGTGTGATCAAAACAATCGTAATCCCAAGTTGTTTGTTAATCTTTTTCAACAACCGCAAAATAGAAAGTGTCGTTTTGGGGTCAAGTGCGGATGTCGCTTCATCACAAAGTAAGATTGATGGATTGTTTGCGAGTGCTCTTGCAATCCCAACACGTTGTTTTTGACCACCACTAAGTTGCCCAGGATACACGTCTTTTTTATCCGTTAAGCCAACCATTTCAAGCAGTTCATTGACACGTGATTCGATTTTATCTTTTGGCGTCTTTGCAGCGCGCAACGCAAATGCAACATTTTCCCCTACTGTTTTTTGACTAATAAGATAAAAATGTTGGAAGATCATCCCGATTTTTAATCGAGCAGTTCGTAGTCTACTACTAGAAAGTTTAGTTAAGTCAACTCCATCAATGAGTACTTTCCCACTTGTTGGCCTTTCAAGTAAGTTAACGCAACGAAGTAAAGAACTTTTCCCTGCTCCGGAATATCCAACAATTCCAAAAATGTCACCTTTATGTATAGTTAGAGATACGTTATCAACACCGACTACCTGTTTATTTTTAGATTGATAGATTTTTGAAATATTTTGAAACTCAAGCATACATCTTCTCCTTACCGGTCGATATTTTCGACGATAATCCAACTAATATGATATGATTAATCAGAATATATCTAAATTACTAAATTGTCAACCTCATTAGAATATAATGTAGAGTAATTATTCTAAATATATTAAATTATTATTAAACTAATAACAAGGAGAGATTTTAGTAATTAGGACTTAGTACACAAACAATCATAGAATCAGAGTATTTCAATTGGTATATTTTATATTAGTCGATTAATCTAGTCATTTTTATATGAAAGATAGAAGGAGCTGTGGTCATGTTAAATATAGTTGTAATTGGTACAGGTAGTATTGCGCTATCTAGACATATTCCTTGTGTAGTTGAAAGCGAGAATGCTCATCTTTATGGTGTATATAATCGAACAATCGAGAAAGCAAAAACAATAGCCGAACAATATCATTGCAAGCTTTACGAATCCTTACAAGAGATTTACGAGGATGAACATGTCGATGCGGTAATTATCTGTACCCCACCAGATTCACATTGTGAAATTACAGTTGCGGCGCTAGAACATCAGAAGCATGTACTTGTGGAAAAGCCAATGTCAGAAACGGCAGAGGAAGCGGCGCTCATGGTGGAAACAGCGAAAAAAACTGGCTATAAATTAATGATTTCTCATAACCAACGACTATATCGCCCACATCAAAAGGCAAAGGAATTAATTGAACGCGGTGAAATTGGCGATATTTTAACTTATCGAACACTTTTAGGTAACCCAACACGACCAGAGCCAGGAATTGAGGAGGAATGGAAAAATGCGATTGGTGAAGTAGGTTCCCACCGCATTGATTTAATGCGCTATATTCTTGGTGAAGAAATAACAGAGGTGTTCGGTCATTTGTTCAATGTGTTTAATCCTGGTGAAACGATGGACGATAACGGAATCGTGATATTAAAACATACGAACAACATTACTGGAACACTGATTACTAGTAGAACAAGCCTTGGTGAAAGTGATCGCATGACAATTTTCTATGGAACAAAAGGAACGATCACGTTATACGGTGAATCAAGTGCGGTTGCTGTTGAACTTGGCACGAAAGAGAAAACGGTCGTAAACTACCCTGACTTACTTCCACAAAGTGTAGTAGAAGTTACGGATATTGTAGAGCGTTTTATTACTGCTGTGATTAATGATAGCGAGCTTCTTGTTCCAGCTGAAGACGGTTATGAAGTCATGCTTGTCCTCGATGCAGTAAGAGAGTCTAGCCAAACAGGTAGATGGGTAAAAGTTGGAGAAAGATAAGATTTAGTTTGAGGAAGTGGATTTTAAGTTGATAGTTGATGATAAGAGAGCGATAAGTTCACATTTAGGGGTGATATTGTCACAAGTTGGGCCGATTTTGTCACAAAATGAGGCGATATCTTCACAAGTTGGGCCGATATTAACAAAATGAAGTGTCGAGATTCGAACAATCTCATTAATGAAACCAGCTGAAAGGATCTCAATTCCTTTCAGCTGATTTTTTAATATCGTACTAATATAATTTTGCTCATAATAGGCTCTGAGTGCTCATAAGTCCTCTCCACTTGCTATAAAACCACGGTCCATCAAAACCTAGATTTCATTCAATAAAGAGGCAGTGCGGACTTCCCACTCGTTTTCCACAATTGCATCATCCACAAGCTGGCGAAGCTCCTTAATTGCGCTTGCGTAGCGTCCTGCATATTCAATGGCATTGTTCATGGATTTACGATATTGGCTGACGATCTCCATTATGTTTTTCTCTTCCACAGCAGTTAATTTACAATGTTTAGCGATATCAAAGATTTCATCCCCTTTTCGGGATTCATCTGGGAAGTATACGTGGGGCTCAGTACTGTCAAAAATACAGAATTTAATTTCTGGTAAGATGACCATATCGATTGATTTTGAATCAAGTCCACACCATACCATTTGTACGTCGAACCCACGAGCTAACGCATCTTTTGCAATTTTTTTCATCAATGAAGATTTACCTGTACCAGGGTAGCCCTTAATGAAAACCCGACGCTCTAAATTTTTCGTAATATCTTGTAGGGTATCTCGAGCCCCATTTGGTGTTAAAGTACCTAGAAGGCGATGAGTTAGTGTTCCTTCTTTGTTTAATTCCATTGCACCAAACAAGTCATTTAAGAACGTCCCAATTTGTGCATTTAGACCTTTCCAGTCCATATGTCTTTGAGTTTCTACTTCCCAATCATCATGAATTCGTAGCGCAGAAGAAAGGGATCCAAAGCATTGATTATGCCATTTCTCAGATTCTTTCACGAGTTGTGAGATTTTTTCACCATTTGCAGTAATATATTCTTTATTGAAGCATTCATAAAGGGAGATGATTTGGTCTCGTGTGCCGAGTAGAGTGGGCTCAATTGAAGGATTTGTTGCACCTAGATATAAAGTGTTTTTAGACCTAACGAAGATTGCTTCTACTGTGTTTTCAAAAAGAGGATCATAATAAAATTCCACATCAAAACCTTTTTCTAAATGCTTATCACCAATTTCTTGTAATAACGAGGATAGTTTAAACCCTTGTGGACCTTTAAAAAAATACACAGTTGATGATTCATTTAATAAGTCTTGATAAACATTTTTCATTCCTTGACCAGTCATTGCATGCCCAAAGTACTTTGTTATTGTTGCACTCAAGTCGTCATCCTTCCGTATGTTAATAAACAGCAATACGCGAGTAGCATTGTGTGCTTTTCATAATAGTAGAATTACATTAAGGCGGAACCTAAAGCACATTTCGTTTTATCATATGCACATTCGCCTAATTGGTTAAAACAGCATAAAAGCGGAAGAACATCTACTTACCCAGCGTCTGCGATTACTTTACATACAGTGTTACCACTGGCATAACTCACATTTCTAAAACAAAAAAATCCGAACGCATCAATTTCGCGTTCGAATTTTTTAATTTCCTCTACTCTATAACCCCTAATTCACGGCCTACTTTTTCATAAATCGCAAGAGCTTCGTCTAACATTTCTTTTGTATGTGCGGCGATTGGCATATTACGAACACGGCCAGTTCCTTTTGGTACTGTTGGGAAGACGATTGATTTTGCATAAACCCCTTCTTCCACAAGTCGTTTCGAGAAGGTTTGCGTTAATTTTTCATCTCCAATAATACATGGAGTAATCGGTGTTTCTGAATTACCGATATTAAATCCAAGCTTTTTAAGACCAGCTTTTAAATAGTTTCCGTTTTCCCATAATTGATCGTGTAGTTCTGTTGAATCCATAATCATTTGTAATGCTGTGATGATGGCTGCAACATCGGCTGGCGTTTTAGCAGTTGAGAATAAGAAAGGACGAGAACGAACTTTTAACCAGTCGATTAAGTTTTTCTTCCCTGCCACGTATCCACCAACTACCCCAATGGCTTTAGAAAGTGTCCCGATTTGGAAGTCGACCTCTTTTTCAAGTCCAAAATGCTTAACCGTCCCTTTTCCTTTCCCCGTAACACCTGAACCATGAGCATCATCCACATACGTAATCAAGTCAAATTCTTTGGCAATTTGTACGATTTCAGGAAGTTTTGCAATATCCCCATCCATTGAGAATACCCCATCAGTGATGACCATGACTTTATTGTATAAACCGGATTCCTTCGCTTCTTTCGCTTTTGCACGAAGGTCATCCATATCCGAATGATTATACGCAATAATTTTTGCTTTAGATAAACGGCATCCATCAATAATAGAGGCATGATTTAACTGATCAGAAAGGATCGCATCATTTTTATCCATTACTGCTGAAATTGCGGCCATGTTACAGTTGAAGCCAGATTGATACGAAATCGCTGCTTCTGTTCCTTTGAACTCCGCTAGCTTTTCTTCTAATTTTACGTGGAGGTCAAGTGTACCATTAATTGTACGAACTGCCCCGGATCCAACACCATACTTGTCGATTGCTTCTTTTGCTACTCGTTTTAACTCTTCATTTGTAGCGAGTCCTAAATAGTTATTTGAAGATAAGTTAATAAGTTCTTTGCCATTCACTTGGATAATCGGTCCGTTTGCGCCCTCAACAGCATCGATTTCATTGTAAAGTCCTTGATCATGAAGCGCTTGTAAGTTTTCGTTAAGAAATGTATCTAATATTTTAGACATGTCCCCCATCTCCCTTTCACTTAAGTTAGTTAGATTTTAGCATACTCTCCACTTTTTCGATATTTAGGATAAAACAATTTGTGTTGGGAATTTTTTAAATAAAAAAAGCTAAAGAGTGTTATGCCTCTTTAGCTAGTGGTTTTGTATGTTTTGAAGATATTTTATCGTATTCCGGTCCAGCAATTTTCTTTTCCAATAATCTTTGGAAATATGGTAGTGCAGCTTGAATTATATATCCTGAACATAGGGCAATGATAATTGTTCCTATACCTACTGGACCACCTAGCAACCATCCTATTATTGCTGCTACAGACTCCATCGTTAAGCGGGCCATTCGAATCGAACCCCCAAGCTTTTCAACAATGAGGATCATAATAGTGTCACGAGGTCCAGCACCTAAATTAGGTGAAATATATAAAGCACAACCGACACCTAAAATAATTACACCGAATATAAAGTAAGCTATTTCATACATCAGTACATCGGTAGTTGGTAGCAGCCAATTAAATAGGTCAATGAACAAACCACAAAGCAACATATTAATCCATGTTGTAATCTTTGGCCATTCTTTTAAAATTAAAGATGTCGATAGGATAATACACAATCCTAGAATAATTCCCCAAGAACCAACTGATAAACCCAGTCTTTGAAATAATCCAATATGCAGTACATCCCAAGGTGCAGTTCCTACAACCTTCCCTTTAATCGTCATCGCTACCCCAAATGACATGACTGCAATTCCTACGACGAAAAACAGCCAACGCCATTTTAATTCTTTTCTCATTACAAAGCCTTCTTTCAAAATGTTAAAAGGAATGGATCCCCTTACTAATTCATTAATAGACATTTCGTCCGTGATTTGACTAAGTGTTAGTCTTCATCTATGAAACTAAACTGTTAGTTGTGCGAATTTACCGTTCGTTACGCGGTTTAAATCATTCGGATTAAGTTTAATTTGCATACCGATTTTCCCTGCACTTACGACGATGTAATCAAGTGCAGAGGCTGATTCATCAATAAATGTTGGAAATAACTTTTTCATGCCGACTGGCGAACAACCGCCTCGTATATATCCAGTCGTACTTAGTAAATCCTTTACATGGAGCATTTCAATTTTCTTTTCTCCTGCTACTTTCGCACCTGCTTTTAAATTCATCTCTGCTCCAACTGGGATGACAAAAACAAAATACTTACCCGTTCCCGCAGTCGTCACAAGCGTTTTAAAAACATTAGAAGCCGGGAGTCCGACTTTATTCGCAACTGACACTCCATCTATTTGTTGATCAGTTGTATCATATTCCATTAAGCTGTATGCAATTTTTTGTTGATCTAATAAACGAACAGCATTTGTTTTAGGTATTTTATGTTTTGCCACTATCATCACAACCCCAGTAAATTCCATTTCATGTCGATTTCATTTCTTATAATAGCAGATTTTTATCAAATCGCTAGGACTTTTTATAAAAAGAGGATTAATTGTGCCTTAGCATTAGTTGTCATTGTCACCCCGTTAAGTTAAAAACTAAAGTTATATACTATAGTTATATCGTGACCCATTCATTTCGAGCACGTAGTTTGCTAGTTCCATTTGAAAAGAATACTTTGAAATGGCTTCATTATAAATATGAAGATCAGTTTGTGCAAAAATTGAGGAATGGTTAGCTTCTAAATTAAATCGTCTCGATTCTTGTCCATCCATTTCAAACCGATTAAATTCGAATAGACCATCATCACCTAGAAATTCATCACTTGCAGTTTGTAATTTAGTTTCTTGAATTTGGGTGAGGGTAGCCAAAGTTGGGTGATTTAAGTCTTTTTTCGATTCAATTACTTGCTTAATTCCTCCATCTGTTCCTTCAGTAATAAAGGTTAGTAAGGCATTCAAGATTTCGCTTTTATTGGCTAGAGAATACTGCTTTGTTTTGTTGTAAGCCTCTTCTGTTTCTTTACGTATTCGTTTACGCTCACCAAAATCAAGCCGATTCATGGAACGAGTTATTTGCATATGGAACCCCCATTCATTCAACACATTTACAATATATAGTAATTATAATATTGCGATTTTTCAATCTATTAGATTTTTGTACATAAAAAAAGCCATGCAAAGTGATTTTGCATGACTATCTTTTATTGAAATGATTCATTTGAATTTACTTCTAATATACTTTCAGCAATGTTAACCGCATGATCTCCAATACGCTCTAAGTTGGAAATAATATCAACATAAAAAATGCCTGCTGATCCTGAGCATTCGCCGTTATTGACTCGATAAATATGTCGCTTTCTTAGTACACGTTCTAATTCATCGATTCGATATTCGTTATTGATGATTTCTCTCGCGAAGTCTTTACTTTGTCTATCTAATGCAAGAACAGCTAAACTAACCGTATCTAAAACTAACTCATACATTTCGTTTAATTCTTGAGTTGCTACTTCACTAAATTTTACCCTGTTTACTTCTCTTGACTGTATTAGCTCTACTAAATTTTCAAAATGGTCACCAATACGCTCAATATCGCGAATGTTTTGCAAGAGTGAATAATGTACTTTTGAATCTATCTCAGAAAGAGAACCTTGCGATAATTCAACTAAATACTCTGTTATTTCACGATCTAGATTGTTAATTACTTCTTCAAGTTGAATTGTTATGTCAACATGTTTTCTTTCACCTGTTAATAAGAAGTCCAACGATTCTTGAAGACCACTTACTGCAAACTCACCCATACGTACTACCTCTTGTTTTGCTTGTCCAAGAGCAATTGATGCAGATTGATCAATTAATGTTTTATCTAAATGTTTTGAAGCATATCCAATCGTTGCATCTTCTCCAGGCACAATTTTTGTGACTACGTATGCGATTAACCCAATAAACGGCAATTGAATGATAGTATTGATTACGTTAAATGTTCCATGGGCAAAAGCTAGTTGCATTTTTGGTTCAAGATTTAATACACTTGCGATCCATACCACATAATTTGTGAATAGTGGTAGTAAAATCATAAAGATTATTGTTCCGACTACATTAAATAACACGTGTGATGCTGCAGCACGTCGAGCTACCACAGATGCCCCTATACTTGCTAATAAAGCAGTGATTGTTGTACCAATATTTTCTCCAAATAATATAGGTACTGCCCCATGTAATGAAATTAAGCTCTCAGCATATAAGCCCTGTAAGATTCCTACTGTTGCAGAAGATGATTGAACAATTACTGTCATTACGGTTCCTATCATTACACCTAATATAGGGTGTTCACTAAGTCTTACAGTTAAGTCAATAAAGGATTCCGAGTTATGTAAAGGTTTCATGCCATTACCCATCATTTCTAAACCTAAGAACAAACCTGCAAGCCCAAATAAAATTTGTCCAATAGTTTGAATTGAGCTTTTCTTAAAGAAAAATAACAGTACCGCACCTAAAGCCAAAATGGGATAAGAGTAAATACCAACATCAAATCCAATGATAAAGGCTGTAACCGTCGTACCAATATTTGCTCCCATTATGACACCAATTGCCTGACGCAGTGTCATGAAACCTGCACTCACTAACCCGATTGTAATAACAGTTGTCCCAGAACTAGATTGTATTAATACTGTGACAACAATCCCTACTAATACACCCATCAAAGGGTTTGTAGTAAATTTATCAAGAATATCTCGAAGACGATCTCCAGCAGCTTTTTGCAAGCCGTCTCCCATATACTTAATGGCAAATAAAAATAGACCTAATCCCCCTAGAAACTGAAATATCATCGATTGCCAATCCATTTTTACACCTTCACTCTCGCAAGTTGTCGACACTATTATTTATAATTCGCCAAAGAATGTAAATGAAATTTACATAACGGAAATAAAATTTATATTAAATTTACAAAAATTACATTAACTTTACTTTACCACAATATAAAAATCTTATAATAATTTTGTGCCAGAAATCTGACCCTTAATTTTTCCAATTTTCATAAATCGCAGTTAGTATTTGTCATGAACTTTGATTGACTCTTTATGAGTTTTTGAGAAGTATTCGGTTGAATCTATCTTTCTATTACCACGAAAAAAAGGCGCTCATTTAAACCTGAGGCGCCTTTTCATCATTTTCAATTCAATTGCGATTTAAAAGTGCTCACACTCACATTTACGTTCTTTTTATGATTAGGTGACGTACCACCCTGATTAAACTTATTCAGTTACTATTATCCGAATCTACCAGTGATATAATCCTCTGTTCTTTGATCGTTTGGTACTGAAAAGATTTTATCTGTTTCATCATATTCAACAATTTCCCCATTTAAGAAGAAAGCTGTTTTGTCTGAAATACGTGCAGCTTGTTGCATATTATGAGTAACGATAACAATCGTATAATCTTTTTTCATGTCTGAAATTAATTCTTCAACTTTTAAGGTTGATATTGGGTCTAATGCTGAAGTCGGCTCATCCATTAGAATAATTTCAGGCTTCATAGCAATGGCACGTGCGATACAAACACGTTGTTGTTGACCACCAGATAAGCCAAGTGCTGAAGTTTTTAAGCGGTCTTTTACTTCATCCCATATGGCTGCTCCACGCAAACTCTCTTCGACGATTTTATCTAGTTCTTTTTTGTTTTTAATTCCCTGCCCTCGAGGACCATACGCTACATTATCATAAATACTCATTGGGAATAGGTTTGGTTTTTGGAATACCATCCCTACTTTAGTTCTTAATTTAATAACATCATTAGTTTGATAGATATTTTCGTTTTCAATAATAATTTCACCGTTAATATTTACACCATCAATTAAATCATTCATACGGTTTAGTGTTCGTAAAAAGGTAGATTTACCGCAGCCTGATGGACCAATTAAAGCCGTAACCTCTTTTTCTTGGATATCCATTGATACAGAATATAGTGCCTGATTATCACCATAAAACAAGTCTAAATCTTTCACCTTTATTTTTGGTGTTTCTGTTAATTGCTCCATCATCTGTAGTCGCTCCATCTTCATTGTTTTAAGTTGTTCATTCGCTGTATTATTACGTTCCATCATTGTTGTAGTCATAATCATACTCCTCTTCTAGTAGTCTGCTTTATTTAACTTTTTCGAAATATATGTTGCCGTCAAATTCAATATCAGAATGATCACAATTAAGACAATTCCAATTGCAGCAGCAAGTTCAATATCACCAGATTCCTGTGTAACTAAATAAGAATGAACTGTTAATGTTCTTGCAGAAGAGAAAATACTTTCTGGTAACGCCGCTACTGTTCCAGCTGTTAAAAAGATTGCAGCTGATTCTCCTACGATACGTCCAATGGAGAGAATGATACCGGATAAAATACCAGGCATAGCACTTGGTAGAATTACTTTATATAAAGTTTGAAGCTTAGTATTTCCAAGAGCTAAAGAGCCCTCACGATATGAGCGAGGAACTGTTTTTAACGATTCTTCCGTTGTTCGGATAATTACAGGAAGAACGATAATTGTTAATGTCAATGAAGCAGCAATAATAGACATACCTAATTTTAAAGTCGTTACAAAGAATACTGCTCCGAATAAACCATAGATAATCGATGGAATCCCCGTTAAACTTTCTGTCGCAAAACGAATGATTCTAACTAATCGACCTTGTTTCGCATACTCTTGTAAATATACTGCGGCCAAAATACCGATTGGTGTAGCAATGACTAATGAGATGACAATTGTATAGATTGTTGTAACAATCATTGGCCATATCCCACCACCACCTGTTGGAGAATAATCACCAAAGATAAAATCAAAGCTAATTAACCCAATTCCTTTATAGAATATATATCCAACGATCGTAACGAGGACGGCAACTGTTAAGAAAGCCGAAAACCAAAGAAGTCCACGTAACATGTTATCTTTAAACTCTCTCAATTTAGTTACCACCTTTCGAGCTGATCTTTGCTAATACGAAATTTAAGATTAAGATAAACGAGAATAATACAATCCCCGTAGCAAATAACATACCTTGATGTGTTCCTGCAGCATATCCCATTTCTAGTGCAATGTTCGTTGTTAACGGGCGTATACTATCTGTTAAACTCGTTGGAATAATAAGACTGTTTCCTGCTACTAAAATAACAGCCATCGTTTCCCCAATTGCTCTACCCATTCCTAAAACAATTGCAGTCATAATTCCTGATTTAGCTGCCGGTACCACTACTTTAAAGATTGTCCCAATTTGAGAAACACCTAATGCTAACGAGCCTTCACGATAAGTTTTAGGTACTGCTCTAATCGCTGTTTCTGAAACTGTCACAACTGTAGGTAACATCATAATGGCTAGGACAAGAATAACAGCAATTAAACTTTGTCCTTTCGCTAATCCCAAATTATTTTGTAAAAATGGCACGATGACCGCAAGACCGAAAACACCATATAATACTGATGGAATCCCTGCCAGTAACTGTACTGCAGGAGAAATAATTCTCGCTAATTGTTTCGGTGCTATTTCAGCTAAGAAAATAGCTGTAAACAGTCCGATTGGAACCCCAATAATTAAGGCACCTACAGTAGCATATATAGATGCTATAATCATCGGTAAAATGCCGAATTTGTCTTCACTCGGTACCCAATCCACTCCTAAAAGAAAGTCTATAAAGCTGTAACCTTCCGCTACAAATGGATGGAACCCTCTATAAAATACAAAGCCTATAATTAAAACTAAGCTTATTACCGATATAAGCGCACAAAGTAGAAAAACTCTTCCTGATAATTTTTCTAGCATATACTTCTTCTTATTTGCTTTTTCAATAGGTGGGGTGACCATGATTCATTCCTCCTAGAATGCATAAACATATGATGTAAGAATTGAAAATCTGTTTCATAGATTGTTTATCTTAAAGGTATTGCTCCTGCTTCTGATACAATCATTTGTCCTTCTTCGCTTAAAATATAATCAATAAATTGTTGTCCTTGTTCACTAAGGTTCTCTTCTTTATGAACAAATAAGAATGGACGGGATAACTTATAAGTTTTATTTAGAACGTTTTCCGCTGTCGCTTCGACTCCGTTAATTTTCATAGTTGAAATAGAGTCATCAATGTATTCAAAGGAAATAAATCCTACTGCATGCTTATTTGTTGCAACAGTCGTTTTAATATTTCCGTTACCACTTGCAACTATCGCACTTCTAACTAGTTCACCAGAAGAATAGTCTACGATTTCTTGGAAAGCATCACGGGAACCAGAGCCATCCTCGCGGGATACAACGACAATTTCCAAATCATCGCCTCCAAGCTCCTTCCAATTTGTCACTTCACCAGTAAAGATCTGTTTCACTTGTTCCATTGTAAGGTCTTTTACCTTATTGCTAGGATGTGTGACGACGACAATCCCATCATAAGCAATGACACTCTCATCCAAGCCATTTGCTATTTCTTCTTCCTTTAGATCCCGGGAAGACATCCCAATCTCCGATACACCACTTGTTGCATTTGTTATTCCAGCAGAAGAACCAATTTGATTAACTTCTATATTAATCTCAGATTGTTCTTCATATTTTGCTGCTAGTTTTTCAGCTAAGGGACCAACTGATGTGGATCCTGAAATAGCTAATGTATATTTATCACTTTTTGATGAGTCAGTAGTATTTTCATTAGTTTGATTACATGCTGTTAATAAAGATGTTAAAGATAGTACCAATAACGCTTTTTTTATAAGTGTCATATATAAACCTCCAAGATTGTATTGGTGACTTCTATAGAATACAAAGGGCTTGTAAATTTACTTCGGTACTTTTGTAAAGGTTTTGTAAATTTATTAAGAAATAATTGACAGTAAGTAAGAATTGTAAATATATTCCTACACCTAAATTGAAAATCGTTCCAGAATAGTTTTATGTTTTCAGTTAATGTAATTTAATCCATAAAAAAACGACTGAAATTTATTCAGTCGTCTTTGATTTGCTTTATTTAATTAAAAAATTTAGTCAAACTTTAATCCTTTTAGTGCATCTGCTAGTGCTGTGTTAATTGGCTCTTCTACTTTTTCTTGTTGTTTTAAATATTTTTGAACAGAGCGTTTGTCCACTTTACCACCGGACTCTTTTTTACGACGTTCTTGGAAAGTAGATAATTTCTCACGATATCCACAAATACATGTGAATATTTGTCCATCTCCTTCTCCTCGTAACTCTAGTTTTTTATGGCATTGAGGGCATCTCGCATTGGTTGTACGAGAAACATTTTTTCGATGACCACATTCACGGTCTTGGCAAACTAGCATTTTTCCTTTTTTACCATTTACCTCTAACATCGGTTTCCCACAATCAGGGCAGCTTTTTGTTGAAATGTTATCATGTTTATATTTTTTATCGCTTGCTTTTATTTCTTTCACGATTTCTTTCGTGTAGTTTTTCATATCCCCGATAAATACTTCTTTTTTTAACTTTCCTTTAGCAATTTGTTCGAGTTTCATTTCCCACTCTGCAGTCAGTGCAGGAGATTTTAACTCCTCAGGTACTAAATCTAGAAGTTGTTTACCTTTGGATGTAATGTAAATCTCTTTTCCACCACGTTTTTCTATTAAAAATGAATTGAACAATTTCTCAATAATATCTGCACGTGTAGCAACCGTTCCAAGACCACCTGTTGATTTTAAGGTTTCTGCAATCTTTTGATCCTGTGCTTCTAAATATTTTGTAGGATTCTCCATCGCTGATAATAATGTTGCCTCAGTAAATCTTGTTGGTGGTTTTGTTTGACCTGCAGTTAAAGCAATCAAAGAAATATTCAACGTATCACCTTGATTAATCTGTGGTAAAAGTTGTTCTTTTACATCTTCATCTCGATCTTCGTCATCAAAACGATTTTCATATACCTTTTTCCAGCCTGCTGAAAGGATCGTTTTCCCTTTTGCAATAAACGTTTCATCCCCAATTTTAGCTTTTAAAGTTAATTGCTCATATTCAGCTGGTGGGAAAAGAACAGCTAAAAAGCGCTTAACGACTAAATCATAAATTTTACGTTCTTTATCACTAAAAGCAGAGTAATTTACGTAGCCCTCTGTTGGGATAATTGCATGGTGATCGCTTACTTTTTGATCATCTACAAATGCTTTGTTCGCTTTAATTGGCTTTTTTAACACTTCATTTGCAAGTGTTCGATATTCGCCTACACCACACGCTTTTAATCGTTCAGGGATCGTAGCAACAATATCTTGTGAAATAAAGCGTGAGTCTGTTCTTGGATACGTTAATACTTTATGTTGTTCATAAAGTTTTTGCATAATGTTTAATGTTTCTTTTGCAGAATAGCCATACAGTTTATTGGCATCCCGTTGAAGCTCAGTTAAATCGTACAAGCCAGGGGCAAAAGACTTTTTATGCTTTTTATCAATCTCCGTCACAACTGCTTGCTGTTTACCAAGGCGATTTACAATTGATTCTATTTTCTCTTTATTAAAACTGCGCGTGTTGTTCGTTTTCGTATCAATCCACGTTAGTTTTAACTGTTGGTTTGTTTGTGCTTCAATGCCATAGTAATCGCGAGGTTTAAAATTTTTAATTTCATCTTCTCGTGCTGCAATAATCGCCACTGTTGGTGTTTGTACACGTCCGCAATTAAGCTGAGCATTAAATCTCGTTGTGAGAGCACGGGTTGCATTTAATCCAATATACCAATCTGCTTCAGAACGAGCCACAGCTGAATGATAGAGATTTTCATACGCTTTTCCTGGTTTTAAGTTTTTAAAGCCGTCTTTAATTGCTTTATCGGTTACAGATGAAATCCAAAGACGTTTAATTGGCTTCTTCACTTTTGCTTTGTCAATAATCCAGCGTGCCACTAACTCTCCTTCACGTCCGGCATCTGTCGCAATGATGATGTCACTAACATCTCCACGAAGTAATTGGGATTTAACCGCATTGAATTGTTTTCCAGATTGTTTAATAACCGTTAGTTTCAAACGATCTGGTAACATTGGTAAGTCCTCTAAATTCCATGTTTTATATTTTACATCGTAGCTTTCTGGGTCCGCTAATGTTACTAAATGTCCCAGTGCCCATGTGACAATATATTGATTGCCCTCAAGATAACCATTTCCTTTTTTATTACAATTCAGCACCCGCGCAATATCACGCGCTACTGATGGTTTTTCAGCTAATACTAAACTTTTTGCCATACGTAAAACTTCCTTTCATCATTCCCGTAAGCTAAATATAGCATATCAAGGACTGTCTTTCAGTTTTGGGAATAGGAATTAGTACATTGAATCAAAAATTAAAATAAAAATTATGTAATTAAAACTTTTGTCACTTCGAGTATTTCCTTCGTCTATTCCTATAGCTTCTCTTTGAATAAATTATATTAATAAATATTTATTCTTATGGAGGCAATACAATGGAGTTCGATTTATTTACATCCTTTATTGACCCAAAATCATACGTATTAATTCCTGTTTTATATATCATTATATTTCTTCTTCGGCAAACGCCGCATATTCCTACATGGACTCATGCATGGATCGCAATGGGAATTAGTGTTGTGTCGTGTTTGTTCTATTATGGTTTTATGATTCAGTCATTTGTCGAAGGGGTTCTCGTTACAGGGGTTGCTATATTAACGAAGGATTTAATTCATGTAAACGTAAGTACCGGTAGAACAAAAAAAGAAGATAACACGAAATAACTTAGGTGAGACGATGAATTACGGCTCACCTTTTTGTTCCGTAATCACGCCAGTTGTAGATAAAGTCCTATTTCCCCCTATTCTTTGGAAGAAAAATTTATCATTAGAATCATTCGATACAAAGTAAAAAGCACGCAAAGCAATAATTTGCTGGCGTACTTTTCTTTTCATAACTATTCTACCATCAGCATTATACACTGACGTATTATTAGACAAGCTCTTTAGCAGACACTTCGTGAAGAATTTTGCCTAAACGTTTAATGCCCTCTTCAATAACAGCAGGTTCTGAATTGGTAAAGTTTAATCGGAATGTATTGACGTTTGTTTTATCTGTATAGAATGGATCACCTGGTACAAAGGCAACCTTCACTTCCATTGCTTTATCAAATAATTTCAGAGCAGACATGCCCTCCTCTAACGTAACCCAAATGAACATACCGCCATCTGGTTTTGTGTACTTGACTGTAGATGGGAAGTATTTTTCCATGGCATTAAGCATTGCACTTGCTTGCTCGCGATAAAGGCTAATAATTTTATCAACATGTTCTTGATATGCGTTGTTTACTAAGTAGTCATGGATTACGTATTGAGCAAAGATGTTTGTATGTAAATCTACTGCTTCTTTCGCTGTATTAATATGACGAATCAGTTCTTTATTTTTTGATACAATATACCCTAAACGGAAACCAGGTGTTACGGTTTTAGAAAATGATCCAAGTAAAATTGAATTCTCTAGGCGACCTGCACCGATATAAGGCAATTTCTCACCATTCCAACGTAAATCACCGTATGGATCGTCTTCAATTAAAGCAACATCGTATTTCTTTACTACCTCATAAATCGCATCACGTTTTTCTTTTGAATATGTAATACCTGTAGGATTATGGAAGTTTGGAACCGTGTAAATAAATTTTATGTTTGGATTTTGAAGCGCTTTTTCTAGTTCTTCTATATTTAATCCGTCATCTTCTAACGTTGCTGAATAGAATGTGGGTTCAGTTAGATTAAATGCTTGAATAGCCCCTAAATACCCCGGCTCTTCCATTACAATGCCATCACCCTTATTAACTAGTACTTGTGCAATTAACATTAGTGCTTCTTGTGAGCCTGTTGTAATAATGATGTCGTCGGCTTCGATCTCATAACCGAAATCGTTATTATATTTATTTGCTATATATTCACGTAAAGGTAAGTATCCCGCTGTCGTAGAATACTGGAATAATTTTGGACCGTTTTCTTCTATTGAATGTTGAATTGAGTTTTGTAATTTATCAATTGGAAATGAAATTGGATTTGGTAATCCACCTGCAAAGGAAATGACTTCAGGATTCCCCGTAACCTTTAAAATATTTCGTACAAACGATGGTGGTGTGTTTACTATTCTGTCTGAGTACTTCATCATGCAAAACCTTCTTTTCTTTTTTACTCCCTGAAGTGATTTTCCTTTCAATCGATTCAGTATGTTTTATATTATCAAAAAATTTAAACATTTCAAGATATAGTTTTCAATAAAACACTCAATCAGACTGTTAGCGTTTATTTATAGGGGTTCCTTCCAATATTGAATTATATGGAATTAGCTTACATTTAGATTGTATTGGGAGTAATGAATTGTATAGCCATTATTGGATAACCTAATAAAGTTATTAAATATTTTTGCATGATCGGAGGTACAAAATGTCTTCAGAGGAGATTCTTTTATGGATTAAGGAGCAATTCAAGAATACAACTGAATTAACACAAAAGACCTTAGATTATGATAATAAACACGCCTTGCTATTTTATGTAAAATCACTTATAGATCAGGAATCACTTCAAAAGTTGATTATTAAGCCCTTTTTTGAAATGGCTAACGAAAATCAGTTTAAAGCTTATTTAATTGCTTTACCACAGTTTCAAAAGGTTGAGTCAAAGGAACAAGCTGTATCAGAAGTGACAAATGGAAATACACTTATCGTAATTCAACATGACTTGTATTTAATTGACTTGCAATTAGCCACGAACAATCAGGTTTCAACTACTTCAGTAGAAACGACCATTCATGGTTCGAATATAGCACTAAGTGAAAATTTAATGACGAATATAAATTTAATTCGTACCTACTATCATCAGGCTTCTTTATCCATTGAATATTTTACAAAAGGAGAAGTCAATCAACAAAAGATTGCAATTATTTACGATAAAGAGCTCGTGAATACGAAGGCATTAGAAATCATTAAGCAAAAACTTCAACAGCTCGATCAACAAGTAATTTCTGCATCCACTGAATTGAATAATTACTTAAATGATAAGCGTTTTTCCTTGTTCCCTCAAATGCTGATGACAGAACGTCCAGATCGTATTGTCTATAATATTGCTGGCGGAAAAATCGCCCTTATCTTGGACGGTAATGCCCAAGCTTTGATAGCACCTGCTGTATTTTTCGATTTCATGACTACCATGGAGGATAATTATCACACCTTATTCATTTCACTATTTGTAAGGATTCTTCGCTATGCTGGATTATTTGTTAGCCTACTCTTACCAGGATTGTATGTAGGGATTACATCCTTTGCACCGGAAGTGTTTAGAACTGAATTGGCATTAACCGTAGCTGGAAGTCGGATCGGCGTACCGTTTTCTTCCTTTGTAGAAGTGCTTTTTATGTTGTTCTTTATGGAACTTTTATTGGAGGCGAGTATCCGACTACCTAAAGCCGTTAGTGCTACAGCAACTACAGTTGGTGGTCTGATTCTAGGGTCTGCAGTTACTGAGGCGGCACTTGCATCGAATATTATGGTCATTATTGTTTCAGCAGTGGCCATTTCAACATTTGTTATCCCTGTCAATGAATTGGCATTTACTATACGCATTGTACGATTAATCTTATTGCTAATCACAAGTGTATTTGGTTTGGCTGGTCTAACATTAGGATTATATGGGTTAATCATGTATTTAGTGTATTTGGATAGTTTTGGAGAACCTTATCTTAGATTATTCAATTACCAGAAAGCCAAGAAAAGTTCGGAGGGACAGGCTTGAGTAGATATTATTACTACTTAGTTTTAATTAATATGATTGCCAATGTCATTGCTTCAGTCCCTGCAATTCTCTTGCACTTTCATGATGACGGGGCTGTTTCTGCCATGATTGTCTCGGTTGTTGCAGGTAGCACTCTTGTATTTTTCTTTACGCGTTTTTTTACTCATTTTCCTGGAATGACATTACCGGAATTATTGCAAAAAACTACCGCAAAATGGTTCTATAATCCTTTCATATTAGTTTTAGCGATTACGTGGTTTATTGCTGGAATGATTACATTAATTACTTATACATTTCTTCTCATCCGATATTTGACACCAGAAATGCCAATTATTCAAATTAGCTTAACCATCCTCCTTGCGGTAATTTTGGGATGTCTAATGAAAACGGATCGAGTGTTCTATACAATTGAAATTATATTGTTGTTAACTGTTCCATTAATAATATTAATTTTCATAAAAGCCTACACGAATGAAAATTTAAGATGGGAATTTGTAAAAGAAGCAGCGTTATATTTTAATCAATTCCCCAATCTGAATGCTTTCTCCGCTTGCTTCTTCTTATATCTTGGGAGTGCTAATCTCATTATCTTTAACCGTTTTTTTAAAAACAAACAAAATTTTGGAGTTAAGCAGATCACGTTAATTGTTGCGATCTCTATTATGACATTATTCACCACTTATTTTATACCTATTGGTTTTAATGGCGTTGAAGGTATCGAGAAACTTGTTTACCCTTGGATTACGACAAGCGACTCATTAAGAATGAAATTCTCTTTGATTGAACGTGTTCTATTCATTTTTTTACTGTTCTATTTAGGGATTGCATTTTTAAGTATCCTTATTCACTGGCATGTATCAATTGAATTACTGAAATACGTATTCAACTTCGAAAAATTCAAATTTAAGGGATTTAAATTTGGAGTTTTCCTTCCAATTCCATTTTATATTGGAGTCTCTTTATATTTTGTCCGTCAACTCAATGAGTACCAATTGTTTCGACTTTCTGGCATTTTCTACAATATACTAATTATTTTCTTCCCAATGATGCTCATTTTGTTTTTCTTTATTAAAAGGAGGATGAAAAATGTTAAAAAAGCGGAACAAAATTAAGCAGTTTTTTCTGCTAATCATTTTAATCCTTACTGCGCTATCTGGTTGTGGTGAATTTAAAGATATCGATAAAGATGTATTTGTTTCTATGATTGGTATCGACCTCTCGGATGACCCTGAAAAGCCGTATAAAGTAACCTTAAAGCTTTATGTGCCAACTAGTTCTTTTAAACAATCACCTAAGCCTGAATATACTTACCTCACGAAAAATGGGAAAACATTAACTGAAGCGATTCGTATATTGGAAACGCATTCTGACAAAGAAATAGATTTTGGACATTCAAAGCTTATAGTAATTGGTGAAGAACTACTAAATGCCAACAAAAGTAAAGAAATTATGGATTTTTTACTTAGAAGGCCTGATATTCAAATGATTTCTTGGCTTGCAATAGGAAGACCTTCAGCAGAAGAGATTATAAAAATGGTCCCTCAAAGCGAAACAGCTGCTTATCCTGCATTATTCAATTACTTCGATCATAACGGTACAGATAGTCCTTACATTGTAACGACTTACTTATTTGATTTCCGAAGAAAGATGTTAGAAACCGGAATCGACCCAATCCTACCGCTTATTGAAATTAATAAGGAAGAGGAACATTTTGAAGTAAATAAATCCTATGTATTGGCTCATGACAAAAAGCCTCACGAACTTAGTTCACTAGATACGTTGATTTTTAACATGATGACGCGGAATCTGGATGTTGCTGATTTAGTGATTAACGAAGACAATCAACATTTTATTGCAAAAATTGATAATATCAATTCAAAATATAAAGTAAAGGTTGATGCTCAACACCAAGTTAAATTAAATATAGATATTGAATTATTCGGGTATATTTCAGAATCTAAAGATACAATTTCAAATCAGCAATTACCTCAGTATAGCAAAATGGTAGAAGCTGAGACGAGAGAAAAATTTTCTGACTTTTTTATAAAAATGCTGAATGTGGGATATGACCCGATTGGATTTGGTTTAGCCTATAAGTCTAAAACACTCCATAACAAGCGAATGAGCCCTAACGAATGGAATGAAGCATACAAAAATTCGAAAGTTAATATTAAAGTTATGGCCGGGATTAAAAGTACAGGATCAATTCAATAGCCAATTATTAGTACAATGCTAATATCAATGCAGTCGGCAAAATAAAGCCGACTTTTTTATTAATCTTTAAAGAAAAATGCCCATTCAGAATAGATTCATCTAAATGGACATTGATTGTTTATGGAGCTGATAATTCACTTTCTTTTAACCACTGGTAATTCTTTACCTCTTCACCCGTTGTTTCTTTAAAATCAACCATATATACAATCGTATCTTCGGACGTATCGATTTCTCCTTTTGCACCTAGCATTCCTTCTTCACGATCGGAGTTAATAATAACTTCTGCACCCTGATTAAGCGTTGCTACATCTTTATCATCTACTGGATCTATTTCCTCTTTCACGACCCATTTATGGTTTTCTTGAAAGTCATCGCCTGTAGTCGGAGTATAGGATACCGAGTAAACTGTTGATTCATATGCACCAACGATTGTTCCTTCTGCCCCTTCCATTCCATCCATATGTGCAGCATTAATAATGACTTTATCGCCTACAGCAAATTTTGGGTTTTTCGCTTCCTTTAACCCTTCTGGAATGTTACCCGATGTAGTACCAATTGCTTGTCCATCTTCATACTTATTGCCATCCATATTTTCTCCGACTTCTTTATTCATCTCGTCGTTATTATTAGTGACATCCGTACCATTTTCCGTTGTATCACCTTTATTAGTATCGTTAGTCCCACAAGCCGCAAGTGTAAACGTTGCAAAGAGTGACATTGCAATCATAAAAAATTTGTTTGTCATTCGAATCCTCCTAAAGTTACATGTCGAGATTTTTTCTTGAATAATTACTTTGAAAAAATCCATGCTTTAATTTAAAGGATGAGCATAAAAATTCTTTCTATTCATAAAAAGGATTTAAAGACAGCGCCTATTTTTGGGAGAAATATGAATGGCGTATTCTTATGTGAGCTTCTAGTTGGTTGGGAAAAATGCAATGCAATTTCACTTACTCTGCTGCCTCTGATTTGTTTGATGAAGTTCATTTTGAGTGTCTTGGTTGGGTGTTTCGAAATTTATTGAGCGGATGAAGACCAAAAGTCGGCTAGAAGCTAAGGAAAAGTGTCTTCATTAACCTGATGAAGACACAAACTCGCTTAGATACGGAACAATCAGGTCTTCATCAATCAGCCGATGAAGAGGCTTTTCATCCTATCTCACCCGATTTTCCTCTTCATCCCCCCTAAAGAGCGTAAAAAAACGATGAGCATTTTACCGCTCATCGTTTCTCCCTTTTTATTTATCTAATTTCACTTTTTGTAGGCGTAAGGCGTTTAACACAACAGATACTGAACTAAAAGCCATTGCTGCGCCAGCTACCCACGGTGCGAGGAAACCAGCTGCTGCAATTGGTATGCCAAGTACGTTGTAGCCGAATGCCCAAAATAGATTTTGCTTAATGTTTCTCATTGTTTTGTGACTCATAATAATGGCATCTGCAATACTATTTAAATCGCCCCGAATTAATGTAATATCAGCGGCTTCCATAGCAACATCAGTTCCAGTACCAATCGCCATCCCAATATCGGCAACTGCTAGGGCTGGTGCATCATTAATGCCATCTCCAACCATAGCTACCTTTTTACCTGAAGCTTGAAGGTTTTTAATTTCTTCCGCTTTCCCCTCTGGTAAAACTTCCGCAATAACCTTCGAGATCCCAACTTGTTCAGCAATTGCTCGAGCAGTTCTTTCGTTGTCACCTGTCATCATAATAACTTCGATTCCCATATTTTGAAGTCGGTGGATTGCCTTTTTCGAAGTTTCCTTTAACGTATCAGCTACAGCGACCAGGCCAGCGTATTCCCCATCAATGCTTGCAACCATG
The DNA here is from genome assembly GCF_016908465.1 of Lysinibacillus composti. Classification (GTDB taxonomy): domain Bacteria; phylum Bacillota; class Bacilli; order Bacillales_A; family Planococcaceae; genus Ureibacillus; species Ureibacillus composti_A. The sequence goes on along the minus strand of NZ_JAFBDY010000015.1, from coordinate 43,672 downwards.
GCTGTTTTCCCTTCCGCTTCGAATGCTTCCATGACAGGTAAAACTTGTGAAATATCAATTCCATAGATATCCATTAATTTACGTGTTCCTACTAATATTTCCTTTTGGTTTACCTTTGCTTTTACTCCGTAGCCTGGAAGAGCTTCGAACTCTTTTACTTCACGAAGTTTGATGCCCTGTTGCTCTATTCCTTTTACAATTGCTTCTGCTAAGGGGTGTTCAGATTGTTTCTCAGCTGATCCAATAAATGATAGGAAAATACGTTCACTTAAATTTTCAGCAACTAATACGTCTGTTAACTCCGGTTTACCATTTGTCACTGTTCCTGTTTTATCCACTACAACGGTGTTAATGTGGTGAGTTTGTTCTAGATATTCGCCACCTTTAAAGAGAATGCCAAATTCTGCAGCACGACCTGATCCAGCCATAATGGATGTAGGTGTTGCTAAACCAAGGGCACAAGGACACGCAATAACAAGGACCGCAATTAACGCTTCTAAAGCAGAACCAAAATCACCTGGAGTAATAAATAGCAACCAAATCATATACGTAACTAATGCAATTCCAATAACGATTGGAACAAAGATCCCTGAAATGTTATCAGCTAAACGTTGTATTGGAGCTTTAGAGCCTTGTGCATCTTCCACCACTTTAATGATTTGAGATAAAGCTGTGTCACGACCGATTTTTGTTGCTTTCATTTTTATAAAACCATTCCGATTAATAGTTGAACCAAAGGCAATATCACCAATTGATTTATCGACCGGTAAACTTTCACCTGTTAACATTGATTCATCAATCGCTGTGTTTCCTTCAATAACCTCACCATCAACTGGGATTTTTTCACCCGGTTTAACGAGAATGGTATCGCCTACCACTACTTCATCAAGTGGGATTTCCTTCTCCACCCCATTTCGAAGTACAAGTGCGGTTTTTGCTTGTAGGCCCATTAATTTTTTAATGGCTTCTGAAGATCGCCCTTTTGCTCTTGCCTCAAAAAGTTTGCCTAATAAAATTAAGGTAATCAATACCGCACTTGTTTCGAAATAAAGCTGTGGCATATGATGAAGATCACCATTTGCAAGGAACGCCTGGTAAACACTATAAAAGTAAGCTGCAGATGTACCCATCACGACTAGAACATCCATATTTGCACTTTGATTTCGTAAAGCTTTATAGGCACTCACGTAAAAATGCCAGCCAATAATAAATTGAACTGGTGTAGCCAGAATCATTTGAATCCAGGGATTCATTAATAATTCAGGTACGTATATGAACGATGTAAATGAAAAATGCCCAACCATCGTCCATAATAGTGGTAAAGAAAGTATAGCTGATATGATGAATTTACGTGTTTTCTTTTTGATTTCTTGCTCACGATAATCGACTGCATCTTGTTCATGATTCTTAATATGTGCACCATATCCTAACTTTTCTACACGCGCGATAATATCTGATACGGAAACATCTGAAGGATTATATTCTACCGTTGCATTTTCGAGTGCTAAGTTAACTGTAGCAAGGGAAACCCCTTCGATTTTGTTTAAGCCTTTTTCAATTCTTGTCGCACAAGCCGCACAGGTCATCCCTGTAATAGCGAATTCCTTTTTCTCTTTGACGACCCCGTATCCAAGATGATGGATCTTCTCTTCAAACTCTTTTTCCGTTACTTTTTCCGGGTCATATTTAATTGTTGATTTTTCAAGGGCGAGGTTCACCGTTGCTTCTTCCACACCCTCCAATTTGTTGAGGCCTTTTTCAATTCTTGTTGCACAAGCCGCGCAAGTCATTCCGGTAATTTGGAGACTCGCTTCTTTCGTTTGCTTTGCCATATTTGTCATAATAGAATTACACCTCTATTAAAATATACCTCGTAAGGGTATATGAAATTTGTAAAAGAAAGTGTTATTGATAGATGATTACCATCTATTCATAACACTTAAGTTAATAATTTACAATTATGGAGACTTTAAAAATATAGCCTCCTTGTGGGAAGTGAAAGTTCTTCTCAATACATCAAGTTATTCAACGTCATATCCTTGATCGTCGATTGCTTCTTTAATTTGATCAACCGTTACTTGTTGTTGATCGAATTCAACATTTACTTTACCTGCCTGTAAGTCTACAGCAACTTTTTCAATACCCTTTAATGCACCAACGCTACCTTCTACTGCTTTCACACAATGACCACAAGACATACCTTTTACGTTTAATGTTACGTTTTCCATATTCGATTTCTCCTTTTATGTTTTTATACTATATAGGGGTATATTTTGATTAAAAAAAATATTAAACAATCTTTGCCTAATCATGTTCTTGCTCAACTTTTAAATTCCTCTATTTACGCATCAACTTTTGAATGGTTACGAGTAATTCATCAAGTACTTCTTCATCACCTTCAGATAGACGATCCACCACGCATCCTTTTAAGTGTCCTTGTAAAAGAACTTTGGCTACGCTGTTTAATGCGGATTGAGTGGCAGCTAATTGTGTAATAATATCATCACAATATACATCTTTTTCAATCATGCCTTTTATTCCACGAATTTGACCTTCAATTCGATTCAGTCGATTTGTTAAATCTTTTTTTATTGGTTCTGGATGATGACTTTTTCTACAATGCGCTTGAGACTCTGTTGTTTCTTGAATTTCATTCTCCAGTTTCATCAACCTCCACTTCTTACACACAGTATATGGTACCCTCAAGGGGTATGTCAATGCATTTGAAATAATATTTTTTCCTGCTCAAATTAATATATACTTTCTTCATTTTAATTATGTAGTGATTACTATTGTCTTGGTGCTAAAAGCATTACCCCTACTCCAACTAAACAAATCACAGCACCAAGCCAATCATATAAATCAGGTGTTTTTTTATCGATCCCCCAGCCCCATAAAATCGACAAGACAATGAAGACTCCTCCATAGGCAGCGTATACTCGGCCAAAGGATGGGAATGATTGGAATGTTGCGATGATTCCATACAATACTAAAGCAATTCCTCCAATAAGTCCCCAAACTACTGGCCGATCCTCTCTTAGCCACTGCCATATAAGATAACCCCCACCAATTTCAGCTAACCCAGCTAACACAAATAAAATCATTGCTTTTAACAAAAGATCTACCTCATTTCACTTATTAGCTTGGCGCTAATCCTCCACGCTTATAGAGAGAAAGATTACACAAGCTTTACATTAAGTTTAATTGTAACAAGGATTGAGTAGATGAGTAGAATAATCCATTCAATTATATGGTGGAAATACGATGGCTCTTCTTTTGAGACATTGCTTACTCATTTACATCTTCTCTTTTTGCAAAACGTGTTAATAATTTTAATGAAACAATGTACATCATCAATAGAATGATTAAACTAGATGCCCCAGCAATTGCAAAATAAGTATTGACCATTTTCACCATTTGATGAATGGAACTCGTTCCTAGAAACATGGCCACATAGCCCGATATTGATTCATCAACTTCATAAGGGTGCACACTCACTATATACGGAGAGGTTTTCCAATCAGTAATCAGCATTTGATCTTTTTCTTCTTTTATATCTTTAACTAATGGAAGGTTGTTTTCGAGTAATTTTATATTTTCTGAACTACGAATGATTTCTCCTGTCTGATCCGTAATGATGATATCCCGGTCCTTTTCCTCTTCCATCAAAACAATATGCCGGATTGTTTGAGGGGAATAATTTTCAACAAGCACATCTCGATGATTTGCACCATATTCTAATAAACGTGAATACTCTTCTTCTATCACGAGGTTTATGGTTATCTTGTATAAATAGAAAATTAAAAATAACTCTGAAATGAAAACAACAACAAAAAAGCTTGTCGCTACTTTTGTTGGATATCTGCTCACTAAAACTCACTCCTATCTTTTCTAGTAATAACCAATCTCTAGAAAAAATATGGAGATAAAAAATTTTGCCTCCTCTTTTTTTTCTTGTTAAACAAGAAAGCTAATTATCATTTGTAAAAAATATGTAAAAGCATAACTAATCCTGATATAAAAAACATATTTTGACTATTACAAAGTATGGAGTTATATTTTTACCTAAGGAAACTTTTTGTCAAAACAGAAAATTGCGTAGTAAAAATGGGGTGTTTATATGATTGATTTTATTTTAGGACTTGATCCAATTTTCCAAGTAATCATTGCAACGTTATTTACATGGGGTATGACGGCACTCGGAGCAGCCTTAGTATTCACAACAAAAACGTTTAATCAAAAGTTTTTAGATGGCATGCTAGGGTTTGCAGGAGGTGTTATGATTGCTGCTAGTTTCTGGTCTCTACTTTCTCCTGCCCTAGAAATGGCTGAAACCCGAAGTCTTCCGGCTTGGCTTCCAGTTTCAATTGGATTCCTTCTTGGAGGAGCATTTATAGCGTCAATCGATAAATTGTTGCCCCATCTACATCCAAATGCACCAATGTCACAGGCAGAAGGAATTCGTCCAAAGCAAAGAAAAAGAAGCACACTCTTAGTTCTTGCTATTACACTACACAATATTCCCGAAGGCTTAGCAATAGGTGTTTCATTTGGAGCGGTTGCGATGGGTTCCCCTTCCGCATCATTAGCCGGCGCACTGGCATTGGCAATCGGAATTGGAATACAAAATATCCCGGAAGGTGCAGCTGTTTCTATGCCTCTTCTTCGAGATGGGTATACCCGTAGAAAGAGCTTTATGTTTGGCCAATTCTCCGGTATGGTCGAACCAATTTCAGCAGTCATTGGATTTCTTGCCGTTTCCTTTATTGAACCAATTTTACCTTTGGCACTAGCGTTCGCAGCCGGTGCAATGATTTTTGTAGTAACTGAAGAGGTTATTCCAAGTTCTCAAGAGGAAGGAAATAAAGATCTTGCCGTCATGAGCTTAATGCTTGGTTTTACGATTATGATGATTTTAGACGTAGCTTTAGGATAATTAAAAAAGAACTTCGGGTGCGAAGTTCTTTTTCATGTTTAAAGAGTCATTTATCGATTTGCTGATTTTTAATGAAAAATGGCACATACATAAGAAACCAGACAAAGGCAATCAACCCAGCAAAGCCAAGTAAATACCCCGGATTCCCTAGCCACTTTTCAAAATATACAAGCGGTGAACCTGGAGATGGAGCGTTAAGAAACATAAAATTCACAGAAAATAGCTTATTGAAAATATAAATAGGAGTCGCGAGCGCTATTAAAAATATTGAGACTTTCGGCAACTGACGATAATTCGGTTTTATACGCCCGCAGAAGAGTAAGCAAAAAGGATATAGGATTAACATCGCATGGTAAATAAAGCTGTGATTATGAAGGTAAGAAAATGTAGGTATTGTCGTCCAGTTTGGAAACAACAATGCTGCAAGTGCACCAGGAAGAACGAGTGCATATAACAATTCTGAATTGAGTGTGGAAGGTTTAAAAGCATTCAAGAGAATTATTAACATGGAGAAACTACATAAATGCAAGGGCAAATCTTTTATGCTAAACGTATCCAGTACAATTAGAAGATAAATATTTTTTGTCATTTCTAAACCAATTAGTGTAATAGCAAATACTTTATTCATTCCTATTAACCTTTCATTCGTTGTCCGGAGATAACATAAGGCCGTTATGAACGTAAAAATCCCAATACCGACAATCCATACAAGATGAACCGTATCGTACAAATGAAATCCGATTTTCCCCACCCCCTCATCCATATTATACAAACACCTATACGAATTAGTTCCCTGCCAAGAAAAATACATGCTGATGTCTGGAATAATGGATATAAGAGATTTTAAATTGGAAATAATTTATTATCTTTGTTAAAAGTAAAAAAAATCTCCTTTTCCCGCTACTCTTGTGATAATATAGTTTTTATTTTCAAATCCTTAATTGTTCTGTTTTTGACTATATGGATCATATGTAAAATCAAACAGAGCATTTAAAACTACCGAGTTTGTGTACTCGGATTTTTTTGTGTTTAATATTGGAGCTTATCCTATTGTTGAAAGCTTAGTATAGAAGAGTTGGAGAAATTTATTATAGTAGAAAGCGGGAGTAACATGAGCGGAGCAATTCAAAATCCTAAAGATCGTTTAAGTTTGTTTCATTTAACTTGGCCAATCTTTTTAGAGATTTTCTTATTTATGTTGATGGGTCTTGCCGATACATTCATGTTAAGTGCTGTATCGGATGATGCTGTGTCAGGTGTTGGGACTGCCAACCAATACATTCATATCGCCATCTTAATTTTAGAGGTTGTCGGGAATGGTGCTGCAATTGTGGTATCTCAATATCTCGGGTCTAGACGATACTTGGAGGCAACTAAAATTTCAGCATTAGCCGTGTCGTTAAACTTATGTGTCGGCTTAATAATGTCTGTTGTGTTTCTTGTCTTTTCAAATCATCTAATGGTAATGATGAATTTACAAGGTGACGTACTTACATATGCGCAAGGCTACTTAATTATTGTTGGTGGCGGGATCTTCCTTCAAGCAGTGATTAATTCTTTAGCTGCCGTAATCCGTGTACATGGACTTACAAAGCAAACGATGTATGTTTCCCTTGGGATGAACATTATTCACGTTGTTGGAAACTATGTATTAATCTTTGGTCACTTCGGTGCACCTGAGTTAGGTGTCCAAGGTGCCGCGATTTCATCAGTTGTCAGCCGACTAATTGCGGTATTTGTGTTCTTCTGGCTCTATTATCAAGCGCTAGAGATTAAAGTAAAAATGAACGATTTCTTAACTTTATCAAAAGAGTATGTTCAAAAGATTTTATATATCGGTCTACCAAGTGCCCTTGAACAAATTCTATATCAAGTTTGTCAGATCGTGTTCTTATATTACGTAACATATCTTGGTTCAGAAGCACTTGCTGCTAGACAGTATGCAAATAATATTTCAATGTTTACGTACCTTTTTGCATTGGCAATAGGGATGGGAACCTCCATTATTGTTGGTCGTTATGTTGGTGCAGGTGAAAAAGATGCGGCATATAAACAACTATGGCTTAGTGTAAAAATAGCGATTATTGCAACACTTGTGATGGTAGCGATTGTCATGGTGTTCCGTGTACCTTTAGTGGACCTGTTTACTAATAATCCAGAAGTAATTAAAATCGGTGCTTCTGTCCTTTTACTAAGTATTTTTCTTGAGACAGGACGTACCATTAACATTACAATTATCAATACATTGCGTGCCGCTGGGGATGCTCGATTCCCTGTAAAAATAGGATTTTTATCGATGGTATGTATGAGCTTACCACTTGGTTATTTATTAGTGTTTGTCTTTGATTTAGGATTAGTCGGGGTTTGGCTAGCGATTTCTGCAGATGAGTGGACACGTGCAATTATTGTATTGTTTAGATGGAAAAGTCGTAAATGGGAACGATTTGCCCTTGTGACACCTGAAAAGGAAAAAGAGTCAACTGAGGCTACAATATAAAAATTTAGAGCGCTAATTGGGCGCTCTTTTTATAGTAAGAGGCTGGGACAAATCCAAAAAACATCAGTTTCTCAAAATGAGAAACTGATGTTTTTTTGCTGTTAATTCTAATAATGAATCCTATTAAGTATCCGATGAGAGCGGACTAAGCACACAAGCCGGAAAGCCACGTGGTACGTGTCTTTACGACTTGTCTTTGTGCTTTGTGTAAGGTCCGCTCACATAAAATTTGTCCTTCTAAACTTTCCGGAAACTGGCGCGGCTTACAGTGGTAGGCCGCGTTTTTTCGGAGAATGGCTAACACTTATTGCTGTTAAACTATAAACAATATCTTACTAAAAATAATAGTGGCTTTCCTTAAAAATTCTACTTATGTCCCGGCCTCTATTCTAATTGACACCTACTAGTGGTTTGAACATTTCCTTAAAATAATTAATAAATGTTTGAAGCATAGGATTCATGTGTTGTTCATTACGATAAATTAGATAAATATGTTTTTCATTTTCGTAATTAGGTAAAGGCCTTATCTTTAATCGTCCCTCATTTTGTTCTTTCTCAACTGTAATCTTTGGCAAGATTGCTAGTCCACTATCAATCTCTACGGCTGCCTTGATTGTTTCAATCGATCCGATTTCCATCTTTACGTTTAATTCAATTTTATTGGCATACATCCATTTATCAGCTAGAAGATGACTAACAGATTTCCTTTCTAAGAGCATAAAAGGATAGTTCGTTAAATCTTCAGGTGCAATTATTTCCTGATTTCCTAATGGATGCTCTGGATGCATAACAAGAACGAGTTCATCCTCAATTAACCGTTCAACGCTTAAATCCCGGTCATATAAGTCACCAAATGCAATAATTCCTAAATCTAGTTCATAACTTTTCACTTTATCAATAATTAACGGAGTTTTGTTTACATCTAATGAAATATAAACTTCCTCGTTTTCTTTTTGAAACTGTGCAAGTACAGGCGGTAATAAATAAGAAGCCGTAATTTGGCTAGCTCCAAGTTGAAGCTTCCCTTTTTTATTATTCCGATATTGGTCAATTACCTGCTCTGACTCTTCTAGAAGGTGCACAATTTTCAATGCATAATAATAGAAGTCTTTTCCCGCATCTGTTAACAGCCAAGGTTTACTTTGTGTATCGTCAAATAGCGGAACCCCAATCTTTTCCTGTAAAGATTTTAGATGAAATGTCACAGTAGGCTGTTTTATATTAAGTTGTTCGGCTACTACACTCAGTTTTCCTAGTTGTACTGTTTGAACAAATACTTTTAATTGCTGCAAATTCACTTTTACTACACCGCCTCAACAATAGTTAAAAGACTCCATTAATAATTTTTAATTTTTAAATGGCCAGACATAATGTATATACAGGTTAATATAGACAATATCTATCATCTATTCAATAAGATTCAAGATTACTTAACCTAATTTTTACACTGGCTTTACATTTAAGTAGAATTAACAGTTTCTTTAATAAAAAAGGACTACCCTTCGTCACTGGAAGAGTAGTCCCTTTTTCATCATATTAATGATTATCGATTGGTGTTTTTGGTAAGGATTCACTTAATTTGCAGTATTGTACGAATACGCGAGCTAATTCACGTAAACGTTCGTGAATATCTTGATCGATAATGTGATTATTTTCATCATAGTGAGAGTTTTGTGTATATACATAGTTTGGAGTGACTAAACAACGGAAGTAATCAAGAATAGGTTTTAATTGATTCTCAACCACTAAATGATGTTGAGAAGTGCCACCGTTTGCTACAATTGAAACTGGCTTATATCGCATAGCTTTTGGCGAAATCATATCAAATGCATTTTTTAGCACCCCTGGTATAGATGCTTGGAAAATTGGCGTTGAAATGATGTAACCATCTGCTTCTTCAAATTTTTGAATCATCATTTTCATATCTTCATTTAACGGACTACCGTCCAAAATTTGATGTTTTAAATCCGAGAAATATAGTATTTCAAGCTCTAAGTCACTGTTAAATTCCTTAATATATTGTTCAACTTGTCGCAAAACTGCGCCAGTTTTTGCGCCAAACATCGTCCCATCAACGAGTAGAATTTTCATGCTGATTCCTCCATCTATTTCTAATTCCATCCGTAATTGTAACAGATGCAACTTTTGTGTAGTAGCCAACTAGGATTAAAAAGAGTAAATTTCATACTTTTGTCGGAATTTAGACATTTTCGTCGGTTGATGGTGAAACTTCACTGTTCCCAGCCTTTTCAATCGCTTTTATGATTTTTCTTATTGGCGATGTTAAACTCACAATCGTTACCCCATCTAGGGATCGCTTCTTATTGTCTTCTAAGAAGAAAAGGTTGTTGTCTTGATCCACAGCAAACAAAGGAATAGTTGTTTGAGACTTCTGATCTTCTTCATAATCAGAATAGGTGTATTGCTCCGTTAATGTCGTTTTCCGAATCGTATATCCTTCATCTACTAAATGGTTTAACGTATGAATATCGTATCCCTGGTCCAAGAATGTCTTTCCACCAAGTGTTTTACTGTAATCACTTGGGTCACCAGTATGCATTGGCGTTTGGTAAATATGCTCACGTCCATATTCAGGTAGGAAACGGTGGCAAATTAGTGCATTATATGCATCCTCACCTGACGCAGCAATTAAAGTTTCGTAAGGGGTTAAATCAACTGAGAATTCGGTATGCTCACTTAAAATATCTCCAACTGCGGTTTTTATATTTAGTTGCCTTGCTTTATATAACCTTCCCCACTCACGATCCATGATGAGTGCAGGTTTATCGAATGATTGAATTGCTTCAGCAAGTACAGCAGTGAATGAACCTCCTCCAACGATAATCACTCCCGACTCTTCGGTAGCCTGTAAACCTAATTTTTTTGCTAACCATCCAATTGAAAATCCATGCGCGAGGACGGTAGAAAATACTAAGCCTAACGTTAACGCTGTAATAATTTCTGCACCTTCAAATCCGGATTTAACTAACACATCGGCAAAGAAACCTGAAACGGTTAGAGCTACAATCCCTCTTGGAGCAATCCACCCAATTAATGTACGCTCTTTATTCGTTAACCCTACTCCAATAGTGGATAACCAAATAGATAATGGACGCACAACAAACATCATTGCTAATACGAAGGCAAGCATATGCCAATTTAAGATTTCAAGTAGCGTATCGATGGATAATGAGGCGGTAAGCATAATAAATACACTAGAGATTAGGAGGACGGAGATGTTTTCTTTAAAGTGTAATAAGTCTCGTAATGAAGAAAGATGCATATTGGCCATTACGATCCCCATTGCAGTTACAGCCAAGAGTCCTGTCTCATGCATAATTGCATCTGATAGTACAAATACCAACAGAACACTGCCAAGAACAATTGGCGATTTTAAATATTCTGGAATGTACCCACGTTCGAGTAACCATCCAATTGAAAAGCCGACGCCAGCTCCAATTACTGCAGCAAGAACAGATGCACCAAAAAACAGTAGAAGTGACGTTCCAGATATCATCTGATTTCTAAAAAAAACTACTTCCATTGCAAAGAGCGCAACTAAGGCTCCAAATGGGTCAACTACGATTCCTTCCCATTTCAAGATCGTTGCGGGTCGTTCTTTTAATTTTGCCTGGCGCAACAATGGGATAATGACGGTTGGTCCTGTTACGATAAATAGACCACCAATAACAAAGGCAACATCTAGTGATAACCCAGCCAAATAATGGGCTGCTAAGGAACCTAAAAGCCAAGCGATTAAGGCTCCTACTGTTGATATACGAACGATAGAATGCCGAAACCCTCGTATTTCACGGAAGTCAAGACTTAAACTACCTTCAAATAAAATGATGGCAACTGCTAATGAAATAATAGGACTAAAAATTTCTCCGAATGTTTCCTGAGGGCTAAATAATCCAAAGAAAGGTCCAATGATTAATCCGGCCAAGGACATGATCACAATCGCTGGAAGACGAAAACGCCATGCAATCCATTGGGATAAAACCCCAATCGTTATAATCATAGCTATTTGAAATAATACGGAGTCAAGCATAATCCATCTCCTTCTTACAAGACTAACGTCAATATCACTAAGTATTGAAGCTAGTATTTGCGTTTGTCATGCTTTCATTCCAAAAACGAGATGAAACTCCTATTCTTCTTTTCTATCCTGGAGCCTTTTAATATTTTGTAATTTAGATTGGTCAAACACTATCTCTTCATCAATTGGTGGTATATCCTCTTCTTTGAATTTATCCCAATTAAAGAGTTGTTCTCTGGTAACGGGTTGTTCTTCTTGTGGTTCTGGCATATGTATTCTAGCTAATTCATGTGATGCGTAAATGGTTACCGGTGATTTTTTGCCATATAGCGCAATTGCTAACATAGCAAGAGCAACTTGGTTTGATTGGATGGAACGATATTTTTTTAAGGGTCCAATTAAAAGTGGATTCAAGACACTTAATAGCGCTTCCCCCATTTTTTCACCAAAGCGAAATTCACTTCGTTCTCCTACTAATAAGGATGGTCTAACAATCGAAAGTTTAGGTAACTGCAATTCTATTAACTCTTTTTCGAGTTTTCCTTTTACCCGATTGTAGTAAAATAATGAGGTTTCATTGGCACTCATCGCAGAGATCACGATAGCATGTGCAATCCCTCTTTTTTTAGCAAGTGAAGCAATTCTTAGTGGATACTCAACATCAACCTTCTCAAACTCCTCGCGTGTACCTGCTTTTTTTATAGTTGTCCCTAAACAGCAAAATAGTTCATCGGCAAATTCAATATGTGCCTCTTCTAATTGATCAAAAGAGCAAATTTTCACTATTAGCTTAGGATGTTCATAGTCTAGTTTTCTACGAGTAATAGCTGTCACAGCTATGTATTCTTCACTTTCGCATAGCAATTTTACTAACGCTGAACCGACTAACCCTGTTGCTCCTACCACAATTGCTGAACGCATTTCCACTAATTTCGCACAACCTTTCATTTTTTCCCAACTGACTGCATACAATTCAAAAACTAAGTCTATCTCATAGACGTAATAATGTTTATTTTTACACATACTTTCTAATTTTTCACCATATTTTAGTATTGGACCTGGGAAAGGATGGGATTATATGCAGAATGAATTAAAAACACCAACTACGAAGAAGAAAATCGCTTTTATTGTGGAACATGATTCTGTAAGAGGATTTTATCCACTCGAACGTGTCGCAACACTCGCTAAACTACTACTTGGCGAAGAAAACGTATATATCTTTTTAAAGACAACTTCTGATGAGGCCATTCAAATCTTTACTGATGCGCAATTATCGCCAATTCTTTACGATCACCTTGGGGAGTTAGCAAAACAGATTCGTTCACTTCAACCCGATTTGATTGTTCAGGATGGTAAAGATACATTGGTTGAACAAGTAGAACAGTTACGTCCACATTGTAAAATGCTTGTTCATTTTGATGATTTTGGTGAAGGTGGACTACTAGCAGATTGTAATGTGATCTCATTATTTGAAGAAGTCCGTGAAACAACAGCGGAGAATATTTTATCTGGCAGTTATGCCTTTGCTGTTACGGACAAGCTTAAAGCGATTGCGGAGGCTCGCGTTTCAAACGAATTATCTTCCCCACCACATATTGTTGTGGCTTATGAAGATGGCGATGAAAACAACTTAACATATCGTACTTTACGTCATCTAACACAGTTGCAAATACCTTTAAAGGTATCTGTTGCAATTGATCGCGAATATCGTCATTCTGTTGAGGACCTACAAATGATGGTATTAAGTAGACGTAATACGAAAATTGTTAAAGATGACCAAGCCCTTGAAAAATTGTTAAGTGAAGCGGATATTGTCATCTGTAACGCAAACTACACGCCATACAAAGTGGCGGCTGTTGGTATCCCATGTATTACAGCTGCTCAAAATGAACGTGAGTTAAACAATGCCTTTGCAAGGGAACACAATGGTTTCATTAATTTAGGCTTGGGCCGTAAAATGAAACAATCCAATATCCAAAATGCGGTTATGGAATTATTACTACACGAGGCAAGGCGTGAACGTTCGGTACGTAAGCAAATTGAACTTGAAATTACAGAAAACAATGATGTGCTAAAATCTTTAATATTAGACTTTGCCTATGAGCGTCACAACATAGTGTCATTCTAAATTAAATAGAAAATTCAGGTTCTTCGATTGGACAGGATCTCGATGAATTAAGTGGTTATTGCTGGTTTATATTAGGCTTTTTTGGACTTTATATTTAATAGATTTATAGAATAGATGAAGAGGTTAGGACAAAACCCAAAACACCATTTCTCAAGAGGAAAATGGTGTTTTTTTACGTTTCATTTTAATAAATTCTAATAGAAATTCTAATAAAGTTTTTGCTAAAGAGCGGTCTAAGCACACAAGCCGCAAAGCCATGTTAAAACATGTCTTTTCGACTTGTCTTTGAGGCCGCGCGCGTGCTTGGTCATGGGGGCAATGCCACAGGACGTGGCGTTTTTGCCCCCGGCTTTGTGTAAGGACCGCTCACATAGAATGTGTCCTTCTAAACGTTCCGGAGACTTTGCGCGGCTTACAGTGGTAGGCCGCGGTTTCTGGAGTGTGGCTAACACTTACTTACAGGGTCGGAATGGAAACTCATTTTTCAAACTATAAATTATTATCAAAATCTTGATATTAGTGACTTTTCTTTAAAAATTTCACATCTGCTCAAGCTCCTTTTATTTTTAAAGCAAAGGTCACATTAATGCGAATAATATCAGGCTACATTGAAGTTTAGTTAATAGAAAGCTATCTCGAAGTTTCTAGCCATTTTTTCATTTCTGAAATATTCAACTTCATCAAATTAATGTATAACCTCCTTTCGTATGATACAATATTCGTAGCAAAATAAGAATTTAACGTTTAAAGGAGCGTCTTTTGATGACTAGTAAATCCGAGATTCAGCAAAAAATTGCAGAACTAAAAATGGATTACATAAATTTACAAGGTGATATGGAAAAACTTGAACAAACAGGTCATGCTGGTTCTGTAGCACAAGCAGTTGAACGCCTTGAAAAAATGGAAAAACAACTAGCAGAACTGAATAAACAGCTCGCGGCGTTGTAAGCCCGCGAGTTTTTTTATGGATATTATTACGAGTGATCTTAGTTCATGACGCTTGCATGTTACTAGATTTTACCCCATTTTAATTTAAATTATTGGAGGATCATATATAAATGGCAATTTTAACAGTCGACAATTTAGGTCATTCTTTTGGTGACCGTACCCTTTTTAAAGACGTGTCATTCCGTCTTGTTGAGGGAGATCATATCGGACTCGTCGGTGCAAACGGTGTTGGGAAATCTACATTAATGGGGATTATTACAGGTCAAATTATTCACGATACTGGCCGTGTTGAGTGGCTTCCAGGAACACATTACGGTTATCTAGATCAACATACTGTGTTAACTGCAGGTCGTACAATGCGTGACGCATTACGTGACGCCTTCCTCCCTCTTTACAAAAAAGAAGAAGAGTTAAATGAAATTACTGGAAAAATGGCAGAAGCAACTCCTGAAGAATTAGAGGATTTGCTTGAGCAAATGGCAGAAGTACAAGATGCATTAGATGCAGGTGATTTCTATTCTTTAGATATGAAAATTGAAGAGGTTGCACGCGGACTTGGTTTAGATGCTATTGGACTTGAACGAGATGTAGCTGCCCTTTCTGGTGGACAACGTACGAAAGTATTGCTTGCAAAACTATTACTTGAAAAACCAAAAGTATTGTTACTAGATGAGCCGACAAACTACTTAGATGAAGAGCATATTACGTGGTTGAAAAATTATTTAAAGAACTACCCACATGCCTTCTTATTGATTTCACATGATACAGAATTTATGAATGAAGTTGTAGATGTCATTTTCCAATTAGAATTCTCAAAATTAACTCGATATACTGCGACTTACGAGAAATTCTTAGAGCTTGCGGAAATTAATAAACGTCAACATATTGATGCTTATGAAAAGCAACAAGAGTTTATTAAGAAACAAGAAGATTTCATTGCGAAAAATAAAGCGCGATACTCTACAACTGGTCGTGCAAAATCCCGTGCAAAACAGTTAGATCGTTTAGAGCGTATTGATCGCCCTGAAACTGCTGTTAAACCAGAATTTGGATTTAAAGAAGCACGTACACCAAGTCGTTTCATTGTTGAAGCAGATAACTTAGTCATTGGATACGATAAAGAAAAGCCATTATTACCGCCACTTACGTTTACAATTGAACGTGGGGAAAAAATTGCCCTAGTCGGCATGAATGGTGTAGGGAAATCTACATTACTGAAAACAATGCTAGGTAAGGTACAACCTTTAGGTGGAAAAGTAATTTTAGGCGATTATTTAGCTCCTTCTTACTTCGAACAAGAAGTAAAGGCAGACAAAATTACACCTATCGATGACGTATGGAATGCATTTCCAAGTATGGAGCAAGCTCAAGTTCGAGCAGCTTTAGCAAAAGCAGGTCTTAAAACGGATCATATTACACGTCCATTAAACTCCCTATCCGGGGGCGAGCAAGCAAAAGTGCGTCTATGTAAATTAATGATGGATCCAGCAAACTGGTTAATCTTTGACGAACCGACAAACCACTTAGACGTTGACGCTAAAAATGAGCTGAAACGTGCGATGCAAGAGTTTAAAGGAACAATCGTATTAGTATCCCACGAACCTGAGTTTTATGAAGGCTTAGTAACAAAGGTTTGGAACGTTCAGGATTGGTTTACTACTGGAAAGACGGATTTATAAGAGAAGTTTGGTGACTCGAGCCCCTTGTTTAGGGGCTCGATTTTTTTGTGCGATATGATTCCTACCTGGAGTAGAGCAACTTTTTTCAGTCTCCTCTCATCAATTAAAGTAAGATTTCCCCCACCTTTCATTAAGATGAAAATAATCAGGCTCTATCATTCATCCTTCATCCTGACACCCTTGTCACAAATCCTTCAAAAAAAATGATCATTAGTAGGATTAATTTGTATCAAATTTAGAAATTCTAGTTTTGTGCCAATTCAATGATTTAAAATCCAGATTTTTCTTCGTATAATTGAAACTTTTTCTTGGGCAAAACGTATATATTGTTAGAGAAAAGGTTACAAATATTAATAAGGTTCCACAAAAAAAGGATTTACCCAATAACTATTGACTTATCATTATCTTACAAGTAAGATATTAATATAAAGTTAATAATTTATTGATAAGCTAATTATCAAACAAACGAAAGCGAGGAGTTTATATGACAGTTACAATTTATACACAATCTAGCTGTTCCTCTTCACGAAAAGCTATCAAATGGTTAAAAGAAAATGAAATTCAATATAATGAAAAACGCATTACATCTCAGCCTTTATCGTTAGCTGAGTTTAAAAATATTTTACGTATGACAGAAGATGGGACAGATGAAATCATCGCTACAAACTCAAATGATTTCAAAAATCTTGATATTGATATTGATCAATTATCCATTCAAGATTTATTCAACTTGATCCAACAACATCCACGTATGTTGAGAAGCCCTATCTTACTAGACGAGAAACGTATTCAAGTTGGTTATAACGAAATGGATATTCGCCGCTTCATTCCACGTAAAGTACGTGCATATGAATTGAGCGCAATGCAAAAGCTTGCTAGCCAAGTTTAGTCATTGTAAATAAGAGTGGCCTACCCCCTTTCTGTGATTTCACATCGCCGCAAAGACAGCCATTGATGTTACAATACAAAGCAAGTAAGTGGAGCTGACCTTAATGGATAACCAAAAACTTGAAAACCTTAATTCTCTCTTTGAAGTAGTCGCTTCATTAGAACGTAAATGGGCGAATGAATGGAATCAACACAATATACTAGGCTTTTCAAAATCACATATTTTATTACTAGATCTTTTGGCGAAGGAGGGTCCAAAACGTCCCTCTACCATCGCTGAACGTTTAAAGGTGACAACTGGTGGAGTTACTGTTTTGACCACCAAGTTATTAAAATGTGGTTTCATTGAAAAGACACAAAATAATGCCGATCGACGCGCCTCACAAATTGCCATAACCACTGAAGGTAAAAAGATTCTTGAAGAATCTCGGGCACAAGTGACAGCAATGGCGCAATCAATGTTCGGTATGCTATCAAATGAAGAAATCCAAACTTTACATAACATCTTTGACAAATTAAATGGATCGACAAAATGAGGGAGCACTTTTGTTCCCTCTTTTTTATGGGATAAAATGCTTCCCTTACAAATTAAATGCTTCCTGTAGCTGTTTGATTGGTGTAAGCAGTCCTTTTGTCCTTCCGGGCATCTTTTTCATCCGTTTAGCTGTGAATTTCATCCGTTCGAAATCCCATTTGTCAGCTTTGCCCTCTCCCATACACTTTAGATGAACTTTTTAGCGATAAGTATCCACAGTTTATTAACATAAAAAAACACATGATGCACCTCTCCTGCACCATGTGTTTTCTTTCTATTCAATTACGCTAATACAACTTCTGATAATGAGGAGTCAGCTAGTAAAATTTCCTTTAAGCGTGCTTTAGCGCGGAATAAGCGTGATTTTACTGTACCAATTGAGACTTTCATTAAGTTTGAGATTTCTGCTAATGAGTATTGATCGACATAGAAATACCATAGAGTTCTTTGGTAAATGCCATCTAACTGCTGCATTTTCTCCTGTACGATTTTTGTAACAGCCACTTTTTCTACTTGTTCTTCTGTAGAAATTTCATTATTGGGAACCAAATCTAAAATCGGTACGTCTAATGTTTCAGGTTGACTCAACATGTACTTGCTTCGACGAACTTTTTTACGATAGCGGTCCCGGAATGTATTCATTGTAATTGTTGTTAACCATGCTTTGACATGTTCCACTTGAGTTACTTGCTTTTCATTGCGCACAACCTTTACCCAAACTTCTTGCATTAAGTCTTCTGCTTCAGTTGTGTTACGTGTAAGCTTTAAACATAAATGATATATATATCGATGAAATTCCTCATAAACGTCTGTTAATTTTTTATTCATAATTAAATCCTCCGTCTGACTAACTTATGTTTCCATTTTCACAAAAAAAAAGATTACACTCTATCGCTTTTGCTTTCAATTTCATTACATTCATGTAAGATTTGGATTTTTTCTTTGTAATATCAGGGAACGAGTGCTTAAAAACATCAAAATCCTCGTTGCCCCTCCCAACTGTTCCTCAATTGACTGACTTTTGCCAAATTGTGCTATACTGATTCTGCTAATGAAATTATGAAATGAGGGATCCGTATGAGTCATTTACAAGCACTCGATCAATACTTCTCAAATAACCGTGAAAAACACTTAAATGAACTTTTTGAGTTTTTACGCATTCCAAGTATTAGCTCACTTTCAGAGCATAAAGAAGACATCCAAAAGGGCGCTAATTGGTTAGCAGATGCGCTAACAAAATTAAAGATTGAAAATGTAACAGTAGACCAAACTTCCGGACATCCAGTTGTGTATGGAGAATGGCTTCATGCTGAAGGTAAACCAACTATTCTTTTCTATGGGCATTACGATGTACAACCTGTTGATCCATTAAATCTTTGGGAGAGCGAACCTTTCAATCCTGAAATCCGCGACAACAAATTATTTGCTCGTGGGGCTTCAGATGATAAGGGTCAAGTTTTCATGCACTTAAAAATGATTGAAGCTTTATTTGCAACAGAAGGTACCCTTCCTGTTAACGTGAAATTTATTTATGAAGGTGAAGAAGAAATCGGAAGTCCGAACCTTCCAGCTTACGTTGAAGCAAATAAAGAAAAACTTAAAGCAGATTTAATTGTCATTTCGGATACAGGCCTGTATGCACCAGGAAAGCCCGCAGTATGTTATGGACTACGAGGTTTGACTGGGGTTCAGATTGATGTACGCGGAGCAAAAGGCGATCTTCACTCAGGTCTTTACGGTGGTGGGGTTCAAAATGCAATCCATGCCCTAGCAGACATTGTTACCTCCTTCCATGATGAACACGGCACAATCCAAGTGGAAGGCTTCTATGATCAAGTTCGTCCATTATCAGATGAAGAAAGAAAAGCATATCGTGATTTGAATTTCGATGAAGAAGCATTAAAAGAAGAAGTTGGGGTCAAAGAATTGTTTGGTGAGAAAGGCTATTCTTATTTAGAACAAACATGGGCTCGCCCTACTCTAGAAGTAAATGGAATCTTCGGAGGCTTTTCAGGTGAAGGGATTAAAACAGTGCTTCCAGCTGAGGCCGGCGCAAAAATTACTTGCCGATTAGTTCCAGACCAGGAACCAAATGAAATTGTGGCTCTTCTTCGTAAACACATTGAGAAACATAAGCCAGCTGGAGTTGAAGTGAAGGTATCAGAATTCGATAAAGGGGCACCATGGATTACACCATTTGACCATCCTTTAATTCAAGCGGCAGGCAAATCATATGAACGTGTTTACAACGTCCCTACTGCTTTCACACGCGGTGGCGGTTCAATTCCAATTGTCGCTGCATTCGATGAAATATTGCAGTTGCCTGTTGTATTAATGGGATTCGGCTTAAATAGTGAAAACTTCCACGCACCAAACGAACACTTCCATTTAGAAAACTTCGATAAAGGGTTACGCGTTCTTGGAGATTACTTACATGAAGTGGCGACCTTGAATTTCAAATAGTAATTTAGTGAAACTGTGACAGTATACCATGTCACAGTTTTTCTTTTCCAGATAAGAAAACGGTATAAAATTTTTGCAATTTTGCGACATTAAAATAATATAAAATTAACAAAATAAATATTGTAGTTAAACTGTATCAATACAAACACCATATCCAAATATTTAGAAAAAAACATTGTTAAACAAGTGTTTTTTGTGATAATTCATTTGTTATACTAAGGATAACTCGATTGTAATATAACAATTATTGCGAAAATGTGAACGGAAATGTGATAAAAATGTGACATATGTATACAATTCGTCCATATTCTTAAAAAGGATGATAAACTAAAAAAGTCATGAGGTTGCTCTTCATGATAATCGCTCTTTAGTAATAGTGTTAGTTAAGCTCATATCAAACCCTCATAAAAGCTGTTCGACAAGATATATAACCTCCCCTAGTTTATATATAAAAAATGCTTTTAAAAGGTCAATCCGAAAAAAGCCGTCTCCCGAGAGACGGCTTTTTTCCTGTTTCAAAACGAAAATTTTATTTTGGAGAGAGTGTATAATTAATAGCTAACAATTAAACCAAATTATTGGTCATATTCAGGGACTTTCGCTAAATGTTTAGCTGAATATTTGTATAAAAGTCTTTCAGTTATTTATCCATCCAATCACCTTAGATAATGAATGCAAAAAAGTCCGCCTCACTTTCGAGACGAACTTTTTCATTATTGAACAATCATACCGACTACCGCATAGATAATAACCGTTGCAAATAATACTGTCATATAAATCAATGAGTATCCAAACATTTTATTAGCCCATTTCTTCCCGTCCATTTGACGGTACCCTACGAAACTAATCCATAGCCAAATTCCCCCAAGAACTATTGAGGCGAGCGTTAATCCGATACTTAAGGGAAGAAATAGAAAACTAGTTAGCATTAGAAGGACTAAATAAACATTTGATTGGATATAGGTTCTTCTTTGCCCTTTTACAACAGGTAACATTGGAATGTTAGCTATAGCATAATCATCCTGTTTACGAATAGCAATTGCGTAAAAGTGAGGCATTTGCCAAATTACCATGATGATAAATAATGCCCAAACTGCTGGATACCAAAGATCTGGCGCCACACTTGCCCACCCAATTAGTGGAGGGACAGCACCTGAAATGCTTCCTACTTCCGTATTCCAAATGGTACGCCTTTTTGTCCACATTGTATAGGGCACGACATAGAAAAAGACACCTAGAAACCCTAAAAAAGCAGCAAGTGGTGTTGTTAATGCTAATATGGCAATTCCCACTACTAATAAAATAATAGCGACAATCAAAATTAATTTCGTGTTCAGTTCACCTGTAACAGTAGGTCTTTCTTTTGTTCTTTGCATAATCGCATCAATGTCGCGATCATATAGGTTATTAAATGTACCAGCTGCTCCTATGATAAAAGCAGAACCGATAATTGCGTAGATGAGATTCGGTATATTTTCAACAAAATCTAACTCGTAGGTATATAAGGCAAGCATTAAAGCGGCAATCATCGGAATCAAGTTCGATTTGATGATTCCAGTCTTTACAGTTTTTGCCCATAAATCAATATAATTTTGCATTATTTCATATTCCTCTCATCAATAGGCAAACCACGAATTATTGTGGTTGCTCTACTATAGTATCATACCACTGACAAGGAATAATTAACAGTAGCATTATTCTTAACTAATTATGACTTTTTAATGTCGAAAAAAATTTCTAACATTGCTTTATTTTTCTGCATAGTTTAATATAATACAAAACATATAGAATAAGTTGGTATTTAGTGATATTGAGGGGTGAAATATGAATATCGAACATATCGAGTCGTTTCTTTACGTTGTGAAATATAAGAGTATTCATAAAGCTGCTAGTGCCCTCTATTTAACACAACCCACTGTATCTGCTCGTATTAAGGCGCTAGAAGAATCTCTAGAAACTCAGCTATTCATACGCCAAGGCCGCAGTTTATCACTAACAGAGCGTGGTAAAGAGTTTATTCCTTTTGCAACCACAATTGTCGAATCATTTTACGAAAGTAAAAAGTTTCTCAATCGTGATTTACTGCTTGGAGACGAACATGTTTAAGACATGTTCGTTTTTTTTTGATTCATTTATCGGATCCAAATTAGTTGGTCTGCCGGAATTTATGTGCGACTTCCCCCTCTTTACATGCACTTCCGAGAGTTCGGTTCGTACCACTTGCTCCTGTTTGCGTACGCTTTCGATTTCGTTACGTATGTATGACTTCTCCTTCTTTAATTTCTCCTTTATCAGCTACGTTCGTTTCCACTATATAAAATGTGACTTTTCCCGTATTAATTGCTTCTGAGTCCCCTTCTATGCCACGCTCCCTATAATTCCCTTCCACTGATAAATTTTTTCTATCAGTCTTCACCCTATGCAGCAGTTGGATATTTTTTACTGATAGATTTTTTCTATCAGTAACAGTATTGCTCTTATTATCAGAAAAGTGTTACACTTCAAATCAATTCATACAATTCATAGTGAGTTACTTGTATTTAGTTCACATTACCTAAAAAATTAGTATTCTTTCAAATAAAAAGGAGGATGTTCTATATGACAAATAAAAAACAAGTTCATTTCGGTGCCATCATTCATGGTGTAGGTGGAAACATTTCAGGTTGGCGTCATCCAGAAGTGAAGAAAAATCAAAGTGTAAGCCTTGATTTCTATACACAACAAGCACAAAAAGCTGAAGAAGGTAAATTTGATGTAGTGTTTATCGCTGACGGATTGTACATTAACGAAAAATCAATTCCTCACTTTTTAAATCGATTTGAGCCTGTAACGATTTTATCTGCGTTAGCAGCTCAGACTAAACATATCGGTCTAGTAGGTACAATCTCAACTTCCTATAGCGAACCTTTTACAGTTGCTCGTCAACTTGGCTCTCTTGATTTAATCAGTAATGGCCGCGCAGGATGGAACGTTGTTACAACTCCTTTAGAAAGTACTGCACTTAACTACAACAAAACGATTGAGGAGCATCCGAGTCATCCAGTTCGCTACGAAATTGCGGAGGAATACTTGGAAGTTGTAAAAGGCTTATGGGATTCATGGGAAGATGACGCGTTTATTGCAGACGTTGAAAATGACCAATTCTTTGATCCATCAAAACTACATGTTCTGGATCACAAAGGGAAATATTTCTCTGTTCGCGGACCATTAAATGTTGCACGCTCAAAACAAGGTCAACCAGTTGTGTTCCAAGCAGGTTCTTCTGAAGCAGGTATTCGTCTAGCAGCGAAAACTGCAGATTCAGTATTTGCTCACGGTGCATCTCTTGAATCATCTCAAGCGTATTATAAAAAATTAAAAACTGCTGTTCGTGAAGAAGGTCGTAATCCTGATGAGGTTCTTGTCTTCCCTGCCCTTTCTCCAATTATCGGAGACACAGAAGAAGATGCAGAACGTAAATATTGGGAAATTGCAAATCTAGTATCAATTGATAAAGCACTAGCTTATCTAGGGCGTTACTTCGATCACCACGATTTCTCACAATATGACGTTGATGCACCATTCCCTGAACTAGGCGATATTGGCGCAAACAGCTTTAGAAGCACAACAGACCATATTAAGAAATATGCTAAAGAACAAAACTTAACATTGCGTGAAGTTGCATTACGTGAAGCAACACCACGTTCACCTTTCACTGGTACACCAGAAAAAATTGCAAATGAAATTATTCGTTGGGTTGATGAAGAAGGTGCAGATGGATTCATAATTGCTACAACTGCTCCACATACACTTGATGATTTTGTGGATAAAGTAATTCCACTTCTTCAAAAAGAGGGTCGCTATCGTACGGAATACCCTGCTGATACATTACGTGGAAACTTAGGAATTCCATTTGTGGAAAATCGTTATACAAAAGCTAAATCTACTCAAACAGTTTAATTTTTGGCTATAAATCTTAGTATTTTTGTAAAGATACTATGAAAGGAGACCCTTCAATGATTCAGCTTTCAAATATTCATAAGAGCTTCGGTAAAACTGAAGTATTAAAAGGCATTAATATGCAGGTGAATAAAGGAGATATCATTTCCATTCTCGGCCCTAGTGGTTCTGGAAAAACAACGTTATTACGCTGTATCAACTTTTTGGAAAAGGCCAATGAGGGTTCAATTGCAATTGATGATATTGCCTTAGACGTAAAGCATGCAACCAAAAAAGACATCGTAGCGCTTCGCAAAAAAACAGCGATGGTCTTCCAAAGCTACAATCTGTTCCAACATAAAACAGTGTTGCAAAACATCACTGAGGGGTTAGTCGTAGTTCAAAAGAAAAGTGAAAAGGAAGCAATTGAAATTGCCAAAACAATGCTTGCTAAAATCGGACTTGAACATAAAGCTGATGCTTACCCTAGCGCCCTCTCTGGTGGACAACAGCAACGAGTTGGGATCGCACGAGCACTTGCATTAAATCCGGAAGTCATTTTATTCGATGAACCTACCTCCGCACTTGACCCTGAGCTTGTCGGTGAGGTACTGGATGTTATTCGTAAAATTGCTAAAGAAGGCATTACGATGATTATCGTGACACATGAAATGAATTTTGCCCGTGACATCTCGAATCGTATTGTATTTATGGATGGTGGCGTTGTTGTGGAAGAAGGCTCACCACGGGACGTGTTTAATAATCCAAAACACGATCGTACGAAACAATTTTTACGCCGATTAACTCCTGAGTACACTTACGAAATCTAAAGTGAAAGGAATACCTACAATGACCTATCAAATTTCTATATTAGATCAAAGCCCTTTGTTCAACGTGGAATCGAACGAATCGGCATTAAATCGCACAGTTGAACTTGCTCAAAAAGCAGATAAATTAGGTTACCATCGATTTTTAGTATCTGAACACCATAACTCTCAAGATGTGGCGGGATCATCACCTGAAGTACTTGTTTCTTATTTACTAGCAAAAACGAAAAAGATCCGTGTTGGTTCTGGTGGTGTTATGCTTCAACACTACAGTCCTTACAAAGTTGCAGAAAACTTTCATGTTCTAGCTAGTTTAGCAGGAGATCGGGTTGACTTAGGCATCGGAAAAGCTCCAGGTGGTCTTCCCCTTTCAACAAAAGCATTACAGTACAAAAAAGTACCAGCGAGTGATGACTTTTACGAAAGCTTAAACCTGTTAAATCAATTCATTAACAACAATTTACCAGAGGATCATGAATTAGCTGGGTTAAAAGCTTCTCCACTTCCGAAAGTAAAACCTGAAGTGATTTTACTTGGAGCAAGTCGTGGTAGTGCCATTGAAGCAGCAAAACGTAGCATTTCATTTTCTTATGCACAGTTTTTCAACAGTGCAGACTCGGATTTAGAAGAAGCTGTGAATGCATATCGTGAACACTACCCTACTGGGAAATTTATTCTTGGCTTAAATGTCATTGCTTCACTAGATGAACAAAAAGCGAAAGAATTAGCTGCAGGTCAAACACTTTACAAAGTACACCTCGCAAGTGGTAAGCGATTAACACTCGTAACAGAGCAACAAGCCGATAAATTCGGAAAAGAATCTGGCGAGTCTTACACAATTGAAAAAGTTGTGCCAAATGTGATTAGTGGTACCCCTGTTCAAATTAAAGAAAAGCTAGAAGAACTACATGCAAAATACGGGATTGATGAATTTATTTATCATACACCTGTGAAAGATATTGAAGCTCGTCTTGAGTCATTTGAACTACTAAGTCCATTAAATTTTCAAAGATTAGAAGCATCATTAAACGTATAGGAGGAAATTAACATGTCAGCAAATTTAGATATTATCGTTTGGTCAAAACAAGGTTGCTCATATTGTGCAGAGGTAAAAGGTTATTTAGAACAAGAAGGAATTCCATATAAAACAGTCGATGTAACAGAACACGATGAATTCCGTGATATTTTAGAAGTAAAATATGGTGTTCGTTATGTACCAGTAGTGGAAATCGGTCGTAACAATACGTATCAAGGCGTAACAGAATTAGGTATTGAACATTTACAAAAAGCAATTGCAGAATTTACTCAAAAGGAAGGTTTAACATCATGAAAAAAGCAGGCATCGCACTAACACTCGCAGCTTCCCTACTTCTTACAGCATGCGGAAGTACAAAGGAATCAGCAACATCAGAAACAGCAGGATCATCTTCTTCATCAGCTGAAGCGGAAAAAGTAATCATCGGTACTGGTTCTGACTTTATCAATATTTGTTTCTACGATGAAGATGGTAACTTAACAGGTTACGATATTGAATTACTAAAAGAGATCGATAATCGTTTAGAAGAATATGAATTCGATTTCCAAACAATGGATTTCTCTAACCTACTGTTAAGCTTAGAATCAAAGAAAATCGATATCATTGCCCATAACATGGCGAAAAACCCTGAGCGTGAAGAAAAGTTCTTATTCAATAAACAACCTTACAATGCGATGCCTACTCACGTAGTTGTGCACGAGGGTAATACAGAAGTTCAGTCTATTGATGACCTTGAAGGTAAAAAGGTAGGATTACAGCCTACTAGTAACGCTTCATTATTCGTAGAAAAATATTTTAAAGAACACAATATGAATACAGAATCTGTGTATGTTTCATCAACACAAGATTATCTAAATCAATTAAAAACTGGACGTATTGATGCAATCTTCTTATTCCCATTCGCTGTAGATATCTTCAATAGAGAATCGGATGCTGAGCTTAAAGTTGTTGGCGAGCCATTAATGTTTACTGATATTCACTTTATGTTCAATAAAGAAGATCAAAAGTTATCTGATGCAGTAGATGGAGCATTAGAAGAGTTAATTGAAGACGGCACAGTGAAAGAATTAAGCACAAAATGGTTAGGTGCAGACTATTCTGTTGAGTTAAACAAATAATAGTGATTTTTCAATTTCAGTCAACCATCAGTAGAAAGGAGGCATCGTAATGGGGACTTTTTTTGAACCATCACTGATTTTTACATCAATTCCAAAGCTTTTATCCTATTTGCATATAACCATTGAGATTTTAGTGTTATCTGTTGCGTTAGGTCTATTGCTAGGCATCCTAATTGCGGTGCCAAAGCTTTACAACGTCCCTATTTTAAAGGAAATAATGACTGTTTACATTTCCTTTATCCGCGGGACACCGATTTTAATTCAGTTATTTTTAGTATTTTATGGTCTCCCAGTTGTTGTTGGGTTGTTCGGCGTTGATATAACACGGATGGATCCGTTTTATTTTGTCATTATCACTTACACGCTTAGTAATGCCGCTGCTTTTGCAGAAATTTTCCGTGCCGCGATTAAGTCGGTAGATTATGGGCAAACAGAAGCTGCTTACTCAGTTGGGTTTACTGCTTGGCAAAATTTTTACCGAATAGTGTTTCCACAAGCCATTCGTGTTGCCTTCCCGAATATCGCAAATACATCCATTAGTTCGTTAAAAGATACTTCCCTCGCCTTTTCCATTGGCGTTATGGATATGATGGGTCGCGGTGACACATTGATTTCGGCAACTGCCCATGCATTAGAAATTTATCTCGCCCTTTCTGTCATCTATTATGTCATCGTTCTTATTTTTGAACGTTGCTTTAAATGGATTGAACGTTATTTAAATCGCTATATCTTAAAAGAGGAATCATCGTTGTAAAGGAGGAACAATCATGCAACTGGATATACCATTCATTTGGACGGCGTTTACCGAAATCATTAAAGCATTGCCACTCACATTGTTGATTGCCTTTACACCGATCTTACTCGGTTTAATCATTGGAATAGCGGTGGCATTTATTCGTATTAACAATTACAAGGTGATCGCCCCTCTAGCAAACTTTTACGTTTCGTTTTATCGAGGAACCCCGGTCATCATGCACATCTTTATCATTTATTTTGGTGTACCCATCATCTTTGAATCGTTATTTGGGATATCGCTAAACTTCTTGCCAATCGCCATTTTCGTCATTATCGCGTTGACATTAAATGCTGGTGCCTACTTATCTGAGATTATTCGTTCAGGGATTTTAAGTGTACCAAAAGGGCAAATTGATGCGGCATTTTCGATCGGCATGACAAATTTTGAAATGCTAAAGCGAATTGTATTACCACAAGCTTTTGCCTCAGCCATCCCGAATTTAACGAATATTTTAATTGGATTTTTACACGCAACATCCATCGCCTTCCTTGTATCGGTTAAGGAATTAACAGGTGTTGCAAACATTGTTGCTTCTAGTAACTTAAAGTTCTTAGAGGCATTTATCGCTGCCGGTATTATTTATTGGGGTGTCACCGTGTTAATAGAATTAATTGCTCACTTTGTTGAGAAAAAAGTGACAGCTTATAGTAATACAGGTGTAGCGAGAAATTAATTAGAAAAGCGGAGGCGGCTCGTTCACACCCGACAAGCGCTGGAGACAATACAAGTGAAGGCGCTTTTTGCCTTCGCTGGTATTGTCGAAGCGACCTCGAGGGTGTAGCCGCCGCAGCTAGACAATAAGAATAAACGTCCATTCATGAGCCCCCTCTCATTCGGACGAAGTTAAGGAGCAGATGATAAAATGAAAGCAGTTATTATAAATGGTGGATACAGTGTGAATTCAAGACTTACTGGAATTGAGGTAGAGGTTGAAAAGCTTTTATCGAAAACTAATACAACTTATGATAAAATCCTTGTTCACAAGTTACCAGCTGAAGCATTGATCACAGCAAACTATGCGAATCCAGTAATTGTGGAAAATGTGAAGAAAGTTGAAGATGCGGATGTAGTCATTTTATTAACTCCTGTATTTAAAGGCGCATACTCAGGCATTCTAAAAACATTTTTAGACTTACTTCCTCAAAAAGGATTTGAAAACAAATCGGTGATTCCAATTGCAATCGGTGGATCAATTGCTCATTTATTATCTGTGGATTATGCGTTGAAACCAGTGGTATCTATTTTAGGAGCTACACACGTAACAAATCCTGTTTATGTAGTCGATAAACTCGTAACACGTGTGGATGATGTATACGTGATTGATGGCGAAATTACTGAACGCCTAGAAAGCACATGGAAGCAAGTGAGTCGTTTTGCTTCTGCAAGAGTATAATTTAACTAATAAACGTCCCCTACCTTTAACGGAGGGGACGTTTTTATGTGCACCAAGCAGGAATAAAGGTAGAGCTCTGGCATAAGTAAATTTTTAATAAAAACGTTTAATATCTATAATACATTCTGTCACTTTATGATTTGGACCCAACAGATTAATAAGTGTTAGCCATTCTCCAGAAACCGCGGCCTACCACTGTAAGCCGCGAAAAGTTTCCGGAACGTTTAGAAGGTCAACATTCTATGTGAGCGGGCCTTACACAAAGTACTAAGACAAGTCGAAAAGACATGTTTCAACATGGCTTTGCGGCTTGTGTGCTCAGCCCGCTCTCAGCATATTCTTTAATAGAATTTTAATTAGAATGTCATCTGTATTAGAAATGGAGCTTTTTATTTTTGCCCCAGCCTCATATCACACTTAGACTTGTAGGTTACATTATTTCTATGGCAATCTCTTACTTATTTTTTCATTCACCATCACATCTTTGACCAACTTCAAATCTTTTGTTTCCGATTGGCTTCATTTCATTCTTTCGATCAATAAGCACACAGACATATTTCAAAAGTGGAAGTATGAATAAAAACACAAACAGCATTCGGAAAATCTGAAATACGGTAACAACGGAAACGTCTGCTCCGATAGCAGTGGCGATTAAGCTCATTTGGTCTAATCCCCCTGCTGCTGAACTTAAGAATCCTGTAGATAATGAATAGTCGAGTAAGTGTGACATAATTAAACCTTGTCCAAAAGTAATGGCCAGTAATAATAACGCACTCCCAATACCCAAAAATAAAACCCTAGTCCCTAGTTTAAGCATTTTGGGTTTTAATAATAGACCGATATATGCACCCATTAATATTTGGGCAATGTGCAATAACAAGCCTGGTATTTCAGGTGTGTCGATGGAGAACATTTCTAATATGATGACCAATAATACAGGTGATAAAAAATAGGCAACCGGCAACTTGATTTTTTTCCCAAACCAAACTGATCCCCATGCAGCAAGGAGCAACAATGCAAGTGGACCTATTGATTCAACAGCGAAAAAACTTCTTTCCCCTTGTACAACATGACCTGAAAGAATAAACGGAATGAGTAAGACGATACTGATTACACGGATTACATGAAAATATGTGACAACCGCAATATCAATATCTTTTTCTTCCTCTGCAAAAATAACAATTTGACTTAATCCCCCAGGAACCGTACAAGTTAACGCAGTTTTCAATGATATATTTCCTATTTTTTGAACACCTATTGCCATAATAACTGAAGCAATTGTTAATGCAACATTGATGACGACCATAAATAATATTAGCCACCCTGATTTAACAAAAATTTCAAAGAGAAACATTTGACCAATCGAGGTACCGACTACAACTAACCCAACATTTCGCAATTGTACTGGCCAATACATTTCAAACTTTATAAAGAATTGGCTAATTAAGACAGTAAAAAGTGGACCAAGCATCCATGGAACAGGTAAATGTAATAGAACAAATAACCATGCACCACATACACTTAAGAGAGCTACTAAACTAATTGATTTTATATGCACAGTTCAAACCCCGTTTCTATCACTTTGTTTTTATAGACTACCATATTATGTATAATACTTTAAATGTTATATTTCTTGAGCTAAAAATATAGACTATTTCTATATGAAAAGAACCTGTAATCATGAGGCATGTAATGATTACAGGTTTAATTCGTCCTCTTTAATAATTAATCCCATTAAAGAGGCAAATGTAATGGCTTGCTGAGCTGAGACTTCACAACCTCTTAGACTTTCCATTGTGACTGTTAATTCTTGAAACTCTGAAGTACTAAGATCTACTCCTTTTAATGAAGTTTCCTCAAAATTCACACCATCAATGTTGGAAGTCTGATATTTAGTTTTCACAAACTGACAATTATAAAAATCCGCATTTTTTAATAGGCTTGATTTAAATAACACTTTATTTAAATTAGAATCAGCAAACGTACTGAAGCTTAAAATGGAATTTTCAAATAAAACATTTCCAAAGCGACTATCTGCAAAATTTACGCCTAGTAATTTACATTCTTTAAATTGCACACGATGAATACTCGCTTTACTCAAATCTGCATTTGAAAAATCGCATTTCTCAAATACCACATCTGTAAGTTGAATATTTGGAAATGACGTGTTTTGAAAGCTTGAATTCGTCACAACCATACTAGATAAGCTCACTCTATCCAGATGCTCCCCATCAAAAGCTGAATTAATGATCTGACAATTCGAAAGCTCTGGATCTTCCTCGCGATCAATGTCTTCAAAACTTCTTTCGGTTAATTGTTTTGGTAGTTTAGGTTGATCTAATTTCATACGCACTTCACCTTCTATTTCCTTACATTTTCCTTAAGTATAAAGCTTCGATCTAATTCGGTCGAGATTGATGTACTTTCTTATATAAATAGACAAGTCGAAAAGACATGTTTCTTCATGGCTTTGCGGCTTGTGTGCTTAGACCGCTCTCACTAGACACTAATTAGAATCTTCATTAGAATGTAACTTTAACAAAAAAAACCATGCACAGGGGCACGGTTTCCTATTCAATCAGTTATTCTTCATCATCTTCCATGATTTCGTCAAATGCAGCTGAAACTTTGTCAAACTCTTCATCAGATTCAATTGCAGTAAAGTCACCATCTTCATCTAATCTTAAAAAGAAAATATCAATGTCTTCTTCTGTTTCTTCTTGAAGGTCCTCTACAAAAGCGACGGCTGCGTATTCAGTTCCTTCAATATTAATTGCTGCTAATACTTCGACTTCTTGTTCAATATCGTCGTCATCCGTAATTGTAAAGATCTCGCCTACTTCAATTTTCTCCATAATTCAAATTCCCCTCTCTTTTATAAAGACCATTATTTATGTTCCACAGAAAGTTCTATATGGGCGGTTAGATGGCTCGGGTAGTGAGCAATATTCTGCATGATCTTTTGTATAATCAAACGGTTTTGATAACACGTCTAATAATCGATGCATTACATTGTAATCTCCTTCTACCGCAGCATCCAAAGCTTCTTCCACTCGATGATTTCGTGGAATAACAGCAGGATTATTGGCACGCATTAACTCAGCCACATCTTCCTTTGACTGTGGTTGCTGATTCAGTCTATCCTGCCACTCGTTCATCCATTCATCGAATTCTGGCTTTCCAAATAATGGCGAATCTTTAAGCTGTCCTTGCGTTAATGCGCGGAATGTATTCGTATAGTCCGCTTGATTTTCTTCCATTAGTTGAAGGAGCTTATAAATGAGTGCTTCATCTTGCTGTTCTTTTGTGAATAAACCAAGTTTTGCTCTCATGCCTTGGATCCAGTTTGCATTATAATAATCGTTAAATTTTGATATTGAGTCCTGTGCAATTTGAACAGCTTGATCGTCATCTTCATGTAATAATGGAAGTAAGCTTTCCGCAAAGCGTGCAAGGTTCCATACCGCAATTCTTGGCTGATTTTTATAAGCATAACGACCTTGTGTATCGATTGAACTAAATACCGTTTCTGGATTAAACGTATCCATAAATGCACATGGACCGTAATCAATGGTTTCTCCACTAATTGTCATATTATCGGTATTCATTACTCCATGGATAAAGCCGACTAACTGCCATTTTGCGATTAAATCAGCTTGACGCTTTACGACTTCCTGTAAAAACTGTTGATAACGATTTTGTGTTTGATCATCAATTGCTGGGTAATGTCTTTTGATTGTATAATCTGCTAGTTCTTTTAATTCTTGGACTGGTCGAGCCGCTGATGCATACTGGAATGTACCAACACGAATGTGACTTGCAGCTACTCGCGTAAGAATGGCACCAGGTAAAATCGTTTCACGGATCGTTCCTTCCCCTGTTGTCACTACCGCTAGACTTCTTGTCGTTGGAATATTTAACGCATGCATAGCTTCACTAATAATATATTCGCGAAGCATTGGCCCAAGTGCTGCGCGTCCATCGCCACCCCGAGAGAATGGTGTGCGGCCTGATCCTTTCAACTGAATATCTACACGGTTTCCTGCCGGTGTTATATGTTCACCGAGTAGAATCGCTCGACCATCTCCTAACATTGTAAAATTACCGAATTGATGGCCTGCGTAAGCTTGTGCTAATGGTGATGCTCCTTCAGGAATTTCATTTCCACCAAAAACAGGGGCTTGTGATTGAAGTGCTTCCACATTTAATCCAAGCGATTTAGCTAGAGGTTCATTTAATATCACGATGTTTGGATCTTTAACAGGTGTTGGATTGGTGCTTGTAAAAAAGGCATCCGGTAAGCGTGAATAACTGTTATCGAAATTCCAACCTGACTTCATTTTGTTCCTCTTCTCTATTTTTTCTTCAACGTTAGTGTTTTCGTCTGCCCTATGATTATACCTTATTGTAACAGTGAACTACGCACGATTTGCATCTTCAATGATCCAGTCGACTGCGGAAATTAAATCGGGAAATACAGCATCTGCTAGTTTATCATGCTCTCCAAGGAAGACCCCTTTTGTTCCTGCTTTCTTCCCTGCCATAATATCTGTGTCCGTATCTCCCACCATATATGATTTTGTTACATCTACATTATATTTTCCCGCAAGGTCTTCAATTAATTTAGCATTTGGTTTTCTGCATTCGCACCCAGATTTCGGCTTATGAGGACAATAAACCGCTTCATCCACGATGGCACCATGTTTTTTTAATTCTGCAATCATGTAATCATGAATTTTTTGAAGCTGTGTTTCCTTCATATATCCTAAACCGACGCCACCTTGATTGGTAACGACAAATATGTAATCAAAGTGTTCATTTAATTTTTTTATTGCTTCAGGAACACCCGGTAAGAAATATAAATCCTTTGGTTTGTTCACAAATTTCACGCGATTCGTTAATACTTCATTAATAACTCCATCACGGTCTAAAAACACTGCTTTTTTCAAATTGGCACACCTCTAATTTATTTGTTTCAGTGTGTTTATGATGTCCGTATTTGGTTTTTCTTATTTATTTTTCATTCGAATAGCTTTAGTGGATAATAATCTTGATTGTTGAGATGACGTTTTGTTGTGTGCTGTTGCTTGATTTTCCATGAATTTTTGAAGATCAATGAAGTTCATGTCAAGGTAGTCGGATTGCGTGTTGAACTTCATTGGCCTTATGAAGTTCATTTTGGAGGTAATCCGATCTCGTTTTGAACTTCATTGGCCTTATGAAGTTCATTTTGGAGGTAGCGGTATCACTTTTTGAACTTCATCCGCCTCATGAAGTTTATTCCAAAAGTAGTCGGATCGCGTTTTGAACTTCAGCACTTTGATGGGTTCATTTTGGGTACTCTACTCCATAAAAAAAGACTGCCAACAAGACAGTCTTTTCTTAGGCTAACCTTTTAATGTATGCATATTCGTTACATATTCTTCAAAAGCCGTTGTACTTAACGGTTTGCTGTAGTAATAGCCTTGTCCAAATTGACATCCATCTTTACTTAACTCTTCTACATGTTCTGCCAATTCGATTCCTTCAGCAATGACATTGATTCCGATTGTTTTTGCAAGGTTCAGCACTGCTTTGACAATTGCTTTACTCTCTTCATTTGTATGGATATCTTTTACAAATGATTGGTCAACCTTTAGGGTATCGATTGGAAATTCCTTTATATAACTTAGCGAACTATATCCGGTACCAAAATCATCGACAGAAATTTGAATGCCCATTCGTCTGATTTCATTCAAAACAGTTACTGTATTTTTTACATCAGCAAATATACTCTCTGTCACTTCAAGCTCTAAGAATTTGGGATGAAGATTCGTTTCTTTAAGAATTTCTTCAACTTTCTGTACGAAATATGGATCTTCAAGCTGACGAACTGAAACATTTACTGCCATGGTTAAATTCGTCAAGCCTTGAATTTGCCAAATGCCTAACTGCTTACAACTCTCCCTTAATATCCACTCGCCTAAAGGAACAATTAACCCAGTTTCTTCTGCTAATGATATAAACTTTAGTGGGGGAATTCTTCCTAGATCAGGGTGATTCCATCTCACTAAGGCCTCCACCCCAATAAGCTCATTTTTAGTAATATTTAATTTCGGTTGATATTCCAAATAAAATTGTTGTTCTTTAATGGCTGTTCTTAAGGCAGTTTCAAGTAATCGTCGCTCTAAAGTTTTATTTTCGATGGATTGATTGAAAACCATAAATGCATTTCTTCCCCGTTGCTTTACATGGTACAGTGCATCATCTGCATTTTTAAGAAGTTCCTCTGATGACTTTCCATGTTCCGGGTAATTTGCTACGCCTATACTGCATGTCACTAAATATTCTTGACCAGCAAGCATAATGGGCGATTGAAGTTTCTCTAAAATTCGTTGTGTGATGGTAATAGCTTCTTGCTCATTTTTGACATCCCTTAGCATTACCGTAAATTCGTCGCCGCCTAATCGAGCTGGGAAATCGGAAGGTCGAATCTCTGAACGAATGATTTTTGCAACTTCTTTTAAAACTAAATCTCCTACATCATGGCCCCATTGATCATTGATTGATTTAAAATTATCCAAATCAATAAACAAGATGGAAAGCCTTTTGTTAGATTTACTCTTACTCATTATTTCACTGCGAAGTTCATTCATAAATGAGCGGCGATTAGGGAAATTCGTCAAAGAGTCATGATAGGCTAAATGATAAATTTTTTGCTCGATCACTTTTCGGTTTCGAATATCTCTCATGTCCACCATAATTAATTCACTGCCCATCGAACAAGTAGGATTATTGGTTACGCCAAAATTTGCCTCTACGTCAATATAATCTCCATTTGCATGTCGAACTTGCATTTCAATTTGTAAAGGATCTTTTTTCTTCCTACAATAGGTATGAATACTTTGCTTCACCATCTCCACATCATCTGGGTGAATAAGGTCAAAAAAGTCACCCTTTTCTAATGTTGGAAGTTCATACCCTAAAATTTTGTGAAATGTTGGAGAGACATATTGAAACGCCCCATTTATTTCTACTAATGAGATTAAATTAACTGAGTTATTTGCGATTAATTGATACTTTTCATTA
This sequence comes from Lysinibacillus composti, assembly GCF_016908465.1. GTDB lineage: Bacteria > Bacillota > Bacilli > Bacillales_A > Planococcaceae > Ureibacillus > Ureibacillus composti_A. The sequence goes on along the minus strand of NZ_JAFBDY010000015.1, from coordinate 7,403 downwards.
CTTTTAATGATTGCTTCTTCTAACTCTTTTTGTTTTGTGATTTCAGAATGGATGGCTATATATTGATAGGGGTTATTGTTTTCATTTAAAATCGGAACAATCACTGCATGAACCCAGAAACTTGATCCATCTTTCTTACGATTTTTAATTTCACCCTTCCATATCTGACCGCATTCAATTTGTTTCCACGCATTATTAAAAAATGATTCTGGGTACTCATCAGAGTTTATGATGCGATAATTTTGTCCCAGCAATTCATTTCTATGATATTGACTAACTTCGCAAAATAAATCATTTACATATGTAATAATCCCTTGATCATTAAAAATTGCTACAATGGCTGTTAAATTTAAAGCATGCTCAATTGAACGAAAATTCTTTAATTGTTGTGTACTATTGCAGTGAGAGGATTGATCATCTGCTGTTTTTTCAAGGATTCGGTTCATTATTATGGCTCCTTCATTTAATCGAAAAGCACTAAAAAAATTATGAATTAACTAAGTCTTTTTTATCAGTTCAATATTTTTATTTTATAGGAAAGTAGGCCAATTTAAAATATGTAATCGAATAGTATTTTTTGGTTCTGTTCCAATAGAAAAAAGCCGATTTCCCAGCTGGTTAGGAAATCGACTTTTTCTTTGAAAGAGGATTGTGAGTCTTGAGTCTCGTAATGAGTATATGAAATATCGTTTCGATTATTCCTTTTCGGATAATAACTTTTGTAGTTTTTTCTGGCCTTCTTGTAACATTTTGACTTCTTGTTCTAATGAGTCAATTTTATCAATCATCGGTTGTAAGGCTTCTTGTAGCATCACTTGTAATCGAGCAGCTTTTTCATTTGTTTCCATCATATTGATCGCCTCCAAATCGTAATAATGAAGCTCTTAAAATTAGCGAAAAACTGTGTTGAGTATTTTCCGTCGATCTTTAAAGAAGTATTTTTCTTACATGTTTATAATACTCCATCTAAAAGAAAAAAACTGTATGATGAGCGAACCGTTGAAAATTTGTCACGGTTTGTTTAAATCGATTGAGTGGATGTATTTAACAGAATTTGATTTCATCTTAGAGGGCAAAATAAAATGACTTAATAGATTGGAGGAAACTTGATATGCATAAGGATGAGAGACTGAACGAGGAAGCGGCTCTAAATAATAACTTGGATGCTGCAACGTTACAAATGAATAACGATATTGCAAAACAACATAAACAGCCAAAGACAGATGGCAAACCGAATACACATAAAAAGACAAATACTCGCTCGCATTAAAACAATAAAGGCAACTCCCCTCCTCGGTGTTGCCTCCTTTTTTGCTGGTTACTCTTCTTGAATCATTTTAACTTCATCATATCCACAGTCACTGCAAACCATTAAATGGGGACAAATTTGATCCTTTGCTGTGTTTGGATATCCATCCCCCATTTTTACGGTTTCTTCATCGTTATAGTGACCATAAGGATCTAAAAAGTCGGATACCTTCCCTGAGTCGTCCAATTTCTTATGACAATTTGGGCAATGAACTTCTAATTCTTTTAATGAATTACATAAAGGGCATACAGCCATCAGTATCACTCCTTATCTCTCACACGTAGTATCTGTTTTTTTACTAGCTACCATACAATGACAATGGGATGAAGGGCTATACCCGTTACACACATAGAAGATAGTAGTTGAGGGTAGTTTAATTATGATAAGGCACAATTTCGGAGGACACACCATGAATGATAAAACGTTTTTGCTTAATATGTATGCCATGCTGAACCAGATGCAGTCCCAATTAAACCAATGCAAATCATATTTAGAAAACGAGTTAGATGAAAAAGGCTATGATTACAGTACAATGCTTGAAGATTATGATGTTGCAGGTTTTGATCAAGATGAAGTTTTTAATGAAAGGCCTTCCTAAGGTTATTTTTGCTTCACGAAAAAGACCGGGACAAAGTAGAATTTTCAAGATAAGCTACTACTACCAATAGTAAAATTCTAAGAGCAATTAGTGTTAGCCACTCTCCAGATACCGCGGCCTACCACTGTAAGCCGCGCAAAGTTTCCAGAAAGTTTAGAAGGACACATTATATGTGAGCGGACCTTTCACAAAGCACATAGACAAGTCGAAAAGACACGTTTCAACGTGGCTTTGCGGCTTGTGTGCCAGTCCGCTCTCACCACACACTTCATTAGATTCGCTATTAGTATAACCTTTAATAAGTTATCAAAAGGTAAGCATAAACCAGTAAGCAAAACACCATTCCTCTATTTGAGAAAAATGATGTTATTGGCACTTCCTAACCTCTTTACTTTCCTTAACCAAAGAATAAATCAAGAATATTTGACCCTGTAGACGACTGTTTATTGTAAAACTCTGAGTATCCACAGTTTTTGCAATAAATGACAATAAACTGATTGTGCTGAAGATCAAATATTTTGGAAAGACCAGTTCCAGTCATAGCAACTTCTTTTTGAGCTGCATCTTTACTTCCACATTTAATACACCCTTTATCCAATTCCTATTCCCCTCACTTTTGTATGATTTGTTATCTCTTCTACGATTAAAGGGGGGATCTAGTTTCAATTGTTCTAATTAATTATTTAATTGGGATAGTGAAATTCGATACAACTTGTCGTCATTTTGCTGTTGTTCGCCGCGCCCATCTGTATTATTGCTAATGAAATAAAGCGAGTCATCCTCAATGTAAATATCCCGAATTCTGCCAAGGCCCGTTATGATTTCACGGTATTGCATCGTTTCCAGGTTAAATTCCAAAACTGCATTTCCTCTTAATGCTGCAACGTATAACTTCCCCTCATGTTCATCCATTCCAGAAGGTGCCCATGTAACATTAATACCTGACGTAAATATAGGTGTAACCATGCCTTCACGCTGTTGGAATCCCTCTATCATCGGCCAACCAAAATTTTGTCCTGCTACAATTTCATTAATTTCATCATTCGCTTGGTTTCCATGTTCACTTTCATACAACTTTCCATCTGGCGCCCACGTGATTCCTTGAGGATTCCGATGACCATAGCTATACACGTAGGAGTTGGGAAACGGGTTATCATTCGGTACCGTTCCGTCTAAATTTAACCTCAAAATTTTCCCAGCTAATGAATTACGATCTTGTGCTAATGCTGAATTTGCAGCATCACCGACTGTTGCATAAAGTTTATGGTCCGGACCAATTTTAAGTCTTCCACCATGATGGACACGACCACTCGGGATTCCGTCAAGTAGTACTTGTTGTTCCCTCCAAACGTTATTTTCTAATTTCAGTGTAACAATCCGATTAAATTGTTCAGCATCATTTTGGTATGTGTAATAGGCATAGGCTTGGTTGGACTGTGGAAAATCAGGGGCAAGGACAAAACCAAGTAAACCCGCTTCTGCAACTGTCGCTAAAGGTTTTGTTAGTTCTACACGTTGCCGCTCCACTTGCCCCTTTTCTATTTTTGCTATGCTTCCCGTTCTTTCAGATATATAAAAAGTATCTCCTTGTTTTTCGATGGACCATGGAATGCTTAATTGTGTTGCGACGATCTCAATCTCTTCTGTAGGAACGACAGATACCTCTAATAATTGGTTTTGGTCTACATTCTTTGGGATTGGTTTTTGCTCTGTACAACCTGCTATGAATATTATTGTGAACATAGCTCCTAGAAACAGTTTTTTCATTATCTCACCTCTCCAATTAGCTTAACTATTACCATTGTTACCTATTGAAAGAAGATTTCATTCAATTAAAGTGCGTTCTATAGAAGCTCATTTTTATCGTTTTCTGATTAGGATGGATTTGTGTTTTTATTAGTTTTGGAGTGGTGGAGAATGAATTAGCGAATTGTTACTTGATGAAAGGAATTTCGAGAGTGAAATTGGTCGTAAATCCTCATCATAGCTTTAATGAAGGGAATTTTGTATGTGGGGATGGGGCGAAACCCTTCATCCCCTTGAATTCTTAACCGGAACAATTGGCCAGATGCTGACTACTCTCTCCTTTGCATAGTGCAGGATGGGTTCCTTATTTTCCGGTGTAATTTCGTATTTCGATAGTGATGTGTTTTTATGAAAAACTGCCTCTGCTTTTTGTAATTCCCATGGTTGGTGTAATATATCACAACGAATTGGGATGCCAATTTTACTTATATTATAAAAACAATATCGTTCAACTAACCAAGCATCTAAAGATCCTTCCTTCGGGTAATAGGGTTCAGAGATTGGCTTATAATCACAGACCAACTGTAAGCCCTCTCTCTTTCTGCTTTCAAAAGTTACGTATTCATCTCCCTCTTTTAATTTCATCTCCATATGATGATAGGGTAATTGGAAGAAGGCTTTTGCTGAGTTTGCGGCAAGCCAATTTGCGGCTGTCAAACTAAAAAAATACACGCCTGGCTTTCCATTTAATGTGACATATGTACGAACATTAAACCCGGCAAATGTGCTTGTTCCAGGGATTGGCGGTAAAAGTCGTAAATGCATCGAAGTTGTAATATAAGGAACGACGCTAACCCAGCACGTATCCTGATACGAATCTAAAGGCAAACTTGCTGGCACTAATTTCCGGAGAATTTCACGTTTCACAGGATAATGAGCAAACAACGTATGACGCCACGTCTGCTTCATGATCCAGGGTAGTTTTGGCAATGGACCTCGATGATCGTGGTGGTTCGCCAAACTTGTGTTCATTTCTTCTTCCATGACAGCCCTTACTCCCCTCTTGCATTCAATATGTAGTATAAGGTTAGTCTATAACTTATCTTCTTAGACACTTGAAATCCTCTTCTTTTACATAGTGGAAGATGACCAAGTAGTCGGGCTAATTAACGGACCGATTGTGAATGTTCGTTATATTTCGGATGATTTATTTGATACGGTACTCCCTAATCCCCCATTCGGCGGCCATCAAACAGTTCTAGGTGTAGCTGTGGCACCAGAACAACAAGGTAAAGGTATTGCGAGCAAGTTATTGAAGCATTTAGAGGATGAAGCACGCAAAGCTAAACGCGAAACTGTTACCTTAACATGCCGCGCAGAACTTATTTCATTTTACGAAAAATTAGGCTATATAAATGAAGGAAAATCTAAATCAGAACACGGTGGCATTGAATGGTATAACTTAGTAAAGGAGCTATAAAAAAGACATGAAAAACCTGTGCTACTTATGATAAGGTATAGACTCTACAACTTTGATGAGAAGGTGAGATTTTGCTAGATGTTAGTGAAAGTAAATTAGCACAGTATGTTTTTCATTATGTAAGTGATTCGCTAGTTTTTGGTGAAGAGGCTTTCTCTCAGCCAGAGGTTATGCTTGAAGCAGCCTTTACCCAATTAGCGTTCCATAAGATTGATTTAGAGCAGCAATATGAATTCTTCCACGAAACAGATATCGGCTTAAATGAAGTCTATACATATGCGAAGTCTATTTTTGATCAGGAAAGTAGTTTTCTTGAACAGTCAAAAAATATAGCCAAGCACCTACAAAGTTCTTCCCAACACCCAAATATTAAAAGTGGTGAATTGTTTATTGGTTTATTCGATCAATGTGTCATGTCTACAGAAGTGAAAAAGGTTTTAGCCATCGTTAAAATTGATGAAAAGGAAATGTTCCTTGATGTGAAAAACGACCAAAATCATCTGACGGTAAGTGGGATCGATGGCATTAATGTAAAGAAACTTAATAATATGGCTGTAATCGTAGACATGGGCAGAGACGAGCCCCCTGCTGTTTTTATTAAAACGAAAAAGAAGGAAGATGTCGTTTATTGGCAGGAGCGATTCTTAAAAATTAAAGTGGCAGATGAACATTATCATAAAACGAATTTAGCGTTAACAGAAGTAAAAAAATATATTTTAAAAGAAGAGAATTTTAGTAATACGGAGAAATTAGGATTACTCAATAAAACCCTCGATTATTTCCGTAATGAAGAAGAATTCCAGGTCAATGATTATATCGACTCGGTCTTTCAAAAAGTGGAGGCCGTTCAGAAAGATGTAATCGTTAATACGGTAAAGCCTTACGAAACGGTTATTTCTGAGAGCGCGATTGAAAAAGCAGAAAAAACATATAAACGAAAAATAAAACTCGATTCTAATATTGAAATTCAAGTGAACGTGCGTGATATTGAACAAGTTGATGAACTGATTGAAGTGGGCTTCGATGAAACAACCAATCGAAAGTTCTATAAAATCTACTTCCATGAAGAAGAATAATAAGAAAAGTGGAGGCGACTCGTTCACACCCGACAAGCACTGGCCGACAAAAACGCGACGTCCTGTCGCATTGTCGGCACTTGTACATCCATGTACTTCGGAGACAATTCCGGTGAAGGCGCTTTTTGCCCTCGCCAGTTGTAGTGAAGCCACCTCGAGCGGCTAACGCGCGAGGCTAGACAATAAGCAATGCGAAAAGAACGCCCGGTTAGTCCTGGTTCTGCTTAAACGTCATATCCTATTGTCAAAGAAAATCATAAACATATTTAAGCACCTACTTAGTTTATAGGCTAGTGTCCTTATTTGCCCACCTTACATATAGTATGAAAAAGGCAAAAGGAGTCTTACAATTGGAAATACCTGTTTCCGGATTTATGTATCATTCAGACGATTCAGATCCTATGCATTCCCATCAACTGTTCCTTACATCATGGGATGGTAGACCCATCCCTGCCCATATCCATGAATTTAAAGGCGTTACTTCTTTTGATGTAGGACATAATCACAGATATGCTGGATCGACTGAACCCGCTCCAAGTGGAGTTCCCCACACCCATAGATACTTTACTTTCACTTCAGTAGATGATCAGCATAGACACCAAATTCGTGGCATTACTGGTCCAGCAATTCCCCTTCCAACCGGAGGACATTACCATGAATTTAACGGCTTTACAACTGTTGACGGATCCACCCCACACCAACACAGCTATGGCGGAACTACAAGTTTGTAATAAGAAATTCTACTATATTATCTAGAAAAGGTTAAAATGAACGCGTATAGATACTTTGAAAATTTTATATCTAATACTGAAATTTCATTTTAAAATACTGTAAGCCGCGCAAAGTTACCGGAACGTTTAGAAGGACACTTTATATGTGAGCAGTCCTTACACAAAGCCGGTGGCAAAAACGCTACGTCCTGTAGCATTGCCACCATGACCAACATCGTGTTGGCCTCTTAGACCGCTCTCTCGCAAACTCTTTATTAGAACCTACACCTTAAAAGAGTCCACAGAAAATAATTAAAAACTTTAATAGTATATAAACAAAAGCTCCCTCGGATGATCTGACCCAAAAAAGTTAGACATAAAGTTAGGCGGCTTCCAAGACCTGAGTTCGGTATTCTACTGGACTTAGGTCTTTTAATTTTGCCTTCATTCGTTTGTGATTATAATAGTAAATGTATTCTTGTAA
>NZ_JAFBDY010000014.1 GCF_016908465.1 Lysinibacillus composti | reverse complement strand
GCTTGTTTTTCGACAATTCAAGTATATAGAAATCGGTGATTACGTGCTTTTTTATTTATGAAATTTTTTCAAACCCCAACAAATATTATAGAGCCTTTATGATTAAAAAAGAATAATAAAAAATGGGCGCTTATTTTGGATTAAACGCCCATTTCCATTATTCTGCTTTTAATTGAAGTTCGTATGTTGCATCTAATTCTCCACTAATCTTTGTCTTATGATATCGACCAAAGACCCAATCAGAAGCTTGATTATCATACCATTTTGATTTCACATGTTCACTTTGTCCAGGTGCAACCATATGATATGCATTCGATAAGTCACTTAAGTCTGCAACATATCTCCAAGATGCACCATGATCAACATTTCCATTACCATCTTCAACAGCTGCTTGTACAGTAACGTTTGAACCTCCAACTGCTTGTTTTGGAGGGTTAAGGTAAGTTGCCAAGAAATCATAAGCATTTGAAAGAGGATGTTCAAAAGTTAGTTTATTATAGCTTCCCCATTTCCACTTAGAAACTGATGTACCATACTTTGCTTTTATATCGGTAATCGTTGTTTCAAACGAACTGAACACAAGTTGCTCTACACCGCCTGCTTTTTCAACCCAAACATTTGGAGACCCTTCATATGCATCTTTTAGCATTCGGTCTGTTAGTTGGAGTTTACTTGGCATCATGTCATAAACATCTTCTGGCATAGCATCTTTAAATAGTGAATCCTGAATCTCTGACATTAATAAATTAAATATTAAAGGAGCTCCTGCATCTTTATTATCGTATAACTCCCACTCTTCAAGAAGTGTAATAATATCCTGATATTTCCCTTCAGCATCCATATCTTTTATCGTCGTTAGTATACTCGGAAGCAAGCTTTCTGCCCGTAAGTTTTTCTTATCTGATTGAATACCTTGCATATCTCCTAACTTCAAGTTATCCGCGGATTCTAACAATTCTACAATTCGTTCATAACGATATGATGGCGCCCAATAATTCGTAATATGGTATGGATATTCATCGCCAATAATTTCATTATTTGCTGTTGCGATATAGCCAGATTCAGGGTTTGTAATTGTTGGCAATTCATCAAATGGAATAAAACCTTCCCACCCATATTCAGAGGAATCACCTGGTACCGGGAATGTTCCATCTCCTTGCTTTCTTATTGGAATATTTCCAGTGGCTTTATAGGCTATTGTCCCATCTGTAGAAGCAAAGACAAAGTTTTGTGCTGGAGCTTTGAAATCTGCTAATGCTGTTTCAAATTCATCCCAATTCGTTGCTTTGTTAAATGTGAGTACAGCCTTCAATTCTGAAGTAGGTTCTAATGCTGTCCATTCAATTGAAAAGACACTAGTTGAATTTTCTTCACCATTGATGAAGTCTGAAATAATTGGACCATGACGAGTTTCAACGACTTCATAATCAATTGTTTTCCCATCTTTTACTTTAATAGGTTCTTTTCGTACTTCTGCTTGTTCCCATGCTCCATCATATTTAAATTGGGTTGGATCTTCTGGATTTGGTATTTCAATATATAGATCTTGTACGTCTGCCCCAACATCTGTTACACCCCATGCAATTGTCTCGTTATGCCCTAATAGAATTCCTGGTACACCCGGAATAATGACACCACTTACATTTTGTTCTGGTGACTCTAAATGCATTTGATACCAAATAGAAGGTGTTGATAACCCTGAATGTGGGTCATTTGCTATTAAGGGCTTTCCATTTTCTGTTTTTTCACCAGAAACAACCCAGCTATTACCACCGCTAAACTCATTTGGTAACAATTCTGTATTAAATTGTCCGTCTACTTTTACTGGATTTTCTAAGTTCGCTTCAATAATTGATTTTGCCTCTACAGAATCTTCAATTAGTAAATCCTTTAGTTGTTCCTTTGTGAAGTTTTGTAATGCCCAATGATTGAATGCTTGAGTTGTCCAAGTTCCACCTAAATCATATGCCATATATTTCCCTATTGTTAATGAATCAATAGGTGTCCAAGCTTCGGGTTGGTAACCTAAAAGTTTAAATTCGTATGATAGTTTGCTAGTACCATTTACTTCGTTTATAAATGCATTTACACCCTCGGAATACCACTCGAGAATTTGTTTCGTCTCCTCATCGTAGGCTTCATAAGATTGTTCTGCAGCATTTCTTAAACTAAACGTACGGAACAATTTGTCCGAATCAACAGCTTCTTGTCCTATAACCTCTGCCAATGTTCCACTAGCTGTACGTCGCGCTAAATCCATTTGGAATAAACGGTCCTGTGCTTGTACATAACCTTGTGCACGATATAAATCTGCATCGGATTTTGCTTCAATATGAGGTACTCCTGTCCCATCTCGATTCACGACTACATCTTCATCTAAAACCGTTACAATTGCCTCTCCTTCGATTGTTGGCTTGGAATTTCCAACATACAAATGAATTCCGATGACAATCAATCCACCTACTACAATGACTAACCCTACAATCCAAATTATCAAATCTATAAGTTTTCTAGTTTTTCTTCGTTTTGAATTTGAATTTGATTCCATTTAATTTAACCCACCTCTTTCATTTGGGAGATTCCCCTCTGGTAATTTATCTACTATATAGTACATGTTCCGATAGTTAGAAGAAAGTCTTGCCCTATCATTTTTGGAAAAATTCATACTGAAGTTATATCGAATCTAATTCTAATATTATTGGACAATGATCGCTACCTAAAACATGCGGATGGATGTCTGCCACTTTAATATTTTTTGTTAAACAATTAGATACAATAAAATAATCAATACGCCATCCGATATTACGTTCACGTACTTTTGCCATATAGGACCACCAAGTGAAGGCATCTGTTCTTTCAGGGTGTAAAAATCGAAAAGAATCAGTAAATCCTGATGCTAATAAATCCGACATTTTCCCTCGTTCTTCAAGTGTGAAGCCTGAATTCCCCATATTTGATTTTGCATTTTTCAAGTCGACATCCATATGAGCGACATTAAGGTCCCCACAGTATATCACAGGTTTTACCTCATCTAATTGTTTTAGATACACAAGTAAGTCCTCTTCCCATTGTAACCTCTTAGGAAGTCTTGCTAAGTCTCGCTGTGCATTTGGTGTATATACATTAACTAAATAAAAATTTTCATATTCTAAAGTAATAATACGTCCTTCTTCTTCATCTTCCTTTTGTCCAACACCATACTTCACAGTTAGAGGCTTATGTTTTGTAAAGATGGCCGTTCCGGAATACCCTTTTTTTTCGGCATAGTTCCAATACTGAAGGTAATTCTCAAACGGTAGGTCGATTTGGCCTTCTTGACATTTTGTTTCTTGAATACAGAAAAAATCTGCATCCATTTCATGAAAATATTCTTCAAATCCCTTTTTCACACATGCACGTATTCCATTAACATTCCAAGATATAAATTTCATTTTCAAACTCCCTCTATGTATACTATGCTTTTGCAAATCAACATCCTTTTTCCTATTCGTAATAGGTCGCCGTTATTCGACATGCAGCCTTACTAGAAGTAAGTTTACTAAATAACATTCATAAACAAAAGCGCCTTTCAGTTTTGAAAGGCGCTCTATATCCAAATTATTGGGTCTTAAATCCGGTTTATTGATCTTCGCCAACAATTTTCACTTCTAATTCAAGGTCTACATTAAACTTTTCTTTTACTACACGTTGAACCATCTTGATGGTTTCAATATAATCCGTTGCTGTTGCACCGCCTTTATTAATTATAAAGCCAGCATGTTTTGTCGAAACTTCTGCACCGCCAACGCCTTTTCCTTGCAAGCCACTGTCTTGTATAAGTTTACCCGCAAAATACCCAGGTGGTCGTTTAAACACACTACCCGCAGAAGGATATTCCAAAGGTTGCTTTGACTCACGTTTATATGTTAGGTCTGCAATTTTTGCATCAATTTCAAGTTGATCGCCTTTTTCAAGTACAAACTGTGATGATAAAACAAAATATCCTTTTTTAGAAATTACGCTTTTACGATAGTCTAATTCAAGTTCATCCTTCGTTAAAACTTTACGCTCTCCCTCAGGTGTTAACACTGTACATAAATGGATAATATCTTTTATTTCTCCACCATAAGCACCAGCATTCATTGCCATCGCTCCACCAACTGAGCCTGGAATACCACAAGCAAATTCAAAACCTGTCAAACTATGTTCAGCTGCTAATTTTGAAACATCCTTTATTAATGCTCCACTTTGTGCGTAGATTTCATTACCATCCACTTTAATTTCATTTAAGTTCGAAAAAGACACAACAATACCGCGCACGCCACCATCACGCACTACCATGTTAGAGCCATTTCCTAACATTAAAAGTGGTACATTATTTTGATAGGCATAATGAACAACAAAAGCTGCCTCTTCTTCAGTATCAGGCAAGACGAATACATCAGCATTACCGCCAAGCTTCGTCATGGTATAGTTTTTTAGACTTTCATTTAGTCTAATATTATTTGAATTTATTACTTGGGCTAAGTCTTCTGCCCATTTATTTATCGTCATAAAAGCATATTCCTTTCCAGTATACATACAATACTCTTTCATAAGTATCTGTAATTTCAAGCTTTTTGACAAGTATTTATACTATGATTCCAACCAATTTTGTGACCATTTTTCAACTTCACGAATAGCCCCTTCTAAAGCAAAGCCTTTATCAGTTAATGAATACTCAACTCGAATTGGTACTTCTGGAAATACCTTTCTTTCAACAATCCCCTCTTTCTCTAATTCCTTTAGACGCTCTGATAATAAACGACCGCTTACAGGTAAGGCTGATTCAATTTCGTTAAAACGTTGAGAGCCTTCTAATAATTGATATAGGATTAATGTTGTCCACCGTTTTCCTAAAAGTTCCATTGCTTTTGCTAGTCGAGGACATAATGATGATTCTTTCACTTATGTTCACCTCTGATCTGTGTCTGCTAAGTATATTGATTAAACAAATATTGATGATTGGGTATAGCTATAAATGTAGCAATTTACATCTAGTTACGAAAAGTAACTTTACTTACATTGTACCAAAAATTCACTAATTAATAACATTAAATTTAATTTGTTTTTAATGAAATACTAGTAACTAATGTAATAATATGGGGATTGACGTGTGATGGTGCCAATTTATCGCTTTTTATTAGCCCTTTTCTAACCAATGTTGAAATTTCTACAATAAAAAGGAAACTTTATTTAATTCCCTCCGTAAAAGTAAATTAAGTAAGGAACCATTTATAATAATTTCTTTTGGGTGAACATCCATAACACTTCATTCATCAATACTATGAATCGATATATGATTCTATTCATTTCGACAATCAATTTCAATTATAATCAAAGTTACATAGGGGGGGATTGTTATGTTTTATGGGGATATCATGTTTAGTTTCGTAAACATATTTATTGTAATTGTTTTTTTAATTGTGTTTGGTAGTATTTTGGTTGCCATAATTTCCGGCATAAAGAAAAATGCGAAGAATAATGCTGCTCCTGTATTAACTGTTCCAGCTCAAGTCGTTTCAAAAAGAACTGAGGTACGAGGGGACCACTCACATACATGGTATTATTCAACTTTTGAAGTTGAAAGTGGCGATCGAATGGAATTTAGCATGCCGGGAGAAGAGTACGGATTGCTGGCAGAACAGGATTTAGGACTTCTTACTTTTCAAGGTACTCGATATAAAAGTTTTAATCGACAACGTTAGAAAGGCACAAACAGAGAGTTGATAAATGGATTCTTCTTTTCCGGCGTATAATTTATAATTTATAATTTATGACCAACCTTGATTATGCCATTATTGTGAGTTCTTCCTATTTTAAGTTAAAAAAATAATCCCAACATGTCACGGAAACATGTTGGGATTTTCTATATTAAGCGTTTACTGCTACTAATTTATTTACAGATTGTTTAACGCGTTCCATACCTTCAGCAATTATTTCTTGTGCTTGTGCAGGATTAGCGTTATGTCCTTCAATAATTACTTCATCAAGAAGTTGCATACCCGCTACGCCACCAAATACATTTTTAATATAGTTAGCTGACATTTCCATTGGCTGTGCTTCTGGAGTTGAGTAAATACCGCCACGAGCGTTTAATACAACAAACTTTTTGTCAGTCAGTAATTGAACTGCTTGACCTTCTGCAGTGTATTTGAACATGAATCCTGCTTGGTAAACATAGTCAATGAATGTATGTAGTGTTGCCGGAATTGTTAAGTTCCACATTGGGAATGCGATTACTACAACATCAGCAGCCGTTACAGCATCCATAGCTTTTTGTTTTGCAGCTAATAGACGAGATTCAAGATCAGTTAACTCTTTACCGCTTTCTACTTTACCGAAAGCATCGAATAATTGTTGGCCGAAGTAAGGCATATCTTCTTCGTAAACATCAAAAGTTGTTAAGTTTACACCTTCAACTTTTTTAGCTTCCTCAATATATGTTTCATACATTTTAGTTGAAACGCCATCTGGGCGATTATTTGCTTTAATTACTAATACGTTTGTCATAATAACTTTGCTCTCCTTTTATTTCAATGTCTAATATCTCGAAATCAAAATACAATTAGTATTCTAATAGAGAAATAGTATTTTTTCAAGAATAATAGCCTCATACTTTTGACCGAAGCACAAAAATTATTATTAAATTCATCATATAGTATTTTCATTTTTCCCCAAATTGCAAAAAAACCGACATTGACACAGAAGTGTCAACGCCGGTTTTTTTATGCTAATCCATCTGTTAAGACTGGTACAATTTGTTTTTTTCGTGATACTACACCTGGTAAATCAACTAAATTATTGTCTAAGTTTTTACCAAATGCTTTGGCTGCCGCATCTGCAGCATCGCCTACTACAACGGCTGTAGAATCGTTATTTAAAATGTCTGTTACAACGAAGAAAAATAAATTTAATCCATTTACTTCTACATTTTTATTGAGTAATGTTACTAATTCGTCTTTACGACTTAAAACATCGTTAAGATCTACAGCATTTACTTGAGCCACCACTGATTTAACATTACCAAAAGTAAATTCTTTCGCATCTAATGAAAGTAAATCCTCTAAAGATTTATCTGAAAGGTCAGCCCCTGCTTTTAACATTGCTAATCCATATTCATTAACATCTACCCCAGCTTTTTCAGCTAGTTCTTTCCCTGCTTGTACATCTTGTTCTGTACAAGTAGGCGACTTGAACAATAACGTATCTGAAACAATTGCCGAAAGCATAAGACCTGCAATATTTGATGGGACCTCTACAGAGTGTTCTTTGAAAATTTTATTTAAAATTGTCGCTGTACATCCAACAGGTTCAGCACGGTAATATAATGGGTCTGAAGTTTCGAAATTTGCTATACGGTGATGGTCAATAACTTCAGTTACTTTTACCGATTCAATTCCATCAGCGGATTGCTGACGTTCATTGTGGTCAACTAAAATTACTTCACTTGCTTCATTTGAAACATTCTCAATTAAACGAGGTGCTTCAAATCCAAATTTCTCTAATGCATATTTTGTTTCGTTGTTTACTTCACCTAAACGAACCGCTTCTGCATCTACACCTAATTGTTGTTTTAAATAGGCATAAACGATTGCAGATGTAATTGTATCTGTATCTGGATTTTTATGTCCGAAAACTAACACTTTGCTCATTAATTAGTGCCTCCTAAGGTTTGTTCCAATATTCCCATTTATTTTATCACACCATTACATAAATTTAAAAATAGAACATAATTGTGTAGGATGTATAGGGCTCGCGCGTGTAGCGTTTTTACCTACGCGGGTGTGAACGAGCCGCCTTTGCTTTTCTTATTGTCTAGCTACGGCGGCTACACCCTCGAGGTCACTTCGACAATACCTGCAAAGGCAAAAAGCGCCTTCGCCGGTATTGCCTCCAGTGCTTGTCGGGTGTGAACGAGCCGCCTTTGCTTTTCTTTCAAAAAAGCGTATTCGTAAATGCCCCCGCAATTTACGAATACGCTCTCTGATTATTGTAGTGACCGAACTGTTTCTTGGAATAAAAAATTACTTTCTATTTTGGAGTTTGCCTCCTGAAACGATAGATATTGTCTCTTATTTTGTGCTATCATGCCTTCGATTAACGCATGCATTAACGCACTATATGAAGTAATTGTTTCATTTGAAGATTGCTTTTGCGATCCAACTGTAAATAAAATCTCAGCATAGTCACGAATAGGTGATAATGCAGAGTTTGTAATTGCAAATACCTTTACTTTTTTGTTACTAGCTAATTTTGCAATTGTTAACGCATCTTCAAGAATTGAATCAAGCGCCACGACGATTAGAAGTGATTTATCATCCATATTACTAATTTGTTGGACGATATGATCCACATCATGCTGAATTTGTTTTACATGTTTTCTTAAGTTCTTTAAAGTTGATGTAAGAAAACTTGCTGCTGGAGCAGATTGTCTAAACCCTAATATATATATATCTTCTGCTTTATGCATCCACTTAGACGCCTTCTCAAATTGAACGTCATTGATATGTTGAATCGTATCTAGGATGTTTGCTACATCACGATTCATAACTTCACTTACCAAGTGTTCATGTTTAACTGTAAATAAGACTTGATTTGACTTTACTTCTCCTCTAACTTCTCCAGCTATATCAGACTTTATTTTTTCCTGAAGTTCAACATAACCAGTTAAATCCATTGCATAACAAAAGCGAATTACTGTTGATTCACTAATTCCTATTAATTTCCCCACTTCAGAAGCAGTATGGGTAGTAACTAAGTTTGGATTGTCAATAACAAACTGCGCTACTTTTCGTTGGCCTCTTGATAGCCTTATAAATCGCTTTTTAACTTCATCACAGAAACTCATTTTCGTTACCTTTTCCTCCTCATTAAAATTGTATACAAATCTAATTTAATAAAAGTTAGATTATCATTAATATTAATCGAATACAATGAGTTTTCAGAAAAAACTTTAACGCATCAAACTAAAAAATTAAAAAAGACAAAAAATTGCCATAATCCAGAAATATCCTTTATTTTTCAAAATACTTTAATAAAAAAAGAAGTTATCTATAGTTTTTATAGATAACTTCTCGTTTTTTATAAATTTCTGTCTTTTGTTCCTATATCTTTAATCAAATGAAGAAATGTAAACACAATTCAAAATTCCGATTCTTAGAGGCAAATCAATTATTCCAACTCTGTTTGTTTCGTCTCTTTTCCTAAAAACAATACTGCAGCAGCACCAATAATAATTGCCCCACAGAAGATAGCAAAAATAGACCCAATTTCATAACCTACAGCCAATAGCCACCCAACTAATAAAGGGCCAAATATTCCACCAATACGTCCTACAGCAGCAGCCATCCCAGTTCCTGTACCTCGAATTACAGTTGGATATTGTTCTGGTGTATAAGCATATAGTGCACCCCAAGCTCCTAAATTAAAGAATGATAATAATATTCCAGAAATTAATAAAATCGAAATAGTTTCTGCATTACCAAAGATAAAAGCACTCACTGCAGTACCTAGTAAATACGTGACTAAAACAAATTTTCTTCCTAAACGCTCAATAAACCATGCAGCTGTAAAATAACCTGGAAGCTGTGCTAATGTCATAATTAATACATACTTAAAGCTAGTAATTAAGTCGAACCCTTTCCCAACCATCACGCTCGGCAACCATAAAAACATTCCATAATATGAAAATACAACAGTAAACCATAAAATCCATAGCATTAATGTAGGCCTAGAGTATTTTTTGGACCATACATCAACTATATTTTTCATAATTGATCGTCTTTTCGTTTCTTCTTTAGCTGTAAATTGTGGAGAATCAGGTAAATGTAAACGAATATAAACTGCATAGAATGCTGGTATTGCAGTTAGTATTAATGCAACCCGCCAACCTTCTATTGGCCAAAAGTCTGCTGGTATTACAAAATAAGAAATGATAGCCGCCAATAACCAACCTGCAGCCCAAAAACTTTCTAGTAGTACAACAACGCGTCCTCGTTCCTTAGCTTCTACACTTTCAGATACCAATGTAGATGCTACAGGTAATTCACCTCCAAGCCCCATTCCTACAAAGAAGCGCAAAATTAAAAATAATCCTAATGTTGTCGTAAAGGCAGACAACCCACTTGCTACTGAGAAAATAACAAGCGTACAAATAAAAATTGTTTTTCGCCCGACTTTGTCAGCAAATACACCAAATATAAGTGCACCTACAGCCATCCCGATGGAGTTAATACTACCAATCCAACCCATTTGGCTTGAACTTAACCCCCAATCAACAGCTAGTGCAGCAATTACAAACGATAAAATTCCGACATCCATAGCGTCAAACAACCAACCAATTCCCGCAACTCTTAATAATTTGTTACGAGATATTTCATTCGTTTTCACACTTGATGGGTCAGAAACAAATACTTTACTCATTGTCTATTCACCTGTCTTTACTTTAGTTACATATAAGTAAACAATACATATTATTGAATCACATGACAATAATAAATTGATAAACAAACTATATAGTTATTTTACCGATTTCTATTGAAATATACGTCTCTTTTGCGTAAAATGTCTCTTATATACAAACAACTGTTCATCTTGTGAGAACAAAAGGAGATAATTTCGTTATGTGGAAAGGTTTAATTGAAGAATATAAACAATATTTACCCGTTACAGAAAAAACACCTGCACTTACTTTAAATGAAGGAAATACTCCATTAATTCATCTAGTTAATCTTTCGAGAGAATTGGGCATCGAATTATACGGTAAAGTTGAAGGTGCAAACCCAACAGGATCATTTAAAGACCGTGGTATGGTATTCGCTGTTGCAAAAGCAATAGAAGATGGTGCTAAATGTGTTATTTGTGCTTCAACTGGTAACACTTCTGCAGCTGCTTCTGCTTATGCGGCACGTGCTGGAATTCAATCAATCGTGGTTATTCCAAAAGGTAAAGTAGCTCTTGGTAAATTAGCACAAGCATGTATGTACGGCGCGAAAATTATTGAGATTGACGGAAACTTCGATGATGCTTTAAAAATAGTACGTGAAGTTAGTGAAACAACTCCTGTTGCATTAGTTAACTCTGTTAACCCTTATCGAATAGAGGGGCAAAAAACTGCTGCATTTGAAATTGTAGACAGCCTAGGCTCAGCTCCAGATTACCTATGTATTCCAGTAGGAAATGCAGGAAATATCACAGCTTATTGGAAGGGCTTTAAAGAATATAATGAGGTTAAACAATCTGGCCTTCCTAAAATGTACGGCTTTGAAGCTGAAGGTGCAGCTGCAATTGTTAAAGGTGAACCTATTTCAAATCCGGAAACAGTTGCGACAGCTATCCGAATCGGTAACCCTGCAAGTTGGAAATTTGCTGAGGCTGCACGTGACGAATCAAACGGAATTATTGATTTAGTTACAGATGACGAGATTCTAGCTGCATATAAATTAATTGCTAGTACTGAAGGTATTTTTGTTGAACCAGGTTCTGCAGCATCACTTGCTGGTGTTATTAAATCTGTTGAAAATGGCAAAATTGAAAAAGGCAGTCGTGTAGTTACAGTATTTACTGGTAACGGGTTAAAAGACCCTGACACAGCAATGAAAGTTTCTACTGTGGATTTAGTTTCCCTTAACAATGATGAAGAAGAGATTCAAAAATACATTGAGGGGATTCTATGAGTAAAAAATGGCAAATCACTGTTCCGGGAAGTACAGCTAACTTAGGACCTGGATTTGACTCAATTGGATTAGGCTTGTCTCTCTACTTAAAGCTAACCGTTACTCTTCAAGACACTTGGGAAATTGTACATTTATCTGACCATCTTCCAAAAGAGATTGTCATCGAAGATCATTTAATTTACAAAATTGCTAAAGAAACTGCAGAACGATATGGGAAAGAACTCCCTGCTTGCAAAATAGAGATGTCTAGTGAGCTACCATTCGCTCGTGGATTAGGTAGTAGCGCTGCAGCGATAGTAGCTGGTATTGAACTAACAAATATTCTCTGCGATTTAGATTTAACAACACAAGATAAATTAAATATATCCTCTCAAATTGAAGGGCATCCTGATAATGCTTCTGCATCTGTATTAGGTGGACTTACAATTTCTTCAATGAATGAAGATGGAATTGTTGATACAATCCATGTACAGGATATTGATGCATCTTTTGTTGTTTTTATCCCAAATGTAGAACTAAAAACATCAGTAGCAAGACAAGTTTTACCAGAACAATTTGATCGACAATATGCCGTTCGTGCAAGTGCAAATGCAAATATGCTTGCTGCATCATTAGTTTTAAAGGATTATGAACGTATCGGTCATTATATGGAAAGGGATTTATTTCATGAACCTTTCCGCGCATCATTAGTGCCTGAGTTTTATGAAATTCATCAATCCGCAAAAGAAGCTGGTGCATATGGTACAGCATTAAGTGGAGCTGGACCAACACTAATATCAATTATTCCATCCGCTATTGGTGAACAGTTTGTAACACGAATGGAAAAAATATTCCCTAATCATCAAGTTATTTTAACGAAAGCTGACCATTTAGGGGTTCTTACAGTAGAAGTTTAATAGTCAGTAGTCATATATTAATAATCTTCATCATATAATTTATTAAGAAAGTCGGTTCTTCGAATTGAACCGGCTTTTTTCATCTACTCATCCTTGAGAATCTAATAGGATAAGTAAGAACCGTTGAAAGGGGAAATGCTTGATGAAGATTGGCATCATAGGTGCAAATGGCAAAGCTGGTGAAAACATTCTACGCGAAGCACTATTAAGGGGCTTCGATGTGACGGCAATTGTACGAAATAAAGAAAAACTCTATATTCAAGACATCCCCATCATTGAAAAGGAAATTTTCGACCTTACAAGAAATGAGCTTTCACAATTTGATGTTGTTGTGAATGCCTTTGAAGAAAATCCGGGAGAACAACACCTTTACACCGAGGTCGGGCGTCATTTAATCTCCTTATTAGAAGACACCCATACAAAACTATTTGTCATTGGTGGTGCTGGAAGTTTAATTGTTGATACTGAATCTAGTACACATCTTATCGGTATTCCAAACCTCTCTGAGAAAAATAAAGAAATAGCTAAACAAAGATTAGAAATTTTACGTTTTTTACAACAGTCTTCAATTCGCTGGACATTTTTAAGCCCCTCAATCATTTTTGACGCTGATGGTCCTCGCACAGGGCACTACATCCTTGGTAAAGGTCGCATATTGTTAAATTCCCAATACCTTAGTTATGTTAGTTATGCAGATTACGCAATTGCAGTAATCGATGAAATTGAGAATCCTCAATTTGAAAATGAGCAAGTCATTGTCGCTTCTGAGAACGCTACAATTGCTTCGTAACTCCCCTTATATCAATAGTAACAATAAATCCCCTTCATGAGATCGAAGGGGATTTATGACTTATACTAATAACACCAAGCTCACTGCCATCACGGCCATTCCGGCTACTAACCCATAAATAGATAAATGAGTTTCATCGTACTTTTTTGCAGCTGGCAGTAATTCATCCAATGATATAAATACCATAATACCCGCTACTGCTGCAAAAATAACTCCAAACATTACATCAGTAAGGAATGGCGTTAAGATTAAATAAGCAACAATTGCTCCCACTGGCTCTGCAAGACCCGAAAAGAAAGATAGCTTAAATGCCTTTTTACGGATCCCCGTTGCAAAATAAATCGGTACAGCCACCGCGATTCCTTCAGGGATATTATGAATAGCCACAGCAATTGCAATCGCAGTTCCAACGTTCGGATCTTGGATCGCTGACATAAAGGTTGCAATCCCTTCAGGAAAGTTATGAATTGCGATAGCAAGAGCAGTAAATACACCCATCTTCATTAGTTTTTCTGATTCCTCAATTCTTGTATCCACCTTAACAGCATTGACGTCCTCTACTGTTTTTACCTCATGTGGATTCTTCCCTTTAGGAATGAATTTGTCTATTAAAGCAATAAAAATCATCCCACCGAAGAAGCCTAAAATCGTCATCCAATATCCTTGTGATTCACCAAGTGCTGTAGTTAATGATTGTTTTGCTTTAAAGAATATTTCAACTAATGAAACGTAAATCATTACTCCTGCAGAAAAACCTAATGCTACAGACAAAAACTTCTTATTTGTCCTAGACGTAAAAAATGCAATTAAAGCCCCAACCCCAGTAGCTAAACCAGCAAAAAGCGTCAAACCTAAAGCGAAGAGAACATTTCCTTCCATTTAGTCGATCTCCTTATTCTTCTTTTAATATTAGTATTATATTGCAGAAGTTTCCTTAGTGCAACTTTTTTAGCCTAGGTTATATTTTGTGAGTGAGATAAACTTTTATCACAATAAAAAGGACTGTGACCTTAGTATAAATGAGGAGAATCTACTTCTAATGTATGTAAGGAAGGCTTATATAGCAGATATAATGAAGATATTCAGTTTAACTTCCTCTAAGTTAGACAAAAGCATAAATAGAGCAATAAAAAAATAGGGTGAGAAAATCACTACGATTACTCACCCCATTTGCATTTTTATATGTTGATTGTGACCATTAAAAAGGATGAGTTCCGTTTAGAATCACAGTCTTTTTATTTTAATCCTTAAGAGTTCCTTTTTACTTTTTTAACTGTACTTTCATACCATATGACACAAAGAATGAACCAACTATACCCTAAACTCCAGCCTGCGATCACATCTGATATGTAGTGACGGCTTTCAGAAACTCTTGATAGCCCTGTAAGAAATGTAAGAAAAACAGCTACCACCCAAATTGTTATTACTATCCTATTGTTTGTTTTCAGGGCTTTAGAAAGTAGATACGCTATCGTAAATATATATAGTAAACCAATCATTGCATGTCCAGATGGGAAACTATACGATGTTAATTGATCCAATAGTTCTGGTCTAGGACGTTGAATCCAGTTCTTTACTAATTGATTTAGTACATTTCCTAATGCGATTGTTAATAGAACAAAAATCATAGCACGATAATTTCTTTGTCTTAACCACAATATTATTAACAAAAGAAGTGCAACAAAAATAATGAACTTTGTTTCACCTATATAATGAAAAAGTGTAATGAAATCATTGCCAGCTAATAACTTAGAAAACATGTGATCTAATTGAATAACAAAGTCTTTTTCATAACTAAAGAATAAGTATGTAAAGATCATAAAAGTAAGTATGGCTAAAGAATAAGCCCATTTTTTCATTCAAATTCCACCCTACAAAAATTTACTAAATATATAGTAACATAAAACTCTATTAATACTTTTCGTATTTTATTACACATACTAATCAGTTTTTACTTATAAAAGCTTTGGAATTTACATTTTTAATGAAAGTAAAAACAGTAACCAGTAATGGACAATTCCATAATATGTATTGTCAAAAGATAAAAGACCCTAGAAAAAGAATTCTCTACCAGTTGTCTACAGCCTTTAATATCCCCTGATCGGACGTTACGCAAATTGATCTTTCTACCACTAAATAGTTACCATGTTCCTATATTAATAACATACTCAGGTCTTGGTGGCTTATCACCTTGTTCTTGATTTTTTCATTGTGTACTGCAATACGCTCTGGAATCTACTCCCATTGTTTCCAGGCTGCTATAGACACCCGACGGATTACCATCATTACGTCTTCTTCTCCACGGCGTATATTTTTCACAAGTAGCTCACGACTAATAAAACCTTTTCATTGCTCGATTAAGGTTGGATTCTGACCTGGCTTTTTTTAAAACACTCTAGGACTTTATCTAAATTTCCTTCATTAACAGTCCTCTTACGCATTTGAACAAACATGATCATGCCCCTAATCATAAGAAAGGCTGTCCAACATAGTGGACAGCCTTCTCTATAGAAATATCGATTATTTTAATTCATCTAAAATTTCTTGGATTTTTTCTAACTCAGTTGGTACGCCACCGCTTGCGAAGTACCAGTTACCACCATAAAGGTAAACGATTTTATCTTCTTTGTATGCACGAGTTTTTTTAATAATGTCGTTTTCAACATCAGCTTTCAGCGCATCATTGTCTTTTGCATTACGGTCAATCACTAATAATACTTCTGGGTCAACAGATAATATGGACTCATAACTGAAGTCAGAACCATGTGAGCTTGAGTCAATACCAGTAGTAGATGGTTTGAAACCAAAATCATCATATACGTATGCGAAACGAGAATCTTCACCGTTGTCAAAACCAGAGATTTTCTTTTCGTTGTACATTGCAACTAAAGCATTTTCATAACCTGCAGATTTTTCTTTAATTTCAGCAACTTTTGCATCTAGCTCTGCATTTAGAGCTTTCGCTTCTTCTTCTTTACCGAAGATTTGACCTGCAAGTACTGCTCCTTCTTTAATACCTTCAATATAATTTTCGTTATCAGATGCAACAAAGATTACGTTTGGCGTAATTTCTTTTAATTGATCATACATTGAAGCTTGACGACCAGAAATGAAAATTACATCTGGCTCAAGTGATGCTAATAATTCAAAGTCGATTTCTTTTAAAGAACCTAAATCTGTATATTCATCAGAAGAATATTTTTCTTCTAAGTCTGCAGGCATATTTGATTTTGGAAGACCAACAATACCTTCTACTCCTAATGCTGTAAGATTATCTAAGAAACCAAAGTCTAAAGTAACAATACGCTCTGGCATTTCTTCTAAAGTTACATCTTCAAATAGTGTTTTTGCCCCTGATTCTTCATCTACACTTTCACCAGTTAGAGATGAAACAGTCATTGGGAATGCTTCTGCATTCTCATTTGATTTCTGTTCTGTTTGCTCAGTAGCTTGTGAATCACTTGATGGCTCTGCCTCCTCATTTGATCCACATGCAGCTAAACCTACAGCTAGTACTGCTGTTGCAGCTAAAAAACTCCACTTCTTCATTTTATTGTTCTCTCCTGTTCTCTTTTACGTTTACGATAATGATAATCATTATCAATCTAATAAAAAGTATAGCACTTCAAAACAAAACGTCAACAATTTTTTGTTA
The DNA here is from genome assembly GCF_016908465.1 of Lysinibacillus composti. Classification (GTDB taxonomy): domain Bacteria; phylum Bacillota; class Bacilli; order Bacillales_A; family Planococcaceae; genus Ureibacillus; species Ureibacillus composti_A. The sequence goes on along the minus strand of NZ_JAFBDY010000014.1, from coordinate 86,967 downwards.
AGTTTGTAAAAATCGTTTTAGAAAAGTGTTACAATTCTTACTTTTCTAAAACGATTTTTAATATTATTATGCGTGTGAATTGAAGTATACACAAATACGACAGCCATCTTGCTCTTGAACAGGAATATCCATATCATAAACTTCACGTAATGCAGCCGAGTTAATAATTTCGTTTGTTGGGCCATCTTTTACGACACGTCCATTCTTTAATGCTACGATACGATCTGAGTAAACAGATGCAAAGTTAATATCATGCAATACAATTACAACTGTTTTCCCTAACTCGTCTACTAACTTACGTAAAATTTTCATAATTTGAACAGAATGCTTCATATCCAAATTATTTAATGGTTCATCTAATAAGATATACTCTGTATCTTGTGCGATTACCATCGAAATAAACGCACGCTGTTTTTGCCCGCCAGATAATTCATCTAAATATTTATGTTGGATATTAGTTAAATTCATATATTCTATTGCTTGATCAATAATTTTTTCATCATCACTATTTAGTCGCCCTTTTGAATAAGGGTATCGCCCGAATGATACTAGCTCTCGGACTGTTAAGCGAACATTTAAATGATTGGATTGTTTTAAAATAGCCACTCGTTTTGCGAATTCATCAGACTTCATCTTTTTTACATTACTCTTATCTAAAAGGACTTCACCTGTATCAGAATCTAATAAGCGACTTACCATAGATAATAACGTCGATTTACCTGCACCATTTGGTCCAATGAAAGAAGTAATTGCTTTTGGTTGAATCGTTACAGTTACATCTTCCACGACAGGCTTTTTGCCAAAATGCTTTGTTAAACTTTTGATTTCAATCATCCTGCAGCCCTACTTTCTTTCAGTAATAAGCAAATAAAGTAAATCCCACCGATAAAGTTAATAAGGACACTAATTGTTGTATTCAAATGGAATACGTGTAATACCAAAAACTGTCCACCTACTAAAGCAATAATACTGATCAAACTGGAAGCTACAATTAAAACCGAATGTCGATATGTATTTATAAATTGGTAGGCTAAGTTTGATACAATTAATCCTAAAAAAGTAACCGGACCGACTAGCGCAGTTGAAGTAGCCATTAATATAGATGCTAAAATTAATACTTTTAGTACCATTTTATCGTAGTTTACACCTAGATTGATTGCCGAATCGCGACCTAAAGACATCACATCTAAATCACGCATCATTCGTTTACCATATATAAAAGCAGCTCCTAATATCACCATTGATATATACAATAACTCTGCCTTTACGTTATTAAAACTTGCAAATAATCGGCTTTGTAAACTTAAGTATTCAACAGGATCTATCACTACTTGGAGGAAACTAACGAAGCTCCCAAGTAATGTCCCGATAATCATCCCTGCTAGTAAAAGTAAATAAATTGGATGTTTATCTGCACGGAACAAGAAGCGATATAATATCAAAGCAAAAAGAAGCATTGCTATAATTGCTGTTCCGAAGTTTAAATATAAGTTTACGACAAAAATAGATGCTGAACCCAGGACGAAATAAATTACAGTTTGGACAACTTCATACATGGAGTCAATCCCCATAATAGAAGGCGTTAAAATTCGGTTATGCGTAATCGTTTGGAATATGATTGTTGCGTATGAAATCGCAATCCCTGTGATAACCATTGCTCCAATTCGAATTAAACGGCGAGGGAAGGCATATCCAAATCCGCCTTTAATATTATAGAAAGCAAAAAGTAAAATGAATATAAGCGCAATTACCGCTAATATAATTATTTTCGTACTATTTTTTCGCATATGCTTTCCCCCTAAATAACATCACTAAGAAGATCGCACTACCAAATACTGCGACTGTAAGGTTTACTGGAATTTCATAAGGGTATACCACTAAGCGGCTAAGAATATCACATGCTAACAAGAATACCATTCCTAGCACAATTGTATGTGGGATCGTTTTACGTAAATTATCCCCCATATAAATGGATACGATATTCGGCACGATTAACCCTAAGAAAGGAATAACCCCAACAGTTAGTACGACAGTAGTTGAAATAATAGCCACTAATACTAATCCTAAATTTAAAACCAGTTTATAACTTAAACCTAAATTTTTTGCAAAATCCTCGCCCATACCAGCAACCGTAAATTTATTAGCATATATATAGGCTAATATGATGGCTGGTATAGCTACATACAATAATTCATACCTTCCAGAAACAATTAATGTAAAGCTACCCATAAAGAATGCTTGTACGTTTTGTAAAATATCAGATTCATAACCAAGAAATGTCGAAACTGAAGATAAAATATTCCCGTACATAATTCCGATTAATGGTACAAAAATAACATCTTTAAATTTAATACGTTCAAGTAATTGCATGAAAATTAGTGTTCCAACTAAAGCGAATACAAAACTAAATATAATTTTCTGAAAATATGTTACATTAGTAAAGAAAAGCATTGAAATAATAATACCAAGCTTAGCAGCATCTAATGTCCCTGCAGTCGTTGGCGATACGAATTTGTTACGGCTCAAACTTTGCATAATTAACCCTGCAATACTCATCCCCGCACCTGCTAAAATAATTGCCATTAAACGAGGAACACGACTAATTAAGAAAATTTGTGTTTTATCTGAATCCCAATCTAGAAGATCACTCGGTTTAATATCAATTGCACCAACAAATAGCGAAATTAATGACAAAACGATTGCTGCGATTATTAACATCCACAGTCTCATTTTTATCCCCAAATTCTATTTATTCTCAAGTATGTAATGAAAATGATTCTCATCTTGAGTACATTCTTATTATAAGTAGTAAATTGTCAAAAATCAATATATAGATGAGAATGGTAATCATTTTAGCTTTTTTTCAAATCGGTATAGCTAGGAAAAAGTATGATTCGGACAAAATGAAAAACCGTCATTCTTTCAAGAAAAAATGACAGTTTTTTGATGTAGATTTATATTTTGATATTGAAATAAAACGAGGCCTTCAAAACTACTTCTTACCCTTTATCTGGGCTTTTTTCATTCTTATATTTTCGGCTTCCTTATTCAAAGTACAATCTTAATATTGTACTTCTACTGCTTGATCAATTACTTCTTGTGGAACAGTTATTGCTTCTACACCATCAAAATTATTAAATGTTACCTTTGTGTCGTTTGAAATTGACATAGATTCACCTTCCATATCAATTGTAAAGTCAAGTACCATATCCATTGCTGTAATATCAAAAGTCTTTTTATTTATTGTAATAACGTAATCAACTTTATCGAACTTCATGCTATCAAATAATTTTTGCTCTTCAGTCGTCCCAAGCATTTGATTGATTTGCATTTGTTCAACTATATACTCACTAAACTTATCTCCTGCTGCATTCAATGTTAATACATATGCATCATTTGTTTGTTCAAATTTAAATTCATTTATAAACGACTTCATGCCTGCAAGTTGTTCTGCAGCATTTACTTGATTTGCCGTTTGCCCCATCATTGCTTCAAAATCAGTAACCGGGAGTTTCAACCATTTTTTCGATTCGGAGTCGAAAGTAAACATCCCTTGTTGGTTCATATACATTTCCATATCAATACTAACATCTTCACCCGACTCAGGATTTGTCATTAGCATTGTGCCATCCATATACATAGCTAACGGTTCAATAACCATGTCCAAGACCATGTCATTTTTTGTTGCCATTTCAAGACTTTCCTCTCCAGAACCTAGGGTCATTATTTGATTTAGCTTCATATCTGCACTAACACTAGTCAATTCATTTTGTCTTTCTATTGCTTTCTCGTAAACTTCTTCTAACGTTAATTCACTAACTTCTGGCTGTTCAGTTGGATTCTTTTCTGTATTATCTCCACTCACTGGTTCTGCTGTACTATTACAAGCAGACAAAACAACTACTAGCACACTTACTAGAAAAATTAAGAACGACTTTTTCATACTCTACTCACCCTTTCAAAATTAAACGTACACTTCATCTACGGATAGAACAGAAAAAAGAGTCACTTTATTGGAGGAATTTACTTTAATTTCCAACAATCCATCACTAGTATCCATTAAATTTCCATTTATAGGTAATTTAATGATAAAAAAATCCGAAGCATTATGCATGAACATAATACTTCGGAGATGGAAATTTATATTTAATTGACTCCGCGCATTGCTTTTGCAATTAACGGTGTTAAAACTAATAAAAGAGCACCTAATACAATTGATAAACCACCAAGCACACCAAAGTATGTGATTTCGGTTACAGCTTCGTAAATTCTTACTAATTGCGCATTAATAGCTTGTGCAGTTGCACTTGTTAAGAACCATAAAGACATCGTTTGTGCTGCAAATGCTGCTGGTGCAAGTTTTGTTGTTGCTGATAATCCTACAGGTGATAACAATAATTCTCCAACTACTACTAAGAAGAATGAAAGTACTAACCACCAAGGACTAACTAGTTCAGTTCCACCAGACATTTTTGCTGGAATAATCATTACTAAGAAGGAAGCCCCTGCAAAGAACAATGAAACCGCGAATTTCTTAGGTGTTGAAGGTTGACGGCTTCCGAGCTTAATCCATAACCATGCAAAAACAGGTGCAAAAATAATAATAAATAATGGGTTTAAAGATTGGAACCAAGAAACTGGAATTTCAAAATTACCAATAGTTAAATCCGTACGAGTATCCGCGTATGTTGCTAAAATGGTAGCACCCTGTTCTTGAATCGCCCAGAACATAACTGCCGCAATAAATAATGGAATATACGCTAGTACACGTGACTTCTCATCTTTTGTTGTTTTTGGACTACGATACATAACGATAAAGAATACTGTTGGAATTAATACACCTAGCGTAGTTATGATTAAACTAAAGATCGCCATTGTTAAATTACCAGTTGTGTATAAAATTGCTCCAAATATTAGTATTGCAACAATCCCTAGAACTGCATTTCGAATTGTTTTCTTTTTTTCTTCTCCAGTTAACGGGTTTGGAACTTCAACTCCCGCTAAACCTAAAAATTTCTTTTGCGTTACATAAAAGACAACTAAGCCGATAAACATCCCAACAGCAGCTATACTAAAGCCTAAATGGAAATTATATCTTTCGCCAACAAATCCGATTATTAAAGGTGAAATAAACGCACCCATATTAATTCCCATATAGAAAATACTAAAACCAGAGTCACGACGGTTATCGCCTTCTGCATACATATCCCCAACGATTGTTGATACATTCGATTTTAATAAGCCTGTACCAATAATAATAAATGCCATTGAGATTAATAATGCTGTAAGACCGCCTGGAAACGATAAAGCGATATGTCCAATCATAATTAGTATTCCACCGTAGAATACTGTTTTTCGAGTACCCCAGATTCGGTCTGCAAACCAACCACCAATAATACTCGACATATAAATTAACGACCCATATAATGCCATAATCGAGTTAGCTGTACCTCGGTCTAATCCTAATCCGCCTTCATGTAATTCATAATACATGTAAAGAATCAGTATTGCGCGCATTCCGTAATACGAAAATCGCTCCCAAAATTCTGTAAAGAATAATGTTAACAATCCTTTAGGATGCCCAAAGAATCCTTTTTGAGGGACGGATTTAACTATTTCGTCTTTGCTATACATAATGTTCCCTCTTTCTTTCATTTTATTTATATTTTCTGACAATTTAAATTAACTTCTATTGTCTGACGACTGCTCTCTTACATTAAATCATTTTAATTGTTTTTTCAATATATTTTAAAAAAGTTTGAATGTTTACTTTCTTCTATATTTTCCATCTTTTTCTCTCGAAACCACTTACTTACCACTATCAGACGAAAAAAAAGATTAAGATATTAATATCTTGATATAATTTATAGAACTAAAAAGAGTAACGATTGGTTAGATCGTTACCCTTTTAAAAATTATTTCACTACATATTGTTCATATTTTTTATAATCTGTGTCCTTTAGTTCAACACTCACTAATGTACCATTTTCCTCATACTCCGTTGATAGCACCGTTGCATTTGCATTTAGATAAGAAACAATGTCACCACGGTCAAACGGAAGTAACATTTGACATGTTACATAATTTGAAAAGATATTTTGGCGAATCATTGTAATTAACTCATCAAGTCCAGTATCCTGTTTTGCTGATAACCATATATTATCACCACTTACTAATGGATATGTTACATTGGCCATATCCGACTTATTATAAACATAAATAGTCGGTATATCTTCTATTTCAATATCCTTTAACGTTTTGTTAGTGACATCAATCATAAACTTATGTTCTTCATTTGAAACATCTACAACATGTAGTAATAAGTCTGCCTCCCTTGCTTCTTCTAACGTTGAACGGAATGCTTTTACTAAATGATGAGGAAGTTTACTTACAAATCCAACCGTATCCGTTAATAAAAACGACTTCTTATCTGGTAATTCTATATTTCGCACAGAAGTATCCAATGTGGCAAAAAGCATATCTTTTTCGAATACTTCCTTTCCATTACTTTGTCCAATTTTCTTGAGCAATTGATTCATTATTGTCGATTTACCAGCGTTTGTATAACCAACCAAAGATACTACAGGAATTTCACTTTTCTTCCGTTGCTTTCTTTGCGTGTCCCGCTGCTCTTTTACATGCTCTAAGTCTTTTCTTAACTTTGCAATTTGATCTTCTATTTTACGGCGGTCTAATTCAAGTTTCGTCTCTCCGGCACCACGGTTTCTAAAGCCCCCACCTGTGCCACCTCCTTGACGAGATAATGAGGCGTGAAGACCAACTAACCTTGGTAACATATATTGTAATTGTGCAAGCTCCACCTGCATTTTTGCTTCACGTGTTTTTGCACGGCGGTCAAATATATCTAAAATTAACATCGTACGATCAATAACTTTACATTCTAATTCATGCTCTAAATTTCGTATTTGTGATGGAGACAGTTCGTCATTAAAGATTACTAAATTTGCTCCAGTCTCTTCAAATAGCGACTTTATTTCATCAACTTTACCTGTCCCAACATAATGTGAAGGTGTAACACGTTCTAAGTTTTGAGTCACAGTTCCAACTACTTGTACATTTAAAGCTTCAGCTAAATTAGCCAACTCCTCCATAGAGTATTCAAAATTTGGATCATTGACTAAATTAACACCTACTAAAATTCCCTTTTCCTCTAGTATTTCAACTTCTTTTAAATCAGCCATATAATACCTCCATAACCAAATTTCGGTTCCATCTGCTTATCGTATCATATATTATATCCTTACAAATACAAATAAAGACCCACAACTATTAAAGTTATGGGTCTAGAATTTTGGTAAATTTTATTATTCTCTATCTGTTTTTAAAAGTTCTAACGTTTCATCAAATTCGCTCTCAATTTCAGCATTTCGTTTGTAAGTAATTAAACTTACAACTACCGCTAAGATTAGGTTAATAATGAAACCTGGAACAATTTCATATAACATTCCAGATAATGTCTCACTTTGTCCCCAAACGAAGGCAACTACTGCACCCGCGATCATACCAGTTAACGCACCAACATTTGTTAACTTTCTCCAATATAATGCAAGTAGGATTGTTGGTCCAAATGCAGCACCAAATCCTGCCCATGCAAACCCAACTAAGTCTAGAATTGAACTATCTGGGTTCCAACCTAAAATTGCTGCAACAATTGCAATTACTAAAACAGATAAACGACCTGCCATTACATAGTGCTTATCAGATGCATCTTTTTTAAATAAAGCTTTGTACATATCCTCAATCAATGCAGATGAAGTAACAATTAATTGTGAAGAAATTGTACTCATAACTGCTGCTAAAATAGCTGCTAACATAATTCCTGCAATAAAAGGATGGAATAAAATTTGACCCATAACAATAAACACGGTCTCTGGATCTTCAAGAACTTGACCACTTTGTTGGAAGTAAGCTAACCCAACTAGTGCAGTACCAATAGCACCAACTAAACTTAAAATCATCCACCCAATACCAATGCGGCGAGCTTGCTTTGTTTCTTTTACAGATTTAATGGCCATGAAACGAACAATAATATGAGGTTGACCAAAATAACCAAGACCCCAAGCAACTGAGGAGATTACCCCTGCAACAGTTGCAGTTGAAGCAAACAGATTAAAATGTTGTGGGTCAACGGATTTAATTGAATCAATTGTCTCTCCCAAGCCCCCAGTGAAGAATAGACCAATCGTTGGAACTAATATTAATGCTAAGAACATGATCAAACCTTGTAAGAAGTCAGTATAACTAACCGCAAGGAATCCACCAAATAGTGTGTATCCAACTGTAACTAATGATACGACAATTAGCCCGGTATGATAGTCAAAACCAAATGAACTTTCAAAGAATTTACCACCCGAAACCATTCCAGATGATACATAGAAAGTAAAGAATACTAAAATAACAATCCCAGATACAATACGAATCAATTTCGTATTGTCACGAAGACGGTTGTCTAAGAAACTAGGAATAGTAATTGAGTTTTTAGATACTTGAGTATATACACGTAAACGTGGAGCAACTAATAACCAGTTTAACCAAGCACCTACTGTTAAACCGATTGCAATCCAAGCCTCTACCATACCAGCTGCATAAATTGCTCCAGGTAACCCCATTAGTAACCAACCTGACATATCCGCTGCACCCGCACTTAACGCTGTAACAGCAGGACCTAAATCACGTCCACCTAACATATAATCGTTTAAATTTGTAGTTCTTTTATATGCGTACCAACCAATAATAATCATTGCTAGCATATAAATAACAATCGCTAGTAATTGAAATGCGTAATCTGACATTTCTCTTCCCCCTTGATGTAAGTAAATATTACGTTAAGAATAATGTCGTAAAACAGAGAATTATTAATCCTATTCTAGAACATATACCTATTTCAAATTTACCACATAATATATCAATTGCAATATTAAAGTTTTTCCAAAATTCTATTTTAATTGAATATTGACTATGCTATTTATTATTTTAGTAATAGATTTATATAGAAACATGTGAATACCACTTAGAACACTGCATATGATAAACTTATGCCAATTACTAAAAGTGAGGCAGAAATTATGGAAATCGAACAAATGAAAGAACAGTTTTTAGAATATATAGATAAGAAGCAACTTGTTAATGCAACCATCAGTCAACCAAGACAAAAATCAAATGAAGTCAAACGAATAAAATTAAAACCAATTGAACTAAAAGGTGTATATCATATTCAAATTGAGTATCAGTATGAACGAATTTTAAAACACGAAAACATTATACTTGAAAACTTTCCAGATGCTTTTGATCAATTTTTAGAAGGTTTCCGTCAAATACACGCACAATTTTCCCAAGAAACCGTTCATATTCAATTGTCGAAAAAGAATAAAGTTTTATGGAAAAGTGAAAAAGGTAAAACGTCGAAACCTGTTGATTTATCGCATAATCGCAAAAAGAAGTATTTATTAGATGATTCAACTCCTTATCCGTTTTTGATCCGTTTAGGTGTACAAACGGAAGAAGGAAAAGTGAAAAAGCAAAAATACGACAAATTCAAACAAATTAACCGTTTTGTTGAATTTATTGATGATGCATTAATGCACTTACCTCAAGATCGTGAAATCAGGATTCTTGATTTTGGTTCTGGAAAGTCATATTTAACTTTCGCCCTATATCATTACTTAAAAATTGAAAAGGGTTTAAACATCCGTGTTACCGGACTTGATTTAAAGAAGGAAGTAATTGAAGAGTGTAATCAAATTGCTAAAGACTTACAATATGAAGATTTAGAGTTTTTAGTTGGTGATATTAATGATTATAATGATGAAACCTCTGTAGATATGGTTGTAACACTACACGCATGTGATGTAGCAACAGATATGGCATTAGCAAGAGCTGTTCGCTGGGGAGCTAAAGTCATTTTAAGTGTTCCGTGCTGTCAACATGAATTAAATCGTCAGTTAAATGCGCCTTCCCTCGAAGTAATGACACAACACGGATTAATTAAAGAACGTTTTGCTTCACTTGCAACTGATTCAATTCGTGCAGAAATATTAAAGCTTGTTGGATATGAAACCCAACTACTAGAATTTATAGATATCGAACATACACCTAAAAACATCTTAATTCGTGCATACTTTACTGGTAAAAAGCCATCCAACGAACAATTTGCTCGATACAATGCGTTTGTTGAGTTTTTATCAGCTAATCCATTCCTTCAAAACGAATTAAATGATCTTTTACCCTAAAAATTGTATTTCATAATGAACCCTATATTGGGCAAGTATATTTACTAGGTAAACCAATACCGAAGTCGTATACTTGCTTTTTTGGTTTAAAAAATTCTTATTTATATTACAGGAATGTAAATTTTGTTTATTTCAACCAAATAATTATATAGATTTCGTAAATACTTTGTTATTCTATTATTGTTTTTGTTTATATTTTATTTACAATTCAGGAGGATTTACATGTTTAATTCTAAAAAGACAGACCCTTTCTTTGTTGCCTTACACAAGATTGCTGAGAATATGAGAGAAGCTATACATTATGCTAACGACTTTAAAATCGAAACAGTCGCAGATTTAAAAGAGTTAAGTATTAAAATGAAACAGTATGAAACTGATGGAGATAAATTAATTCATGAATTAATCGTAATGTTGAATAAGTCATTTATGACTCCGATTGAACGTGAAGATATTTTATCTTTAGCAAATAAAATGGATGATGTCTTAGATGGAGCTGAACATTGTATTGCTCACTTTGAAATGTTTTCACTTTTTGAAGTAGATAAATCAATGCGTACTTTCATGGAGTTCATTTCTAAAAGTGCAGATGAAATTGTTGCTGCTACTGAACATCTAAACAAAAAAGACTTACCATCAATGCGTAAACATATTATCTTAATTAAAGACTACGAACGTGAATGTGACGAAGTATCTCGTTCATCGATCAAACAATTATTCCTTAACGAAAAAGATCCTATCCGTTTAATCAAATTCAGAGATATTTACGACCAATTGGAAGAAGTTGCAGATTCTTGTCAAGACGTAGCAAATACTCTTGAAACAATTATCATGCGTAACGCGTAGGTGGAACTTAAATGGATACAATAATAATCTTAACAATACTAGTCGTAATTTTTGCACTTGGTTTCGACTTTATTAATGGCTTTCATGATACGGCAAATGCTATTGCTACTTCTGTTTCAACACGTGCATTACCTCCAAGGGTAGCAGTATATTTGGCTGCTATTATGAACTTCATTGGTGCAATTACATTTGTGGGAGTAGCAAAAGCTATTGCAAAAGATATCGTAGATCCATTTGCTTTAAATGTTGGTGCTAACGATACAACCGGAACAGTAGTTATTCTAGCTGCCTTAATATCTGCGATTATCTGGAACTTATTAACTTGGTATTATGGAATCCCATCAAGTTCATCGCATACGTTAATCGGTTCAATTGCTGGTGCTGCAATTGCCGCAGCCGGATTTAACATTTTAAATTATAAAGGATTTGTATCAATCCTCGAGGGATTAATTTTTTCTCCTTTTATAGCTTTAGCAATGGGCTTTTTAGTCATGTCTTTATTTAAAGTCATGTTTAAAAATTTAAATTTATATAAAACCAATAAAGGCTTCCGTACATTCCAAATTTTCACTGCAGCCCTTCAATCCTTTACACATGGTACAAACGATGCCCAAAAGGCAATGGGTATTATTACAATGGCTTTAATTGCTTCGGGATTACAAACATCTGATGAAGTACAAGAGTGGGTTCGAATTTCCTGTGCTATCGCTATGGGTCTAGGAACTTCAATTGGTGGATATAAAATTATTAAAACAGTCGGTGGTAAAATTATGAAAATCCGACCAGTAAACGGAGCAGCAGCTGACCTTGCTTCAGCTTCAGTTATTTTCGGTGCAACATTAATACATTTACCAGTATCAACAACTCATGTTATTTCTTCAGCAATTATGGGTGTAGGTTCAGCTCAACGAGTGAAAGGTGTTAAATGGGGAGTTGCCCGTAAAATCGTCCTTACATGGATTATTACAATGCCAATCTCAGCAATAATGGCCGGAATAATCTTTACAGTTTTAAATTTATTTTTTTAACTAAAGGAGAGGTGTTGAATTTTATTCGACACCTCTTTTACATAGAATTTGTGGAAATATAAAAATGAGCTTGAATAAAGTTTCAAGCTCATTTTATTATTGATCACGTATTTTTTATTGTTTTAATCGAAATCCTTCTTCTCGTAAGTAATCAACTGCTGCCTCTTTCGACCCAAAACTTTCTTCTAAATTGTTATTAAAATAAACATTCCAGTTTCGTTTTTCATAAACGAGCTCTAATTTCGTTCCCTCTCTAGAAGTCCATACCTCTACAATTGGTTGTTCATCGATTTCTTCTGATAGATAGTTGATTGAATCTGTAATAATTTCTTTTAACTCATCTTCACTAAAGTCTCGAATATTTACTAAGCCCTTATCATTTGCTATAGGTTCATATTTTAATAAATCCCCAACATAGACAAAACCGTTGCCATTCGGATGTAGTTTTTCTACCACAATAGACTTTTCAAATAAACTTTCTTCATAATGATAATTTAAACGATTAAGGGAAATTTCCTTTTTAGTTAGTTGTGGAAATGACTCAATAATCGCTTGTTTTTGTTCAAATGTTAGCATGTTGGTTCCTCTTTTCACTTATTCTCTCTTAGTACTTTTGTTCATAAGAGAACAGCACACCATACGGTATACTGTAACTTTCCTATAATATCAAACATTTTTCGTGGCTGCTTCTTTAATCTTTTTACGTTCTTCATAAACATTTTTTACAATAACTTTAATGACAGCGTAGGTCGGGATTGCAATAATTATGGCAATAAATCCACCAATATTTCCCGCCGCAAGGACAATTGTAATAACTGTTAAAGGGTGTATATCAAGAGATTTCCCCATAATATTCGGTGTTATCAGGTTACTTTCAATTTGTTGCGCCACAAGAGTAATGACACACACCCAAATCACTAATATAGGGTCTTGTATAATAGCAACGACCACTGCCGGTGCTAATGAAATCCACGGCCCTACAAAAGGAATCATATTCATAAAGAATGCGAAAATTGCCAACAACAATGAATAATCTAACCCAATAATTAAATACCCAATTAAGACCATTAATGCGAGTATATAGCTAACTAATACTTGCCCCTGTACATAGTGACGTAAAGCAGAATCTATATCCGCTAACGTTTCTTTTACCCATGTACGCCGTTCTCCTGAAAAGAGATTGTATATATTGGGCGCAAACTTCTCGTGATCCTTTAACATGTAGATAAAGAAAAAAGGCACAAGAATCAATGTAAAAGTTACAGAAACAACTCCACTAACAATCGTTACAACATATTTACTTCCTGTTACAGCAATGTTTTGGATTGAGTTAGAAACTGAATCTACAAAGTTTTCAACTTGTGGTGGGAGGGTGTCTTTATTTTCAAGTACAATGTTTGCTGTATCCATAATTTTATCTCCAATATAAGGAGCATTTTTTACTAAGTTATCCACTTGATTGGAGATCGGATTCCCAATTAATAAGAGAAGCCCTGTTACTAGCCCAGCCAAAACTAAAACAATGGCCGAAATACTTCCCCATCTTGGAAGTCCTCTTTTTTCCAACCATCGCTGTACAGGTTCTGTTATGTAATATAGAACGCCACCCAATAATAATGGCACAAATATTGTTTTTATTATGATAATAAGAGGGTTAAAAATCCAATGGATCTCAACTACATATTTTAAGATTAAAAGAGATATTAATATACCTACTCCTACTTGAAACCATACTTTTTTCGTCATTTATACTCACTCCTTTCATTATTGTTTCTCATACATTTCTTTCCTATTCAACCATTATAGAACTATTTACGTAAACTACGATAGAAAAGTGTCAAAAAAATAAAAAACATTTACTTAATGAATACAAATAAAAACCTCTCGGATTGCATCCAAGAGGTTCATTTTACAAAATCCTTATAATTTTTCATCTTCCACTGAATTTAAATATTCTTCAATAGCACCAATTACTGATTCGATACACCCTTCCTCAAATGGCGAAATGAGTCCTGCTTCTTTAACCAATTTTGTAAAAGACATCGAACCACCTAATTGACATAGGTGAATATAATCCTTCCATGCATCATCAAAGTTTTCTCTTGAGCGCTTCCAAAATTGGAACGCACAAACTTGGGCTAACGTATAGTCAATATAGTAAAATGGACTAGCGTAAATATGACCTTGACGTTGCCAGAATCCACCTTGTTCTAAGTATTCATATCCATCGTAATCACGGTGTGGTAAATATTTAGCCTCTATTTCCTTCCAAGCCTGTTTACGTTCTGCTGGTGTCATCGTTGGATTTTCATAAACTACATGCTGAAATTCATCAACTGAAACACCATATGGTAAAAACAATAAGGCACTGCTTAAATGAGCGAATTTATATTTCTCCGTTTCATCTTTAAAGAATAGCTCCATCCATGGCCAAGTGAAAAACTCCATACTCATCGAATGGATTTCTGCAGATTCATATGTAGGCCATAAATACTCAGGAATACCAATGTTACGGCTTGAGTACACTTGGAAAGCATGACCTGCTTCATGGGTAAGTACATCAATATCTCCAGAAGTTCCATTAAAGTTTGAGAAAATGAATGGCGAATCATAGTTTTCGATAAATGTACAATAGCCACCACTTTCTTTCCCCTTTTTCGCTTCTAAATCCATCAGCTCGTGTTGAATCATAAAATTAAAGAACTCTCCTGTTTCAGGAGATAGCTCTTCATACATCTTTTTACCGTTCTCAACAATCCAAGATGACTCTCCTTTTGGTTTCGCATTACCTGACAAAAAGTTAAGACCTTCATCATAAAACTTAAAATCATCAATTCCTATACGTTTAGCTTGTCTTTCATAAAGTTCTGTTGCTAACGGAACAATAAATTCGCGAACTTGCTCTCTATATTTCTTGACCATTTCTGCATTATAGTCAATACGATTCATATTTATATAACCCAGTTCGACATAGTTTTTATAACCTAATGTTGTCGCAATTTGATGACGTAGTTTTACAAGTTGATCAAAAATATTATCAAACTTATCTCCGTTTTCAGCGAAAAAGTTAAAACGCATTTTCATTGCTTGTTTACGCACTTCTCGGTCAGTAGACTCTGCATAAGGCGCTAGTTGAGCAAGGGTTAGGGTTTTCCCATCAAATTCGATTTGTGCTGAAGCAACTAATTTACTATATTCCGAAACAAGTTTATTTTCCTTTTGCATCAATTCAATTACTTTTGGGGAGAAAGCCTTTATTTGATTTTCAGCCAAAGCAAATAGTTGAGTTCCCCACTTTTCTTCCAGTTGCTGACGGAAAGGCGATTTTACTAATTCCTGATAATACTCAAATACAATTTCTTCAACTTGAGGTGATATGTCATCTAAATAATCACGTTCGTTTTGGTAATATTCATCGTTTGTATCAATTGATGCCCGTATATAGACCAAATTGGCTTGTGTAGAAAAATCATTGCGGAATGCATTAATTTTACCTATTACTTCACTCTGCGCTTCTACTGTTGTTGCTTTTTTGAATTGGTCTACTAATACACGTACCTCCCTTTTTAATTCTTCTAAATTAGGGCGTTTATATTCGTACTCCTTAAATGTAACCATCTTACATCCCCTTCCGTTTTACTAATCAATTACGCCTTGGCGTAATTGCGTCCAAATTTTGAATTGTGCGCAGCCCACAGGATGTAGGTCAGTTAGCCGTTGTCGCACGGATGCGACAGTCTTAGGCTAACTTCCATTTTTAACTCCTTTAAAAATCCGTGACATCCGCTAGAGGCTCTATCTTCATTCAGATGATTTGCTGAATGAAGATAATTATCTACTAACTAGTATTGACCAAATGATGATTGAATACAACTTTGAGGGTAGTGCTATCGTCCAACGATGACAGCTTTCATCAATGCGAACCTTTCCCGATTTCTCAACTTTCTTTCAACTACTCTCGGCGTTTTTGCCTCCACAACATCCACATCTAAATTAAGATATTGCGCAATAAATTGTGCTCGTGCTAAATGAAAATCACTTGAAATAATGGTTACTTTCGAAGTATTCTGTGGGAGAAGCCTTTTAGAAAAAAGTAGATTTTCATAAGTTGAAGTAGAAGCGTCTTCACGAATTAGCCTCTCTTTTTCAATACCAGCTTCCAATAGGTATGTATACATCATATCCGCTTCACTTACTGGTTCATCATCCCCTTGCCCCCCTGACAGAATTACTTTTACGTGTGGGTACTTTAATAAATATTCCTCGGCTGCCACAATTCGATATTGCAATGCTAGACTCGGAATTCCTTCTTCTCTGACTTTTGCCCCAAGAATTATGGCATATTCATTTGTTCCATCAGCCTTTGGTTCTGCACCATGCTTCATGATTGTTTCAGTCCAGACATACATTGCAACGCCAGTAGCTAATAATATACCTATAATCATAAACACCCATTTCCTCATTCATCGCCCCAATACGATTATCCAACTACACAAAGAAGAACTTATCCAATAGAGCCACTACATGAAGTTACCGAGGTGGTTTACGTTTCCATTGACCCACTTTACTAACAGTGCAGATTTCGGATTATGACCATGGTCTATACAATCATTCATGTCATCATATGATTAGCACATCCCTTCTAATGCATGTACTACTAAAGAACAACCGCAAATGCACGTAGATACTCTATTGAAGATATTAAGAAGGTAGTAGAGCTGAAATTAAATAGCTTATTTAACTGAAAAAGGCGTAGATTCCCCACATGGGAACTACGCCATCATTAGTTTCTCATCTTATTATTAATAACCATATATACAAACTTGCTAAGGTAATGAATAACGTAGGAATTGTACAAACAAAGCCTATTTTAAAATAACTACCCCAACTAATCTTAACACCTTTTTGACTTAAAACATGTAGCCAGAGAAGAGTTGCTAAAGAGCCAATTGGTGTAATTTTTGGACCAAGGTCAGAACCAATAACATTTGCGTAGATTAGTGCTTCTCTAATAACTCCAGTGGCACTTGTATCTGATATTGCTATTGCATCAATCATAACTGTTGGTAGATTATTCATTACAGATGATAAAAAGGCTGCTAAAAATCCCATTACAAAAGTACTTGCTAACAATCCGTGGTCTACAGCTACTTGCAATACATTTGAAAGTAATGATGTTAAACCAACATTCTGCAACCCATAAACCACAACATACATACCAATAGAGAAAAATACGATATTCCACGGTGCACCTTTAATAACACGTTTTGTACTAACATAATCACTTCGTCTAGCGAGTAATAAAAATACAAGTGCGATTCCAAATAGAACAAATGAAACAGGGATTTTTAAAAACTCATTTGAGAAAAACCCGACCACTAGTGTCCCCAATAAAAACCAAGATAATCGAAATAGCGTTTTATCCCGTATTGCTTCACTAGGTCCTTTAAGTTGTGCCAAACTATATGTACGTGGAATTGATTTTCTAAAATAAAGATATAGAACGGAAATACTTGCAATAAGTGAGAATAAGTTAGGGATTACCATAACAATTGCATACTCCATAAAGCTTATTCCAAAAAAGTCTGCTGAAACGATATTTACTAAATTACTAATGATTAGTGGTAATGAAGTTGTATCTGCAATGAAACCACTTGCTATTATAAATGGAAATACCATTTTCTCTGTAAAGTTTAAGTTTCGAACCATTGAAAGTACAATAGGTGTCAGTATTAACGCAGCTCCATCATTAGCAAAAAACGCGGAAACAATGGCGCCAAGCACAATGATCAATACAAACATTCGAACCCCATTTCCTTTTGCAAGACGAGCCATATGAAGAGCTGCCCATTCGAAAAATCCAATTTCATCTAATATTAACGAGATTAGAATAATTCCTATAAACGAAATGGTAGCATTCCAAACTATACTCGTTACTTCAATAACATCTGTGAAACTTACGACACCAACTAACAAAGCAATTAATGCACCAATACAGGCGGACCACCCAATTGATAAATTCCTTGGTTGTACGATGACGAAAAATAATGTAACTAAAAATATTATCAGTGCTATTATCGCTTCCACTCTAATCCTCCATAAAAAATCCAGTAGCTATAATGCTACTGGACTTTTTCAATTATTCACCTAAATCTGCATTATGATATACACGTTGAACATCATCTAAATCTTCTAAAGCATCAATCATTTTTTCAAATTTCTCTTTATCAACACCAGAAAGTGCAACTTCTGTTTGAGGCAGCATTGTAAGTTCAGCTACTGAAAACTCTTCAATACCAGCTGCTTTGAAAGCTTCTTGGGCAATGTGGAATTGATCGGGTTCAGCATAAACAATTACAGTATCTTCTTCTTCAAATACATCACGTGCATCGACATCTGCTTCTAAAAGTATTTCTAATATTTCATCCGCAGTTTTTCCTTCAATACCGAATACAGCAGTTGAATCAAACATGTAAGTAACAGAACCTGTTACACCCATGTTACCTCCATTTTTACCGAAAGCGGCACGAACATCCGAAGCAGTACGGTTAACGTTGTTCGTTAATGCATCAACGATTACCATTGTTCCACCTACACCGAATCCTTCGTAACGTAATTCATCGAAGTCTTCCCCGCCTGCACCTTTTGCTTTATCAATTGCTTTATCAATGATATGTTTTGGAACATTATAAGTTTTTGCACGTTCTAAAACAAATTTTAATGCTGAATTTGATTCTGGATCTGGCTCACCTTTTTTTGCAGCTACATAGATTTCAGTACCAAATTTAGCATAAATACGACTAGTATTTTTGTCTTTTTCCGCTTTTTTGTCTTTAATGTTGTTCCATTTACGACCCATTGGATTCACTCTCTCTCATAAAATATTATATATAGAATTAAAGGCATCTCGTACTTTTACCTAAAATAAGTAAATAAGACTGTAATATTATACAATAATTTTTCAACAATGAAAATGGTGAAGAAAAAGCTTCTGTTCTTCCTCACCATTATTATAAATCACTAGCTTTAAATGTGTCGCCGCCTTCGATTGTTCCATTGTCAAAACCTTTTTTAAACCATTTAACACGTTGCTTACTTGTACCATGTGTAAAGCTTTCAGGTACAACATAACCCTGTGCCTCTAACTGAAGAGTATCATCACCAATAGCGTTGGCAGCATTTAACGCTTCTTCAATATCGCCTGCTTCTAAATAGCCTAAATCTTGAACATGGTGCGCCCAAACTCCAGCAAAATAATCTGCCTGTAATTCTAATTTTACTGTTTCAGCATTATACTCTTCTTCGCTTACCTCACCGTTTAATGAATGTACCTGTTGTGAAGTACCGAGCAACGTTTGAACATGGTGACCAACTTCATGAGCAACTACGTATGCCATGGCAAAATCCCCAGGTGCATTAAACTGATCTCTTAGCTGTTTATAGAAACTTAAATCAATATATAATTTATGATCTGCCGGACAATAGAATGGTCCAACTGCAGCACCCGCTACACCACAGCCAGATTGAACACTCTCTGTAAATAATACAAGCGTCGGGTTTTCATATGTCTTACCTTGTTGTTTGAATAGTTCTTGCCATACATCTTCTGTATCTGCTAAAACAACAGACACGAAATCAGCTAATTCTTCTTCTTCATCAGATGGAACATATTCCGTATTACTACCATTTTGAATCCCTTGTTCTACTTGATTTAAAATATCTCCTGAATCTCCGCCGCCCATTAATGTGAAAATAATTACGAGAATAATTCCAATACCGCCAATTCCACCACCAATGACTCCCTTACTCATTCCACGACCGCGGCGATCCTCAACATTGCTACTTTTTCTTCTTCCTTTAAACTCCATATCCATTAGCCCCCTAAATTTGGATGTTTCAATTATTATTGCCCTATTTTTCTAACAAAATAATTAAAATCATCCTTTGGGTAGCGTATTGATGAAATTAGTCTATGTTTTGTTCGCTTATAATTTTATTTATAAAAACTTCACAACCCTCTTTAACTAAATCATACGTTTCTTGAAAGTCACCTGTATAATACGGGTCAGGTACATCTGTTTGGTGTGGTGTTAAATCTAAAAAGCGGAAAATTTTCGGATGGTCAGGCTGGCCAAGCATTTTACGGATGTTTCGTACATTACTTGCATCCATACCAACAATATAATCAAATTGTTCAAAATCGTTGGAAGAAACTTGACGCCCTTTCATTCCACTTGTTGAAATTCCGTACTCTTTGAGCTTTGCTCGAGTTCCTTTATGTGGTTGCTCCCCTAGATGATAAGAACTTGTCCCTGCAGAATCTACTTTAATTTGATCAGTTAAACCCTTTTCTTCAATTAAGTGACGCATCACAGCTTCAGCCATTGGTGAACGACATATGTTTCCTAAACAAACGAATAATATGCGGATCATACTTTTCCCTCCAAACTTTTTCATAAACTGTTGCGAAATGCCGAGTGGATCATATGTAACGTCATTTTTGCATCGTTTTCTCCTTTTAAAAAGCACTCTCCCAATGGAAAGTGCTTAGAGAGATTAGATTATTTTCCTGAGATTTTCTTTAGCTCATCGGTCAGACGAATAAACTCTGATTCTAAAAATTGTGTTGCTTCATCACGAGCTTCTTTCCCACTCCCAACGGCAAATGGTTTTCCGTAAATTAAGTAGCCCTTTTGTCGTTTAACTACTCCTCCAACATCTTTTGGTCCTACATATGCTGCGGGAACAATTTGAGCCTTCGACAGTTGCGCAATAGTAATCGCACCTTGTTTTAACTCTGTATTTTCTGTGGATCTTGTACCACTTGGGAAGATGCCAACAATTTTCCCCTCTTTTATAAGTTGTCGTGGGATTTTAATTACACTTGGTCCTGGATTTTCACGGTCTACAGGAAAGGCATTTAGTTGCGGAAATAACCAGCCAAATCCTTTTGAATCGAACAATTGTTTTTTCGCCATAAAATGAATTTGACGAGGTAACATAGAAACACCTAAATTTAGTATATCGACATAACCGTTATGCGTACACGCAATAACAAAGCCACCGCCATCTGGCAAATTTTCTTTACCATACACTTTTGCTTTTGATCCATTTACCTTTAAGAATACGTTTACGAGTCTTGCACCAAAATTATATAAAGCCACTGTTAGATTCCTACCTTAACTTATATTTATATTCTAATAGCATTGTAATCGAAAGTCGTTGGACGTTTCAATTAGTTATAGATTAAGACTTGCTGTGCCAACTAAAATATCCAGATCAATTGTAATTTCGTCTAATCGAATGTCTTGTATTGATTCAATATGCCAGCCTAATGGAGTCATTTCCAATAATTTAGGAACAAGATTTTCTTCGAGTGGAATACTATAAGTCACTCTCTCTTGTGTAACATTCGTATATTGTTCCTTAAAACGTTTTACAGTTTGCTCATTTGAATATTGTTCTTTCTCAGAGTCTGCAAAAGCAAGTTTTCTTACCTCATTTAAGTAGTTAGATTGAGGTACTACTTTAATAACTCTTCCACCGGGTTTTAAAATTCGGTTAAACTCATCATAATTGGCTGGGGATAAAATATTTAAGATAACATCGAAGCTTTTCTCCTGAAACGGACTATTTGCTAAATCCCCGACGCACCAGATTTTTTGTTCATAATTCTTTGCTGCCGCTACAATACCTTCTTTTGAAATATCTATACCAACAGCTACTACTTCCTGTTTTAATTGGTTGCAAATTCTGTCTAAATGGGAACCTTCACCACAACCAGTATCTAGAATCGTGTAGCAATGATCTCCTATTATCTTAGCTATTGCTTGTTGGATTTCATCATATAAACCACTACACATAATCTCTTTTCTCGATTCGAATAAACTCTTACTATACATTGTGTTTAGTGGCTTTGTCATAAAGTTCACATAACCTTGCTTTGCTATATCAAATGAATGACTCTGTTGACATGATACATGTCCATCATCACTAATGCTCATTTCAGTACTACAGATTGGACAAGCAAACATCACTTGATTTTCTTTCATATAGTTAATACTAGCAACTCTTTTTGAAACTTTCCCCATTGTAATGCTCCTTTTTTATTACTGTTATTAGCATAACACTAAATACTTTATGTATAAAATTTGTCTTCTACACGGGGGCCTAGTATTTTAAAAATGACAAGGTTAACATGTAAGAGCTATATATTTAAATATTTAGTTTACAGGAAGGTGTTTTACTTCAGACTTTTTTGGAACCTCGGTAATCTCCACAAATTCCGTTAAAGCGTTATATACTTTCCCTATATCATTATTAGACAAAATATGTTGATTTTTATCATTCCAGTATTTTGTTAAATGATTGGTTTTAATAACATCAACATTATCAGAATTGATTTCAATTTTATGAAAAGTACATTTGTCTGAAAAAATTATTAGTGAAAAAACTACTTTTGAATCAAGATTTGGGACTACACGATTCACGAAAGACAATGCATCATTATTATCTACAATCGGGTTTGAAAACTTACCCACTTGATCTTTATGATGTACTTGAACCCATTCATCATCTTGCTCCCTACCGAAAATCCATCCTGTTTTCTTTTGAAAATTAAGCATATAAACTCCCGAAGGATGCACGAATACAAGGTCAATAATTTTATTAGAATTAGGTAGTTTTAAATGCCATAATATCTTATGTTCATCTTTTACTTTTTCTAATTTACGAACTAAGTTATAGGTTGAACGTACCTTTTTATTGATCAACACTTGTAAATATGAGTACCCCGTTAATTTGCAAAATTGCTGATTTTCAAATTTATATAAAGAAGTTAAAAGTAGAATTCCCATTAATATAATTACGAAAAGAAACCAAATCATATTTTAGCTCCCCTCTCTATAGTCAATGATTAATATAATTATTTTATCAGAGTTAAAAGATGCTGACCATGAAACTTCTAAGACGATTCTGCGTGCGGTCCTTCTCTAAAATAATCGTCTCTATTACCCAAATGGAATTGAACTTACAATAAGATTAAAAAAGCAGTCCAAACAAAGCACAATGAAACAGGATGTCGGAGCGCTTTCTTAGTTACTATTTAAAACAGGAGGAGATTTTGAATGGGATGGGTAGAATCAATACAAAAAGCAATTGATTATATTGAAGCAAATTTGATAAATGCCGACCTTACGACTTACGACATTGCAAAAGTTGCAAATTCATCTGTCTTTCATTTCCAGAGAACGTTTTCCATTTTAACAGACCATACAGTCAGTGATTATATTCGAAGAAGACGTTTAACTTTAGCAGCACAGGATTTAATCAGTACAGATGAAAAGATTATTGACCTAGCGCTAAAATATGGATATGAAACACCAGAAGCATTTACAAAAGCATTTCGAAAACAACATGGGGTATCACCTACGGAAGCTCGAAAACAAATTGGTACCCTCCAGTCATATAATCGCCTCATAATTCAAATTAATTTGAAGGGAGCAATACCCATGAATTACAGAATCGTTGAAAAAGATGCATTTCAGGTGGTCGGAATAAAAAGAACGTACAATTGTCAAATTGGGGAGAATACAATGGGAATTCCACAGTTCTGGGAAGACGCCCATATAGATGGCACAAACGATCAACTATTCGCATTGAATAATGGGGAAATAAATGGTGTGTTAGGTGTGTGTATTGTAAATGCAGATCAAAAGAGCAAAGGATTAATGGACTATTGGATTGCAACTGCACATCATGGAGAGGTACCAAAAAATCTCCTCTCTACTAAAATTCCCGCTTCTAAATGGGCAATTTTCGAAGTCCATGGTCCAATGCCACATGCAATGCAAGACACTTGGAAGAAAATTTTCTCCGAATGGTTCCCTTCTAACCCTTATGAATACACTGGAACTGCAGAGCTAGAAGTCTATACAAACGGAAACCCTTCTAATCCAGACTATTATTCAGAGATTTGGATTCCGATTAAATAGAAATGATAGGCTTTCAGGGAGAAAAACTCTTTGATAAGCCTTTTTCTAATTAATTAAATTATTAGTCTAGATATTATTGAATTGACATATTTCTAGGAAACAAATTTTATAATTGTCGAAATTTTTATAATTTACAGGAAATAGTTGATTTCCTGGGAAATTAAGACGAAAATATTTATTTCCCCACTTCTTTTGAAAATTAATTTTCAAGGAACAGGAACAATAGTTAATGAAACCTTTTATTTTCTTAAACGACAAATTTCATACCACTTGTTATTTCAACAATCTTAATGTTATGGAGGGAAGATATGTATAAAAAAGGTATATTCATTTTTTTAGCTATCATTGCAGCAGTGCTTACTTTGACTTTACTTATAAAAGATACTGATGTTTTAAATAAACAAAATAAACAAAGTAATAAAGACAATGAAGAAAATAATCAGTTAACCGAAACCAACACTACCTCTCCAAATCAGCTTATTGAAACAATAATCTCTAATGCTGAAAAGGGTAGAATTCCCGACTTTCCATTCATCGCAGGAGAAACATCATTTAAAGAAGTAATCAATGAATTAGGTGATCCACAATCACTTACTCATACAGTTAGTGGAAATTATGCAAACTTTCAGCAGTCTGATCTATCCATCGGTTATGAGCTTTCGAATGTTTTTGATATTCGTTTAAATAATTCCATTTTAAACGAAATTCATTTGGAAGAATTAAAGGAATTCGCTGGAGAACCTGATCAAATAACGTATTACAAAGATCAGACTACCGATCAGATCATTCTTACTTATCATGTAAATTCATCTTATAAACTAAAATGGATTTTCTCAAAACCTAATGAACAAGACCCTAATCCAACTGTTCATCATATTTCGGTAGTCACACAAGCTCATGAACAATTAACCCAAACGATTTCTGAAATGACACTAGATGAGAAAATAGGTCAAATGATTTTTGCAGGGATATCTGGAACAGTTGTGGATCAGCAAACAGAAAACCTTATTTTGCATGACAAAATCGGAGGTATAATATTTTTCAATAGAAACTTAAACTCTCCTTCACAAATTCTAAAATTATTAAACAATTTAAAAAAGGTTAATTCGAATAATAACTTCCCATTGTTTTTTGGGATTGATGAAGAAGGCGGTCAAATATCTAGATTACAATCAGCGTTTACACCTCTTCCTTCTAATCAAGTTGTAGGTCAAGTTAATAACGTATCATTTGCCTATGAACTAGGAACAATACTTGGGAAAGAGTTATCAACTTTTGGATTTAACCTTGATTTTGCGCCTGTATTAGATGTAAATAGTAATCCGAATAATCCCGTCATTGGTAATCGTTCTTACGGAAATAACAAAGATCTTGTTGCAAAGCTAGGCGTAGAAACAATGAAAGGGATTCAATCTAAAAATGTGATTTCTGTCATTAAACATTTTCCAGGTCACGGTGACACTTCGGTAGATTCACACTACGAACTTCCATTAGTGAATAAATCGAAAGAGGAGCTCCAACAATTAGAACTAATCCCTTTTAAAAAGGCAATCGCAGAAGGGGCAGATGTTATAATGATTGCACATATTTTATTACCAAAGATTGATCCTTCATCTCCTGCATCGATGTCTAAAACTATCATTGATGGTTTATTAAGAGATGAATTATCATTTGATGGTGTTGTAATAACAGACGACCTAACGATGGAAGCAATTACAGACAATTATAGTATTTCACGAGCTAGTGTAGAATCTATCAAGGCAGGAAGCGACATAATTTTAATTGCCCACAATTATGAGAATATTACCTCTTCCGTTCAGGCTATAAAGAATGCTATTAATAATGGAGAACTTTCCGAACAAAGAATAAATGATAGTGTTCGTCGTATACTTTTATTAAAAGAAAAATACAAATTAACTAACTCTCAAATTAATGAAGCTAATGTTGACGAAATTAATGAGTTAATTAATCAATTAGAGGAAAAATATAATTCATAAATTTTGGGACTATGTAAATAATAAAGATAATGTTTTAAATTCCTAATGATCACGGAGGTTTTTACTGTGGACATCATTGATGAACATTCAATTCCAGCTTTCATCGATTCGAACCAGCTAATCATTGAATTAGAAAGTGTCGATATTTACAATAATGTCATCGCCCCTGTTCACGCGAAAGAATATGAAATTCAACCAGAAATAAAGGTTCCTTATCATATAGAAATCGAACAAAATGCACAAAAAAGTGTTGATGAAGGACATTCTCCTTGGAGATTAGACCCTTTATTCACAACTCAAGTTTTTGTAAGTGTCCATCTTTTCCCGGATGGTATTGTTGGCGATTATCCAATTGAAGAAGAAAATTTAAAATTAATACACAGTGATGTTGAACTCGCTATAGTAGAGGTAAACGATGAAGATACAAATATTAAAAGAGTTTATTTAAAAAGAGTGGTACGCCAAGAACCGACTGGAATTTGGACAGTTATTGGATATGATGTAACCAAATAAAAAACTCGCCATGTGGTCAATCCACAATGGCGAGTTTTTCAATATTCTATTTTCGTGCTCCTGGTCAATTACGAAGGTTACTCAATTCCTTTTGTCCATTCAGCAACTTTCTCCGCATTATCTTCTACCCATTTTTCAGCAGCATTATCTGGGTCTGTACCTTGATTAATTTCAAGCATAATAGCCTCTAAGTCCTCTGAAGTCCAATTAAATGCATCTATTACTTTATAAGCTTCTGGCATATCTTCCTCTAAGCCTTGGCGAACAAATGTATTAATTGTCTCTTCCCCACCATAAACACCTTTTGGATCTTCTAAATATTTCAAATCATAAGAAGCAAATTTCCAGTGTGGAGACCAGCCAGTTACAATAATTTCTTCCTCATTTTGAATGGCCTGACCTAATGCTGTTGTCATAGCACCTGAAGAAGATGATAGTAATTCATAATCAGCTAAGTTTTCATATTCTGTTAAAGCTTTTTCTGTTGCGGCCATAATACCTGCGCCCGGTTCAATACCTGTGATTTCCATATCTGCTTGGTCTTTTAAATCTTCGATTGAATTTACATCTTTCATATATGAAGGTACAACTAAACCGATTTTTGCTCCGCTCAAGTTTTCACCCAAATGAACTAACTTATCTTTATATTTCTCATATTGAGATGCGTGTGTGTGAGGTAGCCAACCTGCGACCATTGCATCGGCTTCACCTGTTGAAACAGCTTCCCACATAATTGCATTATCTAGCGGCGTTAGAGTTACATCATATCCTAAATCTTCTAACACTTTTCCTACCACATGTGTAGACGCTATTTCTGTATCCCATTCTACATAAGCTAAGTTAATTTCTTTTTCCTCTGTTTTCCCTGAGCCATTTGCCGTTTCAGAAGAGTTACTACCTTCTTCAGTCGATCCGCAAGCTGCTAGCATTGCGCCCATACCTAGGGCAAAGCCCAACATTTTAAACCTTTTGAAATTCACAAAAATTCCTCCTATTTAAACCTTTATTTGTCCTTCATAACGACCTATATAATTATAATTACATATATAATTCATTATTTTTTTGGCATTAAATCTTCAATTGAGTCAATGTCCATATAAGCAGGCACAACAAATCCGTTTTGCGTACCTTTTAAGTTCTCACCTAAATCAACAATCTCTTCCTTGTATTTTTCATAGAAGGAACCGTGAGTTGTTGGTAACCAGGGAGCAACAGTTGCATCTCCTTCACCAGTAGCGATTGCTTGGAACATTATCGCTGGATCAACAGGTGTTAAAGTTACTTTGTATCCTTGTTCTTCTAATACAACTTTCACTACATTTGCAGAAGCACGTTCTGAATCCCAAGGAGTGGTAACTAACTCAATTTCATCACCATTTACCTTCTCTATCCCCTGTGTCCATTCATTAACTCGATCAGCATTCTGTTCTACCCATTTTTCTGCCGCTTCCTCAAAAGACACTTCTTGTGCATCAAACATCACAGCTTCCATATCTTTTGGTTCCCAGTAAAAGCGATCAAGGATTTCAAATGCACTAGGCATATCTTCTTCCAGGCCTTTTCTTACTAATGTTTGAATATTTTCTTTTCCTCCTAAAGTACCTTTCGGATCCTCAAGGTACTTTAAATCATATGCAGAGAACATCCAGTGCGGTGTCCAACCTGTGACAATAATTGGTTCTTCGTTTTTAATAGCTCCATCTAAAGCTCCTAACATACCTGCAGTCGAGCTCTCTAAAAGTTCCCAACCATCTAAGTTTTCATATTCTTCTAGAGTATTTTTAGATAGTCCAGTTAGTCCTGCTCCTGGCTCAATACCTGTAATCGTATAATCCAACGCTTCACCTAAACTATTCTCGCTAGTTTCGCTTGTATCTTTCCCATCATTTTCATTTCCGCATCCAGCAATAAGCAAAGAAAGAGATAAGCCTAATGCGATACCAGTTAACTTTAATCTACTCATTTTTGCAGCCCCTTTGAAAAGATTCGTATTTTAAAGAACAATAGAAAATCATTTTATGAAGCGATCATTTCTTTTTATTTAAACTTTGCGTTAAGCGGTCAATGATAATAGCGAAGATTACTAGACTTAAGCCAGCAACAAATCCATTACCTACTTGAGCACGCTGTAAAGCAGATAAAACTTCTCTTCCTAACCCTGGTGCCCCAATCATAGAAGCAATAACAACCATTGATAATGATAAAAGTACAGTTTGGTTAATACCTGCCATAATGGTTGATTTCGCAAGCGGTAGCTCTACTTTATATAGCTTTTGCCATCCTGTACTACCATAAGAATCTGAAGCTTCTACCAACTCTTTTGGAACTTGTCGAATTCCTAAATTAGTAAAACGTACGGTTGGAGGCAATGCGAAGATTACCGACGCAAACACTCCAGGTACTACCCCGATTCCGAAAAATGCAACAGCTGGAATTAAATAAACAAAACCAGGCATTGTTTGCATAAAGTCTAATATAGGTTTAATAATACCTTCTGCCCATTTACTTTTAGACATGAATATTCCAATTGGAACACCTATTATAATGGCAATAATACTTGCAAAAATTACAAGTGTTATAGTATTCATTAGCTCTTCCCATAAACCTTGGTTATAAATAAATAACAATCCAACAACAGAAAAGATGGCTAAACCAAATTTTTTTCTTGTCGCTAAAAAGGAAATTAAGGCAACGATAAGAATGAAAAGAATTGGGGGGATCATGACTAATAAATCTGTAATTCCATCCATTGCAGATTGACCACCTGTTTGGACGAAATCAAACAACGAGGAAAGATGACTTGTTAACCAATCCATGATTGTTTCGACTGAATCGGCTACTGGTAGGCTTGGGATTTGGTCTAAGAAATTATTCATTTCCATCACCTCCCACTGAACTTGTAGCAAGAGATTCGATTACAACGCCTCGAATTAAGACGCCTTCTAATCGTTCACCTTTCACTACTGCAATCGGTGTTGGTGAATCAGAAATAGTGCCTAATACATCTTGAATTAATGTATCAGAGGAAACAGTAGGCATATCTGTCTTAAGGAATCCGAGTACAGACTTTTCTCCTCTTTTTGAAGCTTCTAATGCATCATTTGCAGTAATGTATCCTTTGAATTCTCTTTTCTTATCTACAGCTAATAAAACACTTACTTCTTCTTCTCTCATTCGTTGAAGGGCCACTTTAGGTCCATCAAGTTCAACATTGACAGAGATTGGTCGAATCATAGCTTTTTCAACCGTTATCACCTTCGAGCGGTCCACATCTTCTGTAAAACTTCTTACATATTCATTGGCAGGGTTCGTTAAAATATCTTCCCCTGTTCCAACCTGAATAATCTTACCGTCTTTCATAATGGCAATACGGTCCCCTATTCGAAGCGCTTCATTTAAATCATGTGTGATGAAAATAATAGTCTTTTTCACCTTTTGTTGTAAATCTAGTAATTCATCTTGCATATCTTTACGAATTAGCGGATCGAGCGCAGAAAAAGCTTCATCCATTAATAAAATATCAGGGTCGTTTGCAAGAGCACGAGCAAGACCAACTCGTTGTTGCATACCACCTGAAAGCTGGCTTGGGTATTGATCTTTGTATGGTAATAATCCAGCGTTCTCTAAAGCCTTTTCTGCTTTCAATCGTCTTTCTTCTTTTGAAATGCCGCGCACTTCTAATCCATATTCGGTATTTGCAAGTATTGTCCTATGAGGGAATAACCCGAAGTTTTGGAATACCATACTCATTTTTTCTCGTCGGATTTTTCTTAGTTGGCTTTTGTTCATGTCCGATAAATTTTCACCATCTATATAGATGCCCCCACTTGTAGGTTCAATTAGGTGATTTAATAGTCGGATCAGTGTAGATTTCCCACTCCCTGAAAGTCCCATAATGACAAAAATCTCACCTTCATTAACAGTGAAGCTTGCATCATAAACCCCAATCGTTGCACCAGTTTGTTTTAAGATTTCAGTTTTACTCTTTTTCTGATCAACTAGTTTAAGAGCACTACCAATATGTTTACCGAATATTTTCGTTACATGGTCTACTTTTAATTTCGTCATAACATTCTCCTTTCTAACTTTAGCCTTTACTCTAGCAAAGTAACAACTTAATGTTAACAAAGAGTTGTTACTTGTGTCAAATTACCATTCTTTCAAACTATTGATTACTTACAATAAAAAAGGGCCTACAGACACTGATATAATAGTGTCTAATAGACCTTTTAAACCGGGTATAAAAATTTTTGAACTCGCTCTATACACTCATCGTTTCCAATGAAGTAAATAATATCCATATACTGTAATGTTGCATACGGACCAGGAGATAGAATCAGTTCTTCTCCTCTTCTAATTCCTACAACCGTTCCCATTGTATTTTGCCAGAAGTTAATTGTTCCGATATTTTGCGAAATGTAAGGGCAGTTTTCTAAAATCTCAATTTGAAATGGTACAAAAGGATTTACAGACCTAAATCTTTCAGTACGGCTAACTAGGCGATCGGTAACCTCTTGTAAAACCTCTAATTCCACTCGTTGTCTTTTAATACTTTCAAGCATTTCAAGCTGCACTTGATGAATTGACTGTACCTCTAAAAATTGATGAACAAACTGCGCTGCTTTTTCATAAGACTTAATCATTACACCGCTACCTTTTGTAGCCTCCACTATTTCTAAGTCCTGTAACACCGCAATCGCCCTTCTTGCTGTTTCCGCTGAGACACCATATTGACTAGCTAAGGATGAGCGGGCATAAATTCTTTCCCCAACTAAATATTTCTTTTCTACAATTTTGGATGCTAAATCGGCTGCAATCTTTTGATATTTTGGTTGCTTTACTTGAAGCTTTTTATTTTCCATTCTTGCACATACCTTTCAAACATAATGAATCCTATCTCCTATTCATGCATGAATAATATTAAACATTTTACACTAATGATGCCACAGATTTCACAGAATCGGTGTACATAATAATTCATTCGTTATTTAGTAATATTATAAAAGTTAGTTTATACGGGTTTATACCCGTTGACATTGACGTTACGTCATACTTTAAGATGTGGTTATCAGGAGGGATACTTGTGGAGTACACGATTAGTAAATTAGCAAAACTAGCGAATGTTAGTGCTCGAACATTACGTTATTATGATGAAATCAACTTACTAAAGCCTGCAAGAATTAATAGTTCTGGTTACCGCATATACGGTCAAAAAGAAGTGGACCGATTACAACAAATACTCTTTTTCCGAGAGTTAGATGTTGACTTAGAAACCATTACTTCCATTATGAATGATCCTAATTTTGACCATACGCATGCCTTGCAGCATCATTACGACGAGCTTATACGCAAACGATCCCACCTAGATCAGTTAATTGAGACAGTTGAAAAAACAATTGCTCATCAGAAAGGGGAAATTGCTATGAATAATCAAGAAAAGTTCAAAGCCTTTAAAGATAAATTAATTTCAGATAATGAGGAGAAGTACGGTGAAGAAATCCGAGAAAAGTACGGTGATAAAGTTGTAGAAGAATCCAATGCTAAATTCCGTGGAATGTCAAAAGAAACTTATGAAGCAATGGAGAAACTTGGCCAAGAAATCCTTGAGCTACTTCCCAGAGCATTTGAAACAGGAGATCCCGAATCACCATTAGCACAAGAACTGGCCGCCAAACATAAACAATGGCTTACATTTACTTGGCCTTCCTATTCAAAAGAGGCTCATGCTGGACTTGCTGAAATGTATGTGGCTGATGAACGATTCAAAGCATATTACGATAACAAAAGTGAAGGTGGCACTGAATTTCTACGAGATGCAATTTTATTCTTTTTAAAAGAAAACTAAATATCTTAATAAGCAAAAGTGGTTCGACTCGAGCAGGTTTGAGTCGAACTTTTTTATGTACTGCAAGTAACAATTACTAACTATCCATTCTAATAAGCGAATGTTTTTTATTAAATTGGAAAAGATAAGGAATAATATAATGGAAATTTGCCCAAGATGGTGTTTGAATTGTAATTTTGTCCCCTTAATCTAATTAAATTAAAAAGATATCTACCAAATTTTTTATTTGATAAATGATTGTATGCAACCCATAAAGGAGAATCATTTTAATTATGCAAAAGAATGAAAGTAAACTGAAGAAAATTGAATATGAATACGACAGTCAGGAATACATAATTTTAAATAAGTGTCCTCATTGTAACTTAGATATCTATCCAGCTGTTGATAAGGTTGAGCCATTGGAAAATAAAAATTTTAAAATCAAAGTTCTTTCTTTAACCTGTCCATCTTGTAAAAAAGACTATTTTATCTTTAATGATTTTAAAGAGGATATACCTTATCCGGAAAAGTATCTTTTTACAATACCTAAATATGGATTTACGGAGAATTTGCTTGTAAGAAACACAACCAAAAAGTTTCAAAATCTATATACTCAATCGGTTAATTCAGAACTATTGGGGTATAATGATATTGCATTTTTTGGATATATTAAATCTCTTGAAATTTTAGTAAAAGATATTGCCATTCTTGAACATCCTAGAGCAGAAGATGATATCCTTTTCAGTAATTTAATTGCATGCTTAGAACATTTTCATTCAACGAATATGCACCTATTCTCTAAGAAATTACTCGAGGTTTTAAAAAATGATTATTTACACTATCAAAAATCTGCAGAATTCTATTCATATATTTCGCTCGTGAAAGATTGCATTGATTACTTCCTTCTTTATATGGAGTTATTACTAAAGACATTTTCTTTAAATGATAAACGCAGACAAGATGCGTAAAATTTATTAAACCTCTAGATTATCGTCGTATATACAAGAGAATTCGCAAACTTTTAGGGTTAACTTAAACCAATTAAACCTTAAAACTAATGCGAATTCTCTTTTATAATCTCTTCAAAATCCTTTGTTAAACCCAACATACAAATAACTCACTTTCCCTAAAACCCACCAACTAGTTTTACAAAAATATATCTTGCATATTAAGTAGACAAGTAGCAAAAACTAATCTCAAAAAGGAGATTTAACATGCCTAAAATTGCATCAATTGGTACATATCAACCACCCTTTACATTGCAACAAACTACTGTAGAGCAATTTACAAAAGAACTATTTAACGAAAACATCCCTAACCTAGATCGATTATTAAAGGTATTTGAAAACGGAGAAATTGAAACACGCTCGTTTTGTGTACCTCTTGAATGGCATCAGGCCAAACATTCATTTGAAGATAGAAATAATTTATATATTGAATTAGCCGTAGATTATAGTGTTGAAGTGATTAAAGCATGTCTACAAAACAGGCAATTCTTAGAAACTCCTATCTCAACTGAAGAAATTGATGCCATTATTTTTGTAAGCAGCACTGGAATGTCAACCCCCAGTATTGATGCACGTGTTATGAATCGTCTACCGTTTTCAGACCGATTAAAACGCATTCCATTATGGGGACTAGGTTGCGCTGGTGGTGTATCAGGTATAAGTCGGGCATTTGATTATTGCCTATCACATCCAACCGAAAAAGTACTAGTTGTATGCTTGGAGCTATGCAGCCTTACTTTCCAACCAAATGATTACAGCAAAAGCAATCTTGTAGGAACCTCACTTTTTGCAGATGGCGTTGCATGTGTATTA
Organism: Lysinibacillus composti; assembly: GCF_016908465.1. Classification (GTDB taxonomy): domain Bacteria; phylum Bacillota; class Bacilli; order Bacillales_A; family Planococcaceae; genus Ureibacillus; species Ureibacillus composti_A. The sequence goes on along the minus strand of NZ_JAFBDY010000014.1, from coordinate 52,699 downwards.
GTTTGCGGAGATCTTGTAGAAATTAATAATAAGAAGGCAGTACCTTATATAATTAATACTGCTTCAAAATGGATGCCAAACTCTGAAGATGTAATGGGTTGGGACATTAAAGACGATGGTCTTCATGTCATTTTCGCTAGAAGTATTCCTACAATTATTTCTACTTGGCTTGGCCCCTTTATTTACGAGTTTTTAAATGAACAAAACCTTAAGAAAGAACAACTAACAAATTTCATTGCCCACCCAGGCGGCAAAAAAGTATTGCAGGCTTATGAGGAAGCCCTACAAATGTCAGAAGATCAAACAGCTATTTCTCGAGAAATATTAAGAAAACACGGGAATATGTCTTCCCCTACTGTCTTATATGTTCTTGAACAATTTATGTTAAAAGAGAATGCTTCCGATGATTTTGGACTATTAGTAGCACTAGGTCCTGGTTTCAGTGGGGAAGCAGCATTAGTTCAATGGAGGGATTAGCTTGGTTTTTTTCATGATTGTTTCGTTTGTAATCGCTCAAAGATTAATCGAGGTAAGTGTAGCAAAGCGCAATGAAAAAAGAATGTTGCGTAAAGGAGCTTATGAAGTTGGGGCTTCTCATTACCCAGTTATGATTTTACTTCATGTAAGTTTTTTCATTAGCTTAATTGTTGAAGTATTACTTGTCGACCGTCCACTATCACCTATTTTTCTTCTTTTATTTATTATTTTTATATGTACCCAAGCATTACGCATATGGTGTTTATCGACTTTAGGAGAATATTGGAATACAAAGATAATTATTTTACCAGGTGCCAATGTTGTAAAAAAAGGACCGTATATGTTTATTAGACATCCAAACTATCTTGTTGTTTGTGTTGAAATCCTCCTTTTACCAACAATGTTTCAGGCCTATTTTACAGCCATCATGTTTACACTTTTAAACTTCATCATGCTTTCCGTTAGGATTCCATTGGAAGAGAAAGCATTAATGGAAGCTACAAATTACACATCAGAGTTTAAGAAAAAAATAACGGCAAATTAAATTTACGAAAATATAATAAATTTTACACACGGAATATTCAGTCCATATCAACAAAGTGATATAATATGGCATTTTTTTATTAGTAATTACTAACAATACACCGTATAATTTAATATGATGGTACACAAAGTTAATAAATTCAATTCATATCAATTACGAAAAGGCACAGTAGCTATTATTACAGAGGGAATCTGTGCTAATAGTTATTGTGGTTTTTTAACCAATATTGTAAAGTCATGAACTTTTGTGAACAAAAGTCAAAAATGTCATTTAATTTACTAACTACTTATATTATGATGTATTAGATGGGATTATTGAAGTTTCGCTATCTGATACAAAAGCATACGTTACTTCAAATTATTAAACTTATGTGACTATTGATGAAATATTCTCAAAAGTATTTCTAGATTATTCTGGAAAATTACTTGAGAAAATTGTAAAGGAGAATCGGAAATGGCAGAAGAATTGGTTACTCAAACTCAGTCAGAAGCGACTACGAAACAAGATTTACTAGATCAATTATTAAAACCTGAGGTTCAAGATTCACTATCTACATTAGTAGAACAACTACCTAAATTAGCAGAAGTAGTAACTCTACTAACTAAAGCTTATGACTATGCTCAATTAGTATCTACTGATGAAGTATTAAAAAGTGATACTGTTAGCGCACTAAAAGAAGTAGCAGAACCAGTTATTGGATCAGTGAAAAATGTTGCAGCTACAGCAATTGAGGCAAAAGATCGCGCTGAAGCATCAAATGAAGCTATTGGTTTATTTGGTTTATTAAAACTCCTAAAAGACCCAGAAGCTCAAAAACTTTTCCGCTTTGCAAATGCATTCCTACAAGTTACTGCAGAACGTAAAAATCAAGAATAGTTTGTTGATAATTAAGTAAGGACGGAGGATTAATCATGTCAAAAGAAATCGTCATCTTAGGAGCAGGTTATGGTGGCTTACTAACTGCCCAAACATTGCGTAAATATTTAAATAATGATGAAGCTAAAATTACAGTAGTAAATAAATATCCAACTCACCAACTTATTACAGAATTACACCGTTTAGCAGGCGGTACAACAACTGAAAAAGCAATCTCTTTCGCTTTAGAAAAACTTTTCAAAGGTAAAGATGTGAACGTTGTCATCCAAGAAGTTAAATCTTTCTCGGTTGATAAAAAAGAAGTTTACCTTGCTAATGGTTCAGTACTTTCTTACGACAACCTTGTTGTTGCATTAGGAAGTCAAACTGGTTACTTCGGCATCCCTGGTCTAGAAGAAAACAGTATGGTATTGAAATCAGTTGAAGATGCTAACAAAATTTACAATCATATCGAAAGCAAAATTGCTTCATATGCAAAATCGAAAAATCCTGCTGATGCAACAATCGTTATTGGCGGAGGCGGTTTAACTGGAGTTGAACTTGTAGGAGAAATCATCGACAACTTCCCTAAAGTTGCAGCAAAATACGGTGTAGACTTCAAAGAACTAGACATTAAACTTGTTGAAGCTGGTCCAAAAATTCTACCAGTTTTACCTGACTCATTAATTCAACGCGCAACTGAAAGTTTAGCAGCTCGTGGAGTTGAATTCTTAACAGGTCTACCTGTAACTGGTGTTGAAGGAAATGTTATTTCATTAAAAGATGGTTCTACTATTACTGCTAATACATTCGTATGGACAGGCGGTGTTGCTGCACTTCCAATCGTACAAGAATCTGGTCTTGAATGTGACCGCGGTAAAGCAATCATCGATGAATACTTACGCTCTAAATCACATCCAGACGTATTTGTAGTAGGTGATGCATCAGTATCTTTACCTGAAGGTGGAGGTCGTCCATTATATGCTCCAACTGCGCAAAACGCATGGCAAATGGGTGAAACTGCTGGTTATAACCTATTCGCTACAATCAGAGGTCAAAAATTAGAAGAATTTAATCCAATCAACTCTGGTACACTAGCAAGTCTTGGACGTAAAGACGGCGTAGCACAAGTTGGTTCAAACAACATCGAACTAAAAGGAATTACAGCTTCATTAATGAAAGAAGCTAGTCACGTACGCTACTTATCACACATTAAAGCTCTTTATGGTTTAGCATATTAATATGATTTAAATAAAAAAGATTTCGGTTTTAGCCGAAATCTTTTTTTATTTAAATCATTTACTAATTCTCTACTCCCAATTATAAACTTCCTTATTCGGTGTACATTAAAAGCCATTCTATTAATGAATACTAAAATGACAATGGAATAAAAGCTGTAATTACATTTCTGAAAAAGTAAATTCTATTGTAGTTAATGATCATACTGTCCGCTTGTCATAAGTGATTAAAGAATGACTAGTGCTTGTATACCATACTTCCTATAAGCTCATTAAGCTAATCTTCAGGTACTCTTTAAGGCGTAATAGCACCACAAGGAAAGTTGCCAATCAATTATTTAGAATATTTTAACAAACATTAATTTTGTTTTAGATATAACCCCTTTGAATTTCGAAATAAAAGGGTATAATTGTTAATACAATTCTCTAAGGTTGCCAAGGATATTCTTAAAAGCATTTTGAAGTGAGGCTAGCATATGTGCATCTAATCCATGGTATCCTTTGCAATAACACATCAAAAGTAAACATGACAGCTAACTGACCTTAGCCCGTTAAGCGTCGTTTTCATGTTTGTTGGCCATGGTTTATGCCTAAATACAATTCAAAATTCGGACTCAGGTTGGCCAAGTGTTTATTTGATTTATATTATGAGGTGCTAAGACTAATGAGTGAAATAAAATCAACACCTAACAATCCCGTTTACCCAATTATGATCGCTATTGGGGTTGCACATTTAATTAACGATACAATGCAATCAGTAGTCCCTGCAATGTTTCCCCTACTTGAAAGAGATTTGGGATTAACCTTTACTCAACTTGGAATGATATCATTTGTTTTAAATATGTTTTCATCCACACTACAACCAGTTGTTGGGTTCATTAGCGATAAAAAACCGATGCCGTACGCTCTACCACTTGGTATGATGAGCTCTTTTGTAGGGTTACTCATGCTTGTTTTGGCGAAAGATTATTGGCTAATTCTAATCTCAGTTTTATTTTTAGGTTTCGGTTCTGCCATTTTCCATCCAGAAGGTTCACGTGTTTCCTTTATGGCTGCAGGCAATAAGCGTGGTCTGGCACAATCTATTTATCAAGTTGGTGGAAATTCAGGACAAGCCCTTGCCCCGTTAATTAGTGCTTTCATTTTGGATGTATACGGCCAACATGGTGCCGCAATAATTCTTTTATTAACCACTATTGGAATCGGGATTTTATTAAAAATTTCAAGATGGTATTACCGTCAACTAATGGCTGAAAAATCCGAAAAAAAGAAAAAACGAATTCTTATTTCATCACTCCCACCATTAACGAAAAAGCAAATTGGAATAGCATTAGCTCTGTTAATGATGATTATTTTTGCTCGGTCATTTTACACAACTAACATTACGAGTTTCTACGTTTTCTATTTAATGGATCATTACGATGTAACATTAAAATTAGGACAAGTATTTATATTTATTTTTATGGCCTTTGGTGTAGTGGGTACATTCTTTGGCGGCTCTCTATCCGATCGTATTGGCAGGAAAAACGTCATATTACTTTCAGTAGTAGTACCAGTTCCATTATGTTTAATTCTACCTTACGTTCCTATTTGGCTTGTTCCTGTTCTCTTAATTGTCATCGGTACCCTTATCATGATTAGTTTCTCTGTGACCGTTGTGTATGCACAAGAGCTGGTACCAAGTAAAATAGGAACAATGGCTGGATTAACTACTGGCTTTGCATTTGGAATGGGTGCAATTGGTTCTGTTGTCATTGGAATATTACTGGATTCAATCGGAATTGAAACAACTATGCAAATAATATCAGTTCTTCCGATCTTATTAGTGGTTGCTTTCTTCTTACCTAAAGACCAAGTTGAAAAAGCGGTGTGATTTATAAAAAGGAGGAATCTCTAGATCACTAGAGATTCCTCCTTAATTTTTAACTTCTCATCTTTTTGCGATAAAAGCGAATGATTACTACTATAAGGATAATGGCTAGTACTGCATATGCAAAGTTTGAGTAGATATCCATGTAATGAACGATCGTCTCCCACGAATCACCTACTGCTGCTCCAACTTTTACTAAAACTAAATTCCAAATCAATGTACCTAAAGTCGTAAGTAATAAGAAAATCCAGAAGTTCATTTTAGCAAGACCCGCTGGTAACGAAATTAAACTACGGATTAAAGGAACAAAGCGGCAGAAAAACACTGTCCATACATCATATTTTTCAAACCACGCATTCGCTTTGTGAATATCAGAACTAGTTAACCTTAGTATTTTCCCCCACTTATCCACGAATCTCTCTATACGTCGAATGCCTACAATAGCACCAATTCCATATAAGATAATCGCTCCTACGACTGAACCAATTGTTGAGGCAATAACAACACCTGTAACAGTTAAGTTTGTTTGAGTTGTCATAAACCCTCCAAAGGTTAGTATCACTTCTGATGGAATTGGGGGAAATAAATTTTCCAACATAATTAATAAGAACACACCAACGTATCCGAAGTCTTCCATTATCGTTGTTATCCAGTTTTCCATTAAACTCTCCTTATGTATAAATATATTATTATTGTAACGAACATCACGATATGTTTCTTGTGTATAATGCTACCCTATTATAAAACCCTATTCAATTAAACTTTAAATCATCACTAAAAATCTCGTTTTTTTAAAAACTAATAAAATGCATCATTAATATTACAAATACGCTGCCAAAAATCCTATAGTAAATAAAAAAAGCCAACGATAAGATTCGTTGGCTTCATCTATATTGACTTACTATAAAAGAAAAGGTTCCAAATTATGAAAGAAAGTGAACCTTTTCACGGAAACTACTTCGTCCATTTTTTAATCTGGCTATCTGTTCCGTAAACAAAATGATTCGGCAATACTTCATGCACTTTTTCTGACCCATCATTTTGTTCGTGTACGTATGGAATTCGCTGACGTTTTCTTTCCGACATAGGATCAGGGAGTGGAACAGCAGATAATAGCGATTTCGTATATGGATGAATCGGATGATGATATATTTCATCAGCAGTTCCAAGTTCTACAATCTTCCCTCGATACATTACCGCGATACGATCACTAATATATTTAACCATCGATAAATCGTGAGCAATAAATAGGTAAGTTAATTTATGTTCTTTTTGAAGCTGTTTTAATAAGTTAACTACTTGTGCTTGGATAGATACGTCAAGAGCAGAAATCGGTTCATCTGCAATAATAAAGCTTGGATTTAGGCTTAGGGCACGTGCAATTCCGATACGTTGGCGTTGACCACCTGAAAACTCATGAGCATATCGATTTGCATGTTCTCTATTTAATCCCACTGCTTCTAATAAGGAACCTATCTTTTCTTTACGCTCTGTTTTGTTTTTATAAAGCCCATGTATGTCAAAACCTTCACTAATAATTTCTCCAGCTGTCATACGGGGATTTAGTGAAGCATATGGATCTTGGAAAATCATTTGCATTTCACGATTGAATTGTTTTAATTCTTTTCGAGATTTTGCATCACGGATGTTTTTTCCTCTAAACAGGATTTCACCATCAGTTATATCATACAAACGAATAATAGAACGACCTGTTGTTGATTTACCACAACCTGATTCCCCTACCAAACCAAGAGTCTCTCCTTCATACACGTCAAAACTAATTCCATCAACTGCTTTGATTGGATTTTTAGGTGAGCCGAAATACTGTTTTAAGTTTTTCACTTCTAGTAACTTATTTGTCATTTATTTTCAGCCTCCTTCAAGTATCCTTCAATTCGTTTCGAAATTGTTTCAGGAATTGGAATTTCCGGTGCATCAGGATGTAATAACCATGTTTTGGCATAGTGTGTATCTGACACTTTAAACATCGGTGGTTCCTGCTCATAATCAATTGCCAAAGCAAATTCATTTCGAGGGGCAAATGCATCCCCTTTAGGTGGGTGAATTAAGTCTGGCGGTGATCCAGGAATTGTCCGTAAATCTTCTTTGACATTATTTTTTAAATCCGGCATAGACCCTAATAACCCCCATGTATATGGATGGCGTGGATTATAGAAAATATCATTTACAGTTCCATACTCCACAACTTGTCCAGCATACATTACAGCTACACGATCAGCAATGTTGGCCACTACCCCCAAATCATGGGTAATGAAAATAATAGATGTATTATTTTTCTTTTGAATTTCTTTTAATAATTCTAATATTTGTGCTTGGATTGTTACGTCAAGTGCAGTTGTTGGCTCGTCGGCAATTAAAAGCTTCGGATCAGCTGCTAATGCAATCGCAATAACAACACGTTGGCGCATCCCACCACTAAATTCATGAGGAAACTGACTAAATCTTTTTTCAGGCATTGGAATACCTACTTGATCTAACAGCTCAATTGCACGTTGTTTTGCTTGCTCACGAGAGACCTTTTTATGTTTTAAAATTACTTCTGTAATTTGTTTTCCTACACGCATAGTTGGATTTAATGCTGTCATCGGATCTTGGAAAATCATAGCGATCTCATTTCCTCGAATCCTTGACATTTCCTTTTCAGTTAGAGGAATTAAATCCTTCCCTTGAAATAGTATTTGACCATCTGCATATATGCCAGGTGGTTGAGGAATAAGTTTCATAACTGCATTACTAGTTACACTTTTTCCCGAACCTGATTCTCCAACGATAGCGAGCGTCTCTCCTTCGTTCAGTTCAAAATTTACCCCTCGAACTGCTTGGACTAATCCTGCATATGTTTTGAAGTTAATTTTTAAATCTTTTACTTCTAAGAGCTTTTTACTCATCGTTTTCACCTTCTTTATTTACGTAATTTCGGATCTAGTGCATCACGTAACCCATCCCCTATAGCATTAAACGCAAAAATCGTTAACGAAATGAAGAATGCTGGGAAGAATAGACGCCATGGTGCAGAAGTTAACGCCTTATTTCCTTCTGAAGCCATTGTTCCCCAACTTGCCATCGGTGCTGGAACACCTAAACCTAAATAACTTAAAAATGACTCAGTGAAAATTGCAGTAGGGATCGTTAATGTCATTGTAACTAGGATTGCCCCTAAAGCATTCGGTACTAAATGACGAATTATTAAATGCCAAGTATTTGCACCTAAAGTTCTTGCCGCCAATACATACTCTTGATTTTTAATAGATAATACTTCTCCTCGTACAATACGGGCCATATTTACCCATCCCGTAATCGATAAGGCTATAATCATTGGTATCAAACCTGGTTGTAAAACGACCAATAAAATGATAACTACTAGTAAATAAGGTACAGCCGATAAAATATCCGCAATACGCATCATGATGTTATCTACACGGCCTCCTGCAAGACCTGAAATACTTCCCCATAAGACTCCGATAATTAAATCAATTACCGCTGCAGTAATTCCGATGAATAATGAAATACGAGCACCTTGCCATACACGAACAAAGATATCTCGTCCTAAATCATCTGTTCCGAACCAATGCGCTGCGGATGGGGCCGCATTATATACTCCTAATTGTTCACGATAGCTATATGGTGATAAAAACGGAACAAAAATTGCGAGTAGTGTAACGATAATGATCACAATCAAACCAAAAATCGCTAATTTATTTTGAGAGAAGCGATAGAATACTTCTTTCCAAAATGATACTGATTTGTCTGCTAATTTTTCAGTTTCATTATGACGACCACCAACAACTTGAAACATATCTGGTGAAAACTTTTTAATTTGTTGTTCTTGTTGTGACATTATTTTTTCGCTCCTTTCAGCTTAATGCGAGGATCGATTACACTATATAAAATATCAACAATTAAAACTGCAAATAATAGAATGATTGAATAGAAAACGGTTGTTCCCATAATTACAGTATAATCACGGTTTGTAATACTTGTTACGAAGTGTTTCCCCAATCCAGGAATTGCAAAAATTTGTTCAATAATGAAACTACCCGTTACTACACCAGCAGTAAGTGGACCTAAGTATGTAACAACTGGTAATAAAGCGTTACGTAATGTATGTTTAAACACCGTAGTCCATTTACCGAGGCCTTTCGCACGAGCCATTTTTACATAGTCACTACTACGTTGTTCAAGCATACTTGAGCGAGTTAACTTTGCAATGAACCCCATATGAGTAATTGCGATAGCTGTTGCTGGTAAAATACTATAAATAAAACCCTTCCAACCACTTACAGGGAAAAGATCTAACTTAAATGCTAAGAAATATTGCATTAAGCCTGCTAGTATAAATGAAGGAATTGAAATACCCAAGACCGCAATTGTCGATGCTAGGTAATCTGGGAATCTATTATGATAGAGTGCCGAAATTACCCCCAAAAGTATCCCGAAGCCGATAGAAATCAGCATTGCTTCAATACCAAGTGTTAATGAAATAGGAAAACTCTCAGCAATCATATCGTTAGTTGAACGGCCTTTATATTTCATTGATTCGCCGAAATCAAATGTCACAGTATCGATTAAATAATCCTTATATTGAATGTACCAAGGATTATCTAAGCCATATTTAGCATTCAATTGTGCTTCTATTTGAGGTGGGAAGTCTTTCTCACTTGCAAATGGGCTACCAGGTGCTAGCCGCATTAAGAAAAATGTTGCAGAAACAATAATAAACAGAGCAATTAATATATATATTAATCTCTTAAAAATGTACTTTATCATTCTATATCCCTCCTTCTAGATTAAAAAAAGATTCATAGTGTGTAAAAGGCTGCTGTTCTTTTCGATTACTCGAGGAGCAGCAGCCTTTTTACTATAGTGTTAAGTAAAAAGTACTTTAATGCATTATTTATTACTTGTTAACGTTCACATATTTTAAATAAATGTTTCCAAGCTTATCTGGGGCAATATTTTCAACATAATCTTTACTTACATATAAATTTGTATAGTAATAAACAGGAATTACCGGATATTCAGACATGATAATTGCTTCAGCTTGTTTTAATATATCAATACGTTTTTCTGGATCTGTTTCAACTTGGGATTGTTTTAATAGCTTAGTGAATTCTGCATTTTCCCAACCAGTATCATTGTTACCATTTTTAGCTGAATCGTATTGTTCTAAGAATGTGTATGCATCGTTATAGTCTGCTCCCCAACCCATACGAGCCGCATCATAATCCAACATATTTAATTTTTCTAAATACACTTGCCATTCTGAGTTATCAATTGTTACTTCGATACCTAAGTTTTTATGCCAGCTTTCTTGTACATATTGTGCAATTGCGGCATGTGCTTCACTTGTGTTAATTGATAAGCCGATTGAGATTTGACTTGGATCAGAAATTCCAAGTTCTTTCATACCTTGTTCAAGTGCTTTTTTCGCTTCTTCGATATCATTATCTTTAAAGTAACCAGCTTGTTCTTCAAAGCCTTTTACAGCTTTTGGAACCATACCTAATGCCGGTGTTTGTTCACCTTTAGCAACGTTATCAATTAATCCTTGACGGTCGATCGCTAATGTTAAAGCTTTACGAATGTTTGCATTAGAAGTAAATTCACCAGTTGTATTCAGCTTATACGTATAAATTGATGCAAGGTCTTCTACGTTTAAAGTGCCATCTTTTTTATAACGGTCAATTGCATCTAAAGAGACGTTTTGGAATGGCGCTCCTAAGAAATCAATTTCACCAGCATCAAACATTGTTCCAGCTGTTGTTTCATTTTCAACCATTGCAATGTTAACTTTGTCTAGGGCGACATTTTCTTTATCCCAGTAGTTTTCACTTTTCTCTAAAGTGATTGAACCTGCATGTTGCCAATCAGCTAATGTGAATGGCCCGTTTGTTACATAAGTTTCACCAGCATCTGTATACCATTTATCATTTCCTTCAGCCGTTGCTTTGTGAACCGGATAATATGTTTTAAATGCTGTTAACTCTAAGAAGTAAGGTGTTGGGTTTTCTAAAGTTACTTCTAAAGTTTTTTCGTCTATCACTTTAATACCTAATCCTTCTTCAGTACCTTCTCCAACGTTGTAGCTTTCAGCACCTTTGATTGGATATAGAATTGATGCATATTCAGAAGCATTAGCAGGATTTAAAGCCCATTTCCAAGCATATGCAAAGTCTTCAGCTGTAACTAAATCCCCATTAGACCATTTCGCATCACGTAATGTGAACGTATATGTTAATTGATCATCACTGATTTTAATGTCTTCAGCAGCTGCCTCAACAACTTCACCATCTTTTAAAGTTGTTAATCCCTCAAATACATTTTGTAAAATCACACCTGAAGTAGTATCTGTTGCTAATGCAGGGTGTAATGATGGTGGTTCAGATGGAATAACTAAATTAAGTTCCTTTGCACTTTTACCATCTTCTGTTGTAGTAGCTTCTTCTCCTCCAAAGTTACAAGCAGCCAATACTAAGGATAATGCTAGTAACATTACTAATAATAGAAAATTACTTTTTTTCATAGTTTAGAATCCTCCTCTTACTAAGTTGTTCGCCATTTTTCAGAAAACTTATCTTATATATTTTCCATTTTTCAGAAAACGGTGTTTAGTGTAATTATTATATTACCAAAAAGTTTTCAGTAAATAAACTAAAATTTAATTTTTCTAATAAATTCATTACCCATAAATTATAAGCCATTTTTCAAGTATAACAATTATACCATTTTATGTAAGCGTTTTCCGAAACCAATTAAAATATAACAATAAAATTATCTGAATATAAGGAATTATTGCTTAATTAATAAATCTGAACATTCCGATTTATGAAATACACACTTATAAACCATAAGACACTTTTAACAATTTTTTATCACTTAATAAAAAAAACAGCCCACCCTCTTTAGGATGAACTGTTGACTTTAAAAACCTAATCATTTTATGAAGTTAATTATTATATTTAACATATTTCAGGTTAACGTTTCCTAAATTATCTGGCTCAATATTCTCTAAACCATCTTTTTTAATTGATAGATTTGTATAGTAGTAAATTGGTGCCACAGGGAACTCTGTCATTAAAATTGCTTCCGCCTGTTTTAATAATTCTAGACGTTTGGCTGGATCTGTTTCAGCGTTCGATTGGTCTAGTAACTTAGTAAATTCTGCATTTTCCCAACCTGTATCGTTGTTACCATTATCAGCAGAGTTATACATTTCCAGGAATGTGTATGCATCATTATAGTCGGCAATCCAACCCAAGCGGCCAATATCATAGTCTAAATTCGTTAGTTTATCAAGGAATACTTGCCATTCTGAGTTATCAAGAGTCACTTCAATCCCTAAGTTTGTGCGCCAACCTTCTTGTATAAATTGCGCGATCGCTGCGTGTGCTTCACTTGTGTTATAAGATAAGCCCAATTTAATTTGACTAGGATCAGTAATTCCAAGTTCTTTCATACCTTGTTCAAGCGCCTTTTTTGCTTCTTCAATATCGTTATCTTTGAAATAACCACGATCTTCTTCAAACCCTGTAACTGCATTAGGAACCATACCTAAAGCAGGTGTTTGTTCCCCTTTAGTAATATTATCAATTAATGCTTGACGATCAATCGCTAGTGTCAATGCTTTACGAATATTAGCATTCGATGTGAATTCACCTGTTGTATTAAATTTATACATATAAACAGCTGCATAATCTTTAATAGTTAATTTGCCTTCTTGTTTGTAACGGTCAATGACATCTAAAGCTACGTTTTGGAATGGTGCACCTAAGAAATCAATTTCCCCAGCATCAAACATTGTAGCAGCAGTTGTTTCAGATTCAACCATTGCGATATTTACTTTATCTAAATCAACGTTTGCAGCATCCCAGTAACTTTCATTCTTTTCTAAAGTTAGAGAGCCACTATGTTGCCAATCAGTTAATTTGAATGGTCCATTTGTTATATAGCTGTCGCCAGCGTTTGTATACCATTTTTCATTTGCTTCAGCTGTTGCTTTGTGTATCGGGAAGTAAGTTTTAAATGCAGTTAATTCCAAAAAGTATGGAGTTGGATTATCCAATGTTACTTCTAAAGTTTTTTCATCGACTACTTTAATACCTAATTCTTCAGCTGTACCTTCTCCAAGGTTATAAGCTTGAGCCCCTTTAATAGGATAAAGAATTGATGCATACTCAGAAGCATTTTCCGGGTTTAATGCAAATTGCCATGCATATGCAAAATCTTCTGCAGTAACAGGGTCACCATTTGACCACGTTGCATCACGTAAAGTAAATGTATAAGTTAATTTATCCTCACTAATTTCTATATTTTGAGCGGCAGCATTAATTACTTCGCCGTCTTTAATACTAGTCAAACCTTCAAATATATTTTTTAATATTGCACTAGATGTGCTATCTGTTGCCAATTGTGGGTGTAATGATGGTGGTTCTGAAGCAACAACTAAACTAATTTCCTTTGGTCCTTCTTCAGCAGTCCCCTCTGTCTCTGTACCATCTGTTTCTTCAGTGCTTGTTTCTCCTCCGAAGTTACATGCCGCTAATACTAGAGATAACGCTAGCAACAGTAATAACAAAAGAATATTATGTCTTTTCATAGAAATCCCCCTTTTTGCTATTCCACTTTTCCATCTATTCTATATTTTCTGAAAATAGATGTTAGCAATTTACATAATAGCAAAAATTATTTGATAAATAAACTATTATTTTATTTTTCTAGCAAAACTGTTAGAAATTTATACTATTAAACAATTTGCTTATTTTACAAAATTAGCTGTTTCGCCCTCCATTTTCGCTAACATTTTACAAACGATATATTATATTAACAAAGTCATCCACCCCATCATTAAAACAGAAATTCTGTAATAAAAAAACGTATAATTTATCATTTTTCAGAACTTTCCATCAAAATATCCTTTTAGAATAACTTAATTATTAATATTTATAAATAAAAAAGAGAAGGTCTGCTTTACATGACCTTCTACACTCCATTAGTACTTTTGTTGTATAACATCAATAAAGTTAATAAATCGATTCATATCTGTTAATGCCTCATTACAAATCGCACTATCCTCACAAATATAATTTCCTCTTTTCTTATAAGTACCAAGTGCCGTACCTTTTTTAGAAACCATAATCATCCCAACTTTTGAATGTTGATTACAAATTGTACAAATCCCTTTGTTGTTAGACGGACTAAAGACACCTCGAACACCCTTTAATACTCCTGCTTCTCTATAAACCAAATACTTACGATTCGTCCCCGAGTCAAACCAACTTAAATAGGATACTTCTATTGGATTGAATTGATCGAGTTTTGGGAGTTTTAGCTTTTTATCCTTTAAGAATAGTTTCTTTATTTCACTTTCAGTTGGCATATCAAACGGGATAACATATTGTTTTAATTCATTAATAAATGATTCTAATTGTTCTTTTGTTTGCAAAGTTAAAATTGGCTGCAGGATTTTTTGTTTCTCCTCTGAAATATGATTTAGTTTTTCAGCAATTTCTTGTGAGACAAGCATCTGTACTGCTTGAACGACTTTACTATCCCTTGATGTTACACAGGTATTAAGAATCTTCTTAGCCTGCTTTTTAACAAATTGATATTGTTCAACCGTCAAAAAGTTCATTTCAATCACCTCTTTTGTTGTAGATTACAAAAAAAGTATAGGAACTACAAGAAAATGTAAATAAAAAAGAAGGGAAATTAACCCCTCCGTTTGGACTTACGTTGCTAATTCATATTCATTGATCAGATAACAGCTACCCTTTACTTTTTTACACTTTCTTTTTACGGCTGCAACACAATTTGAAAGTTCTTCTACCTTCTCAAACTTAATTTCCTTATTTGTTAATACGGCAATTGATAATGACATAATCGAAAACAATTCCAATTGCCCTGCGCGACCTTTCACTTTAAAATGAGGTTCTGATAAATGAGCTTGATCATAAAAATAAGGGATTGTCTCATCGAACTCATGAATAATATTCTCACAAATTTCTTTAATATCGTATTGAGGAATTACCGCCATAAAATCATCACCACCAATATGCCCTAGGAAATACCCAAGCTGTTGGATGTTTCTTTTTAATATTTCTGTTAGGTGGAGCAATACCTTGTCACCTTTATTAAAACCATATAAATCATTGTATGTTTTGAAAAAGTCAAGATCGAAATATAATATACTAAACTGAGGTAGTTCTAATGATTCTTTTAATTTTTGTTCGATTAAATGATTCCCAGGCAAATTGCTTAACGGATTTAAAAAACTAGCAAATTCCACTTGAATTTCTACGAATTTCATTAATAATGCACGGATACTGACCACACCAAAGAATTCATCATTTTGTATTACAATGACGTCATCGTACAAATCTTCTTCTGTTCGTTGCATCGCTAACTTACTAACTTCAGTGATTGGTTGTAAGTAATCGACAATCAGCGGATCTATTTTTGCTAATAATTTACTCTCTCTACCCATATAAAGATTATAGCCGTACATGGTACCAATTTTTTGATAAAAATGTGTTCGTGTTATATGTGCAATTGGCTTATTATTATGAACGACAACAATTCCTCGCATGTTAGGGTTTTTGGTAAAGATTTCATCCACCTGTTTATTTTTCATATTTGGGCTGATAGTGGGTACTTTCTTTGCAATTTCGCCTATATTCGTTACCATTTCACCTAAATTTGCCACCATTTTCTCACCTTATTTGCACGATCATCATGCGGAAATTTTTATTTTAAAGGATATATTCCTAGCTTGATTTCTTTATCTGGTCTACCTAATGCATATCCTTGTGCATAATTGATTCCTAATTGTTGAAGGTACTGCATTTCTTCAATACGTTCAATTCCCTCCGCTACTACTTTTGTTCCTGATAGTTTCACATACTCAAATATTAATGAAACGAGCTGTTGGCTTGTGTTGCTCTGATCGATGTTTTGAATAAGTGAGCGATCAAGTTTAATAAATTCTGGCTGAAGAAATATGATTGTTTTCAAACTGTTGTAACCTGACCCTACATCGTCGATAGCAATCCGATAACCTTGAGAACGATAATGTGAAAGTACCCGTTCAAATTCTTGGAAATCTGTAACTGCACTTCTTTCCGTAAGTTCAAAAACCACTTGCTGTGGCGAAATCCCAAGTTCTTTTAATAATTGTAATGTCTCACCACTATGATATTTTTTATCAAGAAGTACATGAGGGTGAATATTTAAAAATAGTACAAACTTTAGATCTCTTCTGTCTTCCGTTAAGCTTTCAATATAACGCTTTAAAGAAAGATTTCGACAAAAGATTTCAAATTGAAATACCATGTTTGTTTGCCCTACAAATTCATAAAACTGATCTGTATTTGGAAAAAGATTTGAGTAATCGGGACGGTTTAAGGCTTCAAATCCGAATGTTTCCCCTGATTGTAAATCTACTATGGGCTGAAAATAAGTATCTAAGGCATGGTTTTTCATAATCCTTTTCAATTCTGCAAAGCGTTTCAAATATAATCTATCTTGCTGTCTACGGTGCTTAATGTATTTTAGATAGGAAAAAAGGCTAATATAATTTCCTCTATTATGTAAGACTGAATTCATAATTACTCCTTTTCCGTAAGGGGATTATTTCCTATTTTATTCTGAGGATATTAATGTAGTATTAATGTTTTATTAATGATTGTAAAGTAATTCCATTAATACCTTTAAACAGTTTAAAAAAATGACCCCATTCATTGAGGTCATTAGTCAAATCCTATAATAAGTTGCTATCCTTTCGTATTCCTTTCTTATATACCACACGAAATTGAATATATCCCCTCTTTTAAAGACCTCATTCTTTCTATTATTTCTCCTTCAAGCCTAATATCTGCTTCGTTACCTCATTAAATCTCAAATCAAGTTCAATGTACTGTGGATCTTTTGGTGTCATAAAGCTTATTTTCCCCAATATTTCTTGTCTCTCAGTTTCAAGTCTTAAAAGTAATTCCTCTTGTTCCTCTTTTTCTTTAGGTCTTTTATTCTTAAGCTGCCTGCTAATCCCCTGGTCTTTTATGACAAGTTTTATATCTGTTATTTTTTCTAAAAAGTAGTAGTCATGGGAAACAACAAGTAATGTACCATTATAGTTTGACAATGTTTGTTCCAACTGCTCACGAGATGGTAAGTCAAGATGATTCGTCGGTTCATCCAAAATAAGCACATCTTTTTCTTCCATTATATAAACCATCAATTTGCATTTAACGCGTTCACCCATACTCATATTCTGTATTGGTTCTTTCCATGCTGACTCTGAGAAGCCTAAATGCTTCATTAAATTTTGAATTTTACCTCTTTCCTTAAACGTTTCTTTATGAAAAAGCTCTTCAGGAGTTTTAGTAAGGGGCAAGTCAAATACATCTTGCGTTAAATAGCCAATCTTTGCAGTTGGTGAAATCCATACATCACCATCCACTGCTGCTTCTAATCCCATAATAATTTTAAGCAATGTCGTTTTTCCAGAGCCATTTACTCCCATTAAGGCTACTTTTTCACCATGTTGGATGGTAAAGTTTACATTATTAAATAAGGTCCTTTCGTGATACTTCTTATTTAAGTTCTTTACTTCTAAAAAACGTCTACCTCGTTTTTCATTTGCCTGTAATGTAAATTTCACTTCATAATCCGGTTCAACCTGGTTTACATTTGCCCTTTTCAGCTCTTTTTCTAGTCTTTTTTTCTTTGATTTTACTTGTGAATCCGTACGCTTCGCTTTCACTCGATGATATTCTTTAAAACCTTCTTGTTTTGTTGACTGTGAATGTGCCTTTTGCGACCAAGAAGAAAGCTCCGCTATTTGAGTTTCAATTCGTTCAACCATTTTCTGCTGTTTTTCAAACTCTCTTTGTTGAGTTAGTCTTCTTTGTTCTCTAGCCTTCATGTAACTAGTGTAATTCCCTTTATGTTCATAGAGTTTCTTATTTTCAATTGACCAAATTTTAGTTGTAACTTGATCTAAGAAATACCGGTCATGGGAAATTAAAATGACAGTTCCTTTATATTGCTTAATTTGATCAATCAATAGCTTAGTACTTTCTTCATCTAAATGATTCGTTGGTTCATCTAATAGAAGTAATTGTGCGTTTTTTGAAAAACCCTTCGCTAGTCGACTTTTCAACTTTTCTCCACCGCTCAATACTGAAAAGTTGCTTGAGGGTACTTTCCATTTCGATAATAATGTAGCCTCATGTGCAGGTACGTCAAGTGTTGAGAAGTTTTGCGTCTCCTGCTCTACAATCGAAGTCTCTACATTTTGTTGAAGCCAAATACATTGACCTTTCGTCGGGTGAATTTCTCCAGCTATCATATGGAGTAATGTAGACTTTCCAGCGCCATTCTTACCAATGATCCCAATAATATCCCCACGTTGTACAGATGCATGAATGTTTTCTAATAGTATAGAATCTAGAATTTCATAACTTATATCTTTGAGTTTTAAAATTTCTATCATAAAATCCATCCCTTCTTTAGGGAGGTAACTTGCTCTAAAAAGAGTGACAGAAAAAAGCATTACATTTTCTCCAATCACACTTTAAAAAGCAAATAAAAAATCCTCCCAATTTCACTTGGAAGGATTAGTCGCAATTTCAATGTGAAAAGAAGCTATCTCTTTTTAATAGCTTTACAAAAATAATATTGAAAAATGGGCAGACTAATCCTATTTTGTAATTTGAAATACTTAATGCGTAACTTCAAAGTTAAAATAAGATTAGTTAATCATCGGCCACCCATCTTCCCTTCTTTTCATAAGTAAGTATATTATAACACAAATTTTGGTTAATTATAAACGTGCTGGATCTTTAAAATTGATCAAATGGATATTTCTAATCTACGACGTCGATAACCCACTTATTTAGTTATTAAATATTCAATAAGCTTCAATAGAATTTCAGACATATGTAATTTCCTAATATTAGTATGTTCGAGATATAAGTTTCTTACCCTTCTTTAGTATCAATTCATGTCCTACTACTTAAGCAAATGGGCAAATACTATATTATTTATATTAATATTAAGTAGGTCCATATTAATATAAATCCGATTATAGTATAGGTTATACATAAACTTGCTGATGAATTCTTAATCGCTACGATAAACATCTCTTTTATTGTAACTGTTAACATCATCCCTATCGCAAGACTTAGAATCAACGCACAAAGAGATGCAGGAATAAAATACCCTAAAGAACTACCTAAAAGAATTCCAATACCGACTGGAGTGATGATGATTCCTATTAACATAAACCAAGTGCGAACTTTTACCTTCCCCAATAATAGAGGTGTAAATAAGGCAACTCCTTCAGGAATATTATGCAGAATGAGCAAATAAATCATTGAACTGTTCATCTCAAACATTTGGCTTGATCCTATTGCAATTCCTACCGGCAAGTTATGTACCGAGATACTTAATGCTAGTAATTTAGCAGTACGTAAGTATGTATTTTTATTAACTTGAAAACGAGTTAGTTGATGAGATGCTTCATGCAAAAGAAGGAATAGAATTCCTCCCATTAACAATCCCCAGAAGAATATTTTGTTGTTCCCCATCTCAATACTCTCTGGTGCAATATCCAAAACAATCATGCCCAAAATGACTCCAGTACAGATTGCATATATAATTGAAACTTTTGTTTGAAACCCCTTTAATAAAATTGCAATACAGCCTCCAAAACAAAATCCAATTGTGGTTAAACACATACCAATTAGCGCAGTAAAAAACATTTATTCACCCCATTTAATTACTATAAAAATATATGGTTTAAATAAGTGATTATGTTTCGTTTTTAATATTTTATGGGGAAATGCTGTTCATAGACTCAATATGATAGTAATACGGCTCCAATGATTAATTAAATGTATTCGATAAACAAACACCATATATAGGAAAAAGAGGCCGGGACATAAGTAGAATTTTTAAGGAAGGCCACTATTATTATTAGTAAGATATTGATATTTTATAGTTTGAGAGCAATAAGTGGTAGCCCTTCTCCGAAAAAACGCGGCCTACCACTGTAAGCCGCGCCAGTTTCCGGAAAGTTTAGAAGGACAAATTTTATGTGAGCGGACCTAACACAAAGCCGGGGGCAAAAACGCCACGTCCGCATGTCTTGCCCCCATGACCAAGCACGCGCGCGGCCTCAAAGACAAGTCGTAAAGACACGTACCACGTGGCTTTTCGGCTTGTGTGGGGAGCGAAAGCGCCACGTCCGCATGTCTTGCTCCCATGACCAACGTCGTGTTGGCCTCTTAGTCCGCTCTCACCGGATACTTAAAGGATTCATTATTAGAATTAACAGCAGTTTTTTGGATTTGTCCCAGCCTCTTTACTTTAATGTAAGCTTTCTAGCGACCGTCTTACATTTTTCAATATAATTTTACTTTGAGGAATGCTTGGTATATCATCCATATTAAAACTTAAATCTTGTTCGGGGATTTCGTACTCTAAACGCTTCACTAGGTAGTCTAAACTCCCCTTCATTACTTCAATTGTGATCCATTCTCCTGCACACCGATGCCCATTGTTATAATCTCCGCCACCTTGGGGAATAAAACTAAACGGGCTTCCTTTCCATCTCGCAAAACGTTCAGGCTTAAATTCGTTAGGTTGCCCCCATATATTTGGATCATGATTTGTTCCATATAAATCTAACAGTGTAAGTGTACCCTTTTCAAATTTGTAACCGTTCCAAGTAAAGTTCGTTTTTACTTTCGCTGCAACAAAAGGAAAGAACGGATAATAACGCCTTACTTCTTGCACAAACAACTGAGAGTAATCAGAATAATTTCTTAGTTTCTCTTTCTCATGAGGAAAATTATGCAATGCTAACACGGTGAAATTCATATAGATTGCTATTGCGACAATCGGACGTAGCATGTTTAGTACTTCAACAGCTACCGTTTCTCCATCCATAAGGTTTCCATTTGAGTCTTTATAAAATGCAAACTTGTGTAATACTGTGTTTTCAGAGAACATTATTTGTTTATTTCGCGCCTCTTGAATAAGTCCTTCAATTTTCTTTTCGATTTGATTCCGCGCACTTCTTCCAATCCAGTGAGTCGGGCCAAGAACTGCAGGGGTTTCAAACATCGCCGCTATCCCCTTCGTTATTACCTTTACATCGTCTTCATGGAGAGGATACCCAACCCATTTGAATGCTGCTTTACAGAGTAACTTTTTCATCTCTTCATATAAAACTATTTGTTCCATTTGCGCCCACTGATCGATTGAGTGCTCCCATTCCATTTTCACGATCTCTACAAGTTTTTCAATTTCCTCAGGATTCATCATAGACATTAACATCTCCTTACGATGTCTATGTTCTTCCCCATCCAATGTTTGTACACTGTTTTTACCAAACAAGGTTTGGACTACTCGATTGGGTGCCGCGCCATTTCTTTGGAATTTATTTTCGTCATAAAAAAGTGCTGCAGCTTCTTCTCCAATCATGCAAATGGCCTTTTTCCCTAAAATCCTTGTTTCAAAAATATCTGATTGCATACTTTGACTTCTATTTAGAATAAAATTGTATCCTTCTTTTAACAGGGCTATGCTATGATCAAGACCTTCTTCGCGTGGTATTTGATTATCCAAATTAGTCACCTCTTCAATCTTACTGATACTATTCTTTCTAAACATTTCATATTTATGCTTATTTTTTAGATTTAAAAAAGCACCTCTTTTCAGAGATGCTTTGAAATCCACTAATTTAATTTAGGCAAATGATCCTTTTGTTCTTTATGTTTGAATAATGGGATCGTAAACAAAGCTGCAATCAGAAATAGAATCCCTGATGTTAAATAAACGCCTGGGAGAGTTAATGAAGATTTAATAATTCCTGAAATAGACATACCTATTACCATCATTCCCATAAACATTGGTGTTAGCACGCCATTTACGCGTCCTATAAAGGATTCTTCTGTATTTTTTAATATTAAAGTGTTAATTCCTATTTGAATACAAGGTAAGAATAAACCATTAATAAACTGTAAAGTTAACGTTAAGGTTACATTTGTAGAATACCCTATAATAATTGTAGCAATCATACTGACAACGACTCCGATGGTTAAAAGCGTTTGTGGTGATACTTTACGGGATAGAGCAAAGATTACACCACCTCCGATTAACATTCCTACCCCACTAGCCATTAATAACCATTGAAGAAATTCCTTCGTCATTCCCAAATTTTCGATTGCTAAAAAAATAGCAAGTGGCTGAACGATTCCAACCGCTAAACCACATACCGCAAAAACGACCCCCATTGATTTTAAGATATCGTTTGATAATACATAACGGAAACCATCCACAAACTCTTTTTTAAAGTTTGATGCTTCTTCAGATTTATCTTTTTCAACATCTCTAGGTAAGAATAACAAAACAAAGGCCGATAATAAGAACATGACACCCATTATGCCAATCGAAGTGTATATACCGAACTTTTGATAAATGAATGTACCAATTAGTGGACCGACCACCATGAAAATAGCCATTAACGATTGGAAAATAGCCATTACTGATTGTAATTGGTCACCAGGAACATGCTGTTTAAATAAACGCATTGCTGAAGGCATTGAAAATTGTGATAGTATGGCAGACACTAATGTAGCAAAAAAGATACTGTACCACGAACCATAAATTAGTGTTATTAGCACAACAAAAATGGAGATAGCCGATAAGAAATCACACCAGACCATCGTCAATTTTGGTTTCCATCTGTCAGCAAAAGTTCCACCAATAAATGAAAAAATAAAAATTGGTGCAAATTCTGCTACCGAAATCAATGAAATGTAAATCGGATTATTGTCCGTAATATCTGTTACATATAAAAGAATTGCAAAGTTTCTAATCCAAATACCTAATTGTAATAAAAAGTTTGATGCCATAATGGCAGATACAATTCTGTTTCCAAATATATTACTTCTCTGTTGTAAACTTTCCATGCATTACCTCCAGTTGAATTCGTTTACTCTTTAAACATATTTAGCCTTATTTATTCCGACTATTGCAAACAGTTGTTAACAATACCGCGTAAAATTCACATTAGTTACCTTACTGCAAGTGAATATACATGCTTTTTTGTCTCATTCATGAACAAGTCTGATAAATGTCCTTCATACTCTAAATTCAGATTTTGTAAACTTTGTAGATCATATGGGGAAATTAGCGATAGGGGTTTTTGAAAATGTAATAAATCACCTTCATACAGCACACATGCAACAAACTCTGAGCAAAAATAAGCACGTTTTCTACGGATTGGTTTATTTATTACAAAATTTATTAACCCAATGAGGTTATATCGGTATAAATGCTTTTGACTTTCAATTTCTTTTATAAAATGGCTCATTTTTTCCTTCTGCTCTGTTGATATTGAACAACTATAAATGGCACATCTTGCGTTTTTAAATAACCCTTTCCTTACATCTTCAATCACGAATCCCCCTATAAAAGGATTTTGTGGTTTTTTTCGCCCAAAACTATATACCTCCAAGAAGTTCCTATCAAATGAAATAGAAGCATGATTATATGTTTTTTTTGTATATAACTTGATCATCCTTGTGAACATTGTTCCGGTATCAGTTAATAATAAATACACTTTTTCCATTTACATATATTCTCCTTCATTCGTAATCCCTTATATTTTAAAAACTTTTTTAGCTTTACGGAACCGACTGGAGAAATATTCGAATATAGGCCTAGAGACGTATTGTACTATTCAACATACCAAAATTCAATACGATGCTGCATTTTTTATAAATGAAAAAACAACCAAAAGGACTAGCCTTTTTAACAATGTGAGTTAAAAAAATTAGCTAAAATAATTGGGGCAATTCGAGCTACATTTTATTGTACAAGTAAGATACGGCCTCTTGGCTAATTACTTTTTTTAACAGCTATACAAGGGCAAAATAAAAAGCTTAAAGCAGATTAGCTTTAAGCACTTGTATCACAAAAAAACCCGGAAAATTAATTTCCGGGATTAATTTCACTATTCCTACATGTACGCAAAACTGTTTAGATTTCGCATCGGTTACACCTCTGTTCGACTTGGACAAACCAATATTCGATTAAAGGACATAATAATACTACTTTCTTATACAGCACTTTTTTGGTGGATTGTCTGAATCAAAACTGCTTCCGTCCCTTTTCATCGCAAATCCCTCCTGCTTTCATGTCGGATTGTTAAGTGAAATCTTTTATAGTATCACTCACTATGTTTGTTTCATACATTCTATTTACATTTCCATTTCATATTCTAATTTTCGTTTTACTCCCACCATTTAAGTGTGAGTAACATTCTAATGTATCAGTTTAAAAAACACGTTAATAATATTTACTAAATAAAAAAACCCGGAATAAATCCGGGCATGATCTCACAAAATCTTACATGATTTGGTTAGAACTTATGGGCCTTTGCATTAGATCTCAATATTCGGTTGTGAAGACTAATCTCCGTTTTACCATTTATTTGAGAACCAGTATGCTTATTTCTAGTCCAATTTTGACGAAACTTCTGAGCTGTTGGATCTACCTTTTCCAGTCTACTCATCGGATTTCCCTCCTAATTATCATGTGAGATATCTTAGTGAAATCCATTTTAGTATGATTCAATACTGTAAAACTATACGTTAATTTCAAAAACCTAACGCTTATTCATCTATAAGAATATGAAGGAACTTAATCCAATTAATTTGTAATTCGTAAATACTTCTTCAGTATTATGGAAATGCCATGTTATTCTACGTACCCCAATACGTAATTGTATCAAGTATTCCAATCAAAATTAGAATAACACCTGTTACTTTCTCAAAAATTGATCCAATCTTTTTGCTCCTCTTCAATAGATAACGTTTAGTATCGAAAGCCTCAATTAACCCAAAAATAATGAGAAGTGGCATGGAAGTGGCAATTCCAAATACTGCTGGCAATATAAATCCGTAAGTGGACGTCACAACTGTTGGCATTAGCCAAACAAAAAATAGGACAAACATTGTTGGACAAAAGGCTAATGCAAAGCTAGCTCCTAAAAGGAATGCGCCCCATTTCCCTTCTTTCATAATCAACGGTAATTTTGATGTCATTCTATGAAGAAATACCAACTTAATGATTCCCAATAGGATTAGACCAGTCATGATTAGCAGAGGTCCAATTGCTTTTCTGAAGATTGGAAAGTATTTTGTCATCGCCGACTCGAAAGATTGGCCAAAGAACCAAGCTAACAATCCAATACAACTAAAGACTACAATTTTCCCCAATATAAAATAAGCAATATCAATCCAAATGTTTTCCTTTTGAATATTTCGGTTCCCGTAGAATGTGATGGCACTGATATTTCCTGTTAATTGACACGGTGCAAAGGCCCCCACCATCCCAAGGAGAAAAGCGACCACTATGTGGGAATGCTCATATGAATTCAAGAATGTCGTAATGGGCTCACTAATCAACCCACTAATTTGAGCAAGTAGACTATACATGACACATCACCTTCTTTATACAAAAGAATACACTGATTAACGTTAAGTGTAAAAAGAGATTTTTTTAAGAAGGTATTCAATTCAGGGGAAAAACTAGAACATTTTTTGCGTCTTTCCATATTTATATATATAGGAAAGGGGCGATTGAAATGGTTTCGATAGAACCAATGGAATTAAATGGACATAGTTTCACTGCTGTCACTGTTCGTTTGCCAAAAACTACTTTGTTAACAATTTCTAATGAAAATGGGTATATCATGTGTGGGGCACTGGACGTTGAACTTTTAAATACTCGATTAGCCGATCGCAAAATTATTGCTGGTCGAGCTGTTGGAGTCAAGACAATCGATGAATTGCTTAATGCCCCATTAGAATCGGTTACTCTTGAAGCAGAAAAGATTGGGATAACAAAAGGTATGATTGGTGAAGAAGCACTTTTAAAAATGATTTGATGATATTTTCTTCTATGAAAGCTGCCTGTAGAAAAGTTCGAAAAGAATCTAGTTCTTCTACAGGCTTATACATATTATATGTTTGATAAACAATAAAAGGTTGCCCATATTGGACAACCCCACATTTATCGTAATTTTATTTCGTATGGCTCCTCACCAATCATTACTGTTAATACAAGTGGTTTGTCTGTTTCAGATACTAGTTTTGGAACTTGGAAATATACGTGAATCTTTCCTTCAACTAATGCATTGATACCAGATGGTCAAAACTTTATTCCATTTTCCTCTTCAAGCGCTACTTGTATTTGTATCACCGTTCAATAGTTTTATAAGGTCATAAAAAAGTGTGGAGACCATTTTTAAAACGGTCCCCATCCTTTTTGTTTTAATGACTAGTTGCGTCACTATATTTCCCAGTAATTTTTTCAATCTCCACTTCAAACAACTCTGTTGCTGGAAGTGCTGGATATCCTTCTTTTTCAAATACCCAATTTGGATCACCATATTTTTTCCACAATTGGTCATAAAACCATTCTTTTTTCGGTACTTCTTCAATGTGTTTAATTGTTCCGAATAAAACAACACTCGTATACCCTAAAGCTAAATGGCAGGCATGTTTTTTGCCAGGAACCAACGCTCCCATCTCGCATACTTCGATACTTACCTTTTGATTTTGCTTTACATTTGTCCAGAAATGACTTTCTCTCAAATTTCCAATATGTAAATATAATTTATTCCCTTCTTCATACACATAAACTAGTGGAATAACATATGGATACCCATCTTCGCCAACAGTCGCAACATGTGCTACTTTAGCCATTTTTAAAAAGTGATATGCTTCTTCTTCTGTAACTTCTCGTTTTCTATTATGGATTGTCCCTCTCATATTACTCTCTCCCTTCCTCTAAATATATATTCTAAATACATCTTTATTTTTCCTACTAAAATTAAAATTTTTTTAATATAATAGTTTAGCGCTATTCATTAAATCTTTAACTGCCAATATATTTCTAAAAAATCAATAGTATGATAAAATTATTGTCAAATAATCTAAGGGGGAACTGACCAATGGCAAAAGCATTGAAAACAGGTAAAATTGCACCTGAACGTGTTGATGAAGCTCTTCAAGTTCGTGACCGTTTAATTATCGAATTATTAGTTAAAGTACTTGATGAAAAGTTAGTTATTGAGCGTCCAATTTTAAAAGAACGCCTTGCAAACCTAGTTGAGCTTTCTGATAACGATGATGAGCTAAAAGAAACAATTCACGCTCTTATTAATCAGCTGTAATATTACAAACTCATTAAATTACTTTAAAGAGTAAAAGTTTCTTAAAAGATGCACAACTACTGTGCATCTTTTTTATTTTCCTTTCTCATCGCTAGATGATAAATAAATCGTATTGGTCAAACATAGATTTGTAAGAGGGCTGATTGTTCTTTAATTTTTTTCATGGTGGTGTGTGATTGGAAACAGCGCTGATTTATATGATTTTATTGAGGTTTTTATCGGGAAGTATCGAAATTACTGCTGCTACTCTTATGCTCAAATTTAATGATTTAGAAAAGGCCTTTTATATTAATACTTTATTAGCTTTAGTCGGCCCTTGTATTTTACTTATAACAACAGGGATTGGAATATCGGGGCTAAGCGAAAAAATTTCCTTTGCAAAAATGATTTGTCTCTTTGGCGGAATCGTACTAATTTTAATTAGCCTCAAAATGAAGTAAAAGACATACATAATTCATTTTGTCTAAATAAATTTTACACTTAGAATCAACCTATCAATTATAATGATTTATATTGAATCTCAATTTTCAATAATTTGGAAGGGAGTCTAGACTATGAACATCGTTACCTTTATCGGTAGCTCAAGACCAAATGGTAATACGGAATATCTTACTGATTTACTACTTAAAGATGTTGATCATCAAAAAATTTACTTAAAGGATCTTTCCATAAAGCCAATAGAAGATTTAAGGCACACTGAAGATGGTTTCCAATATGTAGATGATGATTATGATCAAATTATTGAAGCAATTTTAGCAAGTGACGTACTTATATTTTCTACTCCAATTTACTGGTATAGTATGACTGGTTTAATGAAAAACATGATTGATCGGTTTAGCCAGGCAATCCGTGATGAACGCTATCCATTATTTAAAGAACATCTCAAAACAGTAAAAACGATTGTTGTTGCAGTAGGTGGCGATGACCCACGAATAAAAGGCTTGCCCCTCATGCAACAGTTCCGCTACACATTTGATTTTTTAGGTATGCCTTTCACTAATTATATTATCGGAAAAGCAAGTAGGCCCGGGCAAATCCAAAG
The DNA here is from genome assembly GCF_016908465.1 of Lysinibacillus composti. Taxonomy (GTDB): domain Bacteria; phylum Bacillota; class Bacilli; order Bacillales_A; family Planococcaceae; genus Ureibacillus; species Ureibacillus composti_A. The sequence continues at coordinate 24,403 of NZ_JAFBDY010000014.1, read as the reverse complement.
TGATGAAATTGCCTTAACACAAGCAAAATTGTTAAATGATTTACTCAAAAATAAGACATTATAAATTCAAAATTAAAAAGGTGAAACAAACTAAACAGTTTAGTTTGTTTCACCTTTTTTGTTTACTGTCTTTTCCCGTAATAGTGATATTTGCATCTATAGTTGAAACAGCACTCTCTTTATATGCTAGGCTGTTACTTAAACCAACCTTTCCGCTTAAAGTAAAGCAACATAAATAATGCGATTAGTGACATTGCCCCTAGAGAGATAAAGTAGCCGTGATCCCATTGTAACTCTGGTATGTTTTTAAAATTCATCCCATAAATACCAGCTATAAATGTTAAAGGAGCAAAAATAGAAGTTGTAATGGTTAAAAGTTTCATAACGTTATTTGTCTGATGAGAATTCATGGAAAGATAACTGTCTCTTATATCTGCTGTTACTTCTCGATTAGTCATAACCATATCCGACAGCTTTAATAAATGGTCATAAATATCCGAAAAGTATTCCCGTCTCTTCTCAATTCCATTTAAATTTAAATGATGAGAATTTAACATTCGATATAATAAGTCTCTCATTGGATTAACCGTATGTAAGAGCTTTAATAAACGGTTTCTCGTCTCAAATAACTCATTCATAAGCTGATTCATTGATTGATCGTCTGTATTTTCAATCATTTTTTGGAGTTCATCCTCAATTTTATAAATCAATGGAAAATAGTTATCAACTATTTTGTCTAAAACTTCATAAAACACATAATATGGGTCCCATTTTTCAAGCGTTTCCTGCCCTAATAATTGACTCCAAACTTTTGTGACCTCCATAGAAGGTATTTTATGAAAGGTTACAATACAATTTTCACCAACAAAAAAGTTTAATTGATCGCGTATGATTTTCCCATCATTTTCTTCTACGATGTGGGTTACAAAAAAAGAGTAATTTTTATAATAATCTAATTTAGGACGTTGGGTTTCTTGAATACAATCTTCAATTGCTAACGGATGGAAATGGAAAATGTCCGATAATCGTTGGATTTCCTCCTCTGTTGGTTCACTAAAGTCAACCCAAATCCATTTATATTCGGTGAAATCTGCATTTGTAATGGAAATATTTTTTTCGAGGTGATTTTCAGTCGTAATTGCTACAAAGTTAATCATTTTTATACCTCTCTACAATCTATTTGAAAACTAACGTATCAAAAAAGAATAACTATTCACTCCTACATACCGCTTATTTATTTGAATTATTGGCAAACCCTCGATTACAACATTTTTTTACAATCAATATCACTGAGGTTTTTATATAGTCTATTGCTTTTAGTTATAAGTTTTATCAAATCTTAAACTTTTTAAGCGCTTCAGTTGAGAATTAACTTTTATGAATAAGTTTTTTATTATAATTTTTCACTTCTATAGAATAAAAATCTCATATCATCAAATACTTTCTTTTGTGGACAGACAATTGAAAGGTGGTTCTCGTATGTATTTTTATAAAGAAGATTTAATAAATATTATTGTCCCAGATAAACCAGACCCTGCAGCTGCGAAGGTATTACAAGAAGCTTTAGGCGGTCGTTTTGGTGAAATGCGTACGATGATGCAGTTTTCTTTCCAATCTGCTAATTTCCGTGGAAAGGAAAAGCAATATAGAGACTTAATACGTGGGATTTTTTTAGAAGAGATAAGTCACGTTGAACTTGTACAAACAACAATTAACCAATTATTGAATGGCTCAGGAGAACCGGGAGTCGGAAGTGCAGGAATAGATGATGCACCACTAGACGAAGCAATAAAGCATGCTAATCCACATCACTTTATTATGGGGGCTCAAGCCTCGTTACCGGTGGATGCAGCCGGGAATCCTTGGATGGGCAATTATGTTTATAGTCATGGGAATCTAGTAGCTGATCTTCTTGATAACCTTGTTCTTGAATCAACTGGAGTACTACAAAAAACACGTATATACGAAATGAGTTCTAATAAAACATTTAGGGAAACTCTTGCTTTCTTAATTGTTCGAGATAATGCCCATCAAAATGCATTTGCAAAAGCATTAGAAACTTTAGGTGTAGATTGGGGTAAAATCCTCCCAATTCCGAATTATGATATTAACAAATATCCTGAGTGTCAAAAGTATATCGATATGGGCTTCCATAATGCATTCTTCAACTTCCGTTTAGATGAACATCGAGCAGGTGAAATATTTAAGGGAGTAACTCCAAGCCGTAATAATGGTGAATTACGAGTTACTGATCCACCAACACCTTACCCTGTTCCAGATTTACCTGAAATGCCTAATGAACATAGCCCAGGGTTAAAAGATTTAAATAACTAACAAAACTGGCCAGTCTCTTTGAAATTGAGACTGGCCTTCATTATTAAGGTCTTTATTTGAACCAGTAGTAATGGAAATGCACACTTACATATAAATTACTTTTTATTATATAAGTACAATGCGGCGAACAATAATACAATAGCGATTGCCTTTTGTTTATCAAATGGAAAGCGGTTGCCCCCAAAAAAGCCAAAGTGATCAATAACTGCACCCAAAATAATTTGCCCTGCAATGACGGCTATTAAAGCAGCGGAAACTCCAATTTTAGGAACTACAAACACCATGACTAGAACATAGAATGCGCCTAGTAAACCACCAGTTAATTGCCACTTCGGAACACTTGAAATCGCTGAAATATTGCCATTGCCGAAGAATACTAAACATAATAACAATGCGATTGTACCGATGCTAAAACTAATAAATGATCCTTCTAGCACACCAACTTTCTTTCCTAAACCACCATTTACTTGTCCTTGTACTGCCATGACCATTCCCGCTACTACGGCTAGTAGTGGAAGCATTATTTTTAATATCATAAATTCCTCCAAAGTTGAAAATTGTAATCTATTTTATTATATATCTTATTTTTAAGAGAGAGTTAGAGTAGAATCATATCAATGACAACTTACTAATCCGGGTTTTCATGTGTTGGAACGCGTTCAAGTTTCCCCCGATATCTTTCTATTATTCTACTAAATTGAGATGCCAATACTTGTTGGAAAAGCATGCAAAATACTACTGGCATTACTACCTTTGAAGGAAAATACGTCGTCGCAACAACCACTCCAGTTGCAATATTCCGCATCCCACCGGTAAATACAATGGAGGTAATAATACTGACATCTTTCCAAAGAAACTGTCCAATGATTAAACAAAACGCATAGCCACTTATTGAAATGAATAACACAACGAAAATGATTCCAACTAGCTCCCATGAAATGTTTTTAATATAGGGAGCAATCACGCTACTATTGATCATTACAATTAAGAACAAACTTAATTTCTGAAAAGGGGCGAGTTTTTTCCCAAGGGTTTCATCAATCTTCCCCTTTGTCCATTCATTTAAAATTAGACCAACAATCAAAGGCAAGACGATCATCCATAACATATCGACCATAATAGATAGGGTATCAATTTCAATTGCCTTTCCTACAGTAATATAAACAATAGCAGGCAAAATTATCGGAGACAGCAAAGTATCTATAAGAATGATGGATAAACAAAGAGCAAGATTTCCTCGACAAATACTTACCCATATAAAACTTGTTACCCCTGTTGGTACCGCTACAGATAAAACAAAACCTATTGTCAATAAGTGATCATCAAATAAAATTGTTGATACAAAATACGCCCAAACAGGCATCACGATATGTAAAAACGCAATAGTAACTAAAATAACAATAGGAAATTTCGTAAAACTTTTTAGCCCTTCGAAGTTCATACTTAAACTACCAGCAAACGTCATAAATGCAAAAAGTAAAGGTACTAAAAATAATAAGTGCCCTCCCATATCCTCTAGCAGCACACCAATTACTAAACTAATTGGTGTTAAGATTGGCATCCATTTTTGCAGCCTTTTATTTAAACTATCTAGCATGGAAATTTCCTCTTTCTGTCAGAATAGAATCGATATCAATACTATACACCAATTAAAGGAATTATTAGTGGAGTTTTTTATTAAGAGCTCCCTTTATTGCAAAAAAACGATTGAAAGGGAATAAAAATCCTCTTTCAATCGCTTAATTTTATATTTGGTCTGTAGTGATTTCTTCACCGTTTAAGATTAATTTATACGTTATTTCTGCTTTTAATGATGCGGAAACCGCACAATATTTTTCTTCACCTAAGTTAATTGCACGCCATACTTTTTTAGGTGTAATATTGCCATCTACTGTAAATGTTAGGGTTGCAGCTGTAAAGGCAGTTGGCATTTCTTCGCGACGTTCACCATCTACTGTTATTTCTATGTTTTCAATATCATCTAAGTGCGGTTTTAATATCATCGTCACATCGATCCCTATACACCCCGCTAGTGCGGCTAGTAGCATTTCTGTTGGTGTTGCGGCATTACCTTCTCCACCATAGTTAGCTGTTGCATCCATCAGCATTGGATGTCCAGTAGGTCCAACAGCTTCAAAAGCACGGCCACCTTGCCATTTTGCTTTAATTTGCATATCGATTCAATTCCCTTCTTCTTTTCAATTCGCTCATAATACGTAAAAACTAAAATTCAGAAACTTGTCTTAAAAATTTCTGTGCTCTTTCAGTTTGTGGGTTTTCGAAAAATGAAATTGGTTCAGCATCTTCAACAATTACACCATCCGCCATAAATAAAATCCGGTCTGCCACGTCTTTTGCAAAGTTCATTTCATGTGTGACAATGACCATCGTCATGCCATCCTCTGCTAAATTCTTCATTACTTTTAATACTTCACCCACTAACTCAGGGTCTAAAGCAGATGTAGGTTCATCAAATAGCATTAACTTTGGTTCCATCGCAAGTGCTCTCGCAATCGCAACACGCTGTTGTTGACCACCTGATAATTGAGACGGATAAGCATCTTCCTTTTCAGCAAGACCTACTTTAGAAAGCAAGTCAGACGCAATTTTATGTGCCGCTCCTCTTTCCATTTTTTTTACGACAATTAAAGCCTCCATCACATTTTCCACAACAGATTTATGCGGATATAAATTAAATTGTTGGAATACCATACCCGTTTCTTGACGTATTGCATGGATTTCCCTTTGTAATATTTTTCTTGGCGCTTTCATGCTAATCTCATGGCCGTTTACTGTAATCGTTCCACCTGTGATCGTTTCTAGTCCATTAAGGCATCTTAAAAATGTACTCTTTCCCGAACCACTTGGACCGATTACTGCAACAACTTGATGATCTGGAATTGAGAGAGAAATATTTTTTAATACTTCCAATTCGCCAAAGCTTTTTTGTAGTTGTTGGATGTTAATCATATTCGTCGTCCCCCTTAGTAAACGGACAACCGTTTTTCAATTTGGTGCAATATCATAGTAAACACTGTACTCATAATCCAGTACATTACAGCAATGGCTAAATAAAAAGGCATGTACACATAGTATTGCGATACTAATAATTGAGCTGAACGCATTAATTCCGTTACTGCAATAACCGATACAAGTGACGTTTCCTTTAACATACCAACAAATGTATTTCCTAATGGCGGAATGGCGTAACGGATTGCTTGAGGAATAACAATACGACGCATAGCCTGACGTTCTGTCATACCGGTCGCTATAGCTGCTTCAGTCTGTCCTTTTGGTACAGATTGAATTGCACCACGGAAAGCTTCCGAAACATAAGCCCCAATATTAACACTCAGCGCAATGTATGCAGCCGTTAATGGTCCTAATTCTATGCCATAGTCTACTAAACCGTAATAAACAATGACAATTTGGACTAGTGGTGGTGTTCCGCGAATAATAGACACGTATACTCTGGCAATCATACGCAGAAAGCGATTGCCCTTAATTCGAGCAATCGCAGTTAGTAAGCCAATGATTAAACCAAAAAACATCGACACCACTGTAATCAGTAATGTATAGTATGCTCCTTTCAATAAGAAAGGGAGATTATCAATAACAATATCCATCTGGCCTATCCTACTTTCTTACTCTGCTGGTGGCGCTTCGTCAAACCATTTCACAAAGATTTCTTCATACGTTCCGTCGGCTTTCATTTCTTCAAGTGCCGTATTTAAAGCATTTACAAGTTCTGTGTTCCCTTTTTTAACTGCAACAGCTGCTTTGTCAGATTTAATTGCTTCACCAACCGCTTTTACCGCATAACCATTTTCCTCAATGATTGGTTTTAATGCATAACTATTGTTAATAGTGGCATCAATTCGTCCTGCATCTAGGTCTTTTAATGTTGTAATCACATCATCGTACGTATTAATCTTAAAGTCACCAACTTCTGGCATTAATTCTGTACGTAAATACGTTTCATCATTAGTACCTAAACCAACCCCGATTGTTTTTCCAGGGAAGTCCTTTACCGATTGAATATCCGAATTGTCTTCTTTCACAATTACTTTTACTTGGTTTGTAATATAAGGTTCTGTAAAGTCTATTTGTTTTTGTCGTTCTTCTGTAATGGTTACTTGGCTGACTAAAATATCGAATTTATCTTTTTGCAAACCTGGTATTAGTCCTGAGAAATCTTGTGCTACAAATTCTGCTTCAACGTCTATACGTTCTGCTAATTCTTTCGCTATATCCACGTCAAACCCATCGTATTCTTTATTTTCATTTAAGAAGTTATATGGAGCGTACGTTCCCATAATACCCACAGTCATTTTTCCTTCTTGTTGTATCTGTTCAAGGGCATTTAACTCTTTGTCTTCCGTTTCTTTCGTAGTATTGTTGCCACATGCAGCTAATGCAAGTGACGAAACGGCTACAAGTGTCATTAACCATTTTGCTTTTTTCATGATGTTTTTCCCTCCTGTTTATACACCGAATATCCCGAAGAATTCAAAGTGTACTGTTTCCTCAATAATTTGTTGTAGTGATTTTTGTTGCAAAACATTGGTTGAAGATGTTGTATTAAATAGCCATCTTGATAAAACACCTTCAAGAAGACTCATGATAAAAACAGCTTGCATAGCGGGATCTACTTTTTCAGCGACCATATTTAATTCTTTCGCTCTAGTTATATTGTTCTCAAAAGCAGCTTCCATATTCGCTTTAATCGTATTGACTTTTGCTTGTAAATCCGTCTGGGAATGAATTCCCTTTAAAATAATTAGCATTAAAAATGGGTTTTCTTCAGCAAATTTAAAAATATGTTCAAAAATACTTGCAGATGATCTTAATGATTCCTGAACATCAACTTTTGTAACACGATATCCAATATTAATTGCTTCTAATATTTTTTGCTGACCTTCTTCTAGCATCTCTAAGCAAATTGCTTCCTTACTTTCAAAGTACCAATAGAATGTACCTTGGGAAACACCAGCTTTCGCCACGATATCAGAAACTTTTGTATTCTCATATCCTCTGGTTGCAAAAAGTTCTAATGCGATTTGTAATAATTGCCGTTTTCTTTCCTGCCTGCGATCTTGTGCTTGCAACGTCACACCTCCTGACTGACTCATCAGTTAAGTAATTAAAATCCTACAAGTTTACTTATAATTCGTCAATCATTTTGTCTTGAGTTTTCTACAAAAATGAATTTTTTATAATGTAATATATATAAAATTTACTTTCTCCCATGCAGAACCTTCTTATAAATAAACGTTTGTTTTTCAAAAAAAAGTCATCTCCCCATTTACAAGCTTGGAGAGATGACTACTTTTATCAGTTCATTTAAATCTTAGTCTAATTCATAATAACCACAAACAACATGGCCTACTGCTTTTGCAGCAACTAGAAGAGCATCTTCATCTATATCAAATTTAGGATGATGATTGAAATAAGGTTTTTCCACTCCTTTTGGTGTACAACCAATGTAGAAGAAAGTTGAAGGGAACTTCTCAGCATAATAGGCAAAATCTTCAGATGGTGACATTGGTGGAATTTCCTTAACTTCTGTAATCGCATCATCATTTGCATTTCTTAAAAATTCAGCAACTTTTTCTGTTAATTCTGGATTGTTATACAATGGTGGATAGTCATTTTCATACGTTAATTCACAAGTAACATCAAATTCCACTTCTAAACCTTTTACAAGTCTTCTTACTTCTTCTTCAATTCTTGCTTTTGTTTCTAGTGTCATGTATCGAATGTCGCCTTCAAGTTCAACACTATCTTTAATAACATTAAATGTTCCTTTTCCATCAAACGATCCAATTGTAATAACTCCAATATCAAATGGACTTAAGCGACGGCTAATTACCGTTTGAACTGCTGTAACAAAATGAGCACCTGCCACGATTGCATCATTCGCTAAATGCGGAGAAGAGCCATGCCCACCTCTACCTTGAATTTTTAATTTTAAATATGCTCGACCATTAAAAGCAAAACCTGAATTATAACCGACAAATCCAGATGGTCCTATTGGTAAAAGGTGTATACCAAAAACATTATCTAGATCATCAAGAACACCTGATTCTACGATACTTTTCGCTCCACCTGGTGGTACCTCTTCTGCATGTTGGTGAATGATTTTAATGGTACCAGGTATTTCGTCTTTTAATTGAATCAAACAATCTGCTAACACAAGTAAGTATGCCGTATGACCATCATGACCACATGCATGCATGACACCCTCATTTTTTGATTTAAAAGGAACATCAGCTTCCTCATTAATCGGAAGTGCATCGAAATCAGCTCGGAGACCAATATTTTTCCCAGGTTTCCCGCCCTTAATTGTCACAACGATTCCATATCCATTCCCTACATTTGACTGCACTTCAACGTCTTTTCCGTTATAAAAGTCAAGAATATACTTTGCTGTTTTTTCTTCTTTAAAAGAGATCTCTGGATTTTCATGTAGATGTCTGCGAATTTCAATCATTTCGTCTTTACGAGATTCAAGCATTTCCATTAATTTTGTTTTCAAAAGAATGCACGTCCTTTATTCAATATGATTATGAAAATGATAATGCGATTAATTTTATTTAGAATGCGTATTAGATTATTTAATTAACCAATACGCATTCCTGCTTTTTATTTTGCACCCATTGCTAGTTTTTTACTTACTTTTTTAGATGTTGCTGCTGTTTTACCCGCATTATTAGGAACAAGGAACATTACCGATACAACTGACAGAACACCGAAGATGATATTAACAATTAACCCTACTAAACCTGCAGTGTGATAATCTCCACTTGCTGCTACTGCACCATAGGCTGTTGCTGAAATTGCAACACCAAATGCTCCACCTAATGAACTTGCCATTTTATAAACTCCCGCTGCTTGACCTACTTTGTCTGAAGGTGCATTTGATACAGATGTATCTGTAGAAGGTGTTGCATAAAGTCCTAAACCTAGTCCATATAAAGCAAATCCGATAAATACAACAACAGTATAAGTAAACCCTGGTAAGAATGTTAAAGCCATCATAGCAACACCAACTGTTGTAATGATTCCGCCCCAAACCATAGGCTTCTTAGCTCCGACTTTTTGTAGGATTTTTTCACCAACACGAATCATTGCTAATACAACAAATAAATAACCTAATGATAAAATACCTGATTGTAGAGAAGTGAAGCCTCTACCTTGTTGTACATAAGTATTTGTAACAATTAACGCACCAGCAATCGCGTTAAGTAAGAAGTTAGAAATTGTCGCACCTGTGTATGCTTTGTTTTTAAATACTGCAAAATCAACTAAAGCAACCTTTTTACTTTTTTCAACTTTAATGAACACAATTAAACCAATCACTGCAACCGCTAGAGCGATTAGTGTATTAACACTTGTCCAACCCCAATCCGCACCGTAGTTAATAAATAAGTTTAATGCTAACATTGTAACAATAAAGATTCCTAAGCCAGCATAGTCAAATTGGAACTTACCAGATGATTCTTGTTTACTTTCTGGTGTATCTTTCAGTAAGAATAATCCAACGATTGCAAAGACAATTGAGAAAATGAAAATCCATCTCCAACCTAATGATGTTGCAATGGCCCCACCTGCAAATGAAGCGAACCCTGAACCACCCCAAGAACCGATTGACCAGAAACTTAATGCACGTTGGCGATCTGCACCTTCAAAATACGCTTTCATCAAAGCAATTGTTGATGGCATAATGAACGCCGCGGAAATCCCTTGAATAATACGTCCAATAACTAATAACATTGCACCTTGAGCAAATACTAAACAAAGTGAACCAATAATACTTAAAATAAAACCAATAACCGCTATTTTTTTGCGCCCAACTTTATCTGCAAGACCACCTGCTGCAACGATAAATAGACCTGAGAATAAGGCAGCTAAACTAATTGCTATGTTTAGTGTTCCGATGGATACGCCTAAATCTGCTTGTACATCCGGAACAACATTAACCATTGATTGAGCAAATAACCAGAACGTAATAACACCGAACACAATACCAATAATCATTTTGTTTGTGCCTTTATAACCATTTTCCATTTTTAGTCCTCCTATATTAACTGTACATTCTACTTTTTCTTTAAAACCTTAGTAATGCATTTTTTAGACGTAAATATTAAGAATTAAATTAGATAAGAATTATTACACTATAGAAATTTAATGAAACAAGAGATTATTTAGCTACTTTTTACTTATTACTTATTTTTCTTTATATCCTCCTTTCGTCCTTTCCTACACGTCTATTATAAAAAAGCTCCATTAAAAAAGTGAGTCATTATTTGTGTATAATCTTATGATTTGAGCTCAAAATTTCAACTTACAAAAAGTTACATCAAAAAAGGAGGGTAATAATTTGACTTCACCACTAAGCTAAAAGAAAAAATCATTGATGCATATTTGCAACAATGACCTTCATCAAGTTAAAATTTGATTTACATACTATTAATGATTTACCTGCTTCTGTGCTAAATGCGAATATTAAATTTAGATACAAAAAAGAACCGAGAAACGTACATTAGTACATTCTCGGTCCTGGATCTTTAAGAGTAATAAATTATTGTCTTTTTATTATTAAACATTATTCAACCGTTACAGATTTAGCTAAGTTACGTGGTTTATCGACATCACAGCGACGGTGAAGTGCTGCGTAATAGCTAATTAATTGTAATGGAATTACTGAAACTAGCGGTGTTAATATTGGATGTACTTTTGGGATGATTAGACGGTCGCCTTCTTCCTCAAGTCCTTCCATCGAAATAATACATGCATTTGCTCCGCGCGCTACTACTTCTTTTACATTACCACGGATATTTAAAGCAACTTGCTCTTGTGTTACAAGGGCAAATACAGGTGTGCCATCTTCAATTAAAGCAATTGTTCCATGCTTTAATTCGCCACCAGCAAAACCTTCAGCTTGGATATATGAAATTTCTTTTAATTTAAGAGCACCTTCTAAACTTACGTAGAAGTCAGCATTACGTCCAATAAAGAATGCATTACGAGCAATTTTTAAATAATCTTCTGCAATTTGCTCTAATTCATCTTTTAAATCAATCATTGATTGAATACCATTCGCAGCAATTGCTAATTCTGTTTTTAAATCAAAATCAATATTTTTACCTTCAGATTTCCCTTTTACATACGCTGCAACTGCCAATACCGCTAATTGTGCAACATAAGCCTTTGTTGAAGCTACAGCAATTTCAGGACCTGCATGTAATAATAAAGTATAATCCGCTTCACGTGATAAAGTTGAACCCGGAACATTTGTAATCGTTAATGCTGGATAACCTTGTTCTTTAATTTTCACTAATACTTGGCGGCTATCTGCAGTTTCTCCTGATTGCGTAATGAAAATAAATAAAGGTTTCTCTGATAATAAAGGCATATTGTAGCCGAACTCACTTGAAATATGAACTTCAACAGGAATCCCAGCTAATTTTTCAAAGTATTGCTTTCCAAGTAAACCAGCATGGTAGCTAGTTCCTGCAGCAATAATATATAAACGGTCAGCATTAGAAATTGCATCTAAAATATCTTGGTCAATTGCTAAATCTCCGTTTTCATTTTCATAAGCTTGAATAATTTTACGGACAACAGCTGGCTGCTCATCCATTTCTTTAAGCATGTAGTGAGGATATGTTCCTTTTTCAATATCACTCATATCTAATTCTGCTTTGAATGGTTTACGCTCAATTTGACGACCATCTAATGTCGAAATTTCAACACGATCTTTGTGAACTAATACTACTTCTTTATCACGAAGTTCAATGAATTGATCTGTAACTTGTAACATTGCCATAGCATCAGAAGCAACAACGTTAAACCCGTCACCAACACCTACAAGTAATGGTGATTTATTTTTCGCAACGTAAATTGTGTTTTCATCTTCACTGTCTAATAAAGCTAACGCATATGAACCGTGTAATAAAGATAACGTTTTGCGGAATGCATCAACAGTAGTTAGCCCTTCATTAGCGAATAATTCAACAAGTTGTACGATTACCTCTGTATCTGTATCTGATTGCATTTGGATACCTTTTAAATAAGCTTTTTGTAGTAAGTGATAGTTTTCAATTACCCCGTTATGAACTAAAGTAAATCGGCCAGATGCACTTTTATGAGGATGCGCATTTAATTTATTAGGAACACCATGTGTAGCCCATCGAGTATGGCCAATTCCGATATGCGCAATTACATCGTCATTTACGGCTGTTCTTAAGTCAGCAATACGACCTTTTTCTTTAAAGACTGTAATACCTTCTGCATTGTGCAGAGCAATACCAGCTGAATCATAGCCACGGTATTCTAATTTTTCTAGACCTTTTAATAAAATCTCTTTCGAATCTAATTCGCCATTATATCCTACGATACCACACATATTATTTATCCTCCGATGATGAGCAATAACAAAACTTCGTTAATAAGAGTATTTAAAAAACTACAAATGGTTATTTTGCGGTGGAATTCTGATTAAAACCACTTTTACATCAAAACCTTTGCAGTTCAATATTGCTCAAGTTATTATTTGCCTTTTTCGTTTTCCTGTCCATAAAATCACTTTTATGTTTTAAAACGAAAATAACGATCGGGCATTCGACCGGGAGGCATCCGCCGAAATATCGATAATCCTCCACCTCGTCAACTAAGGATTAATTTTCCGTCCTATTTCCTTAGCTCAGGCGCTTTCATTGTTTTCCTAGTAATTTCTATAGCGCTAATTATTCCTCCTTATATGCGCTCGCTTGATTGGTGTTGGTAATATTTTCTTATATTCAAACACCAAGCATTTTCATCATACATAATATGCAAACTCTCGTCAATCACTTGTATATATAGAACTAATATTGTAATAAATATTTAATTATGTACACCTTTGCGTAATAGTAAACAGATTTTTTCATATAGATTAGATTCTTTACTAAGGTACGTTCCTCTATTTGCTAGGATAAAAATTTCCACCAGGTAATTAGCCTGGTGGAAACAACTTATACTTCCTTTTCCTTTAGCACATTAACAATTTCACGATTAAAAGCAGGAAGATCCTGAGGAGTTCTACTTGTAACTAGTTGATTCTGACAAACAACTACTTCTTCATCACGGAATTTCGCGCCCGCATTTTCTAAATCTACTTGGATTGATTTATATCCTGTAATGTCACGGCCCTCTAAAGATCTAGCTGTAATTAACAGCTGTGGTCCATGGCAAATAGCAAAAACAGGCTTCATTTCTTTCATAAATGATTTTGCAAATGCCACAACTCGGTCATCATCACGCAGTAAATCTGGCGAGAATCCACCCGGAATAAATAGCGCATCGAACTCTTCTGGATTTACATCTGAAATACCAAAATCGATCTCAACTCTTACTTCTCCTTGTTTTCCTCTAATCGATTTATTTCCTTCTTTATCAATCGTTACAACTGTATGACCTGCAGCTTCAAGTGCTTCTTTCGGACTTGTAAATTCAATATCCTCAAATTTGTCTGTTATTAAAGTTGCTATTTTTGCCATCATGTTCACTCCTTTTTTCACTGTACACCTAATACTATTTCCGAATATATTTCGTGCTAAACAAAAAACCAGTTCACAATGAGGAAAAGTTCATTGTCAAACTGGTTTTACATGATCTTATTCTGCTAAGCCCATTTCTTCACGTACTATGTTTGCAATTCGATTAACATAGTTTTCACATTCTTCTTCAGTAGCTGCCTCTACCATGACACGGACTAATGGTTCTGTACCAGAAGAACGAACCAATACTCGGCCATCATTACCCATTTCAGATTCAACCTCTTCGATGACCGCAGCCACTTTTTCGTTATTAGTTACTGCATGTTTATCCGTAACACGTACATTTACCAAACGTTGTGGGAATACTTTCATTTCAGATGCAAGCTCAGATAATCGTTTATCAGTTACTTTCATTATATTCACTAATTGAATAGCCGTTAATAAACCATCACCTGTAGTATTGTAATCAAGGAATACAATATGACCTGATTGTTCTCCACCTACGTTATAATCATTTTTACGCATCTCTTCTACAACGTAACGATCACCTACAGCTGTTTTTACACTTGTCATTCCGTTTTGTTCTAAAGCTTTATAGAATCCCATATTACTCATCACAGTCGAAACAATGGTATTTTTCTTTAGACGACCAACACTGTTTAAATATTTTCCAATAATAAACATAATTTGATCTCCATCCACGATTTTGCCATTTTCATCAACGGCGATTAAGCGATCCCCGTCACCATCGAAAGCTAGTCCTATATCAGCACCGCGCTCAAGTACATATGCTGCAAGTTTTTCTGGATGTGTTGATCCAACACCTTCGTTAATATTTAAACCATCTGGTGATGATCCCATAGACGAAATATCTGCCTCTAAGTCAGCAAATAAATGTGTTGCTAATGAGGAGGTTGCTCCATGTGCACAATCAAGCGCAACATGAATATCTACGAAATCCTCGTCTACTGTTTGTTTTAGATAAGATATATATTTTTGTCCACCTTCAAAGTAATCACTAACAGATCCTAAATCCTTGCCGGTAGGTCTCGGTATTGTATCTTCTTCCGAGTCAATATATTGCTCAATTTCATTTTCTTGTGCATCAGTAAGTTTAAAACCGTCTGGACCAAAGAATTTAATACCGTTATCTGCTACTGGATTATGAGATGCTGAAATCATAACACCCGCATCAGCATTCATAACACGTGTTAAATACGCTACTCCTGGTGTACTAATTACACCTAATCGCATAACTTCTACTCCGATTGATAAAAGGCCAGCCACTAAAGCACCTTCTAACATGTGACCTGAGATTCGAGTATCTCGCCCAATAATTACTTTTGGACGATCTTTTGCATTCTTCGTTAAAACATATCCACCAACTCGTCCAAGTTTAAATGCAAACTCTGGCGTCAATTCACTATTAGCGACTCCACGGACGCCGTCAGTTCCGAAATATTTTCCCATTCCTTTTCTCTCCTTCAATGCTAGACATTCCATGCTTCATTAATGACATTTATATACTGTAATTTCTAGTTTTGATGACTTGATTATTATTATTGTAATGGTTGTTCATTTGTATTATCTTCCACATTTACATCTGTTTCTGTTTCAGTCTCTGTTGTTCCTGTATCTGCACCACCCGTATTATTCGTATTATTAGGTGATGTTGTTGGTGTTTCTTCTGGTTTAACTTCTGGAACCACACGTTTGAGATCTACCTGGATATCGATTGTTTTAGATGAAAGTCTTGTTGCTCCATTTGGTAAACTAAGGTCAACCTTGTAAGCTCCAGATTCTTCAATTTCCGATACGTCAAATTCTACGACTAATTCTGCAAATGCGTCAATAATAGATTTTGGTCCATACACTGTAATCCGGTTACTTTCAGGGGTTAAGCGCCTAATGGTTACGCCCTTTGGTGGACTTCCTTTTTGTTTAATGACAATTGGAATTTCACGTTTATATTCGTAAACATCAACTTTCACTTTTACACTTTCCGGCTCTATGACGACATCAAGCTTGTTTAAATTACTATCTAGAACTTTTACGTTAGCATTCTGTTCAAAAGGAGCTTTGATCCCAGGTTCACCTGTTACGGTTGCTTTTACATAGCTGATACTCTCGATGACACTTTTAGCTCCAGTTATAAAAACAGTACCGGGATCAGCTATCATACCGTTTAATTCATAACCCTCATGTATTAAGCGGTTATTCATTTCCGGTTCTACACGCATTTCAGCCGTTACTTTCTCCTCTATAACAACATCTACGGTCTTTGGTTCGATGGATACATCGAGTTTATCCGACAGATTTTCATAATCAATTGTGACTTGATGTTCACCAATTAGCAATGAATTTAAGTCTACAAATACTTTAAAATCCTTTGCTAGTTTTGTTTGTAAAACAATTGGTTTCGGACCTTCAATTGTCACATCTACCGTTTTTGGCAACCCTGATACAATTAGATTCTCATCGTCATAATATACCTCTAGTTCAACATCAGTAATAATGTCCACATCGGTATTTGACGTTGTATTATTTTGGTCATTATCGTTTAACTCCGCTTTTACATATAAGAAAAGCAATATTGCTAAGACAAGAGCCGTAACTCTCAATACCCAATAACTATCAAATAGTTTATCCATTCTTTTTCCCCCTCCAAGTCCACTTAGAGGCTACTTCCGAATCTTGATCGGGCCCAAACCACATTTTACGTAATTGTTCTTCAAATTCCTCAATAGAAAGATTCCTGTATAAGTTACCATTTCTCGTTAAGCTTACTGCACCTGTTTCTTCTGACACAACAATTGTAATCGCGTCTGTTACTTCGCTTAATCCCAGGGCGGCTCTATGACGTGTACCTAACTCTTTTGAAATAAACGGACTTTCAGATAGAGGTAAATAACATGCGGCAGCAGTAATTTTATCCTTTTTCATGATAACTGCACCGTCATGTAACGGGGTATTTGGGATAAAAATATTAATTAACAGTTCAGAGGTAATATCCGCATCTAATTTGATACCGGTTTCAATATATTCATTGAGACCTGTTTCTTTCTCAATAGAGATTAGCGCACCAATTCGACGTTTAGCCATATAACTGACTGCCTTCTTCATTGCTTCAATAAGGCGTGATTGCTCATCTTCTAGCTGATTAGTTGCCCTTTGAAATATCTTCCCTCTCCCTATTTGCTCTAAGGCACGCCGGATTTCAGGTGTAAAGATAATAATAATTGCGAGGAATCCCCAATCAATTACCTCCTGAAGCAACCATCCTAGCGTATCAAGGGCAAATATTTCCGTAACAATTCTTGCTATAACAATAAAGAATAGCCCTTTTAACAATTGAACAGCTTTTGTTCCTTTAATGAGGGTTAGAAGTTTATATATAACGTACCAAACGAGAAGTACATCTAAAAAGCTAAAAACAACACTTACAGGAGTTAAGTCTATAAATTGCTCAATAATTTGCATGTGGCATCCCCCACTTTTCCTAGCTAATCATAAATCAACCACGCCTCCGCGTAATTTTGGCCATAATATGTATGAATGTAAGCCAATTCAGACACTGTATTACATGTCTGTTAGCTTGTTGTCACATAAATGTGACATACTTTTGGCTCTCACTACATTAGGAGGCTTTAATACATCTGGAAATAAAAATTGAGACAGACAGAAGAACATGTCAATTGTCTATTAATGTCCTTAAGAAGTTGAATATGGTTATAGACAGTATATCACAATATAACCAAATAATGCTTTCCTCACGAAATAGGAGCTGTGACATTAGCCGTAGTCACAGCCCCTATTTCGTTTACTTTATTCTTTTTACGCAATTTCATCCACGTATATGTTCGTATAAATGGTAGTAAATTTATAATATATAATACAATGGCAATTTTGTAGTCCAACCTAATTAAATTTTTATATTGATTTAATTATTTTTACTCATTATTTTTTTCTCCCGAGTCGAATAGTGACATAAAGTCATTGGCCATCGATTTCATCTCATACCAAATCCATTCAAAAACTTCATCAACCTCTTCAATTTGCCCTGTTACAACAGCTGTAGAGGCCATATATTCTCCATTAATGACTGTTACATTTCCATCCACTTCACCTTCAATAACAATATCACCATTTTTTACAACGATATCGCCTTTTACAACTTCACCTGCGGGAACAATAACCGTTTCTCCTTCAACTACTAAATTTGGTTGTTTGGTTACAGAAAACTGATTATCATTTGGATAGTTACCTAGTAACGTTACACTCATAAATAAAAAGAATACTGCAGCTGCAATGAAAAGAGGGTGTCTTCTAATCCACTTTTGTACACCTACACCGTGTACTCTTTTTGGCAGACGATTCATTACCTCATTTTCGAAATGTGGAGGTGCAGAAATATGCGATGCGCTCTTTACAAAAGCAATTGTGTCACTGAGTTGATGCATATGTTGTTGGCAATCAGAGCACATTTGTAAATGTTTTTTCAATTGCTGTTCATGTTCACGACTAATATCGCCATCTAAGTATTCGTGCATATAGTCAACAATATATTCTGGACACGTACTCATGCTTTTCCCTCCTACATTACAAATTGTTTAATTGCTTACGTAGAGCTTCGCGCCCTCTATGAATTCTAGTTTTGACAGTGCCTAAAGGCATATCTAATATTTCGCTAATTTCCTGTAGCGATAATTCTTCAATATATTTTAATACAATCACCGATCTGTATTTATCAGGTAATCTGCTTATTTCATATTGTATGCGATCTTGGAGCTCCATTTGCTCGACAGTTTCTTCAGGCAATTTTTCGTCTGCTGCAATATGTGAATACATATCCAATCCATCTGTACCTGCAATTTGTGCGTCTAGATAATAATCTGGCTTTTTCTTTCTTATACGATCAATACATAAATTAGTTCCAATTCGATATAACCAAGTGGAAAATTTCCTTTTTTGATCAAAAGAATGAAGATTAATATAGGCACGTACAAATGCTTCCTGTGCAATATCCTCAGCTTCCTGTTTGTTTCCTAACATACGATAACAAATTTGATACAGCTTGTGCTGGTAGAGGCTCACGATATCTGTAAATGCGTTTTGATCACCTTTAAGCACTTGTTTTATTCTTTTGTTCACTAACGCATCCATTGTGTTTCCTCTCCACCTTCTTTGGCTCACTACTACTTACGATAAACTGAAAAAAAAGTTTCATTTAAAATTTATTATAACAAAATTCAGCAGTTCGTAATAAAGGCTAATTTAGCAAATTAATCCATTTATCATGAGCCTTTTGCATTATTTTACCTACAGTAAGTTTTCACCAAAAAAAGTGCAGATTAACGTAACTGCAGCATCTGCCGTTTAAACTCATTTTGATTATTCATTCACACTCGACTAAAATATCGCCTTCATCTAGGATTTCGTCTATGTTGACCATTATTTGAAGGAACCCCACTAATTGATACTCTTTCATTTCCCATCTATCTTCCCCTTATTGTTCCTTTATTTTATAGTGTGAGACGCATATTGCACAACTAAGCAGGTTTTTAGATTTTTGTTTAATTTTAAATACAACACACCTTAATAACATGCTATCGATTGTTCATTGTTTTATGAATGGGTTATCGCAGAGGCTTATACAGTTTTAATTTAATCTACAATCTCAAATTTGAATAAATAAAAATCCTTCACTCTATTGAGTAAAGGATTGGATTAAAGTATGTATTTGATCAACCTGTTGAGCTTTACCATTTATAATTTTAATGGCTGGGGTACCAGGATTCGAACCTGGGCATGACGGAATCAAAATCCGTTGCCTTACCGCTTGGCTATACCCCATTAGTAAAATGGTGGAGGGGGACGGATTCGAACCGCCGAACCCGAAGGAGCGGATTTACAGTCCGCCGCGTTTAGCCACTTCGCTACCCCTCCAGCTTAACACTTTTGGTGGAGGATGACGGGCTCGAACCGCCGACCCCCTGCTTGTAAGGCAGGTGCTCTCCCAGCTGAGCTAATCCTCCATTTTAGAAAGTGTATTTATAAGCTTAATAAATTTTGGTGACCCGTACGGGATTCGAACCCGTGTTACCGCCGTGAAAGGGCGGTGTCTTAACCACTTGACCAACGGGCCTATGTAGTTGGCCGTCTCAAACAAGACATTTACTATATTAACATCATTAATAATACAGTGCAACACTTTTTTACTTTTTTTCATTGGATTATAGATCATTTTTTCAAAAAAAAAAAAAAATGGCTCCGAAGGTAGGACTCGAACCTACGACCAACCGGTTAACAGCCGGTTGCTCTACCACTGAGCTACTTCGGAACGTTGTTAAGTACATTGATTATTATAGCAAAAATTATCATGTATGCAAGCGAAAATTGTCAAAACAATTAATTTATTCCAACTTTGACCACTATTATTTTATACAATCACAATTTTTGGGGTTTATACTTATTCTTTTCTAAGATAAAAATTTAGCTACTCAACATTCATCTGAATTGTTGAGTAGCCTTCTTTTTTTACTCTACTTCACCAATTAAGCCAATTGCTAATTCTGGGAAGAACGATAGAACTACAATTAATAACAACATAATAATTGCATATGGGTAAGAACCCTTTACAATCTGACTAATCGTTGAAGATTTATCTATTCCTTTTAATACAAATAGATTCAAGCCAACTGGTGGCGTAATTAACGCTAATTCAAGTGTTATAACTAAAATAATCGCAAACCAAATCGGGTCAAATCCTAAAGCAGTAATAATTGGATATAAAATTGGAACAGTAATTACTAAGATTGATATTGTTTCTAGGAACATACCTAAAATTAATAGGACAATTATGATTAACGCAAAGATTATCCATCTTGAAACATCAAAAGAAGTTGCCCAATTTGTAATATCCTGTGGAATTTGCAATATTGTCATTACAAAACCTAATAACATAGCTCCAACCATAATCATTAAGATCATTGCATTTGTCTTAACTGTTGATAGTAACATATCTTTAATCGTTTCTTTATTGATACTTTTATAGACTAACCAAGCAATGAGGAAGCTTAGGAATACCCCAACAGCTGCAGCCTCTGTTGGTGTGAAAATTCCCGTATAGATTCCACCAATTATAAGAATTGGTAAGAGTAATCCCCAAATCGCTTTTTTAGAGGCCTCCATACGCTCAGCCCAAGTTGCAGGCGCCTCTTTTATATGACGAGTTTTCCATGCAGCATAAACCATAAAAATAAGCATTAATAGAAGTCCCGGTACAATACCAGCAATGAATAACTTCCCGACAGATTCTCCAGTTACCGATCCATAAACTATCATCGGAACACTTGGAGGAATTAAGATACCTAATGTCCCCCCTGCTGCAAGTAATCCTAATACTTGTGTTTTATCATAACCACGTTTTGTCATTTCAGGAATAGCAACCATCCCAACGGTTACAGCTGTTACAACACTAGAACCTGAAATTGCAGAAAATATAGCACAACAAAATACTGTTGCAATTGATAAACCACCTGGCAAATGTCTAAACCATCGACTTGCCATTTCATATAAATCTCTACCTACACCTGATATTACAAGAACTTGGCTCATAAGTACGTACATTGGTAGAGCTGTTAAAGTAAAGTCATCTAATGTTTTATATGAGATAATTGGGATTTGTGGAAAGGCAAGTGTTCCTCCATTAAAAAAGAACATTCCCCCAACAGCTAATAACCCTAAGGCAAACGCCACAGGTAAACCTAGAAGTAAAAGCGCGATTAAACCACCTGTAAAGAATAATTTCATAAATGGTCCCCTCCCTGATGCGCTTTTCCGTCAATAATTTGCAAAATAAATGCTAAGGACATTAAAAATCCACCAATTGGTAAAGCCATTTCAGGAATATACATAGGAATCCGTAATAACGAAGCAGAAGTTGTACCAATTTCATATGTATTCATCACATGATGAAGGCTATAAAATGTAAAAATAGATGTAAATAATAATCCTAATAAACTTGTTAAATAACCTAAAACTACTTTTCCTTTATATGATACTAAATTAATAATTAAGTCGACTGTAATATGAGAATATGTACGAATTGCATATGCACTACCTAAGAAACAGCTAGCAATAACCGCATAAACAGATAATTCAGTTGCCCAAGAAGTTGGCTTATCAAAAAATGATCTAGAAACAACTTCATAACAGGTCATAATAGTTGTAAGAATAATTAATATTCCAGAGATTATCCCAGCAAATTTGATTAATCCGTCAACAGCCTTATATAATGCTGACATTAAATCTCTCCTCCTTTAAATGAAACGGAACAGAAAGGGATTCCCCTTCTGTTCACGATTGAATGTTATTGCACTAAATCTAATAATTTCTGACCTTGTTCACCATTGTTTTCAATGAATTGGTCAATTACTGGTTGTGCTTTTTCTTTCCATTCAACTAATTCTTCTTCAGGAACTACATAAACTTCCATACCTTTTTCCTCAAGTTCTTTAGCAGTTCGTTCGTCTTCAATTTTAGCTTGTTCACGAATCCATTGTTCTTGTTCTGATGCTACTTCTTCAATTAAAGTTTGAGTTTTTTCTGGTAGTTTATCCCAGTACGCTTTATTCATTACTAATGGGAATTGTAAAGATGCATAATTGTTAATTGTTAAATATTTTGTAACCTCATTGTAGTTACGCTGAAGCATCGCAGTTGTACCAGATGTAGCACCATCAACAGTACCACGTTGTAATGCAGTATAAACTTCACCACTACCCATAAACGTTGGTGCACCACCATAAGCTTCGATTAATACTGATGGAATATCTCCGAAACTACGGAACTTTAAACCTTTAAAGTCATCAGGAGTTTTTAATGGACGTACGCTATTGGCAAATTGTGAGAAACCATAATCGCCAAATAGAAGTACTTTTGCCCCTTTTGCTTCCATTGCTTGACGTAAAATATCACCGAATTCCCCAGCTAAAGCTTCACCAGCTTGGTTGTAGTCAGTAAAAATATATGGTAAATCTAAAGCACCTAATTCAGGAACTGTCGATGACCAAAGTGTAGCTGAGTTTAATCCTATTTCTACACCACCAGTTAGAATTGATTGGTTCATATCTTTATCACTTAACAACTGACCAGAAGGATATACTACTACTTCAACTTGTCCACCTGAACGTTCTGTTACTTGTTTTGCAAATTCTTCAATACCTTTTGAAATATGGTGTTCTGCTGGTAAATTATAAGCTAAGCGAATTGTTGCCTTTTCATAAGAGTCTCCACTAGCTTCTCCACTCGTTGTTGTTGATTCTTCATTCTCTCCACCACCACAAGCTGCAAGAATTGTAGCAATAGTTAATACCATAATTAAGTTCCAAATCTTCTTCATCACTTATTCTCCTTTTTCTTTCTATTTTCTCATTCTTACACTCTAAAAATAGTTACACCTTCTTCATACGTATTATATGAATTTACAAACCCTAATCCCCTTGTATTATGTAATTGAACTGTGACAGGAGTATCTCCCGTATATTTATTACTTTTAAAAGTAAGTCATAGGCAATTTTGCTTTTGGTATAGCTATTCCAATTGTATCTGCAATCGATATTCGATCTACATTCACTTTTACTAGGCTAACATCGATAATTAATATGTTAGGACTGCCAGACAATTAATCACCTAGCATTGTTGTTTGAAATTTCAGATAATTATTAAAACATTACTCTGTTGTGTTCACCTAGTTTATGTCTATCCACTTGATTTCGACGAGGATTTCAAAAAGCTAAGGTCAAGCAATCTAACCATGATAAAGGTAGCTTATGTATGACGTGCTAGTTTTTTATGGGTCTCTTTAAGCCGGCTGCTCAACCTTTATAACCTCTGTTTTCCGAACTAAGATAAAATTATACTTGCATAAGGGCTAGCCACTTTCTAGTTTAAGTACCCACACTCCCTTAAGCGGTAATTTCCGGTTTATGTAATACAACTTCTAGTTTTCTTACGCAGAATTGTTAGATTTATCTAACTATTTAAATTAGTCTTTTCATAGATTAATAAACTTTTATATTTAAGTCAATAACTATTTTAATTTTATTCTAACTATTCGGAAATATATTTATATAATATTCTTACACTTTTTAGCTTTTTTAAGTTTTGCGTAGTATATTTCCAACATTTCAAAATATTCTAGACAAGTTAGAACCTTTTATCTTCTTACCATCTGTTTCTCTTGTTCTTTATTTTAATTATTACTCTTTTTCTGAGTTACTATAAATGTTACATGGGAATGTAATACAAATTGATTGGTTGAGTTTAATAGTTTGCTAGTTCTATTAATTTGGAGTTTTACTTTCTTGCGTAGGTTAGAAATCAATAATAAAAAAGCCACTACCGATTTTAATCAGTAATGACTTTTTGAGCCTAGCGATGTCCTACTCTCACAGGGGGAAGCCCCCAACTACCATCGGCGCTAAAGAGCTTAACTTCCGTGTTCGGTATGGGAACGGGTGTGA
>NZ_JAFBDY010000013.1 GCF_016908465.1 Lysinibacillus composti | reverse complement strand
GTATTAGGCACGCCGCCAGCGTTCGTCCTGAGCCAGGATCAAACTCTCCATAAAAGAAAATTTGATAAAGCTCAAATTTTAGCTGGCATCAATTTGATGTCCAAAATTTTTGTTTCTTATAAAGAAACATCTATAATCATTAACGTTCTGTTGTTCAGTTTTCAAGGTTCATTTACCGTCACCTCTTGGCGACTTACTTATAATATCAGGGATTAAAATATAAGTCAACACTTTACAATAAAAAAATATAATTAGATAGGTTTTAATTAATTGTTAATTAAAAGAAGCACACTACATATTTACTTAACAACAATTGTAGTGTGTTTTAAATAGTTCACTAATATTTTAATAATTTAAAATGTTTCATGTGAAACATTCGTTATCAAATTTAATCCTGACTCTGACTCTCAGTATAGATTAGATGATTCGTGAAATGTACAAATTCCGATGCGAGGCCAAATCAATAATTTCAGAAGTACTCATTAATTTTACTAGTGGTCTAGTTGGAGAATATGAATTATTAAACATTACCTCACCTTTTTCAAGGTTAGATAATTCAACTGTTGTACCGATTGGTATATGAGCAATAGTTGAAATTAATGCACTCACCACTTTTATATCAAACTTTCCAAATTCAGATTCCTTAATCATCTCCACCACTTTAAAGGGGGATTCTTTAGCTCGATAGATTCGTTCACTAGTCATAGCATGAAAAGTATCAGCCACCGCTATTATTTGTGAAAAAAATGAGATATCATCACCTAATTTTTTACCTTCTATATACCCACTACCATCCAACCTTTCATGGTGCTGATAAATGGCTACTTTCATTTCTTTTTTTAGAGCAGTTAAATCCTTCACCATATTAAAACTATATAAAGGATGTCTTCTAATCTCTTTAAATTCTACCTCAGAGAGAGATCCCTTTTTATCTCTAATACGTTTTGCAATTTTAGACATACCACAATCAGCTAGTACTCCAGCGATTGCTACCTGTAAAATATAACCTCGATCAAACCCAAGTTTACTTGCCAAAATAGATGATATGATCCCTGTTGCAATACAATGATGATACAGATACTTCTTTGGAACAGAATAATTATTTAGCTTATAAACTTTTGTACGATCTTTAAGGACCTCATCAACTAGTGGTAATATAATTGTTCTTACTTTTGCAATATCAATTATTGATCCTGCTTCCCAACTTAGAAATTCCCTTTCAAATTGATTAACCGCACTTTTGTACATCATTTCAAAAGATAATTCTTGTACAATTGTTTCTTCAGTAGATGATTGTTTTTTTTGTTGATTTTCCTCTCCATCTTCAATATAAACAATTACTTTGGAAATATTAAATGCACTAAAGATTTGTAAATGTTCATTTGTTATTTCGGTATCCTTAAATAGAATTGGATGCTGAGTATTAGCATAGATGTCCTCTGCTACAACTTCACCCAGTTGGAGATCTGAGACTTTAATATATGTAGCTTCCAAACTAAAAACTCCTTTAGTAATTATTATTAAAACAATTTTAATAAGTTATAAAAAAATTATACTATACTCTTAATTTAATATTATGGATTTACATAAAATAATTAATTTTAGCATTTTGAGGAATTCCATAAGAAAATGCTGTATACCATTGTTAAATAAACTATAAATGAATATCCTTAATTGTATATCCAAAATCGGTACTTCCCCAACAAAAAAGGAACCGTGCTTTTCAAAACACGGTTCCTTTAATTTATTCAGTATCGTTATCAGTATCATCTAAGACGTCAGATTTCTCATCCTGATCGACTACATCTGTTATAGATTTATTTTCCTGAACTTCTACCCCATTAGATTCTTCATCCAATTCACCTTCTGGAGTTTCGTCTTCTTCTTCTTTTTTCACACGTGCCACTGTTGCTACGTATTCTTCATCGCCTAAACGAATTAAACGAACACCTTGAGTACTTCTACCAACAACAGAAATATCATTTACATCCATTCGTATTAACATACCGTTAATTGTGATTAACATAATATCTTCTGTACCATCAACAGTTTTTACCGTACACATCGGGCCATTTTTATCAGTGATTTGAATTGTCTTTATTCCTACACCACCACGACTTTGTAAACGGTATTCGGATTCAGGAGTTCTTTTACCATAGCCTTTTTCAGTTACTACTAAAATTTCATGATCTGGTTCAATAATCTCCATGCCGACTACATAATCATCTTCACGCAGTTTAATTCCTCGAACACCAGCTGCAGTACGTCCCATCGAACGAATATCTGTTTCATTAAAACGGATAAGCATTCCATCACGTGTACCAATAATTATTTGTTTTTTACCATCTGTTAAGCGAACTGAGATTAGTTCATCGTCATCATGTAGACTAATTGCGATTAATCCATTTTTTCTTATATTGGCAAACTGTGTAAGTGGCGTACGTTTTGTAATACCAGTTTTTGTTGTGAAGATGAAATAAGCATCTTCTTGATATGACTCAGAACGGATTACCGCTGTAACTTTTTCTTCTTTATCTAAATTTAATAAATTTACAATCGGCAACCCTTTTGCTGTACGTCCATATTCAGGAATTTCATATCCCTTAGTAAGGAATACTTTCCCTTTTGAAGTGAAGAAAAGAATTGAATCGTGTGTTGAAGTGAATAGTAAATGCTCAACGAAATCGTCTTCATGGGTACCCATTCCTTGAACTCCACGACCACCACGTTTTTGACTTCTATACGTATTTGCAGCTAGTCTTTTTATGTAACCGTTATGCGTTAGGGTAATAACTGAGTCTTCACGTGGAATTAAATCTTCGTCTTCAATCATTTCCAGACCGCCAGCTATAATTTCAGTACGGCGTTCATCATTGTAACGTTCTTTAATTTCCGTAATTTCCTTGCGAATGATTTCTAATACTTTTCCTTCATCCGCTAATATTGCTTTCAATTCTGCAATAAGTATTTGAAGTTCCTGATATTCATTTTCAATTTTTTCACGTTCCAGTCCACTTAAACGAACAAGACGCATATCTAAAATTGCTTGTGCTTGTCGATCAGATAAATTAAAGCGCTCCATTAATACTGGTTTTGCTTCCTCACCTGTACGAGAAGAGCGGATTATCGAGATAATTTCATCAATATGATCAAGTGCTATACGTAAACCTTCTAAAATATGCGCACGATCTTCTGCCTTTTTCAGTTCATATTTAGTACGACGAGTAATTACTACTTTTTGATGTTCTAAATAGTGATATAGGACTTGTTTTAATCCTAATACTTTAGGTTGACCATCAACTAAAGCCAGCATATTTACACCGAAGTTTGATTGCATTGCTGTTTGTTTATATAAATTATTTAATATAACATTGGCATTTGCATCTTTACGTACTTCGATAACTATGCGCATCCCTCTACGGTCAGATTCATCACGTAAATGAGTAATACCATCAATTCTTTTATCGCGAACTAATTCTGCTATTTTCTCAATTAACTTCGCCTTATTGACTTGATATGGAAGCTCGTGAACTAAAATTGTTTCTTTACCATTCGGTTTAACTTCAATTTCAACCTTTGCTCGAACAGTAATGGAACCACGTCCAGTCTCATACGCTCTACGTATTCCACTACGCCCCACTATGATTCCCCCGGTTGGGAAATCTGGACCAGGGATAATTTCCATTAATTCCTCTGTAGTAATAGCAGGATTTTCAGATAATGCTATTACTGCATCTATGGTTTCACCTAATTGATGTGGTGGAATATTCGTTGCCATACCAACTGCTATCCCAGATGCGCCATTTAGTAAAAGATTTGGAATCCGCGCAGGTAAAACAACTGGTTCTTTTTCATTACCATCATAGTTGTCTTGATAGTCAATTGTGTCTTTATTAATATCTCGTAACATTTCCATTGTGATCTTGGACATACGAGATTCTGTATAACGCATTGCGGCTGCGCCATCACCATCAACAGATCCAAAGTTTCCATGTCCATCAACTAACATATATCGGAAGCTAAAGTCTTGAGCCATACGCACCATTGCGTCATAAATAGAAGAGTCACCATGAGGATGGTATTTCCCCATAACATCCCCAACAATACGAGCAGACTTTTTATATGGTTTATCCGAAGTATTCCCTAACTCATGCATACCGTATAAAATACGACGATGTACTGGTTTCAAACCATCACGAACATCTGGTAATGCTCGCGATACAATAACACTCATTGCATAGTTTAAGAATGACGTTTCTACTTCTTCACTAATTTTAATTCCTTTAACTCCTGAATGATTACCTTCAGCCACTTAAGTACCCTCCCTTCAAAAGCAAAACTAAATATCTAAATTTTGTACATAAACAGCGTTATCCTCGATGAATTGCCTACGCGGTTCTACTTCGTCACCCATTAAATGATGGAAAACTTGATCCGCTTTAATAGCATCATCTAATTCAATTTGAAGTAGTGTACGATGTTCTGGGTCCATTGTTGTATCCCATAATTGTTCAGCATTCATTTCCCCTAGCCCTTTGTATCGTTGTACAACAGGTTTTGGATTAGCTGATAAACGACTTAATATTTCCTGAAGTTCTTCATCAGAGTAACAATACTCAACATGTTTCCCCTGTTTTACTTGATAAAGCGGTGGTTGTGCAGCATAAACATAACCCGCTTCAATAAGTGGGCGCATAAAGCGGAAGAAGAAAGTTAATAGTAAGATACGAATATGTGCACCATCAACATCAGCATCAGTCATAATAACAATTTTATGATATCTTGCCTTCTCTAAATCAAACTCTTCTCCAATACCTGTACCAAATGCTGTAATCATTGCGCGGATTTCTGTATTAGATAAAATTCGGTTTAAATTTGCTTTTTCAACATTAAGGATTTTACCGCGCAACGGCAGTATTGCTTGGAAGTAACGGTCACGTCCTGACTTAGCAGAACCACCTGCCGAGTCACCCTCTACAATATAAATTTCAGATTCAGCTGGATTTGTAGAAGAACAATCTGCTAATTTACCTGGTAAACTAGATACTTCTAAAGCGGATTTACGACGTGTAAACTCACGTGCCTTTTTCGCTGCAACACGTGCTCTTGCTGCCATAGTTCCCTTTTCAACTATCTGTCTAGCTACTGATGGATTTTCTAATAAGAATCGTTCAAAACCATCCGAGAATAGAGAATTGGTAATGGAGCTTACCTCTGAGTTACCAAGCTTCGTTTTTGTTTGCCCTTCAAATTGGGGATCAGGATGTTTTACTGAAACAATAGCAGTTAAACCTTCACGAACATCTTCACCAGTTAAATTGGCTTCTGAATCTTTTACAAGGCCATTTTTTCGTGCATAATCATTTATTACACGTGTTAATGCAGTTTTAAATCCTGATTCATGCGTACCACCTTCGTACGTATTAATATTATTAGCAAATGAGAAAATGGTAGAAGCATATCCCGCGTTATACTGCATAGCAATTTCAACAGAAATACCATCTTTTTCGCCTGTAATATCAATTGGTTCATGGATCGGCTCTTTTCCTTCGTTCAAATGCTCAACATATGATTTAATCCCACCCTCATAGTGGAATGTCTCAGAATGTTCTTGTCCTGAACGTTCGTCTTTAATAGTAATTCGAATTCCACGATTTAAGTAAGCTAGTTCCCGAACACGTTTTGCTAAAATATCATATTCGTATACTGTTGTTTCTTTGAAGATTTCAGCATCAGCTTTAAAACGTGTTGTAGTTCCAGTATCATCTGTATCGCCAATAACTTTTAGCTCTTGAACTGTACGGCCTCTTTCGAAAATAATGCTGTGAATATGGCCATCACGTTTAACATAAACTTCTGTTGATACGGATAAGGCATTTACAACAGATGCACCTACACCGTGTAGACCACCTGAAACCTTATATCCACCACCGCCAAATTTACCACCAGCATGTAACACTGTCATGATTACTTCAACAGCAGGTTTCCCCATTTTTTCTTGTATACTAACAGGAATCCCACGTCCATTATCTTCTACACGAATCCAGTTATCATTTTCTATAGCAACGATAATATCAGTACAGTAACCAGCTAATGCTTCGTCAATACTGTTATCTACGATCTCCCAAACTAAATGGTGTAAACCTTTTGAACTCGTTGAACCAATATACATACCAGGACGCTTTCGAACTGCTTCTAATCCTTCAAGTACTTGTATCTGGTCTGCATCATACTCGTGTTGTACTTTTTGATCTTCAATAGCCACCATGTTCACCTACTCTTTCATAACCTTAGTATGTGTCAAATAGCATAAGCTTTATCAAAAAATATCATCTTTTTGAAAAACTTTCTAATGCCTTTTTGCACATTTATCAACTTTCTACATCCCCTTGTTTCACGTGAAACAACTTAGCATGTTGAATAGTTTCATGATGAATACCATCAATATTCGTGGTTGTAACGAACGTCTGTACTTCACCTTGAATTGTATTTAACAAATGCGATTGTCGATAATCATCTAGCTCAGATAATACATCGTCCAATAACAAAATAGGAGCTTCCCTTGTCTCTTGTTTAATCAATTCGATTTCAGCAAGTTTCAAAGAAAGCGCAGTTGTTCTTTGTTGGCCTTGTGAGCCATATGTTTGTACATCATATTCATTTACCAAAAATTGTAAATCATCTCGGTGAGGACCTATAAGTGTTATCCCTCGTTCAAGTTCTTTTTGTTTAACTTCAGCAAGCTTTTTTTCCAAATATGTAGCCATTTCGTCGGCAGTCCACTTTGCATCCAATCCTGTTGTAGGCCGATACTTAATTGTCAATTTTTCGAGACTGCGAGAAATGCCTGAATGAATTGGTTCAGCCCATTCTTGTAAAAGTTCTACAAAGTGGAATCTTTTAAGAATAATTTGAACAGCTGACTGAATATATTGTTCTGTATAAATTTCAAATAAGACGGGATCAATACTCGCCTTTCCTTGATTACTTTTTAACAAGTGGTTACGTTGTTTTAGTAATTTCTGAAATGTTAACAATTCGTGTAAATATACTGGTGATATTTGGCCGATTTCCATATCAATGAATCGTCTACGTACCTGTGGACTTCCCTTTACAACATTCAAGTCCTCTGGTGCAAACATAACGACATTCATTTGCCCAATATAATTACTTAATTTTGATTGTTCCAAGTGGTTTACTTTTGCTTTTTTCCCTTTTTTTGTAATAGATAGTTCCATTGGAATATTACCGTAGCGATTGTTTATAACACCCTCTATTTTACCATACTCTGCTTTCCAACGTATCAATTCTTTATCATTACTTGTTCTGTGGGATTTTGCCATAGCTAATACATAAATGGATTCCATTAAATTGGTTTTCCCTTGGGCATTTTCACCTATAAACACATTGATTTTTGGTGAAAAGTTTAACTCTAATGATTCGTAATTGCGATAATTTGAAAGCTGTAGATGCTCTATGATCATTACTATTCCCCACTATTATTGACAATCACAAATCTACCAGTGCCAGGGATTGTTACAACATCATCTTGTCGAAGTTTACGTCCACGACGTCTATCAATTTCCCCGTTTACATAAACATCATTTTCTTCTAAAAACCATTTCGCCATACCACCAGAGCTAATAGCATCAGTTAATTTTAAAGCCTGTCCTAGTGTAATATACTCTGTATCAATAACGATTTCGTTCAAAATTAATTCATCCTCCGATTCAAGACATCTATCTCTCTATCATACCGAAAAAATGTAATTAAGCCAAGAAAAGCGAAGTAACCATCTTTTTCAAACCTCTATTACTTCCCTCTCCCTCTACAAAGTAAGATCGATCAACCATACATTGCAGAAAAAAAGTAGGAATAACTATTTTCATAGTGAAGAATAATTAATGATTCCAAAGCATAATGTGGGTATTAGAAAAAAGTGGCTTGTCAATAAAGTAAAAAAGGTCAGGTGGCATTACTAATGTGAAATACATAATAAAACACAACATAATTTGCAAAATAAAAAAAGATAGCCGCTAACACAGCTATCAGTTTCTTTGTATTTTTAGTAAGTTCTAACCGGTAAGATCAATTGAAGAATTGCATCATCTATTACAGAACGAAGAATAAATGGTCGCATAGCACCAGTAAATTGAATAATAACATCTTGTCCATCAATAGCCTTCAATGCTTCCATCATGTATTTGGCACTGAATGAGATTTTTAAATTCTCTCCATCAAGGGCTTCAACTTGAATTTGTTCTTCAACTTTACCGATTTCAGGTGAGTTCGATGAAATTTCAACGATATTACCTTCAAATGTCTCAAAGCGCACAACATTATTTCGATCTTCTCTAGCTAATAACGAGGCACGGTCAATTGCTTGTAATAGTGATTTCCCGTTGATCGTAACGTTTGTTTTAAATTCAGCGGGAATTAATCTAGTAGTATCAGGGTAATTACCTTCTAACAAACGTGAGAAGAATAATACATTTTCAGTTTTAAATAAAACTTGTTGACTAGTAATCACAATTTGAACAGGGTTTGTAGAATCCTCAAGCACTTTATTTAATTCATTTAAACTTTTACCAGGGATCACAACAGAATTAACATCTGTAGGGACTTGTTCTAATTTTGTTTTTCTTCTAGCTAAACGATGGCTATCTGTTGCAACACAAACTAATTCATCATCTTGAATTTGCCAATTAACACCCGTTAAGACTGGGCGGCTTTCAGATGCTGCAACTGCAAATACTGTTTCACGAATAATAGATTTTAATAAGTCAGCTGGTAAAGAAAATGAACCATCTGCTGAAACTTCAGGTAATAATGGATATTCAGAAGCATCAGAACCAATTAAGTGGAACTCTGATTTACCTGAGCGAATATGTGTTTGTAAA
Source organism: Lysinibacillus composti (assembly GCF_016908465.1). Taxonomy (GTDB): domain Bacteria; phylum Bacillota; class Bacilli; order Bacillales_A; family Planococcaceae; genus Ureibacillus; species Ureibacillus composti_A. The sequence goes on along the minus strand of NZ_JAFBDY010000013.1, from coordinate 103,239 downwards.
CCGTTTACTACTTCAATTTCAACATCATTAGTTGGTAGTTTACGAACAATTTCATTGAACATGCGAGCTTGTAAGACAATCGATCCCGTTTCTGTAATGTTGATTAACTGATCTCCATCTTCTTCAACTGGGATAAATGTTTGAATTGTAATATCCGCGTCACTACCAGTTAAGAATAACCCTTCTTCAGTTACATCAATTTTAATCCCTGTTAAGATCGGAATCGTTGTTTTTGAACTTACTGCCTTCATTACATCGTTTAAACCGTTTAATAAACGATCTCGCATAATATCAAATTTCATTATCATACCTCACTTAAATATATTATTATTTTTTTAAAAGATTTTAATAGTAATAGTAATAGGCGCTGTGGATTTGTGGATAACCTTAGTTTTACCCACGAATACCAAGCTATCCACATGTTGATAAAGTGTGAATAAGTTTGTGGGATATTTTAACGCTTATCCACAGTTTATTTTCCAAGTACACTACGAATTTGCTTAATATCTTGTTGTAGAATTTGATCCTCTTTTAGTAAAGAAGCAATTTTCTCATGGGCATGAATAACCGTTGTATGGTCTCGGCCTCCAAATTCCTCCCCAATCTTAGGAAGTGAAAAATCCGTTAATTCACGCGATAAATACATTGCAACCTGTCTAGGAAATGCAATGGATTTTGTTCTTCGTTTTGCCGAAAAGTCCTCAAGTCTAATATTGTAATGCTCTCCTACCGCATTTTGAATATCCAAAATTGTAATCATTCGTGGTTTAGCATTCGGAATAATGTCCTTTAACGCTTCTGCAGCTAATTCAGCAGTTATATCTTTATTGACTAAAGATGAATAAGCAACTACACGTATTAACGCGCCTTCAAGCTCACGTATGTTGGTATCAATTTGGTTTGCAATATGTAGCATAACTTCATTAGGAATCTCAAGGCCATCTGCTTTTGCCTTCTTCCTCAAAATCGCAATACGTGTTTCAAGGTCTGGAGGCGTGATGTCTGTAATCAAACCCCATTCAAAGCGAGATCGTAATCGGTCTTCTAACGTTGGAATTTCCTTTGGTGGACGGTCACTAGATATGACGATTTGTTTTGATTCTGTATGCAAAGTGTTAAATGTATGGAAAAATTCCTCTTGTGTTGATTCTTTTCCAGCTAAGAATTGAATATCATCAATTAAGAGTACATCAACATTTCGATACTTATTGCGGAAATCCCCTGCTTTGTTGTCTCGAATTGAGTTGATAAATTCATTTGTAAACTTTTCAGATGAAAGATAAACAACTTTTGCATTTGGATTATGCTCAAGAACATAATGGCCAATTGCGTGCATCAGATGGGTTTTCCCTAGTCCAACTCCCCCATAAATAAAGAACGGATTATAGGCATTTGCAGGAGCTTCTGCAACAGCAAGCGATGCTGCATGTGCAAAACGGTTACCAGAACCAATAACGAACGTATCAAAAGTATATTTAGGATTAAGCATCCCTGGAGCAATATCATAGTGTTCATCCTGCTTTGATTGGATGATTGGAGCTGGTAAATCAAAATCTTCAGCGTCTTGATCTTTTTGAACAACAAAATTTATTAGTAAATCTTCACCCGTCAGTTCACTTAGAATGCCTGCAATTAAGTGAACATAATGGTTTTCTAACCATTCACGAGCAAATGAGTTCGGTGCAGCAATCGTGACATTAACACCTTTATATTTAATTAACTTAGTAGATTTAAGCCACGTTTCAAAGCTTGGTTTTGAAATTTTTTGTTCTACTTGTGCTAAGACGCTGTTCCATAATTCATCTAAATGTTCCAAGCTTTTTACTCCTTTACTTTCAAATTGAGTACATAAAAATTTAAAAATTATCTATGCTAATAGTAGAATTTATATCATAACACACATAATCACAGCTTGTGGATAACTATTATCCAAGGGCTGTGATAAATTTTGTCCACAGGTTATTAACAATTGTGGATAAAATATTTCCCAAAAGACATTTCCACAAAAGAAAACACAACTATCGTATCAAAAAAATATAGGCATTTCAATAGCTCTCTAAACTTATCCACATAACATTTAATTATTCACTATACAGTTGTCCACAGGGTCTGATTTTGTGTAGAAGCTGTCGATAACCCATGTGGATAAAAATTTTAGGGGGTAATGATTATCCACATGGGTTTTTGGATAAAAGTATAAGTGTGTGGATAAATGGAATTAAAGGAAAGGATTAAGATTTAGAAGGAAAAGAAATATTGAATTGACAATTTGCTAATTAATTTTATATAATGTTTAGGTCTGTACGAAGAATAGATAATTTAACTTTCATCTGGAGGTGTAATATATATGAAACGCACATATCAACCGAAGAAACGTAAACATAGTAAAGTACATGGTTTCCGCGCACGTATGAGTACAAAAAATGGTCGTAAAGTTTTAGCTGCTCGTCGTCGTAAAGGAAGAAAAGTTTTATCAGCATAAGTCCACTGAGCCTCATCAGTGGTCTTTTTTTTCGATTATTTTTGTAAAAAGGTAGGAAAAGACAATAAAGGATCGGATAGAGTAGGTGAAGAAATGAAAAAACGCCAACGAGTAAAAAAAAATGAGGATTTTCAAAAGGTATTTAAAAAAGGAAAGTCTTTTGCAAACCGACAATTCGTAGTTTACTGTTTGCAAAAAGAGGAACAAGAGGAATTTCGCATTGGACTTTCTGTGGGTAAGAAAATTGGTAAAGCAGTTACACGTGTTCAAATTAAACGATATATTCGTCAAGTATTTTTAGAGTTAAAAGAAGAAGTAAGGCAAGATATGGACTATGTTATTATCGCCAGACATCCGGCGGCCACGTTAGATTTTCATGAAACGAAGAAAAGTTTGGAGCACGTATTAAAAATTGCAAAAGTTTTAAAGAGAAAATAGTCAAATTTTAAAATTATTTATCAAATATTAGTAAAAATAAAACAATTTGTAGAGAGTTACCATTAACACATGATAAAATAGTTTCAATATAAAAATTGAATAGTTGCTTTAGGAGGAAGAAGGTTGAAGAAAAGAACAGGAATTATTCTGTCTCTAACTGGACTAGCATTATTGCTATCAGGATGTACAGAATTTGATCAGCCAATTTCATCTAAAAGTGAAGGCTTTTGGAATGAATATATTGTTTGGCCACTAGTATCTTTAATTAGTTACTTTTCAGACCTTTTAGGGTCGTATGGTCTGGCAATAATCGCAGTAACAATTATTATCCGATTAGTAATACTTCCATTAACAATCAAACAAGTAAAAAGCTCGAAGAAAATGCAGGAAATACAGCCAAAGTTGAAAGAGTTGCAAAAAAAATATGCTTCAAAAGATGCGGTTACACAGCAAAAGTATCAACAAGAAATGATGTCATTAATGCAAAACTCTGGCGTTAATCCAATGGCAGGATGTTTACCGGTATTTATCCAAATGCCAATCTTAATTGGATTTTACCATGCGATTAGCCGTATGAATGCAACACCAACTATTGATTTAGGAACATTTCTTGTATTCCCACTAGGTGATCCGAGTATAGTACTTGCAGTTCTTGCCGGGATAATACAATATATTGTACTAATGACAGGACCTGCAATGGATAATCCACAAATGAAAGTGATGATGTACATTATGCCATTAATGATTGTTGGGTTTGGTATTGTACTACCAGCCGCATTATCATTATATTGGGTTATTGGAAATATCATCTCAGTACTTCAGAACCTTGCTATTTATAAACCATGGAATAAAAAAGTTGAAGCTGCTACTACAGGAGGAGCGAAAAAGTGAAACAAATTACGCAATTAGGCGCAACAAAAGAAGAAGCGATCTCATTAGCGTTACAAAAGCTTGATACTTCCATTGAGGAAGTAGAAGTTGAAGTTTTACAAGAAGCAAAAAAAGGGTTTTTAGGTTTTGGCGTTCGCCAAGCTGAAGTTCGTGTAACTTTAAAAGAGGTAGAAGAACCAGTTAAAGTTAATAAAATCGAAGTTTTAAATGAGGAAGTAACAGTTGAAGAATCTCTACCTGAAGAAGTTAAACATTTAGAACCTATTCAAGTGGAAGAATCTACAGTTCAACAAATGAAAAACGACGAAAATGTGCTAGAAGAAGATCCAATTGAAGTAGCAAAAGCTTATTTGACGAATATTGCTGAGGGTATGGGCATTGGAGATCTAAAAATTCAAGCTGAAACCCAAGGGAAAAACACGTTATTTAAGTTAGAAAGTGAAAAAGCAGCAATGTTAATAGGGAAAAGAGGCGCCACACTAAATGCGCTTCAACAATTAACGCAGCTGGTAATTAATAAAAGTGCAAAAACGTTTATGTTAGTAAAATTGGATGTAGAAAATTACCGTGAACGTCGTGAAATAGCATTAGAACAGTTAGCAGAACGTTTAGCTGACAAAGCTGTTCGTACTGGTAAAAAGGTTTCATTAGAGCCAATGCCTTCATATGAACGTAAAGTGATACATCATACTTTATCGAATCGTATTGATATTGAGACATATTCTGAAGGAACTGAACCAAATCGCCATTTAGTTATTGAACCAATTAAATAATGATGGTTTTCCAAAAAAGGTCTAGTTATTCTAGACCTTTTTTTTTTGCCTTAAAATCTTAAGTTTGAATCTAAACTTATTAACATTAAAATACTGCACAAAATATAGAAAGGTTTTGAGAAAAGGTCGGGAAATGTAGAATTTTGAAATATCCACATGTGGGAAATTGACTTACTTTAGTTTTTACACAAAATGTGTTAATCTAAATCGTTAGTGAGAAGTGTTCGTTATAGTTATCCACATGTGGATAAACTCTAGGAGGATTGAAAACAGAATGGAATTCGACACAATTGCTGCGATATCCACACCAATGGGGGAAGGTGCCATTGCCATTGTTCGCTTAAGTGGGGATGAAGCCGTTCAGATCGCAGATAAAATATTTAAATCGCCAAACAATAAAAAATTAGATGAGCAACCAACACATACGATTCATTACGGGCATTTAATTGATCCGAAAACTGAGGAAGTAGTGGAAGAGGTTATGGTTTCACTAATGCGTGGACCAAAAACATTTACACGTGAGGATGTAATTGAAATTAACTGTCACGGTGGTATTGTTTCAGTCAATCGAGTGTTACAACTAGTTCTGAAAAATGGTGCAAGACTAGCTGAACCAGGTGAGTTTACAAAGCGTGCCTTTTTAAATGGACGTATTGATTTGTCTCAGGCTGAAGCTGTTATGGATCTAATTCGTGCTAAAACAGATCGTGCTATGAATGTGGCACTTGGACAAATGGACGGTAAGCTATCTAAGTTAATTAATCAGTTGCGACAGGCACTACTTGAAACATTAGCCCAAGTAGAAGTGAATATTGATTATCCTGAATACGACGATGTAGAAGAAATGACTGTGCCTATAATGTTAGAAAAGTGTTCTTGGGTACGTGATGAAATAGAAAAGCTTTTACAAACATCGTCTCAAGGGAAAATATTACGTGAAGGGCTGTCAACAGTTATTCTAGGGCGGCCAAATGTAGGGAAATCATCACTATTAAATAGTTTAGTTCAAGAGAACAAAGCAATTGTAACAGATGTTGCGGGTACAACTCGTGATATTATAGAAGAGTATGTAAATGTACGTGGCGTCCCATTACGTTTAGTTGATACTGCAGGTATTCGTGAAACCGAAGATATTGTTGAACGTATAGGGGTAGAAAGGTCACGACAAGTTTTGAAAGAGGCTGATTTGATTTTACTTGTTTTAAATTCTGCTGAGGAGTTATCACAAGAAGATGAACGTCTATTTGAAACAATTGAAAATATGGATTTTATCGTGGTAGTCAATAAAACAGACTTGCCACAGAAGATTGATTTAGATAGAGTAAAAGAACTAGCTGGAAACCGAAGAATAGTAACTACTTCTTTATTACAAGAAGAAGGTGTACGCGAATTAGAAGAAGCAATAGCTGCGTTATTCTTTGAGGGCAAAATTGAATCAGATGATTTAACATATGTTTCGAATGCTCGCCATATTGCGTTACTTCACCAAGCACAGTCAACTATTGCAGACGCAATTGATGCTGCAGAAAGTGGTGTTCCAGTGGATATGGTTCAAATTGATGTAACAAGGACCTGGGAATTACTAGGTGAAATTGTCGGAGATACAGTTCAGGAAAGCCTAATAAATCAATTGTTCTCACAATTCTGTTTAGGGAAATAAACTAAGCTTTGCACAGATTTTGCGCAAAGTTCATATAGAAAGGAAGAAGACCATGCCAACACAATATGAGGCAGGTAATTATGATGTAATCGTCGTCGGCTCAGGTCACGCAGGTGTAGAAGCTGCTTACGCTGCTGCAAAAACTGGTGCAAAAACATTAATGCTGACAATTAACTTAGAATTAATTGCATTTATGCCATGTAATCCGTCAGTTGGTGGTCCAGCAAAAGGGATTGTCGTACGTGAGATTGACGCACTTGGCGGTTTAATGGGTCGTGTAATCGATAAAACGCATATTCAAATGCGTATGTTAAATACAGGTAAGGGGCCTGCTGTTCGGGCATTACGTGCACAAGCTGATAAGCAACTTTACCAACGTGAAATGAAGCGCTTATTAGAGGAAGAGCCAAACTTACAAATTCGTCAAGCAATGGTAGATGAATTAATTATTGAAGATGATGAAGTTAAAGGCGTTATTACCCAAGTTGGGGCTATTTATCGTGCGCAAGCAGTTATTTTAACAACAGGCACATTCTTGCGCGGCGAGATTATTCTTGGAGATTTAAAATATTCTTCAGGTCCAAATAACCAACAGCCTTCAGTCAAGTTAGCAGATAACTTAAAAGAACTTGGATTTGAGATCGTACGCTTTAAGACAGGAACACCACCACGTGTTAATAGTCGTACAATTGACTATTCTAAAACGGAAATTCAACCAGGTGATGACGTACCTCGTGCCTTCAGCTTTGAAACAACTGAATTTATCACAGATCAACTTCCTTGTTGGTTAACTTATACAAGCCAAGAAACACATGAAATTATTGAAGCAAACCTTCATTTATCTCCAATGTTTTCTGGGATGATAAAAGGAACTGGCCCACGTTATTGTCCATCAATTGAAGATAAAATTACTCGCTTTGCGGATAAGCCACGTCACCAAATTTTCTTAGAGCCTGAAGGAAGAGAGACTCAAGAAGTGTACGTACAGGGGTTCTCTACTAGCTTACCAGAACATGTACAACGAAAAATGGTTGCAAGTATTCCAGGACTAGAAAATGCCGAAATTATGCGTGCAGGTTATGCAATAGAGTATGATGCAGTTGTTCCGACACAACTTTGGCCGACACTCGAAACAAAACGTATCAAAAACCTTTATACTGCAGGTCAAATTAATGGTACTTCTGGTTATGAGGAAGCTGCGGGTCAAGGGCTTATGGCTGGAATAAATGCAGCGTCTAAAATTTTAGGGAAAGAAGAGGTAATTTTAAAACGATCTGATGCTTATATCGGAGTGTTAATTGATGACCTTGTAACAAAAGGTACAAATGAGCCATACCGTTTATTAACATCACGTGCAGAATATCGTTTACTTCTTCGTCATGATAATGCAGATTTACGCCTAACAGAAATAGGCTACAAAATTGGGATGATTTCAGAGGAACGTTTTGCAAAGTTCAAACTAAAAGAAGAACAAGTTGCATCAGAAATTGCCCGTCTCCGTGAAGTGATTATTAAACCAAATGAAACAACACAATCAGTAATCCGATCTGTTGGTGGAACAGAATTAAAAGATGGTATCCGCGCGGCTGATTTATTGAAGCGTACTGAAATGCATTATGACTTAGTAGCATCTTTAACGCCTCCTGATATAGAATTAAGTGAGGAAGTAAAAGAACAAATCGAAATACAATTAAAATATGAGGGCTATATTCAAAAGGCCTTAAATCAAGTTGAAAAGCTACACAAAATGGAGAGTAAGAAAATTCCTGAAAATATTGATTATGATGCAATTTCAGGTTTGGCAACTGAAGCACGTCAAAAGCTTAAACAGGTTCGCCCGTTAACCATTGCACAAGCATCTCGTATTTCCGGTGTTAACCCTGCGGATATATCAATTTTACTTGTCTATATTGAGCAAGGAAAAATCGCACGTATAAGTAACGAATAATTATTTTCTACTATATATGCTTGTAACAGATAAAAAAGTTTTTACTTCTATAGAATTGCTTAAAATGAAACATAAGAAACAACCAATTCATTGGGAGCGAATTCTGTTCTTTGCAGGTATTGTCGCAAATAGGTTTGTTGGCCCAAGCCATTGAAAGACGTGCAACTATTGTACACAATTACGCAAAGGCACATTAGATATAAGCGTTCGAGCAATATTGATCATTACCTCGGGCGCTCTTTTTTATATATGGCCATTTGCTATATGAATCAACTAAGATGTATAGCTTCACCATTTATTAAACATAGTTTAATGTGCCATTGATTTAATTAAAGGAGATCAAAATGAACGAACAACAATTTATTGAGGCATTAAAAGAAAAGGGAATAGAGCTAACAGATACACAAATTGCACAGTTCAAAACTTATTTTGAACTATTAGTTGAATGGAATGAAAAAATGAACTTAACAGCAATTACAGATTTAGAAGGTGTATATCTAAAGCATTTCTATGATTCAATTAGTGCAAGTTTCTATTTTGACTTTTCCAACGTGAACTCTATTTGTGATGTGGGTGCCGGTGCAGGTTTCCCGAGTTTACCTATAAAAATTTGTTTTCCACATTTACATGTAACAATTGTAGACTCATTAAATAAACGTATTACATTTTTAAATCATTTAAGTGAACAGTTGAAATTAGAAAATGTAAATTTTGTCCATTCAAGAGCTGAAGAATTCGGTCAAAATTTAAAATATCGTGAACAGTTTGAGGTTGTTACAGCACGTGCAGTGGCTCGTCTATCTGTTCTGTCAGAGCTTTGTATTCCATTAGTAAAACAAGGTGGATACTTTGTTGCACTAAAAGCAGCTGCTGGCCCAGAGGAATTAAAAGATGCAAACAAGGCAATTACAACTTTAGGAGCATCATTAAAAGAGGATTATTACTATAATTTACCAGTGGAAGATAGTGAACGAACTTTATATGTTTTTGATAAAATAAAACAAACGCCCAAAAAATATCCAAGAAAGCCGGGTGTCCCAAACAAAACACCGATTTCCTAGGAAATATATGGGGATAACTCTAAAATAGTGATGGATTGACTTATAGAAAAACATGCACAATCGTTCAGCGGTTCCTATCAATGCATGTTATACTATTAATAATAGACAAAAAAGATTGATAATAATGTTTCACATGGAACAAATTTTCTTAACGAAATGCAGAGATATTTTGAAATAAATTTGCCTTTCGTTGTGCAACTATTTTATATTAATGTCAACTTTAATAGATTTAAATCTTAGTTGTTTCTTAGATTTACTTTCAATGAACTATATACATTTCACTAAGTTTGCGAAATAATATTTTATATAAGAAAGCAAGATAGTTTCTTAAAGGTGGTGCCAATTGGATGAAAAGTCCTTTTTCACGTTTTTTCGGAGGCGGTAAAATCGAGCCAACAGTAAGTAGTGAAGTTACCGCAACGGTAGAAGAAGAGCAAGAGCAACAAGTAAAAACTACTGAAGAAGTATTGAAAATTCCAATCGATAAAATCATTCCCAATCGATTCCAACCTCGTACAGTTTTTGATGAAGAAAAAATTGAAGAATTATCAAGAACAATTCATACACACGGTGTAATCCAACCAATTGTAATACGTCGTTTTGATGATGATCGTTATGAGATTATTGCTGGTGAGCGACGATACCGTGCGATGAAAAAATTAGATTGGACTGAAGTGCCGGCAATTGTGCGTGACTTAAGTGATAAAGAAACTGCATCTATTGCGTTAATTGAAAACCTTCAACGTGAGGAATTAACTGCAATTGAAGAAGCATTAGCTTATCAACAATTGTTAGAGCTTCATTCACTTACACAAGAAGCACTTGCTCAACGTTTAGGAAAAGGGCAATCAACAGTTGCGAATAAACTCCGCTTACTTAAGCTTCCTCAAAATGTGCAAGAAGCTATCCTAAAAAGGGAAATTTCTGAACGTCATGCTCGCGCGTTAATCGCTGTAAAAGATGAGGCTGTTCAAGCTGAACTTGTTAATATGGTTAGAGAGAACGATTGGAATGTTAGACAATTAGAAGAACATATTCAACAACTATTACATCCACAAGAAAAAGAGAAAAAGACTAAACCACAACGTAAAGCAATTAGTAAAGATGTACGTATTGCTTTAAATACAATTAGACAATCCTTATCAATGGTTACTAAAAGTGGTATACAAGTAAAAACAGAAGAGGAAGACACAGAGGAGTACTACCAGATCACTGTGAAAATTCCTAAGAAAAAGTAATAAATTCGCCAAAAAAGTATTAATACATACTTTCATCTGGCTTCAACATAACAAAATAATTACGATTCATGAATACAAAAAAGAGAGCGATGACTTCTACTTAAGTCAGTTCTCTTTTTTTTTTGCAAAAAAAAAAAGAAATATATTAATGAAATAAACACAACTCTAACTTAAATTTGTTAAAATGAAAGAAATAATTCTATAACTAAATAGAGATAAATTTAGATTTAAAGTCTATTACATAGATTATTTTTGTCACTTTTCAAACTTTTTAGATAATCAGATGGATGAAAGCAGGTGCTACGATTGGGAAGAATTATAGCAATCACTAACCAAAAAGGTGGCGTAGGTAAAACAACAACATCTGTTAATTTAAGTGCTTGCCTTGCTTATTTAGGAAAAAAGGTATTGTTGATAGATATTGATCCACAAGGAAATGCTACTAGCGGTGTTGGGGTAAATAAAGGTGAAATTCATAGTTGTATTTATGATGTATTAATTGATGATGAAGAAGTTGAAAATGTATTACAACAATCTAAAGTAGAGAATTTAACTGTAATCCCAGCAACAATATCTTTGGCAGGAGCAGAGATTGAACTAGTTTCAACAATTTCTCGTGAGGTTCGTTTGAAACACGCTTTACAAGAAGTCAAAGATCAATTTGATTATATTATTATAGATTGTCCACCTTCTTTAGGTTTACTTACAATTAATGCACTCACAGCTGCAGATGCAGTCATTATCCCTGTTCAATGTGAGTACTATGCACTTGAAGGGTTAAGTCAACTATTATCAACAGTTCGACTTGTTCAAAAACATTTAAATCAGGGCTTATATATTGATGGTGTATTGTTAACTATGCTTGATGCTAGAACAAATTTAGGGATTCAAGTAATTGAGGAAGTAAAGAAATATTTCCAAGATAAAGTGTATAAAACAATTATCCCGCGTAATGTACGTTTGAGTGAAGCGCCAAGCCATGGAGAGCCGATTATCATTTATGATCCAAAATCCCGTGGTGCGGAAGTATATTTAGAATTAGCAAGGGAAGTGATTAAGAATGGCTAGAGGTTTAGGTAAAGGACTCGATGCGTTATTTCCGACTCAAACTATTGAAACCTTGCAAAGTGATGAAGCAATTGAAAAAATTCAATTAGAATTGTTAGTCACGAATCCTTTTCAACCAAGGAAAATTTTCGATGACGAAACAATTGAAGAATTAGCACAATCCATTCAAGAACATGGCATTATTCAACCTATTGTCGTCAGAAAAAAGGGAAAGAAGTATGAGATCGTTGTAGGTGAAAGACGTTTCCGTGCTTCAAAAATTGCAGGGTTGAATGAAATTCCAGCCATTGTTAAAGAGTTAACAGAAGAACAAATGATGGAGCTTGCAATTTTAGAAAACCTTCAACGAGAAGATTTAACACCAATCGAAGAAGCTGAAGCATACCAAAGTCTCATTGAAAAATTACACTTTACACAGGAAGATTTAGCAAAACGTTTAGGTAAGAGCCGACCACATATTACAAACCATATCCGATTACTGCAACTGCCGGAAGAAGTGCGCAAATTAGTAAATGATGGACTTCTATCAATGGGGCACGGACGAACACTTTTGGGATTGAAAAATAAAAGGAGAATTCCTGAAGTTGCAAGTAAAGTAGTGAATCAATCCTTAAATGTTCGACAATTAGAAACTTTAATTAAACAACTGAATGAAGATGTTCCACGTGAAACGAAGAAAAATAAAGATATTTTCGTAGAAGCAAAGGAAACACAACTACGTGAATACTTCGGTACAAATGTTCAAATTAGGAAAAATAAAAACAAGGGTAAAATTGAAATTGAATTTTATTCTGAGGATGATTTAGAACGAATCTTAGAAATTCTAAGTTTAGAACAGGAATAAATCATGAACGAGCGCCAATATCTAGGCGCTCGATTTTTGTATGGTCAATAAGTTGGAATCTTAGCGCATTCTACCCAAAAGTACTAATCAGATTCGACTACGTTGAGATGTAATTAATGGAAGGGGTAAAATCATGGTGTTATTAGGTTCCATTATTAATGCAGTATTAATAATTTTAGGAGCAATTATTGGTCGTTTTTTTCAAAACATACCTGAAACAATGAAAAACACAGTATTATCTATTATAGGATTAGCTGTTGCTCTACTTGGGATTCAAATGGGGTTTGAAAGTAGTAATTTTATAATAATTGTTGTCAGTCTTGTTGTAGGGGCTGTCATTGGTGAATGGATAGACTTAGATAAGCAATTAAATCGTCTAGGGAAATGGATTGAATCTAAATTTAGAAAGAAGAAATCAGATAGTAATATTGCGGAAGGATTTGTAACTGCCACACTTATATTTTTAATTGGCTCGATGGCAATTATCGGTGCACTTGATAGTGGATTAAGAAATGATCATGATGTTCTGATTACAAAGGGGATTATCGATGGATTTACAGCAATTGTATTATCATCGACTCTTGGTATTGGTGTCTTACTATCTGCATTTCCGGTATTTTTATATCAGGCAATTATAGCAATCTTTTCTGGAGTAATCAGTGCATACATACCGGAAGCAGCGTTAGATATGTTTATAAAAGAAATGACGGCAACAGGGGGCGTCATGATTTTGGCTATTGGATTGAACATCACAGGATTAACTAAAATTCGAGTAGCCAATCTGTTGCCTGGAATCGGAGTTGTAGGAATCATCGTTGCGATCATTTTTTACTTTCAATAAATGACGTTGATGAGCAAGTAATAATGCACGGGCAATTTTATTACTCATGGAATAGGTTACGTTTAAACGAGTGTTTTGTAACACAAGCATTTCCATAAAACCACCAACATTTACAACCCCTTTAATAGAAATATCACCAATGGGAGGGAGCTCTTTTTTTACTGCCTTCCCAGGTAAAAGGGGCCCTTCATGGACAAGAATATGACCAATATTTTTCTCGGATCCTAAACATGCATCGATTGCAACCACATATGGAGTAGTAGGTAATTGTTGAATTTTCTCTACTGTGGATGGTAAATTGACAGCATGTAATGGATCTTCAAGTGTGCCAATGACGTCAAATGGGAACGAGTGATAGCTTTTTAAAAAGCTACCTGTTAATGGCCCAAGGGCGTCTCCAGTAGAACGGTCAGTACCAATACAACAGAAAATGAGATGTTCATGGTCAAAAGGAATATGTTCAAGAAATAAATCACTTAAGCGCCATACAGCTCCGGTTTGCTCATAGTGGACATGTGATTTTAGCATTTGGATTTTATTCATCATTGGATGTCCCACTTTCCTTTTTAAAATGGTAATAATGTGTTTTTTATGGTAAATATGGGTTATATGATTAAGGATATTCAATCTAATAGTTTTTTATACAAGAGGTGGTAAAATGGCCCAGGAAAATATTATGGAAGATGTAGCGGAAGTTAGTGATGTAAAAGGATTAGCAAGAGTTTCGGAGAGGATTTGGAATTATTTAAGTAGTCAAGAATTATGGGATTTTGTAATGGTTGCTTCTATAAAAATTACAGCAATCATTATTGTGTCTTACTTAGTTATATTAATTGGAAAAAAACTTATTACACGAATTTTTAATTTAAGAATGAAGACTCCAATTAACCAGTCGGAAAGACGTTCGAGAACCATTGTTAAGTTATTACATAGTGTTTTATCCTATGTGGTTTATTTCTCAGCCATTATAGCAATCTTATCAGCCTTGAAAATTCAAGTAATGGGGTTACTTGCGGGGGCAGGAATTGCAGGGTTAGCCATTGGTTTTGGGGCTCAAAGTTTAGTAAAGGATGTTATTACAGGGTTCTTTATTATATTAGAAGACCAGTTTGGTGTAGGGGATTATATCCGACTAAATGCAGCCGAAGGGACAGTTGTGGAAATTGGACTACGTACTACAAAAATTATAGGATCTACTGGTGAACAGTATATTATTCCAAATGGATTAATAACTGATGTTATCAACTACTCCGTAAACAATTCAAAAGCGATTATCGATATGCAGGTAGGAATTGATGCAGATATAGAAAAGGTTGAAAATCTAGTTACCGATTATTTAAAGACATTACCTGAGCGGTTTGAGGAGCTAATTAATGTTCCTACATTTTTAGGTGTCCAAAATGTTGTAGGTACAGAAGTAACAATTCGCATCATCGCTGAAACTAAACCTCTTCAACATTACGGTATTGCTCGTGTGATCAGACGTGATGTAAAAGATTTATTAGATAAAAATGGAATTCCAATGGCATATCCAAAAATGATGTTATATGATCGAGGTAGTACAGAATCGGGAGGAAATGAAGCGTAATGGAAACAAAATCATATGAATTGAATGATGTTGTGGAAATGAAAAAGCAACACCCTTGTGGCACAAATGCATGGAAGATCATCCGATTGGGTGCAGATATCCGCATTAAATGTGAAGGCTGCGGGCATAGTGTACTAATTCCCCGTCGTGAATTTGAAAAGAAAATGAAGAAGATTATAACAAAAGCTAATCCTGAATCTTAAAACAATTAGATCATGCTAAAAGGGGATTAGACTTTTTAGTAGTGAATCCATATAATTAACATGGTTCTAAAACAAATTAAAGTAAAGACTAGTAAATCGAATTAGAGAGAAAGGTTGTGTCATAATTGGCATTAACAGCAGGCATAGTAGGTCTACCAAACGTAGGGAAATCTACATTATTTAACGCTATTACAAAAGCGGGAGCATTAGCCGCGAACTACCCATTCGCAACAATTGATCCGAACGTTGGTGTAGTAGAAGTTCCAGATGCACGTTTAGATAAATTAACAGAGCTAGTAGAGCCAAAAAAAACAGTTCCAACAGCTTTTGAATTTACAGATATCGCAGGGATTGTAAAAGGAGCTTCAAAAGGAGAAGGGTTAGGAAACAAGTTCTTATCTCATATTCGTGAAGTTGATGCAATTTGCCAAGTTGTACGTTGCTTTGAAGACGGCAATATTACACACGTATCAGGGAAAGTTAATCCAATTGATGATATTGAAGTAATCAACTTAGAACTTATATTGGCTGATTTAGAATCTGTTGAAAAACGAGTTCAGCGTGTAAGTAAAATGGCTAAGCAAAAAGATAAAGAAGCACTTGTAGAAGAGCCGATATTATTAAAACTAAAAGAGGCACTAGAAGCTGAGAAGCCAGCTCGCTCTGTAGAGTTGTCAGATGATGAATTGAAAGTAATTAAAGGCCTTCATCTTCTAACAATTAAACCGATGCTTTATGTAGCAAATGTATCAGAAGATGAAGTGGCGGAAGCAGACGAAAATGAATATGTGAAACAAGTTCGTGAATATGCGGCTGCTGAAGGAGCACAAGTAATTACAATCTGTGCAAAAATTGAGGAAGAAATTTCAGAATTAAATGATGAAGAAAAAGCAATGTTTTTAGAAGAGCTAGGAATTAAAGAATCTGGATTAGATCAATTAATCCGAGCTTCATATGATTTATTAGGGTTGGCAACATACTTTACCGCTGGTGTTCAAGAAGTACGTGCTTGGACGTTCCGTAAAGGTATGAAAGCTCCTCAATGTGCGGGAGTGATCCATTCAGACTTCGAACGTGGATTTATTCGCGCGGAAACTGTTTCCTATAATGACCTTGTTGAAGCCGGTTCAATGAGTGCTGCAAAAGAAGCTGGTAAAGTTCGTTTAGAAGGTAAAGAGTATATAGTACAAGATGGGGACGTTATGTTGTTCCGTTTTAATGTATAAATAATTTAAAAGCAGGTTTGAGCGTAATCTTACGTTTCAACCTGCTTTTTTGTGTACACATATAACTTTGGTAATTCTGGATCATCCTTAACATATGCATCATTTGGGAATTTCCTCAGCTCTTTGTACATATAAAAATCACCAATGGCCCCGGCAATTAGTAATGAACCTAAAGAAACAAGTATGAAATTATCCAAAGTGAAGCCTAATATAGAAGGAACTACACCTGTTGTCCAAAATGGAAGCATTAACGCTTTTTTCATTGCGCGGTTTTCTAAAGGCTCCATCGTTGTCGCATAAGCAACACCAAGCTTTAAATTTAATCCATAATCCAGTTGCTGAAATTGAACTTTACCGAAGAGCATAAAGCCTATTAAATGAAACACCTCGTGAATGACGATTAAAACAACATAGCCAACAATGAAAATAAATAGATCCCAAATAGAAAAGGATACGGAAAATCGCTGATGAATAAAGCTATTTAAAGCTACAAAAATAATTAACAAAATAATAGTTAACCAAAGATTAGCAAAGGCAATTTTCTTCATATTGAGTTCTATTACAATTGGTTGGTTATTGTTTAACAATATTCTTCACGTCCTTTTGCTTTTAGTAGACGCTGACATTGTTGGAGTGACCAATGTCATTACATTTTCATTTGGCGTCTCTAAATCTTTACGCTATCAGTCAAAAGTGTAATGAACTTAATTATAACCTAGCAATAAAGAAAAGGGTGGAAGTGAATGAGGTTGCAAATAAAGAAAGGGTATGATACAATTCTTTGATGTGAGTAATAAATAATTATTTACTCCTTGCTCCTGAAGATATTCAGAGAGCCAAAGTCCATAAGGAGGTGCAAACAAGATGAAAAAGTATGAGTTAATGTACATTGTACGCCCAAACATTGAAGAAGATGCGAAAAAAGCTTTAGTTGAACGCTTTAACGAAATCTTAACTTCAAATGGTGCAGAAATCATCGAAGCAAAAGAGTGGGGCAAACGCCGCTTAGCTTACGAAATCAACGACTTCCGCGAAGGTTTCTACCAAATCGTGAAAGTAAACGCTGATACAAATGCAATCGATGAGTACACTCGTTTAGCAAACATCAGCGAAGATATTATTCGTCACATTGCTATTCGTGAAGAAGAAAAATAATAACTAATTTTTGAACTAAATGCTGTAGAAGGAGGTTGCATTTGATGATAAACCGTGTCGTACTAGTGGGAAGACTTACGAAAGACCCAGAGCTTCGTTATACACCAAGTGGAGTTCCAATGACTCGTTTTACAGTCGCTGTAAATAGAACATTTTCAAACCAACAAGGTGAACGTGAAGCAGACTTCATTAGCTGTATTGCTTGGAGAAAACAGGCCGAAAACTTAGCAAACTTCATGAAAAAAGGAAGCTTGATTGGACTTGAAGGCAGAATTCAAACAGGTAGCTTTGAGGGTCAGGATGGAAAACGCGTTTATACAACTGATATTGTAGCAGATTCTGTCCAATTCTTAGAACCTCGCAACTCGAGTGGTGGCGGATCTTATTCGTCGAATCAACAATATGGAGGCCAGCCTTCCTATGCTGGAAATCAACCTGCTTATAGTACAAGTCAGCCAAATCAACAATTTGGTGGCGGTATGAATCAGGATCCATTTGGTGGTTCTTATCAACAAAGTCAACCTTCTCAAAATCAGCAAAATTATACACGTGTAGATGAGGATCCGTTTGCTAGTAGCAAAGGTCCAATCGAAGTTTCTGAAGACGACCTTCCATTCTAATATGGAGTCAAGGCGGAATTGAAACTAAAAAAATAATAAAGGAGGAAAACGAAAATGGCACAACGTCGCGGAGGCCGCAAACGCCGTAAAGTTTGCTACTTCACTTCTAACAACATTACGCACATCGACTATAAAGATGTAGATTTACTTAAAAAGTTCATTTCTGAACGTGGGAAAATCCTTCCACGTCGCGTAACTGGTACAAGTGCAAAATACCAACGTAAATTAACGTCAGCTATTAAACGTGCTCGTATTATGGCACTTCTTCCATTCGTAGCTGAAGATAAATAAGAACAAGTAATTTCTAGTAAATAGAAAATACATTTTAAAAGTCGACAAAGTCTATTTAGATTTTGCCGACTTTTTATTTTATGTAACTTTTACAATAATTTTTTTATATGGTGGCCATCTTTATATAAGGGTATTAATGGCTAAAATATGACTTGATTCCTTTAATCCATCCTATCAATTTCTTATACATACTAGGTTTTTGTTAGACAGTAAAAAAAGTGATACAATAAACGAATGAGAAAGATTTCTTGATATAAAAAAAGGAAGGTCAAAAATGCCGAGTAATCAAACCAAAAGGCTTGCTCAAGGTGCCATGATGATTGCGCTATTTGCAGTATTAATTGCTATAGCCTATTATGTACCAATCATAAGCCTATTCGCGACGTTTTTAGCACCTTTACCGTTAGCATGGTATAGTGCTTCATACGATCGAAAGTCTTCCATATTTGTAGCTATTATTGGTTGTATAATCACGCTCTTTTTTGGAGGTTTATTAATAGTACCATTTGCTTTAATTTTTGCATCCATTGGTGTTGTTATGGGGGATGCGCTACGATTAAAACGAAGTAAGATTTATTTATTTATGTCATCAAGCTTAGCGGTATTAATTGCATTTGCTTTACAATATCTCGTATCACTAAAATTATTTGAAGTGGACTTTATTAGAGATTCATTCAAGATGTTGCGTGAAAGCTATGACAGATCCATTGAACTTTCAATTAGTATGACAGGCAAATCGCCAATTTCAGATGAGATGCTAAATAATATTTTTACAACAATGGAATTATCGATACCAGCTTGTATTACAATTGCGACGTTCTTCTACGCCTATATTATAATTTCAATCAATTTACCAGTTCTAAAAAGACTAGGAATAGAAGTACCAAAGTTCAGTGCTTTTAAAAATTTAAGAATGCCAAGAGCAATTTTATGGTATTACTTAATTGTAATATCAATTAACTTATTTGTTCGCCCTGAAATGGGTACAGCACTACATGTAGTCTGCCTGAATTTATCACTTATTTTATGGTTGCTATTAACAATACAAGGTATTTCTTTCATACATTACGTTATTGATGCATTAGGAATGCCGAAGATTGTAAAGATCCTTGCGACTGTGATGGCGATTCCACTCTATTCCTTCTTTGTACTATTGGGAATATTGGATTTAGGATTTAAAATACGTTCACTCGTTAAAGGAAAGATTCAGAAGTAGGGAGCTGATAAAATGGATACTTATAGGAAACGATCAATTCGACATCCCCTTTTGTATCTATCAATCGTTGGGCTAATAGCTGCCGTTCTAATATTTATATGGAATATGTGGTTTGGAATAGCATATACTTTGGTCTTTATGATCGTACTACTATATGCATGGAAAGTAGAAAATATCACTTATTTAGAGGTTGAAAAATATATTGAGTCACTCTCCTTCCGAATGAAAAAAGTAGGAGAAGAGGCACTTCTTGAAATGCCAATTGGGATTGTCCTTGTAAATGATAAGTTTTTAATTGAATGGGCAAACCCTTATATGTCTCAACTGTTGGATGTAGAAACGCTAATCGGTGAAGAACTCTTTATTTTATCAGATGATTTACATGGACTTACAAAGTCTGAAGAAAAAAAAGAAATCATTGTATCAATTCGTGAACACAAATATCGAGTAGTTTATAAGCAAGAAGAAAAGTTACTTTATTTCTTTGATGTAACAGAACGTTTAAAAATAGAGTCAAAGTATTATGCGGATCGTTCGGTAATTGCCATTTTGTTTATTGATAACTACGATGAAATAACACAAGGGATGGACGATCAATCAAGGAGTTTAACCAATACTACTGTTACATCTATTATTAATAATTGGGCTTTTGAACATGGTATTTATGCTAAACGTATTAACTCAGATCGATTTTTGGCTATTTTAAACGAAGCCATTTTACATGATTTAGAGAAGAAAAAGTTTTCTATATTAGATGATATTCGTGAAAAAACTGCACAGAAAAATCTTTCTTTAACATTAAGTATTGGAGTCGGGATTGGTTCCTCTTCCCTTATTAAGCTAGGTGAATTAGCACAATCTAGTTTAGATTTAGTGTTAGGCCGTGGTGGAGACCAAGTAGCAATCAAACAAGCTGATGGTAAAATAAAATTCTACGGTGGAAAAACAAATCCTGTTGAAAAACGGACTCGAGTACGTGCAAGAGTAATCTCGCATGCATTACAAGATTTGATGCAGGATAGCGACCAGGTATTTATTATGGGACATAAAAATCCTGATATGGACTCAATTGGCTCTGGTATTGGTGTTCGTAAAATGGCTGTTATGAACGATGTGAAAAGCTATGTAGTCATTAATTTCGATGAATTAAATGGCAGTGTAAGTAGACTGATGGACGAGATTGAAAATCACTCAGACTTTTATGAGAATTTCCTATCTCCAGACGAAGCCCTTTCTGAAATGACCGATAAATCATTATTAGTTATCTTAGATACACATAAGCCAAGTCTCGTTGTTGACGAAAGACTATTAAAACGCTTTGAGAAAGTAGTTGTCATCGATCACCATCGACGAGGGGAGGACTTCATTCCAAATACAACTCTTGTTTATATGGAACCTTATGCATCATCTACTGCCGAGCTAGTAACGGAGCTATTAGAATATCAACAAGAGGCTGACAGCATTACAAAACTTGAAGCAACTGCTCTATTATCTGGTATTATCGTAGATACAAAAAGCTTTACTCTTCGAACAGGTTCAAGGACGTTTGAAGCGGCTTCCTACTTAAGGAAGCATGGTGCCGATACAATTTTAGTTCAACGATTATTAAAAGAAGATATTAGCACGTATATTGAACGATCGAAAATTATCCAAACAGTAGAGTTTATTTACCCAGGTATTGCCGTTGCAAATGGGAAAGAAAATCAAAGTTATGATTCTGTTCTCATTGCTCAAACTGCTGATACATTATTAACAATGAAAGATGTCACTGCTTCATTTGTTATTGCACATCGACCAGATGGATTAGTGGGAATCAGCGCCAGATCATTAGGTGAAATTAATGTTCAATTAGTAATGGAAAACCTAGGAGGCGGTGGACATTTAACAAATGCTGCATGCCAAATAGAAGCAGAATCTATCGAAGAAACAAAGAGATTATTACAAAATGCAATTTTTGAAACACTAGAGGGGAGAAATGAAGAATGAAAGTAGTATTTCTAAAGGACGTAAAAGGAAAAGGTAAAAAAGGTGAAATTAAAAATGTTGCCGATGGATATGCACAAAATTTCCTGATTAAAAATGGTTATGCTGTTGAGGCAACAAAACAAGCACTAAGTCAATTAGATGGACAAAAGAAATTAGAAGAAAAAAATGCAGCTGCTGAATTGCAACAAGCAAAAGATTTAAAAGAACAACTTGAACAATTAACAGTAGAAATTAAAGCGAAGTCTGGTGAAGGTGGTCGCTTATTTGGTTCAATCTCAACAAAGCAAATTGTTGAAGCGTTACAAAAAGCACATGGTATTAAAATCGATAAGCGAAAAATGGAAAGTGAAGGGATTCGCTCTCTAGGATATTCAAACGTACCAGTAAAATTACATCACGAAGTAAAAGCAACATTAAAAGTACATGTAGTTGAAGAAAACTAAGGAGAGAATTCTATGAACGAACCCATAATTGACCGTGTTCCACCGCATAACCATGAAGCCGAACAGTCGGTTATCGGTGCCATATTCTTAGAACCACAAGCGTTAATTACGGCATCTGAAATTTTAATTCCTGAAGATTTCTACCGAATTGCACATCAGAAGATTTTCGAAACAATGTTATCCTTGAGTGATCAAGGGCAACCTATTGATGTTGTAACAGTCACAGAGGAACTTTCAGCGAAAAAGGAACTTGAAGATGTTGGTGGGCTTTCGTATTTAACTGAACTTGCAAATGCAGTACCAACAGCTGCTAACATTGCTCACTACGCAAAAATTGTAGAGGAAAAGGCTTTACTTCGCCGTCTTATTCGTGTT
This sequence comes from Lysinibacillus composti, assembly GCF_016908465.1. Taxonomy (GTDB): domain Bacteria; phylum Bacillota; class Bacilli; order Bacillales_A; family Planococcaceae; genus Ureibacillus; species Ureibacillus composti_A. The sequence continues at coordinate 80,892 of NZ_JAFBDY010000013.1, read as the reverse complement.
GCAACGAAAATTGCTGAAGATGGCTATACACGTGAAGATGAAGTTGAAACTCTGTTAGCAGAAGCAGAGAAGAAAGTCATGGAAGTAGCAAACCGCAAAAATGCGGGTGACTTCAAGCACGTAAAAGATGTACTTGTTCAGACGTATGATAATATTGAACAATTACAATCAAGGCAAGGTGACGTTACAGGGATTCCGACTGGTTTCCGTGACTTAGACAGTATGACTGCTGGATTCCAACGAAACGACTTAATTATCGTTGCTGCACGCCCATCTGTTGGGAAAACCGCGTTTGCATTAAATATTGCACAAAACGTAGCAATCAAAGCACGTGAAAATGTAGCAATCTTTTCTCTTGAAATGGGTGCTGAACAGCTAGTCATGCGTTTACTTTGTGCGGAAGGAAATATTGACGCTCAAGCATTACGTACAGGTGCTCTAACCACTGAGGATTGGAGTAAATTAACGATGGCTATGGGAAGCTTATCAAATTCAGGAATTTATATTGATGATACTCCAGGTGTACGCGTAAATGAGATTCGTGCAAAGTGTCGCCGATTAGCTCAAGAAAATGGTCTAGGAATGATCTTAATTGACTACTTACAGTTAATTCAGGGTAGTGGAAAAAGTGGTGAAAACCGTCAGCAAGAAGTATCTGAGATCTCACGTTCACTAAAAGCACTTGCCCGTGAATTAAAAGTTCCAGTTATTGCATTATCTCAGTTATCGCGTGGTGTTGAGCAACGTCAAGATAAACGTCCAATGATGAGTGATATTCGTGAATCTGGAAGTATTGAGCAAGATGCCGATATTGTTGCCTTCTTATATCGTGATGATTATTACGATAAAGAATCAGAAAACAAAAATATGATTGAAATTATTATTGCTAAGCAACGTAATGGTCCAACTGGAACGGTTACTTTAGCATTTAAAAAAGAGTTTAATAAATTTATTAGCATAGATTGGTCACAACATCAGCAACCAGTAAATGCGTAAGAGCCTTCTCCAAGCTGATGGCTGAAGGAAAATATATAATTCTATAAAACTAATTTTAGAACACGAACGTTAATTGAAATCCCTCAATTATATGTTCGTGTTTTTTGCTTTTCTTAATTGACTTATACTACTGTTCATTGATACAATAGTGCTGTTTGATAAAGGACGTTCTCGCGTCTAGCGGAGGTGCTGATATGACATCAGTTGTTGTTGTAGGAACTCAATGGGGAGACGAAGGTAAAGGTAAAATTACAGACTTCCTTTCTAAAAAAGCAGATATAATCGCTCGTTTCTCGGGCGGAGATAATGCAGGTCATACAATCAAAATTGGCGAAGAAACATACAAATTGCATTTAATTCCATCAGGTATTTTTTATAAAGAAAAAACATCAGTTATGGGGAATGGGATGGTAATCAACCCAAAATCCTTAGTAACTGAATTGAAAGGTCTACAAGAACGCGGAATCGATACGTCAAATTTACGTATCTCAAACCGTGCACAAGTGATTCTACCGTATCATATCTATCAAGATAAAGTAGACGAAGCTTCTCGAGGCGATAAAAAAATCGGGACAACTTGTAAAGGAATTGGCCCATGTTACCAAGATAAAATTGCTCGTATGGGTATTCGTATTGCAGATTTACTTGATCGTGAAGTGTTTGAACAAAAGCTTCGTGAAAATCTTGAAAAGAAAAACCGTTTGTTCGAAAAATTCTACGAAGTAGAAGGATTAAAATTCGAGGATATCTTCGAAGAATTTTATGGTTATGGTCAGGAACTTGCCGGGTACGTTACGGATACTTCTAAAGTTTTAAACGACGTATTAGACGAAGGCGGACGTGTTTTATTTGAAGGAGCACAAGGTGTTATGTTAGACGTCGACCATGGTACTTATCCATTTGTTACGTCATCAAACCCTGTAGCTGGTGGTGTGACAACTGGTACAGGTATTGGACCTTCTCAAGTGTCTCGTGTTGTTGGGGTATGTAAAGCGTATACATCACGTGTAGGGGATGGCCCATTCCCTACTGAACTATTTGATGAAATCGGTCATCAAATTCGTGAAGTAGGTCGTGAATACGGTACAACTACTGGTCGCCCACGTCGAGTTGGTTGGTTTGATTCGGTAGTAGTTCGTCACTCTCGTCGTGTAAGTGGTATTACAGATTTAGCATTAAACTCAATTGACGTTTTATCGGGTCTTGAAACGGTTAAAATCTGTACTGCTTATGAATACAATGGTGAAGTCATTACAGAATATCCAGCAAGTCTTCATGTCCTTGAAGGGTGTAAACCAGTTTACGAAGAGCTTCCAGGATGGTCAGAAGATATCACAGGTGTTCGTACGTTAGAAGAACTTCCTGAAAATGCTCGTAAGTACGTAGAACGTGTTGTAGAACTAACAGGCATCAACCTTATGACGTTCTCAGTAGGGCCAGCTCGTGAGCAAACAAACATCGTAAATGAAATTTGGGAGTAATCCAATATTAACTACTAGTGGTTCATACCATTAGTAGTTTTTATTTTATCGATGTTTGTTCTGCGACGAAAGCCTGCGACAGTCGCAAACAGTTAATCCTATCTGAGATTAACAATGTTAGTTCTGCACCGAAAGCTCAAGCGACAGGTGCAAACCCTTATATATAAGGAGACAAGTTAAAGCAGTGTCTATTTAATAATAAAAACAGTAAATGAGATTTGGGAGTAATCCAATATTGCTTCAAAGGGGACTTGGCAAAAAGTGTGTCTATTTAGAACTAAAACAGTTAACAAATTTTGGGATAACTGACATTAAAACTCCTGGGGATTTAAATCTTTAGGAGTTTTTTCTCCAATTTATGCTGATCTCATGAAGGTGGAAAATTAGCTATACAGGAGTTCTGAGGACTCATAAATAAGCGGTAAGATTACATTGGGATCATATAACTTCATAAATATACCGATAAAACCGAGAAGGTTGCAACTTACTTTTAATGAATGTCTTTTTTCTTAAAACGGCCGCCCCGTACTTCACTAATGTTTCCGATAGCAAGGAAAGCATTTTCATCAATGCTACGGACAATACTTTTTAATTTTGATTCCTCCAGACGCGTAATAACACAGAAAATGACCTTTTTATCATTTCCGGTATACGCTCCCTCACCGTGTAAATATGTAACACCTCGTCCTAAGCGATCCATAATGGCTTGCCCTATTTCATTGATTTCATCGCTAATAATGTAAGCAGATTTTGATTCCTCCATACCGAGCACAACTGTATCAATCATTTTAGATGCAATATAATAGGCAACAATTGAGTACATTGCTTCTTCCCATGTAAATACAAAGCCTGCAACTGTAAAAATTAGCAGGTTAATAAATAGGATAATCTCTCCGACAGAGAAAGGAAGCTTCTTATTAAAGAGTATTGCTAATACTTCAGTGCCATCAAGACACCCTCCAAATCGAATAACTGTACCGACTCCAATCCCTAGTAATATTCCACCAAAGATTGTCGCCAATAATAAATCACTTGTGAATGGTTTAATGTGATGTAACAGGACAGTAGTAATTGAAAGTACAGTAATTCCAAGAGCTGTGGTTAGAGCGAATGTTTTTCCTATTTGTTTATAACCAAGGAAGATAAAAGGGAGGTTTAATAGAAAGATGAAAAGACCAAGAGGTTGCTCAACTAAGTGATATAAGATAATAGAAACTCCGACAATACCGCCGTCCATCACGTTATTTGGTACTAAAAAGAGTTCGAGTGCAACTGCCATAATATCGGCGCCCACAATAGTCATCACAACCCGACTAACTATTTGGCTAACTTTTGTTTTCCTTAGGGCAGACGGGTGTGTATGAACGGTATTACTACTCATAAGATTTCCCCATTCTATTTTGGATTGTTTAAAATTAGTTATAAGAAGTAATAGAACTTAATAGAAAGAATAATTAACTTTATTAGTTAATTATATAAGTCTATCAAAGGAAATATTACTAGATTGGATTCATTAATTTTCGACAAATTATCAATAAATAATCAAAATCTAGTAACTTTTTGAATTCAACCATAAACGAACTTCTCTTCTATTAACAATTAAATATATAAAGTCCATTTAAGATAATAGATTGTTAATAGAACAGTTCTGCTAATATTACATTTTTTAAATAAGTAGTTCTAATTTCGTGAAATATGACAAGAAAGGAGCAAATAATACATTTTCATTACAAAAGACTCAAGCTGTCCTTTTAAAATAGATATTATGGTACATTAAAGTGGTGTAAAATTGTCAGTGGAAACTATTCCTAGCAAGGAGAGACTTTGGAAGGGGCTTTATTATGAGTTCGAAACGGAACATCAAGAAAGACTTTACAAAGCAACACAATACTTTGAGTCTTATTAAGAATAAAAATAACCTTATAAAAAAAATAGCAGCTACAGCTTTATTTTCTACGCTTACATTGACTTTAGGATTTGTTCATGAAAGTAACGCTGAAGAATCAATTCAAAAAATCTATCATATTTATGTTGGAGATTCATATATTGGGGCTGTATCTGATACAGATGCTGTTCAAAAAATTGTAGAGGAAAAAGAATCAGAAGCTAGTAAGAAGTACAAAGAGTATTCTATCGATGCAAAGTCTAATCTTTCAATTATTCCTGAACAAGCATTTAATCCCGTAACAAATGATTCAAAAACATTAGATCAACTAAATAAAGAACTTACTGTTCAAGTAGACGCCTTTGCCTTACAAGTAGATGGTAAGCCAGTTGCTTATCTAAAAGACTTAAGTGAATATGATGAAGCAATTCGTCTATTAAAATTAGAGTATGTGTCTGAAAAGCAATTAAAAGAATTAGAAGCGAACGAACTTGTTCAAGGTGAATTACCTAAATTAAAAAATGGTGAAACTCGAGTACATGAACTTGAACTAATTGAAAAAGTGTCTGGTGATTCTACAAAAATAAATCCGGCAAAAATCTTAACACCTAAAGAAGCTGTAAAAGTATTAAAAACTGGCTCTTTAGAAGAAGAAACATATAAGGTGAAATCGGGTGATGTGTTAGGAAGTATTGCACGAGACCATAGCTTAACCACAAAAGAGCTTCTTAAGTTAAATCCTAATTTAACTGCAGACTCCCTTTTACAGATTGGTCAAGAAATTAATGTAACGGTCGAAAAACCATTAGTAAATGTTGAAGTAGTTTATGAAAAGTCAAGGATCCAAAATATAAGTTTTGAAAAGGTCGTTAAAGAAGACCCAGATATGTTTAAAGGCGAAAAGGTTGTTAAACAAGAAGGGGCTTACGGTAAGAAGGAAGTCTCTTATTTAATAAAAGAAGTGAATGGAAACCGGACTCAAAAGAATGTAACAGATGAAACAATTCTTTCGGAGCCTAAAGATTCTATTACAGTTGTTGGTTCAAAAGTTATTTCATCGCGAGGACTAGGGAGCTTTAATTGGCCTACTGCTGGAGGCTACATCTCTAGTGGAATGGGTGAACGATGGGGCGCATTCCATCAAGGAATTGATATTGCCCGTCCATCTAACTATAATATTAAGGCGGCAGATAATGGCGTCGTAACATTTACAGGTTGGGATGGTTCATACGGTAATAAAATCGTAATAAATCATAATAATGGCTACGAAACAGTATATGCTCATTTATCGCAAATAGACGTATCTGTTGGACAAGTTGTACCCCAAGGATCTGTCATTGGTATAATGGGTACAACGGGTAATTCTACAGGAATTCACTTACACTTTGAAGTTCATAAAAATGGATCATATGTGAATCCTCTATCATTATTAAATTAACAAATATCTAAGACAGTCCGAACTTTTTTAGGGCTGTCTTTTTACTTTTAATGAAGTATAGGTGACGAATTCTGTCGAGGATAATTTCCCAGAAAATAATCAGATATACTATATCTGAACCATGCATTGATTCATAAAGCGTGATAGAGTTAGTAGTAGTAAAAATATAAATTAAGCTTGATAAATAGATCATCCCAAAAGTTAAAGGAGAGTTAATTTTATGAATAAAACAATATTAGTAGTTGATGATGAGAAACCGATTGCAGATATTTTACAATTTAATCTAGTAAAAGAAGGATACCAAGTCATCTGTGCTTATGACGGTGATGAAGCATTAGAGAAAATAGAAGAACAGCAACCAGATTTAATGTTACTTGATATCATGCTACCAAAAAGAGATGGTATGGAAGTTTGCCGTGAAGTTAGAAAAAAATATGATTTTCCAATTATTATGCTTACGGCAAAAGGTTCTGAAATTGATAAGGTCCTTGGATTAGAAATGGGCGCGGATGACTATGTAACAAAACCATTTAGTACACGTGAGTTAATTGCAAGAGTTAAAGCTAATATGCGACGATTACAAGTTTCTAACCAAGCTGAAGAGGTAAAAGAAGAATCCAATGATATTGTCGTCGGGTCACTAACTATTCAACCGGACGCATACTTAGTGTTAAAACGTGGTGAAACAATTGAGTTAACACATCGTGAGTTTGAATTGCTTCACTACTTGGCAAAGCATATCGGACAAGTCATGACTAGAGAACACCTATTACAAACAGTATGGGGCTATGATTATTTTGGAGATGTTCGTACAGTTGATGTAACAATTAGACGTCTCCGTGAAAAAATAGAAGATAATCCAAGTCATCCAAATTGGATTGTAACTCGCCGAGGAGTAGGCTATTATTTACGAAATCCTGAACAGGAGTAAATTGAATGCGTAAAGTAAGTTTTTTTAAATCCATTCATGTAAAACTTGTTTTAATATATGTACTTTTAATTATTATAGCTTTACAAATTATTGGGCTCTATTTTTCAAATCAGCTGGAAGACAATTTAAAGGAAAACTTCCAACGGTCCATTTTTGAACGAATCGATTTAGTACAATATAGTATTCGAGAAGAGATGTTAAAGGACCACGATGATGCCCCTCTTTCATTAGAGCAAAGCTTAACGATGATTTTACGTGAATTCTCTACAGGAGATGTAAATGAAATCCGTGTAGTTGATAATCGTAATAAAGTATTAGCAACATCTGAGATTGAAAGTAAGTCCATTGTTGGCCAACGTTCGAATGATGATGTAGCACCGAAATCCATTTCAACAGAAACATATTCAGATAAAATTGCCCTTGATACAGAGACTCGAAAACGCGTTTGGATTTTGGCCACTCCAGTTTTTAACACTGTTGGACCAGATGGCGATGTAATAGGTGCTATTTATATTGAGTCGAACATCGAAAAAGTATTTGAACAAATGGGTGAAATTAACCGGATTTTTGCTGGTGGAACAGCTATTTCTCTTGCTATTACTATTATTTTGGGTATCTTGATTGCAAGAACAATAACAAGACCTATTTTAGATATGCGTAGACAGGCACAAGCAATGGCGAGGGGGAACTTTTCACGTAAGGTTCGGGTGTATGGTAATGATGAAATTGGTCAACTAGCGATTTCCTTTAATCATTTAACCAACCGATTACAGGAAGCAACTTCTACTACAGAAGCAGAGCGACGTAAGCTTACTTCGGTACTAAGTAATATGACAGATGGGGTTATTGCAACTGATCGAAAAGGTAAAATTATTTTAATCAATGAACCTGCGTTAAGTTTATTGAATGTTTTACGTGAAGAGACGTTAAATCGCCCTATTGCCTCTGTTTTGGGTCTTGATAAGGAATATAGTTTTGAAGACCTTATTAATATGAAAGACCCGATTAACCTAGATTTCAGTACACCGGATATAAACTTTATCCTACGTGCAAGTTTTTCAGTGATTCAAAAGGAAACAGGTTTTGTTAATGGGTTAATCACGGTATTACATGATATTACGGAGCAACAAAAAATCGAAATGGAACGCCGTGAGTTCGTTGCCAACGTATCGCATGAATTAAGAACGCCTCTTACAACGATGCGAAGTTATTTAGAAGCATTATCAGACGGAGCTTGGAAAGATGAAAATATTGCCCCTTCATTTTTAAATGTAACTCAAACAGAAACTGAACGAATGATTCGGCTTGTTAATGATTTACTAAACTTATCTAAAATGGATAGTCGAGATTATAAGTTAAATAAGGAACTTGTTGAGTTTAATATGTTCTTCAATCGCATCATTGATCGTTTTGAAATGTCAAAATCCCAAGATGTTCAATTCATTCGTTATATACCAGAAACAACCTATTTTGTTGATATTGATACTGATAAGCTTACACAAGTAATTGATAATATCATTTCAAATGCACTAAAATATTCGCCAGATGGTGGGAATATTCGATTTGGGTTTACCGTACAAGAAAATATGTTAAAAGTGATGGTCTCAGATGATGGAATGGGTATTCCAAAAGAGAATCTAAGTCGTATTTTTGATCGTTTTTATCGAGTAGATCGAGCGCGGTCCCGTGCTATGGGAGGAACTGGTTTAGGCTTAGCTATTGCAAAGGAAATGATCGCAGCACATGGTGGTAAAATATGGGCTGAAAGTGAGTTAGGTGAAGGGACAACCATTTTCTTCACATTACCATTTGAATTGGATGAATTAGATGAGGTGGGTGATTGGGAGTGAAGCATCTTGAACAAATAAAATCTATTGTTCTTTTCCTCCTAGTGGTGCTTAGTCTTATTTTAACGTTCACTATTTGGAGCTACACACCAAACTATCAATATATTGATGAGACACAAGTCGATCGAGTAACAGTAGGTGAACAAAAAAAAATCAATGATATTATCAAACCATATCGAATTGTTCTTAGGGAAGATGGTTTTTGGAGGGGGACAGTATCCACTTCATCAATTAATAAGATGATGACTAGCCTTTCAAGCTGGAATGCATCCAAACTAGAATTTTTACAAAGTAATCTTACTGATGGAAAAATCAATGATATGGTTCGTACAAATAACCGTATGACTCTCTTCTTTTCGGGGGAGGTCCCAATTAAAACTTTTCAGTCAATCTTACATTTTGAACAAGATGATTTACCAAATATGACATTCGATCATCTAATCATCGATTGGAGTAAGCTTGATGCACGCAATACATTACAATTATTTTTGGTCAGTGAAAAAAATCGGACACTTTACAGTACGACTATTACAATAAGCCCTAATTATTTCTACTCAAATATTGCAAGTGCAACTGAAAATAGCGTAGCATACAATGAGATTTTCCGTGAAAATGAATTATCTTTATATGTGTCTGGGATTGATGAGAAATTTACACAGTTTACTTACTATATAGATGATATTTCACCAGAGCTTTTTAAGGAGGCACTTTTTACTGATCCAAGTATTGCAAAGAAAAGTGTTGATAGTTCTGACTCAGAAAAATATACAGACGCCCGGTCAATCATGACTGTCGATAAAAAGAATAAAACTATTCATTATGTATATCCAAAAACAGAAAGCTTCCTTGAAATTCCTAACTCAGACTTGCTTTATGATAGTTTTGATTATGTTAATGACCATGGAGGGTTCACAGGTGACTACCGCTACAGTTACATTAATGTAGGACGACATATAACAGAATACCAATTGTTTATGGAAGGTCTACCAGTATTTAGCTCAGTAACTTCTACACGTATTTCAACTACGTGGGGGGAAAATCAAATCTTCAGTTATCGACGTCCATATTATTTATTAGATATGGATATTTCAGAAAAAAAGAAAGTCCAATTACCATCCGGGCTAGAAATGATTGAGTTAATTAAAGGGTCTGATATAAAGATGTCCTCAATTGATGAGATTTTAGTAGGATATTATTTAGTTAAAAATGAAAATGAACTTCTTCATACGTTAGAACCAAGCTGGTTTATTATTCAAAATGGAAGTTGGACTCGTGTTACGCCAGAGTTACTAGGAGGGGTGGAAGATGGATTGGAGTAGATCGAAATCTATCTTCATCTTCGTGTTTCTCATTTTGGATTTATTTCTATATTCTCTTTACCTAAATCGACATACTGAGGCGGAGAAGGTAGAAATATTAGGTGAAGAAACAATTGAAGCAAAGTTAAGAAATGATAATATTACTTATGTAGCATTACCAAATAATATAGACACTGCAGCTTATTTATCTGGAAAAGTTAAAAACTTTGAAGAAGCAGCTTTACCATCAAATCGTAATCAAAAGGTTAAGGTTGAAAATGAAAATAAGCTTATTGTGACATTGGAGAAACCGGTAAAGCTTCGCAATTTAGATGACGAGGCAAGTTACAAAGAGTTTTTACAGTCTAATGTTTCAGAGGGGGCATCCTACGTTTTATGGGAAATTGACCATGAAAAAAGGGTAGCAACATTCTTTCAACGTATAAATGAACGTACAATTTACTACAACATTAACGGCATTGTAACAATTTATTGGAATGAGCAAGGTGAAGTATATCTGTACGAACAAACGATGTTAGAAGGGTTAGAAGAGAATGAGAAAAAGGAAAATCTGTTATCTCCTCTACAAGTAATCCAAACATTATATGCAAAGCAATTGTTAAAACCAAACTCACGTATTACTCAAATGAAATTAGGGTATTCAACACTTGTGCAACTAACACAAACCCAAGTATTTGTGCCAACATGGGATATACGTGTTGAAAGCGAAAATGGCAATCAAGAGGAATACTTCGTTGATGCTGTTGAAGGAAAAGTTATTGATGTAAATTTAGATACGGTGAATGTCGAAGAAATCGAAGAAGTAGAAAATAGGGAGTAGTTACTATGCGATTTAGTGTTTTAGCAAGTGGCAGTTCGGGAAATGCCATATATGTAGAAAATGACGAGCATGCCTTTTTAGTCGACGTTGGATTAAGTGGTAAGAAAATAGAACAACTTTTTGCTAAAATTGATCGTGATATGAAAAAGTTATCCGGAATTTTGGTTACACATGAACATAGTGACCACATAAAAGGACTAGGCGTCGTTGCTCGAAAATACAAAGTACCAATTTATGCAAATGAAAAAACGTGGAAGGCGATGGACGGTCATATTGGGAATATCCCGGAAGACCAACGTTTTTTATTTAATATGGAAACAGTTCAATCGTTTGGTTCAATAGATATTCAATCTTTTGCAGTTTCTCATGATGCTGCAGACCCGATGTTTTATGCTTTCCATGAAAATAACCGCAAACTTGTATTAATTACTGATACTGGTTATGTCAGTGACCGTATGAAGGGACATATTCGTGGTGCTGATTCTTTCGTTTTTGAAAGTAACCATGACATAGGTATGCTCCAAATGGGACGTTATCCATGGTCGATAAAGCGCCGCATTTTAAGTGATGTCGGCCATGTTTCAAATGAGGACGCGGCAGTTGCGATGAGTGAAGTGGTGTTTGAAAAGCCAACTCAAATCTATTTATCACATTTAAGTAAAGATAATAATATGAAAGATTTAGCTAGAATGACGGTTGAGCAAACATTACAATCCTGTGGCATCATTGCTGGTGAATTTGTTCATTTACATGATACGGATGCAGAAGAACCAACGATGCTTGTACCAGTTTAAAAAACAAATATAAATAATAAGACTTTGTGGAAATAAAAATTCCGCAGGGTCTTTTTTATTTTGGTTTTATTTAATTTTCATGTAATTTTAATGTTCGAATTGTATCATAATGTCAATAAGAGGTAGAAAGGATGGAGAAAATATAATGAGTTATTATAATGAGGATGAACAGAATAAATATAATTCACAATCAGATAATCAAAGTAGTCCAATCTCTCCTTTACAAGAAAGGTTAAAGCGAGAAGAGGAAGAAGAAAATAAAAGACGCACTAAAAAATCGGGTGGAGGTAATAAAGCCGGCTATTTTATGAGTGGGGTAGCCGGTGTAATTGTGGGGGCACTTTTAGTATGGTTGTTGCTCCCTTCTATGGTGAACCAGCTTCCAGGTGGAACAAATAATAATGCAAATAAAAGTGAACCAGCTACAACAATAGATCAAACTGCTACAGAAGTAACAACTGATATTACAAAAGCTGTAGACGAAGTATCAGATGCAGTAGTTGGAATCACAAACATTCAAGAGGTATCTGATTTCTGGACAAGACAATCTACAACACAAGAAGCCGGTAGTGGATCAGGTGTTATATATAAAATAGAAGGAGACACGGCGTTTGTTGTAACAAACAACCATGTTGTAGAAGGTGCGAAACAACTTGAAGTAACACTAAACGATGGGACAAAAAAAGAGGCAAAACTGGTAGGTAGTGATATTTGGACAGACTTAGCAGTTGTAGCTATTGATAGTGAAAGTATTAAAACCGTGGCCAAGTTTGGGAACTCAGACGTATTAAAACAAGGTGAAACAGTCATTGCTATAGGGAACCCGCTTGGTTTAGAGTTTTATGGTTCTGTTACGACAGGTGTTATTTCCGGTAAAGATCGTTCTGTACCAGTTGATTTAAATTCTGATGGTACAGAAGATTGGCAGACAGAAGTATTGCAAACAGATGCTGCCATAAACCCAGGGAATAGTGGTGGGGCTTTAATTAATATTGCAGGGGAATTAGTTGGTATTAACTCAATGAAGATTGCGGAATCATCTGTTGAGGGATTAGGTTTCTCTATTCCAATTAATTCAGTTATTCCAATTATTGAGGAGATTGAAGCAAATGGTGAAGTAATAAGACCACAAATGGGGATTTCACTATTAGATTTAACTGATGTGCCTGCATTCTATCAACAACAAACATTAAAACTTCCTAAAGAAGTGACTACAGGTGTCGTGGTTAATGAAGTGGTAAACGGTTCAGCTGCCGACAGTGCAGGTGTTGAACAATATGATGTTATTGTAGAAATGGATGGCAAGAAAATTGAAAACTCAATTGATTTGCGTAAACATTTATATAATGAAAAAGAGATTGGCAGCAAAATGAACATTAAAGTTTATCGCCAAGGTAAAATTGTAGAAATAGAGCTAACTTTAACTGATCATACAACATTATAAAATCTGTTATGTATTGAGGAGTATGAACAAATTGTGGATAACTTATTAAAAAGTTATTCAGACGAGTGGTGGAAGAAAAGTCCTTTCTTTCTTACTCGTTTTTTGTTTGTTACAATGGGTTGTGGATAACATTGATTAAATTGTGAATAAGTTTGTGGAAATTTCAGAAAGTAAGGAGCATATAAAAAATGAAAAAGTATAGCTGCGAAACTCATATAAATCACGCATTGGACATGTTTGTTGTAGAGACAATGGAGTTTCCAATAATGGATAAACTGAAAGAGGAAGAAAAGTTATCCACAAAGTGTTCTTATTGTGAAGAGCCTGCCGAATATATTGTATCGACAAAATAAATTTACACAATATATAGAATGGGTTTGTGGATATGTGTATAACTTTTGTGGATAAGTTGTTTGTAAATGAAATGTAAGCGTGGATAAAATGTTAATAGCCTAATTTTCTGAATCTAGAAGTTGTATAACTTCAATATATGTTAGGGGATTTTAACGGAGTAGAAACTGCAATTAAATTTGATATGGTGTGGAATGTAATTTGTTAATAATGTGAAAAAAACATATCCACCCAATTCAACGTTACTTAGCCTATTACGTATTAGAGTTATTTGTAATATACCACAGAGTTATCACGATTAAACATATTCCTATGAATGAACTAAAAAGGTGGATTTTAATTGAATATAACAATCATTTCGGTAGGAAAGTTAAAAGAGAAATACTTGAAAATGGGAATCGATGAATATGTTAAACGGCTCGGAAGCTATGCCAAGATTGATCTAGTAGAAGTGGCAGATGAAAAAGCACCAGAGCAATTAAGTGAAGCAGAAATGGATATTGTAAAGCGTAAAGAAGGCGAACGAATACTAGCCAAAATCAATGATGGAGTGCATGTAATTGCACTAGCTATAGATGGAAAAGTGAAATCATCAGAAGAATTAGCGGAGAATATTGAATCATTGATGACGTATGGGACAAGTAAAATTGCCTTTATTATTGGTGGTTCGCTTGGCCTTCATGAAGATGTTCTTAAACGCGCGGATGACAAGCTGAGCTTCGGAAAGATGACATTGCCTCACCAATTAATGAAGCTTGTTTTAGTTGAACAAATCTATCGAAGTTTTAGAATTATAAAAGGTGAACCGTATCATAAATAAATGAGACCGATGAAATTCAAAAAATATGACAATTAGTATAAGCACTAATTGTCATATTTTTAAGTGTTAAATTCCAAATCCTAGTGAGAATAATGCAACTGCGAGTATTACGGCAATAAGTGGAACAAGAACAACTAGACAGAAGAATGCTGGATATGCGCTCTTATGTGTTTCACCGGCAATCGCGCGAATAGTCGTTACGGCATAGCCACCATGTGGTAAGGAATCGAGTGTTCCTGATGAAAGGGAAACCGTTCTATGAAGTGCTTCAGCGTTAACCCCCATATCTAGGTAGTGTGGTCCGAGAATTGGTAATGCAATTGATTGTCCACCTGATGAAGAACCAGTCAAACCAGCGATAACAATTACTGCAACAGCTCCGCCGATTAAGGGATCTCCTGGTATACTTGTCATAAATTCAACTGCTGTTTCAAAAGCAGGAGTAACTTTCGCTACGCCACCAAATCCAACAACAGCTGCTGTATTTCCTATAGCAATTAAAGCTCCTGTAGTACCTTCTCCAACTGCTTTCCAGAAATTTCTGAAATATTTTCTGTTAAATATCCAAGTTGTAATAATCCCACTAAGCAATGCTATTATAAGTGCAGATTGACTTAGAGAATCATGGAAAACAAAAGATACTATTAGAACAGAAAGTAATGGAATTAAGCTAACTATTGGATGAGGTAAATTTGTTCTAATTTCTTTATTGTCTGTCTCACGTTCAATAAAATGCTCGCCATTCTTAACAGCTCTACGGATAATTTTCATTAACCACCAATAACCAAAAATAAGAATAAAAATTGCAACTATTAAACTAACTTCCCAGCCTGCGTATGGATTAGTTCCCAAGAAAGGAATAGGAATCCAGTTTTGAATTTCTGGAGACCCAGCTGATGTCATAGTAAATGTCGTTGAACCGAAAGCTAATGCAGCTGGTATAAATCTTCTAGGTAAATTTGCTTCTTTAAATAAGCTTACCGCCATTGGATAAACTGCAAAAGCAACAACAAAAAGACTAACACCACCATAGGTTAATACTGCACAGGCTAGTACAACTGCAAGTACAGCATTTTTTATTCCAATTTTAGTTACAATCCAGTTGGAAACACTGTCTGCTGCACCGCTATCTTCCATTACCTTACCGAAAATTGCACCAGCTAAAAACATTAGGTACCAAGAAGTAATAAACCCAGAAAATCCATTCATATAACTAGTAACAAAATCTATTTCTCCTTCACCAGCAAGTTGAGGAAACAAGGGTAAACCATTAAGCAAGGCAACTACAACAGCTGAAAGTGGAGCAACTACTAGTAAGTTCATGCCTCGCATAACTAAAACAGTTAATAATACTAAACCGCCGATTAAACCTATCATACTTATCATATTGGTCACCTGCTCACACAAAGTGATGAATTATTCATCACTCTTACCATATTTACGAACGCGAAGTAGTGCTTGCTCTGCATGTCCTGCAAAGTTTTCAAGTTGACAAAGACGTGCAGCATATTCTCCAATCATAGCACTTTGTTTTTTGGAAGTAACCTTTTGATAGGTAACTGTTTTTATGAATTTACCTACCCAAAGTCCTCCAGTGTATCTTGCTGCACCTTTTGTTGGTAAAGTGTGGTTTGTCCCAATTACTTTGTCCCCATAAGCAACATTTGTTTCTGGCCCTAAGAATAAGCAGCCGTAGTTTGTCATGTTTTCTAAGAAGTAATCAGGATTTTTTGTTAAAATTTCAACGTGCTCAAATGCTAAACGATCTGCTTCCTTAAGTGCTTCTTCTTCATTTTCAACAAGGATAATTTGTCCATAATCTTCCCATGAAACTCTAGCGATATCGGCAGTTGGTAAAATCTCAAGCTGACGTTTGATTTCTTTAACTGTTTCCTCAGCGATATGACGAGAAGTTGTAATAAGTGCACCTGGAGATGTTGGACCATGTTCTCCCTGACCTAAAATATCAGTTGCAATCATTTCTGGATCACTTGTTTCATCCGCAACAACTAAAGTTTCAGTTGGTCCAGCAAATAGGTCAATACCAACACGACCGAATAGTTGACGTTTCGCTTCGGCAACAAATGCATTACCTGGCCCAACAATCATATCTACTGGTTCAATTGTTTCAGTACCAATCGCCATTCCAGCCATTGCTTGGATTCCACCTAGTATGTAAATTTCGTCTGCGCCAGCCTTATGCATTGCATAGACAGTTGCTGCTGGGATCTCCCCATTAATTGGAGGAGTACATGCAATAACTCGTTTTACTCCAGCTACTTTTGCTGTTAATACACTCATATGTGCTGAAGCAACCATTGGATAACGCCCACCAGGAATATAACAACCAACACTATTTACAGGAATGTTCTTATGACCAAGAATCACTCCTGGCATCGTTTCTTCTTCCACATCTTTTAATGATGAAAGTTGAATTTCAGCAAATTTACGGATGTTATTTTGAGCAAATTCGATATCTTTTACAGTTTGTTCAGGAATAGAATTGCAAATTTCCTTAATTTGTTGTTCAGATAAACGGAAACTCTCTGGGCTCCAGTTATCAAATTTCTCTGAGAGACTTCTAATTGCTTGATCTCCACTTTCTTCAACCATTTGGATAGTTGATCGAACAATTTCGGAAACCTTTGCATCATCTTTCTGAATATCCTCTTGAACTTTACCTTTTTTTAAATAAACCGCCATTATAAACTCTCCCCCTATAATGCATACGTATGCAAAAATGTGTAAATAGACTCAATTAATCTATAAATGATATTTGTTAGTTTGGAAATGCATACGTATGCAAATTTTCAAAAATTAGAAAAGCTATTTTTATAATAGCTTTAATAAGATGTTAAATGAAAGCGCTTTTACGTGTCAACACTATTTTACAATAGTTGTATCTCGATGGATAAATTGCCCTTTTAATTTTACAGTTTGGAAAGGGGCACTTTTTGTTTTAGTTATAAGTAAATTAATAGTTTCATCTACCATTTGCTCAATGGGTTGTGCCCAAGTAGAAAGCATATAAGAAGGCCAAGAAGCCATTTTTATATTATCAAATCCAATTACAACAGTCTCTTCAGGTACAGCTATTTTCTTTTCACGTAAGGCATCCAATGCGCCAATTGCTGTAATGTCATTTGCTCCAAAAATAGCTTGGGGTTGATGTCCATCTTCTATCATTTTTTTTGTAAGGTGGAAGGCCCTTTCATATGTATAGTCTCCTTCAAGGGCCGTAATCTGTATACCCTTAGAGTTAAAAAATTCAGTAAATCCAAATTCACGCTCTTGATTCGTAGACGTATTTCTTTTGCCGGTTATAAAAACAATGTCCTTCATTCCTTTATCATATAGATAGGCTGCTATATCCCTGGCTGCTGAAACATTATCACAGGATACAGAACTACAAGGGATATTTTTGTCATACCGATTAAACAATGCAATTGGTATATTATGATTGTAAATTTTAGTAACAATATTGGAGGAAATAACTGCATCTGTAACAATAATTCCTTCTACGTTGTACTCTAAAAATTGATTTAGCTCTTCTTGTTGAATTTCTTCATTTTCAGTATACAAAAATAGAATTTTATATCCCTTTGCACGTAATTTCTTTGAAAACATTCCTAAGACTTCATGATAGAAAGGATTTTGTATATCTTTCATTGCTAGTCCTACCATATTAGTTTTTTGTTTTGTTAAACTCCTAGCTAACGCATTTGGGCTATAATTTAATTCTTCTGCAACTTTTAAAACCCGTTCTCTAGTCTTTTCAGAAACACTAGCACCTGGAGTGAAAACCCGTGATACGGTCGACTGCGATACATTGGCAAGTCGAGCTACATCCCAAGCTGAAATAGCTTTCTTATCCATAAGCAAGCTCCATTCTAAAGATTCTATATACTACTAATATTATCATAATAGGAATTTCCAATAACAGATACTGTTAATCCGATAATTGAAAGTATTCAACAAACATGTTTAAAAATTTTCATATCTATATAAATTAATTGATTTGTAGATAATGAAATTTAAGTTACTAATTTAAGTCCTATGAACTTTTTAAACCGCATTGTCTCCCAAAAACTCTGATCATCTGGATTCTTTGCGAATTTGACAAAAGTAACAACTCCTTATAGAATTTAAGTTGTTACTTTTTTCATATAATTCATTCTATTTTAGAAAAAGAAAACTAGGTTATAGGAAAGGGAGATTTTATGAAATTCGGTAGATTATATATGCTCGGATTGGCTTTAGTAGTCAGTTTATTATTAGCTGCGTGTGGCTCTGATGCTGAAGCTACTAAAAGTAAAGCTGTGAATTTAGCTTATGTTGAATGGGAAACAGAAGTTGCCTCTACACATGTAGTAGGACAAGTTCTGGAGGATTTAGGATATGATGTAACACTAACACCTTTAGATAACGGGATTATGTGGGAATCTCTTGCTAATGGGAAGGTAGACGGCATGGTATCGGCTTGGCTACCACAAACGCATGCACCACAAGTGGAGAAATATAAAGACCAAATAGATGATTTAGGTGTAAATCTAGAAGGTGGAAAGATTGGAATGGTCGTTCCTAGTTATATGGATGTAGACTCTATCGAAGATTTAACAGATGAAGCGGACAAAACTATAACGGGTATTGATCCAGGGGCAAATATGACCAAAGCTACAGAAGATGCGTATAAAGTCTATCCTAATCTTGAAGACTGGACTGTACTTACTTCATCTTCAGTAGCGATGACAGGAGCTCTAAAGAAAGCGATTGAGAACGGAGAGGAAATTATCGTAACAGGTTGGTCTCCGCACTGGAAATTTAACGCATTTGACTTGAAATATTTAGATGATCCTGAAGGGATATATGGGACTGAGGAATATATCGGTACATTTGCACGTAAAGGATTTAAAGAAGACAATCCAGGGGCATATACTGTTCTAGATAACTTCTATTGGACTACAGAAGATATAGAAAGTGTTATGTATGATATTATGGAAGGCATGGATCCTAAAGATGCCGCAAAAAAATGGATTGAAGAAAATGAAGCGAAAGTTGCTGAATGGACAAAAGATATTGAATAAGATTTTCTTTACTAGATGTACAATAATTGAATAAATGCCAAAGGGGGGAAGATATCTAATCTCCCCCTTTTTGTAACTCTTATTTTGTAAAATTATCAAAGTAACCTTGAATATAGACAATTGGTGTTCCTTTATCTCCACTACCTGAAGTCAAATCAGATAATGAGCCAATTAAGTCTGTTAGTCTACGAGGTGTAGTACCTTGTGCTTCGATTGCACCAACTAAATCTTCTTTGTACATAAGTAAATTCTATAGCCTAATATTTCCTGATATTTAAAGGTGAGATCATAATGTTTCTCTAAAATTTCATAAAGATCTGGCTCAATTTCGCCTGAATAATTGAAATTCGTAGCCGATTTAATGGATATACTTTTTTCTATACGAATTTCCTCAAAACCTGCCTCTTTTATTAATGCCACCCATTCTTCTTCCTTGGTCAGGGAAGGAAATCCATAAAATTGTTTGATTTCGTTAACTGCCTTCTCCTTTAGTGACTGTGTAATTGTTTGTTCAATTGCAATTAAACGCCCACCGTTCTTTAATACCCGATAGATTTCTTTAAGAGCACTTGGCTTATTTACAAAAGAAAGAACAGATTCAGAGACAATAAAGTCAAAATGATGATCAGGGAATGGCATTTTTTCTACTGAGCCTTGGATTATGTTTACAGATAGATGACTTTTCTTCATTCTTCTTTTAGCTTTTTCAACCATTGTCGGGTTAATATCTATACCAGTTACTTTTGCTCCATATTTGTGAGCTAAGTAGGCTGCTGTTTGCCCAGTACCACAACCTACATCTAGAATGTGAGAAGTTCTGTTAATGTTCTCCCTATTGAATATTTCCTTTGTTAAATTAATACCTCCAGGGTGTGCACCCTCAATACCGAGTTTAGACAAAAAATCTAGATACTTCGAATTTTGAATAATGACCACCTTCTTATTTATTTTTAAGGGAAGAGGGGATAAACATTTTAAAATGTGTGGGAATTTGCGCCTCCAACTTGAGACCAGTATTTAAGCACTTCTTGTATAGTATGAATGTAAAAAATTATGGTTCTTGCTAGAGATTATGGGGCGGTAAAGATTAAAAAATGTGCCAGTCACTACTCGTTGTTACCGAATAAATCGGTATCGATTGAGAAGCGACTGGCACAATTATATGTTAATTATTATTCTTTACTTAGTAAATTTTGAATAACTTGATTTGTTATATTAGGTACTATTTCAAGGGAATATTTCATTTCCATTCTTTCAAGCTTTTTGTGAGCATCCAAACCGTATGGACCGATATTAACAACAGGTACATTAATATCTCTGATATCTTGAAACTCAACATAATGTTTTGTGCCCCAACCAGGGTTGTTTTTTGATACAGCGTTAATCCCATCTTCATCATCACTTAAAGCCATAAAACTCATATCAGAGATATATGGGAAGAAGTTTCGTGTAACAATTGGATGTGGATATTCTGGTTGTATAGTTTCTACAGCTTGATCAAGAGCGTTAATTAATTTCAGCTCATCATCTGTTTTCCCTGTCAATTCAATTCTTGGTGAGTATAGGGAAGAGTAAAACAAGATAATAGCTGGACTTTTATCCTTCATCCATTTCCAGGCCTCTTCAACAACTCGTGCAGCAAACATGCGCGTATCTAGTTCTGATTTTTTCAGAAGACTTTGTTTGAATTCATTCATATGTACAATGAACTCATCGCCGTTTTCTTCACATAATAAATGCTCCATTTCTTCATATGTAAAAACTCTCGGCTTCCAAGGAATTGAAACAAATGGTTCACCACTTATTTCACTATAATTGCGATATCTTTCTTCAAAAGTAGTAAGCGCATTGTTAAAAGCAATCATTGCCTGTTCTTTTAGTTTGGCCAGTACGTCTTTAGGAGACCAAGAATGTATAAAGAAATTATAATAAACATATGCAGATAATGCTGTTTGAACGGTATAAGATGGTTTTAAGTCCGTTTGTTTTAACGATACAGGTGGAACTGTCGTTTCTCCATATGCTTCATTGGAAAGCTCTGTATTATAATTGATTTGTTTTGTTAGTTCGGCGGCAATAAAGTTAGGATCTAAACCTTCAAAAGCTGAACCAACATGTGTTTCTGCACCAGTAATAAAGAATGATGGCAATAGTTTACCTACCGTCCCTTTATAAATATAGCGATTTTCATCACCTTCAAAGCGAGGTGAAACGAAGTCAGAATTAATAGCTGCAATATATTCGAATCCATGTTCCTTTTTCCACTTTTTTAAGACTTTTAAAGCGGAAAGGACTCCATGTGAACCGTCTTCCTCGTCACATTCTGCTAGCAACACTATGTTGCCATCAAGTTCTTCAGGATGTTCAGAATAGTACTTTAATAGATAGAGGTTGCTTGCAACACCACTTTTCATATCAAGGACGCCACGTCCAAATAACCAGTCTCCAGATTCTAAATGCTCCTTAGCAGAAGTTGGTAATTCCTCGTTCTTTAATGCTTCCATTAGGTCGTCCGGGAAACATGCATGTTCTTTCAATTGGTTGAAGTCATCAATCCCAACTGTATCAATATGCCCCATTAAGATAATTGTTCGGTTACTTTTCCCTTTTTTACCCTTAACAAAGGCCATAACATTATATCGTTCTTGATCATCGTCAGTGGTCTTCTCTAATACAACTGATTCAGGATTACTAGAGAAATATTGTAATGAAGAAATAGTCTTAAATAATGATTGTGCGATTGTTGTTTCGCCAGTTGTATTTACAATACTTTCTATGTTAACAAGCTCTTTTGTATAAGCCAATATATCTTCGCGACAGTTCAACATTTGACTGCCTCCTTTTTTGTATATGATTCTATCAAAATGTAACTTAAGATAAAAAACCCGTCAAGTGTAGTCTAAATTATCTGAACAGATGTTGTATTTTTTGAAAAGTTCTACTATAATTGTTGGAGTTATATTAATTTTATATCAAATCCTCATCTTTTCGCATTAGGTGAGGTAGAGGTCGCGGTTTATAAAAGTATTCTATTTGAGATTAAGTGAAATCTATGAAAATAGGAGAAAGGATGAATCGCCGAAGCTTTATGAAATCACTTTTTTTCATTAAGGCTGGGGCTGTACTCAAATAGGGGCAGAACTGTCACAATTCCTTTGGATTGTGGAGAACTATCTTAAGAAATGCAAAAGCTGAGGGTGTACTTAAAGCACTGTCAAATAAAAGCGGCAGTGTTTTTTTTTCAAGGAGGAATACATATGAAAAAGTTATCTATTTTTTTAGTTGCAGCCATGTTGTTGCTTTTATCGGCATGTGGCACGAAGGAAAGTGACCAAGGAGCAAAAGAAACAAAATCAAGTGAATCTGAATATGGTTTAGTAAAAGAAGGATCATTAACCTTTGCAATGACAGGACAGTATCCACCATTAAATTTTAAAAAGGATGGTAAATTGACTGGATTCGATGTAGAAATCGGAACTGAAATTGCAAAACGCTTGGGACTTGAAGCGAACCCTGTTACAAATCCATGGGAAACAATTATTCAAGGGTTAAAGGCAAATAAATATGATGCGATTATCGGAAGTATGACTGCAACACCTGAACGTGATAAGCAAATTGATTTTACTGAACCTTACTATCTATCAGGTGCACAGATTTTCGTTGCAGAAAATAATACGGATATTCAATCAAAAGAAGACTTACAAGGTAAAACAATTGGTGTTATTCAAGCAAGTACTTGGAAGGATATGGCGGAAACATTAACTTCTCCTGATAAGGTGAAAGGATACCCAGTTGACGTGAATGCATTACAAGATTTAGAACTTGGACGCGTAGATGCAGTAATCACTGATAAAATCGTTGGTGTTAGTGCACAAAATGAAAAAGGCTTAAAAATCAAGGAAATTGGTGATTTATTAAACGAGGACCGCGTTAGTATAGGGGTTGTTGAAGGAAATACTGACCTTGCAGATAAAATTAATGAAGCACTTCAAGCCATGATTGATGATGGTACGTACGAAGAGATTAGTATGAAATGGTTTAATACTAACATTATGGAGTAAAAGATATTAGAATTCGTGAAAGCGCCTTTTATTGGGCGCTCTCACTTTAAAAGGAGGAGGCTGGTCTCATGATTTTTTTACAAAACATCGTCGGCATTTTCAGTGAACATGGACTTGCCTTTTTAAAAGCTACATGGACAACAATCGCGATAACAGCTATTTCCTTGTTGTTTGCGTTGATTATTGGACTTATTTTTGCTAGTTTTAAGATTTCTTCAAACAAGATCCTGAATTGGATTGCTGATATTTACATAGGGGTTATTAGAGGAACGCCTCTCATTGTTCAAATTATGTTTCTATATTACGGCTTGGCCAATATTATTAACTTAGACAGCTTCACAGCGGGGGCATTGGCATTGGGAGTCCATTCCGGTGCTTACATTGCAGAAATTTTTAGAGGTTCCGTACAATCAATTGATCGTGGACAAATGGAAGCGGCAAGATCTTTAGGGATGCCTTATTCGCTTGCTATGAGGAGAATTATTTTCCCTCAAGCTTTCAAAAGATCTATTCCGTCCTTGGCAAATCAATTCATTATTGGCTTAAAAGATTCTTCTCTTGTAGCTTATATTGCGGTAACAGATTTATATAACACAGCCCTTGGAGTACAAGGAGAAAACTATATGCCATTTGAAACTTACTTTGTTGTTGGGATTTATTATTTAATCATCGTGCTTATTTTCACTTGGATTGCAAAACGACTTGAGCAGAAAATGGATGTTAGCAAGCCTAAGGAGGTTAGTATTGCATGATTGAAATTCGTAATCTTTCAAAATCCTATGGTAAGCTTGAAGTTTTAAAGAATATTAACTTAAGTATTAATGAGAAAGAAGTAGTTGTTTTGATTGGTGCAAGTGGTTCAGGTAAAAGTACGTTACTACGATGCCTAAATTATTTAGAAGTTGCACAAAGCGGTGAAATTATCATTGATTCTGATAAAATAGATATAGCTAAAACGGATTTAAACAAAGTAAGAGAAAAAGTGGGAATGGTGTTCCAGCACTTTAATCTTTTCCCACATAAAACAGTCATTGAGAATATTATCGAAGCGCCAATTTATGTTAGAAAAAAGTCAAAAAGTGAAGCAAGTGCAAAAGCAATGGAGTTACTTAAAAAGGTAGGCTTAGAGGATAAGGCTAACTTCTATCCAGAACAGTTATCGGGCGGGCAAAAGCAGAGGGTTGCAATTGCAAGAGCTTTAGCAATGGAACCAAAAGTAATGCTTTTTGATGAGCCAACTTCTGCTTTAGATCCAGAATTAGTTGGTGAAGTTCTTCAGGTTATGAAGGACCTCGCAAATGATGGGATGACAATGGTAATCGTAACACACGAAATGGGATTTGCGAAAGAAGTAGCAGATCGAGTCATCATGCTTGCAGACGGAAATATTATTGAAGAAGGACATCCAAGTGACATCTTTTCAAATCCAAAACATGAAAGAACACAAAGATTTCTGAATCAAATATTGTAATAATAGAAAATCTACCTTCAATTTTATTGGAAGGTAGATTTTTTCGCTTATTAGATATGTTATGCAAACTGTACTATTAAAGGGAATTTCTTTAGTAGCCAGTGCCTCTTATTCTTGAAGGACAATCCTTTGTATTTAGTTAAAAAAACTTAGGATGGTTTGGGCAAGGAGAAAAATGTTTAATGCAATGATAACTAAAGCAATGATCCATGCAACAAAAGTTGTAATTCTATGATTGACGAGATTACCCATAATTTTTTTCTTGCTTGTAAAAATAATTAAGGGTATTAAAGCAAAAGGAATACCAAAAGACAAGATAATTTGGCTGATGACAAGTGCAAGTGTTGAATCTACACCAATGGCAATAATAATGAGAGGAGGAATAATGGTAATTGTTCGTCTTATATAAATAGGAATCCGGCGATTAATGTATCCTTGCATAATAACATCACCTGACATCGTACCAACTGTTGAACTCGCAATTCCAGAAAATAATAACGCAATGCCAAATAAAATCGCTGAAAATGGTCCAATAATTTCACCTAAATAAGTAAATGCCATGTCTAGACTGGATATACTTAGCCCATTTTCGAAAAACAATGCTGCTGCGACAATGAGCATACTTGCATTTACTGTACCTGCAATGACCATTGCAATTAAAATATCGATGAATTCGAAGCGAAAAATGCTCTTCTTCTCAAGCTCATTACGGCCAATAATTCTTTTTTGTGTTAAGGAGGAATGAAGATAGATAGCATGTGGCATAACGGTTGCTCCTAAAATTCCTGCAGCTAACATTACACTGTCAACACCTTCAAATTTAGGTGTGAAGAGTCCATGTAAAACAGCATTTGCATTTGGATGGGCAAAAAATACTTGTAATCCAAAAGCAATAACAACGATAAATACCATCCCTGCTATTCCTGCCTCAAGTGTTCTGACACCACGACGTTGTAGTTCTAGAATAATGAAAGATCCTATTGCAGAGATGATGGCTGCAGTAAATAATGGTATCCCAAATAACAAGTACAAGCCTAATGCCGCCCCTATAAACTCAGCAAGATCTGTAGCAATTACAACGAGTTCTCCTTGAATCCACATTGCAATCGAAACAGGCTTAGGCATATTTTCTTTTGATATTTCAGGTAGATTTTTACCAGTAGCAATTCCCAATTTTGCAGATAATGATTGAATGAGGATCGCCATTAAATTTGAAAAA
This sequence comes from Lysinibacillus composti, assembly GCF_016908465.1. Classification (GTDB taxonomy): domain Bacteria; phylum Bacillota; class Bacilli; order Bacillales_A; family Planococcaceae; genus Ureibacillus; species Ureibacillus composti_A. The sequence continues at coordinate 54,931 of NZ_JAFBDY010000013.1, read as the reverse complement.
AGGACAACCCAAAGGAGTAAATAGCCATAATCAGACCCAGCACTAATATTTGTAGCAAAATTCCCAGGATCGATATAAGCAACACCAGCTATAAAGGCGGGTCCGAGAAACATCCAAAATCTCCCTAACCTAGTTGGAGAAGAAGTGGCCTCTTCAAATTCCTTATACTCTGCATTGACGCGTTTTCCCCCGCTTTTATTCATAAACAACACCTCCAATTTTTCTATAGGGAATAAAAGTTTCCTTAAGGAAAATATATGCGCATTTTTTCATTTTGTCTATACATTTAGAAAATAAAAAAAGAATTACCTATTCTAATTGAGTGGTAATTCTTCCCTATATCCGTTTATTCGTTTTATGCATCCTTAAGGCGAATGAATGATCATACAAGAGAAAATTTCTTATTAAATGCAGATGGTTACGAAAAGGTTACTATAAAAAATTGCAATGAAGGGAGAGCCTACGATGGAGGATTTTCGAAGAGAGGTTGGTATTAAGGCATCCCTTTTATTATGATTAAATTGCTGTAAAACATGTGCTTTTTATAAAATAAAACTGACAATGATACCAGAAAGAATACTTACAAGTGTAGCACCATATAAAAGTTTCAACCCAAAACGGGCAACGACATTCCCTTGCTGTTCATTCAGCCCTTTGACTGCCCCAGCAATAATACCGATGGATGAGAAGTTGGCGAATGAAACTAGAAATACAGAAAGAATGCCCATTGTTCGTTCACTAAATTGGTAATCCCCACCGGATAAATCCAACATCGCGACAAATTCATTCGTCACCAGTTTAGTTGCCATTATTGCTCCTGCATCAACCGCCTCTGATAAAGGAATTCCCATTATGAAGGCAATTGGAGCAAAAAGATAGCCTAGTAAACGTTGAAAGGAAATAGTGAATAATAACTCAAATACATTATTGAATGCTGCTACTAAAGCAATAAACCCAATCAACATGACCCCAACGATAATGGCAACCTTAAAACCATCAAGGATATACTCACCAATCATTTCGAAAAATGATTGTTTTTCCGTTGCTTGTATTTCTAGAATATCTTCATTTGGTTTTACCTCATAGGGATTAACTATAGAAGCTATAATAAAACCGCCGAATAAATTTAAAACTAGGGCTGTGACAACATATTTTGGATCCAGCATTGTCATATACGCACCAACTATAGACATGGATACAGTTGACATTGCTGAAGCACAAAGCGTATAGAGACGTTGTTTTGAAAGCATCCCCAGTTGTTTTTTTAGCGTGATAAAAACCTCAGATTGTCCCACCATCAACGAGGCAACCGCATTATAAGATTCCAGCTTCCCCATTCCATTCACTTTACTTAATAAATATCCAATCCCCCTCATGATGAATGGCAGAATCTTTAAATATTGAAGGATCCCAATTAATACGGAAATAAACACAATTGGTAGTAATACGGTTAAAAAGAATGGTGCTTCTCCCTCATTGGCAATGCCACCAAATACAAAGGTAACGCCTTCAGCTGCATATTCGAGCAACTTGTTAAAAATAGCTGCAATCCCCTTGATGATGATTAAGCCGAATTCTGTATTTAATAGTAATAGTGATAAAAGGATTTGGATGACAATCATCGTGATAATGGGTTTGAATTTTATTTTTTTACGATTCGAACTTACTACCCAAGCCAAAAATAATACAACAAGAATACCCAAGATAGAAATAACATATTGCATATATGTAACCTCCTGATGAATTTAAACAATATGTGCAAGCTTCCAGTATAGTTATCGCTAGAATTTGTAATTGTTATCGATATTTTGCCCAAGAACCTTAAATTTATATTAATAAAAATTTATTTTGCTTTTCTTCATTTCCGATTTATACCCAATACTAAAAAACCCTTGTCACCATTAGAAATGACAAGGGTATAAATTACTTTTTTAATTTAACTATAAGATCATTACTTCACTTCGAAAGGATGTGAAACTTTTATCTTTGTATAGCAGGCGTCTTGCGTCTTTTTATTGTAGTAGTATTTTCTTGACCTGCATTTTTAGGGACCATGAAGAAAATTGAAAGAAGTGCTAATACTCCAAAAATAACGTTAGTAATAATACCCCAAGTTGCACCGACATCGACATTATTTGCTGACATGACGCTATAAACGGTAGCGGAAATGGCGACACCAAACGAACTTCCTAGTGAACTTGCCATTTTATAAATACCAGCAGCTTCTCCTACTTTATTAGATGGTGCATTTGAAACCGAAGTATCCGTAGATGGAGTTGCATATATCCCTAAACCAAGACCAAATAACGCGTAACCGATAAAGACAGCAATTGTATATGGTAAATCCGGTAAGAATGTAAAGCCCATTATTGCTACACCAATTGTCGTAATAACTGTTCCCCATAGCATTGGTTTTTTGGCTCCAACTTTTTGTAAGATTTTCTCTCCAACCCGAATCATGGCTAAAACAGCCACTAAGTAACCAAGGGATAACATACCTGCTTGGAAGGAGCTAAAGCCTCTTCCCATTTGTACATACGTATTAGCGACAACCATTGTACCTGCAATGGCATTTAGTAAGAAGTTCGAGAATGTTGCACCAGCATAGGGTTTGTTTTTAAATAAAGAGAAATCGATGAGTACAACATCTTTACTTTTCTCCACTTTAATGAAGACAATAACGCCAACGATTACCACGGCAGCTAAAATAGCAGATGTAAGACTTGTCCAACCTAAATCTGAGCCAAAACTAATTAAAACGTTTAAAGCAAGCATTACTACAATAAAAATCATTAACCCAGCATAATCAAATTTGAATTTTCCTGAGGTTTCAGCTCTACTTTCAGGAGCTTCTTTAATTAAAAATAAACCTATAATAGCTATAATAATGGAGAAAATGAAAATCCATCTCCAACCTAAGTATGTTGCAATTAAACCACCAGCAAATGAACATACACCAGACCCACCCCAAGAACCAATAGACCAGTAACTTAATGCACGTTGACGATCTGCTCCTTCATAATAAGTTTTGACTAAAGCAATGGTTGCAGGCATAATACAGGCTGCTGATAAACCCTGTAAAATACGGCCTATAATTAGAAGAGTTGCTCCATTTGCTATGACTAAACATAAAGATCCAATGATACTCAATATAAAACCTATATTGGTAATCCTTTTACGACCTACCTTATCAGCTAAACCTCCCATCGCCACAATAAATAGACCTGAGAATAATGCTGATAAACTGATTGCAATGTTTAACGTGCCAAGGGAAATACCTAAATCTTCTTGAACAGCAGGGACAATATTTACCAATGATTGCGCGAATAACCAGAATGTAATAACACCAAATACGATCCCTGTTATTAATTTGTTTGTACCTTTATAAGTATTTTCCATTGTGCTGCCTCCTGATTAAGACTCGAATAACTTACTATTCCTTAGAAAGATTACTTTTATAACAATTAATGATTAACAATGACTGGTGTTTTTCCATTTTGTTGATAATTTAAAAAAGCCCCCTTTTTAAAAGGAGACTTTGTTTGTATATTTTGTTTTGCCAGCACATGAATTCCATCAACTGAATTGAGTTAGAAAAATGCTTTTCGTATTTCAAAAAAGTGAATAGCATTGGCAGATAAATATGAATAGAACGACCATTCTCCGGCAATTGTTTCATCAAAGATTTCTAGGGAAGGGTAACTTAAACGTGTTATATAGTCTATTATTTCTTTATCAATTCCGTGCTGACTATTATATTCCCACCACATCTTATATAATGCACCGTGATCTTTATCAAAAATAAATTTTTTAATTTGATACTCTCCGCGAGGAATCCCTTTTATTGTAAGCCGTATTTCTTTCATTAACTTTTGAAGAAATGTATCTTCTATTGATAAAAATGGATTGGTAATGGTCGTGTTCATTAGGACTAGCTGATAGCCTAATTCGTTTTCTGTCATGATATATAATGGTCCACTAGCGATGATATTACCGCGTAATCTGTTGAGAAAAGATATAGCAAAAAATGTTGGTCGTTTACCGTTAAAATAGTGGAACATTTCCATTCCTTCTAATGGGATGCTATTAATATCTAAGCTCTTTTCATGGGTTTCTGTGTTAATCCAAAACCCGAGCATTTCAATTTGATCTGAAACACTAAATGAATCGTTAAAAACTAAAGCCCCACGAAAGAAGGTACCGTTAGTATAACGAGTATTCCCCGAAATAGTATTCCAAGAAATTAAATGAAGTGGTTTCTCTATATAATTATGTTTTAAAAATCGCTTTAATTTCTCGGTCTTTTCTTTAATAAAACCCTTAGCTAAATCAAAGTTTGTATCACCAAGTTCCTTATAATCAACTACTTCATGTGTATTAGCTTGAAATGCAATAAAATCCATATGATCACTTTGATGTAATACCCAATTATATTGACTATTAATTGTAGAACTTTTAAAAGAGAAGGGTAAAAAAAGTCCTATTCGAAGGTTTGGAATATTCGATTTTAGCATTTTGTATATTTTAAGATAAAACGTTTCAAACTCCTTGTTATTAGAGGTATTGTCTAAAACATCAGTGACCATAATGCACCAAGATTCAACATAATTATATCCAAATAATATGACGCAATGCTTAATGAACCTGTGGAGCTTTTCTAAATAAGCATCTTCTTCTTGGGCAATCTGATTATATCTAACTTGTACATATAAAGATAAATGATGGGACTTTAAAAATTCAATAGCCTCATCTGAATTATAGTAAGGAGAAGTAGTGGGAATTAACTCATCTGTTTCTACTTCAGGAGCAATCGATCTCCCAGACAATAGTTTATGTATCCCAATATATTTGATCTGTAACTCGTCTTTAGCTAGTAAAATTTGATTTCTTATACTTTCTTTTTGTAATTCTCTTAGCTCACCGACCATTAATACATTATCGGGGTGATTTAACTTCTGCCTTTTTGGAGATTGAATATCGATGGTAATGGATTCAAAATTGGTTTCTACATCACTAATTGTTTTTGAATCTTCCCCTTTTTCCATTAAAAGTCTTAGTTTTATTAAAATATCAGGTGAACTCAAGAATGTTTCCTTATCATCTAAAAGATAATCCTCGACTAAATTCACTTGCTCTTTTGCATTTTTCTCGCGATATGAAAAGGGAGTTTCCCCATATACCTCTTTAAATAAGTTTGTAAATGATTTTGCATTAGGGAACCCATTTTTTAATGCGATATAAGTAATGGAATCTTTCGTATATATTAAATCTTGTAAACTGTGTTTTAGTCTGACATTCATGATATATCGGGTAAAGCCAATTCCTAATTGTTTTTTAAAGTAACGGGAAAAGTAACTAAAGGATAAATAGAACCTATTTGCTACTTCTTCTAGGGTAAGTGGTTCATCATAATGTTGCTCGATGAATGAAATAATGGCTTTTAGTCGACTATCCTCCATATCTATATCAACTTCAGTTGTTTCATTATCTTTAAATCGTCTAATTAAGATAAGTAAAATTTTTGAAACTCTTTCACTCATCTCTAGTTTATAACCTTCTTCTTTACGAAAATGGATGATTGATATTTCGGCAAGAAGCTTTCGTAACTCTGTAATTGTATTTTCTTTGCCACGGCTTATTTCAGGTGAAAATAAATTGAATTTATAAAAACGATATTCGGGATAAAAGTGGGAAAGAAAAGAATCGGGGATACTTATTTTCAACACAGTATTTTTCGTAATACCGCGAATTTCATAAGGCTGGTTGCGGTTGATTACAAATAAGTGATCTTCACTTAACTGATGCAAGGATTGATCTGTCTCTATAGCTAGTTGACCATTCAAAACAAGGAGTATTTCAAGGCCAGAGTATATGGTAGGAGATGAGTATTCTATATTTTGGATGAGTAGTTGAATATCACTTATTGACGACATAATATATCCCTCCTAACTTTAGTTTAACTACCTGAAGTCACAATTATTACTATAATAAATTAAAAAAGAAAAATGTCGAAGGCACAAACATAGTAAAATAATAGATAGCTATTGATTTTCAAAATGTGGTACTCATTTTAAGCTTTTTATAAAAGGGATGTATATATACTTTTATCGAAGAGCTGTCTATCTTTTTATAAGGACGTGAAGGAATGTCTGCCTTGAAGAAGTATTTCAAGATTAATTTATTAACACAAATGACTTTACTAATTATTGTCGTGATTCTTACTACTGCTATATTGGTGGGTGTACTTTTTTCTTTCATGTTAGATGACCTTGTAGAAAAATACATGGGAGAGCAAGCCTTGATCGTTGCGGAACTTGCTGCACAAAATGAGGAAATTATTCAAGCTTTTGAAGATGAAAATCCTTCTGTAGTCATTCAAAGAATTTCGGAGCAGATTCAACGAACGACAAATGCTGATTATGTTACGATTGCAAATCGACAAAGCATTCGATACTCCCACCCGAATCCTGAAAATATTGGAAAACCAACTGCTACAAGTAATAAACCCGTATTTGAACAGGGAAAACCTATTATATATAGTGGGAACGGAATATCAGGTCCCGCGATTAAAGCAAAGGCCCCGATCTTTAATAAGCAAGGGGAAATTATAGGTGTTTCCTCGGTAGGATTCTTGAATAATAATGTTGAAAAGGAAATAGAAAATTATCGGAATAAACTATTTCAACTAGCTATTATTCCATTGTTCATAGGGCTAATTGGAGCTATTTTAATTGCCAGACGGCTAAAAAAATTGACATTCGGTTTAGAGCCTGAAGAAATTTCCTTTATGTTTAAAGAAAAAGAGGCAACGCTTGAATCGATTCCTGATGCGACAATTACAGTGAATAGAGATAAAAAAATTACGTCAATGAATAAACGGGCTAGGGAATTATTTAACAATGAATCGTTAATGATTGATTCTGTTATTACAGATCTGAGATTGAACTATTATATCGATGAAGTCATTAAATCCAACCACTCTCAAACAAATAAAAAATTACTAATTAGTAAAAACCTTTACGTACTAGATGCCTCGCCTATATCTGGTTTTGAACGAGTCAAAGGTGTTGTTTTGACAATTCGCCCACTGTCAGAAATTAAGCAGCTGACAAATGAATTCTCCAAAATTAGTGAATTTACAGAGGATATGCGTGCACAAAATCATGAATTTTTAAACAAGTTAAATACAATTTACGGTTTATTAACACTCAAGGAATATGATCGTGCATTAAAAATTGTTTCTAATGAGGTAAGTGAACGACAGGATATTATTTCATTTTTAATCACATAAGTGAAAGATCCATTAATTGCTGCATGTTTATTAGGAAAAGTGAATCGTGCAAAAGAGTTACATGTACAGCTTACAATTGACCAAGATAGTCGATTAGATTCTGTATTCGACGAAGCAAAATCGAACCATTTTGTACCATTGATTGGAAATGTAATTGAAAATGCGGTAGAAGCTGCGAGAATACATAGTGGTAAAAATGCCCATGTTAAGGTATCGTTTACAGATTTAGGGAAGGACATTATTTTTGATATTGAAGATAATGGTCAGGGGATTCCTGTTGAATTAGAGGAGCTTATTTTTCAAACAGGTTTTACATCAAAAAAAGGTGATAATCACGGATTAGGTTTAGCCATTGTAAAAAATGCGCTGGAAGTCTTAAATGGTCAAATTTATATAGATACAAGTGAGCTTGGGGGAGCAAGATTTACGATTGTTATTCCGCAAGAAAGTTGGGCTCATATAGATGAAGGGAGGAGTAAAAATGACGAATGATGCGACAATTAATGTAATCATTGTTGAGGATGATTTGGAAGCGGTCAACATATATAAACACTTTACAAATGAATTAGAAGGATTTCATGTAATTGCTACGGCAAGTTCTGGCTCTCAGACTTTGCAACTACTAGATATGACCCAACCACATTTAATCTTATTGGACGTTTTTTTACCGGATATGAATGGGATTGAGCTCTTACGAGAAATTCGTAAAAAATATCGTGGAATTGATGTCATTATGATTACAGCAGCTAACGATACAGAGACAGTAAGTGGGGCAATTCGCGGTGGAGCATTTGGATACCTTATTAAACCAATTATTATTGATAAACTAATTGAAACGTTAAATAGATTTAAATCTGTCAGAGAAAAATTGCATAGAAATGATGTCATGAATCAGGAGCATGTCGACCAATTATTTCAATCCAACCAAAAGGACTTCCCTGGCGAGGCCAAGAAAAAAGAGCTATATCCAAAAGGAATTGATAAACATACATTAAAATTGGTAAGAGATCACATTCAGGTATTAGAAAATAGCGTAAGTGCAGATGAATTAAGTCAAATAGTGGGTATCAGTTATTCAACGATGCGACGTTATTTAGAATATCTTGTTTCCTTAAATGTAATGGAAGTGGAAAATGGTTACGGTAATGTCGGAAGACCTGAAAGAAAGTATAAGCGCATTAAATAAGTAGTAAGAGCAGAGCAAATATTAAGTGTATATTCTAAAAGGAAAAGGTTGTCTAGATTGTTTTACTTCTGGACAGCCTTTTTCTATTTTGCGTGGAAAATATGAAAAAAATGATAGTAATAAAAATAATAGATAATACATTCAAAAATATCTCCCTTTATCGAAAAAGTGCTAATATTTCAAAATAAACGTTTAAGCGTTTTCAAAATGAATATTTTGGGATTTCAGAAATAGGAGGGGTATGTATGTTATCATTTTTAGGATTTGCTATGGTAGCGGTATTCATGTATTTAATTATGGCAAAGCGTTTATCTGCTTTAGTAGCCATCATGTTTATACCGATTTTATTCGCTATATTTGGAGGCTTTTTCACAGAATTAGGTCCTATGATGGAAGAGGGCGTAAGGAATGTCGCGATGACAGCAATCATGATTATGTTTGCTATTCTATACTTTGGGATTATGATTGATACGGGATTATTTGATCCATTAATTAGGAAAATTCTACAGTTTGTAAAGGGAGACCCTTTAAAAATCGTTATGGGGACAGCTGTTTTATCGATGATGGTTGCTCTAGATGGGGACGGTACAACGACATACATAATTACAGTTTCGTCATTATTGCCTTTATATAAGCGATTAGGGATGAATCGTTTAGTGTTGGCAACAACAGCAATGCTTTCTATGGGTGTTATGAATATGACGCCTTGGGGAGGAGCATCTGCAATGGCCATGGCTTCTCTTGGCTTGGATTCTTCAGAAGTGTTTATCCCAATGATTCCAGTTATGGGGTTCGGACTTATTTGGGTACTTGTAGCGGCATATCTTTTAGGTAAGATGGAACGCAAGCGTATCGGAGTTATTGAGCTTAAAGATTCTGAAACTGCAAAATTAGATGAAAGTCTAACAGGAACACTGGAATATAAACGACCTAAATTGGTTTGGTTTAACTTAGCTTTAACAGTTACATTAATGGTTTGCTTAATTTTAGACTTTATGTCATTAGGTGTTTTATTTATGCTTGCATTGGGTATTGCCCTTTTAGTCAATTATCCAAACTTAAAATTACAGCAGGAACGATTACTTTCACACTCTAGAAATGCTTTAGCAGTCGTTTCAATTGTTATCGCTGCTGGGATCTTCTCTGGTATTATGACGGGAACAGGAATGATTGACGCAATGTCGGAAACATTAGTTGCTATTATTCCGCCAGCACTAGGGCCTTATATGGCAATTATAGTTGCATTTGTAAGTGCACCGTTCACATTTTTCATGTCGAATAATGCGTTTTACTTTGGGATTCTTCCGATTTTGGCACAAACGGCCGAAGCTTACGGCATTACTGCAGCAGAAATTGGACGTGCAGCACTAATCGGGCAACCTGTACACGTATTAAGTCCGCTAGTAGCTGCTGCCCATTTAATGATTGGGTTAGTCGGCACTGAATTTGGTGAATTACAACGTTTTGCAATGAAATGGGCTTTCGGAACAGTAACGGTTATGACGATTGCCGCCTTAATCTTAGGTGTTATCTCAATTGGATAAACATCAATTTGTATGATAAGACTATACTCAATAGGTCTCATAATTAACTTTGAAAATATGCTGGGGCAAGACTAAAAAACGCCATTTTTCTTTAATAGAAGAATGGCGTTTTTTGTCGTAAATAGAGTCGTGAAAAATTGCTATAATCTATAACTTTAATAATGAAATAGATTAAGTGTTTTGCCAAAGCAGGTTAAGAGTGCAGGTGCTCGATCATGGGAGTGAGACATAGGCAATAGTGTTTTCGCTCCCCACACAAGCCGCAAGACCACATCAAAACAAGTCTTGGGGGCCAACAAAACGTTAGTCATATTGGAATGTGGCATTTTGCGTCCAGATTCTTGTATAAGGTCCAATCACTTATAATTTGATCTTCTAATCTATCTTGAATACTTGCGCGGGTTACAGGGGGGGAGGCCCCAGTTTCTGGAGAATAGCAAAACCTTCCTATTACCATGAGGACACCGACTTCTTATAAGATGGATGGCTCCACAATCAAAGTTAATGATTTACACATCCCGTTTTATCAGATTGGAATTACCAACATATAAAAATTAAAGTCCTCTCACCCTGATTAGAGGGGGAGTAAGGAGTATCCAGGCAAAATAACTGGAAAAGAAAAGTAAATAAAAGAGCTGTTTACAAAACCGTCTACTTGTTCACAAAACCGTATACTTGTTTACCTAACCGTATACTTGTTTACAAGTATGTTTACTTAATTGTTTACAAGTAAACAAAAAGTAAACAATTTGTCTACAAAACTGTTTACTTGTAAACAAACCTGTACACATCCAGTGATACCAACATGTAAACGGATTTGTTGTTAAAGATTACAGAAATGTTTACAAAAAGTTGTAGTTTACGTAATGTTTACATTTATATTAATTTGGGTAAAAGTAATTGAAGAATCTAGTATTCTCTTATAACCTTTAATTAGTAATAACAGATTTACAGAACGACCATAAAAAATGAAAAGGGATGATTCGATGATTATTTCTAGAACTGCTGCTGTAGATGTTGGAAATGACTCTGTTAAAGCGATTTTTGGAGAATTAGATTATGAATTAAATATTCCTAATATTGTGGCAATTGATACTGAAGATCGCCCGGTAATCGGAATTGAGGAACTTGATAATAAAAATCCCCTGGATGGGATTCATATCAAGGTGCACTCACCTGCACTGAAAGATAATAATACAATTTACCGTATTGGTAATTTAGCAACAAAGAGTAGTAATGCAACGGAATTAGATCCGGGAAGTGAAAAGTCAGAAGAAGATCAACCATTAGTAATGCTTTTTGCAACTTTGGCATTGGATGCGGTTAGGGATGAAAATAAAACCACGTTCCCGCGAGTAAAAAATGTAATTGATGCAAATTACACACTTGGTACAGGCCTTCCCCTTCGTGAAGTAAAGGAAGGAAAGGACGCTGGATACCGATCAAAATTGGTTGGTTCTGTCCACCAAGTTGAGTTCCTCGTTACACCAAAATATCAAGGTTTAAAAGTGAATATTAAATTTAACGAAGTAAAAGTTTATCCTGAAGGGTTTGCAGCTTATATTAACCTTGTAATGGACAATCAACTCAAAATCATTAATAAGGATTTAATCGATAAAAGAATTATCATTCAGGATATTGGTGGATTATCAACAGATATCGCTGTCATTAAGAACCGTAATGTTGATGATGATAAGGCACAAGGTTTTAATCTTGGAGTATCAGAGTCATTAGAAGCGATAAGGGAAGAGATTAGATCAAAACATGGCATTGAACTAGACAGTCGACGTGATGTTGTAGAAATTATTACGAGAAAAAATGACCGAAATCATATTATGGTTAAAGGTAGTCGTACAAGTGTCCATGATATTACGGATCGCATCCTCCTTGAATTAGCAAAAAAACAATACCGCTTACTACGCAATGTATGGCAAAAAAACTCGCAAACGGAGATCTGTTACTTTGTTGGTGGAGGAGCTAACGTTTTAAAAGAATATCTTAAAACATTAAATAATAATCTAGATGGTTACAATATCGATTTCTTTGAAGATGAGAAAGAGAGTATTTGGATGATGGCTAATGCTTATTACAAACTCATTACTGATTTTGTTAGAAAAACAGAAAAAACAGAGAAATCTAAACCAGTTCAAGAACCTGTGAAAAATTAAATAAGGTGATCATATGAAAAGCTCAGCTTCTAATGAAATTAAGAGGGGGCAAGCCATTTCTTTTCGTGTCCCTTCTGATACACCTGATCACCTTGTAAAGCATTTACAAAAGCTGAAGGAATCAGAAAGAAGGAATTTTTCAAGCAAAATTGCCGAATTTGTGATGCGAGGGGTCAGTCAATCCTTTTCAACAGAAAGGGAAACAATTACCGTTCCTCTGCCACACAAATTAAGCAAAGCACAAAGGGATTGGTTAAAGCATGAGCATTCAGAGGCCTTATTAGGAGCTATTTTATATCAACTACTAATGGACCCAGTTCGTGCAACATCCTTGCTTGCATCTTTAAACAGCAATTCAATAGACATTAACGAAGCCTTGTATTTGCAAGAAGATATTCCTAATAAAGAGTTTCCTATGGAGGAAGTATCGGAAGTAGACGATTATCTACAATCTGTAGAGGAAACAGCTGTAACCGAGGATACAGATTTCTTAGAAGATGATTTAGACTCTTTTGATTGGGCCCAAGCTACACAAAACCAAATAATTGACGCTGAAGAGGAACCTGAGCCCACTATTATGGAAGATGATTTAGATAATCTGTTGGGGGATTTCCTTAAAAAAATGAATAAGTAAAAACGTATCATTTAAGAGTAATGGACACTCCATTACTCTTTTTTTAATATTACGTGACTCCTGCATTAGAGGCCTAAAATTATGTACTAATGGCAGAGGAGAGCAATCAGATAAGCAAATAATAGTTCACCTTAAAATAAGGCTTCTAAGTACGTCAAAGGGCAAAATTTGAGCTGCTATATGGTTTAAGTGGCTCAAGGAATTAGAGGAGTAGGAGTATTACACTTTTTAGTAAGACAGAGTTAACCTATGAATGACACAAAGGTTGTGTATGTATTTTGGGATTTATAGCGGTATAGGTCAATGAATTCTCATTAATATATCCAATTTACAAAAGGTATCCCAATTTTGTCATAATTGTTACTCATAAACTATGTTATTCATAAATATTATAAAAAGTATGAATATAATATTAAAGAAGTTAATCCTACTGATGATAACTCAGATGAAGATCTAAGATAGTTGAAAGAAGTAAATAAGTTAATAAAAAGGGATTTATTTGGAAATTGGGTTACCAAATAAATCCCTATATCATTGTAAAAAAATATTTACTTACACACATTATTCTGGAAAGTGGAATGCATATATGAAGTTGATAAATTCATCAAAAGGAAGAGAAGATTCTCCTTCTCGTTCGCCGTTTCCAGCAACACTAGTTTGTATATCTTTGCCCCAAATTTGTAGACTGTCATTATTAGGGTTATAAAAATAAACACGAACTTTACCGGTAGGGTCTGGTACGATTCTTTGAATAAGAACTGCGTGAGCCCCAAGCACTTGACCGGAACGGTTATAAATGGTAATTCCAGCGGGCTGAGGAAGTCCCTGATTAATTTCCGGATTATGAATTGGATGATAATAACGTTGGAAATTCGCTATAAAGTTGAAGTCATTATAGACATCTGAAAAACCGGTCCATATTCCTTTTTTATGAAAGGTAGGGTTGATCCATTTATGTGGATCTACACCACGACCATCAGCAGCTTTTAACATTTCGAAGTAAATAGAGTCTAGGTGTGGAACTAACAATAAAGAAATTGCATCAATATGAACTTCATCTTCAAGGGGAACAGGTGACAGCGTTTCAGAGGAGATCGGTCTACCTTCAAAATGAATAGTCACATTTGCAGTCTTTAAAAATTCATTAAGCATTTTTACTAACATAACAGGCTCTTTCTGAGACCAAAAACTTAGTGCTCTTGTCGATTGGCATGTAGGGTTAAAACCTTGACCAATTCCTAACGGCGTGCCTAGAATATTAATCATTTCTGAAACAATTAAAGACCTTATGGCTTGTGTATTCGTTAAGTTATAAGCAGTGACAAGTCTAATTTCAATCTTTTCGTGAATTGGGGTTTTAATCATTTCCTCAATTTCTTTTATGAGTTCACTTGTGAAAATATCCCTCTGCAAGAAACGGAGTAATCCATAAATGCTTCTGCGCGTTTTTTTCGTAACTGAAGTAGTAATGAGTGAAGATATAAAGGGTAGATTTGACTGTAAATTTTCCTTAGCTTTTTCGTCCTCGGCAAGCATGTGCTTTAGCAAGTGTGGCCGTTCTTCATTAATAAAGTGTAAAAAAATGACGTGAAATATAGAAACAAGCCCTGTATTTACCATAGAGGAACGCAATTGTTCAGCTTCTTTAATAAGTATTGAATCGCTACAAGTTTTGATTTTTATTGCATAATTTTCTTCAGTACCCGTGGCTAGATTAGATGGTGAATAAACCGCCTTTTCATAATCCTTTAATCTAGAGTCAGCCTCTTTAAGCCCACTAGCTAATTTTCTTGCACTTGCTATGAGTTTTAAAATTTTATTTGTCACAATGGGCCTTTGAACAGCCAGATTATCAACCTCACGATAGAGGTTTTCAAATACCCGGGATGAAAAACAATGCTCTGAAATAAATCTTAAAACCTCAGACGCCTGTTCATCTTTATAAAGTTGAGTTACCCGGTTTTCCTCTGTTTCTTTCATTAGAAGCAAATCAATGTTTAAAGCTAACACTTTCGTTAAAAACTCAGTTGCCTGAAGTGCTGTCATATCTGGATGTTCATATTCTCCTTTGGCGATCGCAAGTATCCTAAGTTCACTTAATACTTCTGCCACCGCTGTAGCACCTCCAGCTTGGAGAGTACCTCTAACAAGTGGAGGATTGAGCTTATTAACATCTTCCCACGGTTTACCTACAAATAATCCTGCTTTGTCAAAGAGATGAGCATATCCATAAATTTTTTCCAAACCAAAAGGCTCTTTAAGAAGGGATGAGGCTTCATCCAATACAACTTGTTGAAATAATTTTTTACTCATAAAGGGAGCTTGCCATAACTGTTGAAAGGCTTTTTGAAATGCATTCTCTGAAGATAATAAGTAAAGTCCCATATGTCCATCCTCCTTTCACCATAATTCCTTCTACACTTTTATTATGGAGTCTAATCAACAAATTAATAACAAAATTGTTTAATTTTAGTATATGGAGTTTGCATATTTTTTTTTCGGACATTTAACTTGAGGAAATAAAGATTTCTATTGTTAGAATATTTAAAATTTTAAATAATGTACCATGAAATCAATATTATTTCAAATATATAATAGCTTAATTAGTAAAAAAAAAGACCACGAATAATATCGGGTCTTTTGTATCGTTCTCGTATTAAAAATGTATGAGCGGCGTAGCTAATTTATTTATTCCCAAACGTAATTTTTTCCCCAACTATCTTTAGCCAAAGTCTCAACCGTTTCAACTAGCTTATCTTCTACCATAAATGTATCACCTTGTTCGTATGGATTGTAGTGGTAAGCGTACATTCTTGCTACAAACTCATGGAACGGTAGGGAAGATTCACCCTCCAATTCACCAAAGCCTGAAACACTAGCCTTGATACCTTGCCCCCAATTTTGAGTACTGTCATTGTTCGGGTTATAGAAATAAATTCGAATATCATTATTTGGATCTTTATCAATTCTTTGAATTGAAACAGCGTGAAGACCAAGTAATTCACCATGAACATTTGTAATAAAAATACCCACTGGATTTGGATAAATTAACTGATATCCTTCATTATAATCTGGGTGATGTGTTGCATAGAATAGTTTTACAAACGCTGAATAATTGGAAACTTGTAATGTAAACGGATCGATTGCATTAATAAAACCACTTGGAATCCATTCACCGTAAAATTCGCGGTTAACCCATTTATGTCCATCTTCTCCACGTAGAAGAGTACGTTTCATCATTTCGTTATAAATTTTATCAAGGTGTGGCACCAGAAGCACAGAAATCGGATCTAAGTCTTGATTGATTTCATTAGCAACCCCACCAATTAAAAGTGTAGAATTAATTGTTTCGCCTTCAAATGTCATTTCAATACCATTATCGCGCGCTGCACTATTAATGAAACTTAATAGTCTTTCAATATCATATTGTGACCAAAGTGAAATTGCTCTAGCTGATTGGCATATTGGGTTTGTACCTTGTCCAACACCAAGCGGTTGGCCAAGAACGCTTATTAATCCCGCAACAAGAACACCATTAATACTAATTCCACTCTGCTCATCTACAAATTTTGATAAAGCTTTGCGTACCTCAGCATGGACTGGAAGCTCAAATAATTGGCGAATACCTGGGATCACAGGTTCAATATTTAACACTCCTCGATCTAGCATTTTGCCAAGTCCATAGATTGATTGTCTTGTCTCAGGGTAAATCGAGATTTGAATCATATCATGAATTAGTTTGTTATGATCATTAAAACCAGAAATTCCCTTTTCCGTCAAAGCAAGTGCAGTTGGAATAATTTCATGATTTTTGCGATTAAGGAAGCGAATTAGAACTGCATGATAAGGTGAAACAAGTCCTGTTTCTTTCATAGAGTCAGCAAAAATTTTTGCTTCAGCTATTAACTCTTCCTCACTTGCTTGCTCGAGTCTTAGTCTGTATTCACGTTGATCGGAAGTTTCTAGACTAAGTGGTGTTGGTGCATTTGTAGCACGTCCAAATTTTTCAAGGATCCCAACAGTATTATCATCAATTCCAGAATTCTTCAATTGCTCAGATGTTTGAATCATATCCAAAACTCTGTTTGTAGTAATAGGACGTTGAACAGTTAGTCGTTCAATTTCTTGTACCATTTGATCAGCTACTGCTTTAAATGAAAGTTCTTGTCCAAGATAGCTTAATAGATTAAATGCTCGAATCTCATGATCTTCCGGCTCATTTGATTCATCTTGTGTTTCAATAAGAGTTAATAAGTCAAGATTTAAAGCCAGTACTTCATTTAAGAATTTACTTGCATCTTCAGCGGTAAATTCCTCATGTTTATATGTTTCTTTTGCGATAGCAAGTATACGCATTTCACTTAATAGTTCGATAATTGAATAGATGGTTTTAACTCTTAATGAACCACCTACAAATTGTGGTTGTAATTTTGTTAAGTCTTCCCATTCTCCATCTTTAAATACCCCAGCTTGATCAAACAAATGAGCGTATTTAAAAATAATTGATACTCCTTCACTAGTAGCAGCAAGATCCGTTGCAAAATGGAAAATGTCTGTTTGATATAGGCTTTTTGCGAAAGGTTTTGCTTGTTCTAATGTTTTTAGTGCAGATTCAAATTTATTTTCTAAAAGAGTGATTTGCTTATTAGCAGTTTTTCTCTTTGAACTAGTACTTGTCGTTCTTCTACGAGTTGTAGTACTTGTCTTTCTGTCCTTTGTTGCAGTACTCATTCTTCCATTCACTCCTTATACGTAGAAATTATGTTTTTCATATTTTACTAGAAGATCTCTCAATACTTCGCTATCCTCACCTAGGAAATAGATAGAGCCGTAGTGATTACCAAAACCTACTCGTTCAGAAACTTTCGATGTAGTAGGAATAAACATATTATGTTTTAGGAAATAAGGGTGTTCTTTTAACTCAGTAGGTATTTCTAAACGTGAAATTACATTCACTTTTGGGTAAATCATTAAGTTACCAGAGTGCCCTTTTGCAGAAACGACTTCTTCAGGGAAAAATTTATTTAATACTTCTTCAGGCGTTTCAGGGTCACAGCATAGTACTTGTGCTTGATAAGGGCTGAAGCCATAAACTCTTTCGATATGCTCAAAAATATGGCCACCAGGAATACGATTTGCTACCTCGCCGAAGTATAAAGTTCCTTCAGGTGTCACGAAAAACTCTGGGTGTAAAAGTCCGTATTTCACTTCAAAGCCTTCTACTAGCTTTTCAATTGCCTCTTTAATTTGAGGTCTCCATTTTTCAAGTGACGGAGAAGCTGGAACAAAGTTAGAGTGTCCAAGCTTTACATATTCTGTAATGTTTAGGAATTTTACTTTACCGTTATGGATAAAAGCCTCACATGAAAACTCTTGACCTTCTAGATGGCTTTCCATTAGTAAAGGAAATTCAGAATCGTCTATTTGCTCAATTTCTTCTGGTTTTTTAATCATATAATGACCTACTGTACCAGCTTTATCGAATGGTTTAACGTGAATTGGCTCAAAAGTTTCTCCCTCGAGCTTCATAAATGCTTGGTTAATTCGTTTGAAGAAACGGTAAATATCCTCTTTATTATAAGCTTCTTCAAAGACCCCTACTCGAAGTCCTGCTAAATGTGCTCTACGCTTCATTAAGCCTTTATCTCTCAATAGAAGGGATTTATTAAATACTTTAGGATCATCCCATATTAATGAATTAATCATGCCAGCCCATTCTACTGTTTCTTCATAAATCGGGACAGCAACTGATACATTTAATTCTTTTAATATTTCATAAAGCTCAAATGATTGTTCAATTGGAACATCAAATGTCCATGGAATTAATTTGATATTATTTTTTTCTGCAAAAGTAGTAAATTCAGGTGGACCAACAACAACAAATGGACGATCCAACTTATCGATTGCTTCAATTGCTTGTAGACTCCACCCTAGCAGTACTGTTGTTTTTTCTTGATTCTCTCTCATCTCTACAATTCTCCCAGCCTTTGAAATATTTTTATAATTGTTAAAACTTTTAGTAAAATGAATCTTGCAAACAACTTTATTTTACTAAAAATAATAATAATTCAAATTGTTTCGACAAAAATAGAGATTTTTCTCACGATTTTTAACAAATGAAATATTTTCTTTATATTATCTTAATGTTTAAAAATTACCTACGGTGGTAATATAAGGGGGCAATATTCTGATTTTATTGACAAAGGTTAGAAATAATTATGCGAAGGGGTTAATTTCATTGTTGATGCAAAAGGGAGAAAGTTTAAAGGCAAGCTTAATTGAAGAAGTGTATACTACTAGCAATTGGTTTAATAGGCTAAGAGAATATTTTCCAGAGAGGGAAATGAAGTCTAAACAACATTTCGAACTACTTTTTCAAGAAAAACAGGCAACGTATCAATTAATGGAAGGACCAGACTTTATCGTTGTTTATTTTGAACAACAGGATTATATTTTCATCGATTATATTTTAGTAACAGGTGGTCGAGGAAAAGGTGTTGGTACTAAGGTCCTTAGCGAAATAAAAAGTAAGGGGAAAGCAATTATTTTAGAAGTAGAGCCAATTTCTCCTTTAGATCCTGATTCTGAAAAAAGAATTAGGTTTTATCAACGACATGATTTTTTAAGAATGGATAGTATCAATTATGAGAGAATCCATATGATAACGAATGAGTTAAATGTAATGGATATTTACTGCTGGTCGCCAGCGGGTGTTTCAGAAGAATGGGTGCTGGAACAAATGAAAGAAATTTATACTGAAGTTCATGCGTTTAAGACGTACGAAGTATATGGGAAAGAACCTCAACCTGCATCTGAAGTTCTAAAGTTAAAAGAAGAAGCAGCTATTCAATAATTTAGGTGGTCTATGGCCTCTGGAAAGTGACTGAACCAATTCATTTTAATGGGGAATTATAGTTTCCATACAGATTGGGAAAACTTTTCAAAAAGGAGGTCAAAAAGAAGTGAAAAAGTACTTTTTAATGTTCCTGTTAATGTCATCACTTTTCGGGTTAGTAGGTTGTGGGAATGATGAAGCACCTCGAGAAGACGAAGATGTTGAAGATGTTGAAGAGGAAGATGAAATTGGCGACGATGAAGTTGATGATGAGTAGATCATTGTCCAAATTTAAAGGCTGTATTTTGTGAAGTTTAAAATCCAATTAAAGAACTGTGTTTTCTATGTTTTAGTATCAGACTAGAAAGCACAGTTTTTATTCTATTTACATATAACGCGAATGGTTCAAAGGATTTTTTAAGTCTTTATACTAAATTCCCTTATAGATATTAGGTTATAGCTATATTTTGATTATTTCTATTAACCAAAAGTAAAAAATAGTAAAATGTGATGTATAATAATGCTGATAAATAGTTCTTTTTAAGTACATTAAACTTATTACTAAATATCTAGAAAGGAGTTTTGTATGTCCAACTTAGACATTACATATATTAGTGAATTAAAAATAGGACAAGTAATACCAAGCGATATTTATTTTAATAAAACTTTGCTAATAAAGGCTGGAACTAAAATAGATGATGCACTACTTCAAAATCTCCATAACTGGGGAATAACAAGGCTTAGTAGTCTTTATACGAAAAATGAAACTCCTGAAGTTTCTAAGCCACAGATTAAAAAAAAGGAAAAGATCTTCTACTCAAAAGAGTTATTTGATATTAAAAAGTTATTTTATGAAAGTTTGCAATATGTCGTTAGTGAAACACGATATGGTTTAATATTGAATGGTGATGCACAAATAACATGGCTTGAAAATTTATTTATCTCTTCTTTATTAAATAGTCAAGTTTCAATCGCATTATTATCTCTAAAGAAGAAAGACCCATATAGTTATTTCCATTCCTTCGATGTCTTCTTACTTGGTTCACTTCTTGCAGAGATGTCTGGTATCCGTGATATTCGTTCATTTGCTATTGGGTGTTTGCTTCATGATATTGGAAAACTTCAAATTAGTAATGAGTTATTACAAAAAGAAGGTAAGCTATCAAAAGCAGAATTTGATGAAATTCAAAAGCATCCACTTTACGGTGTGGATTTTATGGAGGAAAACAACCTTTCTAGCTCCTATAGGGATTTAGTTAAATCCCACCATGAACGTCTAGACGGTACAGGTTATCCAGAAGGATTAACAGAAAGCTTCCTTTCAGAAGAGGTAAGATTACTGGCGGTAGTCGATACCTATTCTGCACTGACATTACAACGCTCGTACAGAGGGGCATTTTCATCTATTAAAGCTTTTGAGTTATTGTTAGGTAAACATCATAAGTACGATAAAAAGTTTGTTATTAATTTAATGGAATTAGTTAATATTTATCCGACTGATAGTATTGTAAGATTATCAAATGGGAAAAAGGCAAAAATTAAATCAGTACATGAAAACCAGCCGTATTTCCCGTTCTTAGAGGAAATTGGAACTAAGAGAATTTATCAATTACCATTGAACTTTTCAGTAACGATTAGCCGCTTTATTGAGTGGGATCAAGTCAGTGACCTAGAAGCAGATGATGATCTTAATAAAAAGGAGATATATTGGAGCTACTTTATTAACCATATCTCTGCTGGAAATATGGAGGAAGCGATGAATTACTATCGCTTAATAACCGAGGGTATGGAATTAAATAATATATTTATTGATGTTATCATACGAATGATCAAAGAAATTGAAACAAAAAGAGTTGAAGGTGAACTCTCAACTGGTGAAGAACACGACGCTTTCCTGAAAATTAAAGATATATTAGTTGAAACATTTAATAAATAATTCTTCACGACTCATTGCTTGTATAAATGCTTTGGGTCTTTTTTTATTAAAAAATATATCTGTCATCCATGGAGAGGTTATTTATATGATGGAAATCCAATAAACATGAAGACCAAAAACTCCGGCATAAATAAAAAATGCACCAACTAATAACATTAGAAAAAGTGTTTGAAATCTAGGCTTACTTTTTTTATAAACAAAAAAGGAAATAAACATTAAGGAAATAGATAACAAAAGTTTTACTAAAAGGAATAGTACAGAACTATTCTCCCATAATTCCTCCATGAGTGGATTCAATTCTTCAATTATATTGTGTAGCAAGCCGTAGCTAGTAATAACCCCATCAAACAAATTTAGAATAGCAACAAGAACGCTAAATAGTATAATCAAACTTTTATTTTTCATTGTCCCACCATAAGAAATTAGAATAATCCAATCATTTACCTTTTTGGTAGTTTTTAATCATATGAAATAAATAAATAGGGGTGGGGTTGAAAAAGATTGAATTACAATATGACATTTGAAAGGGTTTGTTACATCTTTACCATTTCAATTACAAATTTTACAAATGACGAAAAGGTGACACTAAATAGGTGTTAAAACGTCTATATAGTATGTTCATAAATAATTTATTAAGAATACATGTATTCAAATAGGTAAATGTAACTAAAATAAATGGAGTAAAGGCCTATTAGTACATAAGGAGCGTTTTGGAAAATAAAAAATAAAGGTGTCAATATGAAAAACATCATTCTTAAAAAGTTAGAAGAAATAGAAGAGAAGTTTCAAGTAAAAATTCTGTACGCTGCGGAATGTGGAAGCCGTGCTTGGGGAGTTCACTCGAAGGAGAGTGATTATGATGTACGTTTTATTTATATACATCAACCAGATTATTATCTCTCTATTGACCCCCAAGGAGTGGGTTCAAAAAGAGATGTAATCGAATTACCAATTAGTGAAAACTTAGATATCAATGGTTGGGAAATTACTAAAGCCTTACGTCTATTTAGAAAAAGTAACCCGTCCTTATTTGAGTGGTTGAATAGTAGCATCATTTACTATCAAAAGTATTCATTTGTAAACCTTATACGTGCTTTAGAATGTGAAGTGTTTGAGCCAGTAACTATGTTAACTCATTATTTGAACATGGCTAAAAGAAATTATGAGAAGTATTTGCAAGGTTCAGAAGTGCAAACAAAATTATACTTAAATGTATTAAGGCCGATCCTAGCGTGTAAATGGATTGTAGAATATGGGAAAGTTCCACCAATAAGGTTTAATGAATTATTAGATCGGATTATCCCTGAGAGTTTGCTGAAATTGGAAATTAATTTTTTACTAAGAAGGAAAATGTCTGGAGAAGGATCTAATATACAACCATCCATAAAAATAATTAACAATTTTTTAAAAGAAGAAATTAACTGTCTAGAACTTTATATTAAAACACTTTCAAGTAAAAATGGAAACCCTACTGAAAAACTAAATGCCTTATATAGAGCCACTCTGAAAGAGGTATGGAATTACGATTTGAAAAAAAGCTAAACATCCCACTAAAAATCATAAGTGGGATGTTTTAATTCTTCGTTAAGTTCCAAATGTGCACCAGACAATTTCGAACTAATGCACTTGATGTTCTTCTTTTAGTTCAGTAATAGCAACTTCAGATCTCTCTTCTAGAGAACGTCTTAAGTGAACTGTTGCTGTTTTTCCATCATCATGAAGCTTATCAATCCAAACTGAAACGCCATTATAACTTACTTCATATTCTGCTGGAGATGCGACAATCTCTTGGGCGCGTTGAAACTCCATCCCTTTGCCCTCCTATTTACGTTTATTCTTAGCAACAAGGTTTCTAAGTTCTGTTAATTCTTGGGAAATTTCTTCTTCTACTTTATTAGGAGCAATTTTTTGGTTTTTTGGTGTTTGAGGTAATGTATTTTTATTATTGCTATGACTTTTATTATCGTCTCTTCCCATATTTTATTCTCCTTTCAAGATGGTTCCGTCTTAATATGGCATAGAAGCAGGTTTTTTATCACGAAAAATACATAGTATAAATGTAGTATTTCTTCTTTTTTTGGTGATTTGTGGGGGTCGTGGGGTAAGTAATATTTTGGATAATATTCATATAGTTTTCGTTTAAACTCACCATATCTATTGCATACTTCCTTTAGGAGGAGATTCAGGTGAGTTTAGCAAATGTATTAACAATTATTGGATTCTTTTTTTGGGCAATTATTTTTGCAATTTTAGTCATAATTGGAATATATCTATATCTTATCGATCGTAATCAGAAGCAACATCCTGTACTACGGAATTATCCAGTCATTGGACGGGTTCGCTATTTACTAGAAACGATTGGTCCAGAATTGCGCCAGTATTTTTTTAATAATGACCTTGAAGGAAAGCCAATATCTCGAAATGACTATCAACATATAGTTAAAAAGTCAAAATATAAACGAGATGTCATTGGATATGGTTCAGTCAAAGATTTTGAAGAAGCAGGTTTTTATATTAGGAACTCCATGTTTCCAAAACTTGCAGAAGAATTAACGATGGATCGTAATGAACTCGTCACAACAAATCGTTATCTACTCATAAAGGAACCTTTATTTACACAAAGAAAAGAAAAATTAGAGGCAAATAAGTCTGTTGCTTATTTGTTGGATGACCGAGATGCAATTGTGATTGGTAAGAATACAAGAAATCCGTTTATTGTAAAAGGGCAAATTGGTATGTCTGCCATGAGTTATGGATCCCTTGGTGAAAGAGCTATTACAACGCTTTCGAAAGGGTTAGGAATGGCCAAAGGAACTTGGATGAATACGGGAGAAGGTGGTCTTTCTGAATACCATTTAAAAGGCGGAGTAGACATTATCATGCAGATTGGCCCTGGATTATTCGGAGTGAGGGATTACGAAGGGAACTTTAGTTGGGATGCGTTGAAGGAAAAGAGTGAGATTCCTCAAATTAAAGCATTCGAATTAAAACTTGCACAAGGAGCAAAAATTCGTGGTGGCCATATAGATGCAGAGAAAGTGACAGAGGAAATTGCCAAAATACGAATGGTAGAGCCTTTTAAATCAATAGATAGCCCCAATCGTTTTCGTGAATTCCAGGACTTCCCATCAATGTTCGAATTTATCGAGCAGATTCGAGAACACACAGGTAAACCTGTTGGGATGAAAATTGTAATAGGTAGTAGTAAGGAAGCAGATGACTTAGCCAAACATATTAAGGATTCTGGTAAGGGACCAGACTTTATTACATTAGATGGTGGCGAAGGAGGTACAGGAGCTTCTTACCAGGAGCTAGCTGATAGCGTAGGATTACCTATCAAATCAGCACTACCACTTTTGGACAATGCATTAAGGAAGCATGGCGTACGTGATCAAGTTAAAATTATAGCGTCTGGAAAATTATATTCACCAGATCGAATTGCCATTGCACTATCTATGGGGGCGGATCTCGTCAATATTGCAAGAGGGTTTATGATCACTGTAGGCTGTATTCAAGCATTAAAATGCCATTCCAATGGATGTCCTGTTGGTGTTGCTACAACAGATCCTGATTTGCAAAAAGCTCTTGTAATTGATGAGAAAAAATATCGAACAGCTAATTATGTAATATCAATGCGGGAGGGATTATACCGAATCGCTGCAGCTGCTGGTTTAGATTCTCCTGCTCATTTTAAAGCCGAACATGTTGTGTATAAGGATGAAAAAGGGAAAGTATGGTCTCTTGAAGAAATTTATCAATCCATAGTTTCAAATGGCTAATAGAACATTAGTAAGGGGACGTCTGAAAATACATAGACGCCCCCTTTATAATATTTAACGTTGGAAATATTCTTTAAAAGGGAATTTCCACTTACAAAACAGTATCAAATTTATGCCTTTTTAATTATATTAAAATTATCATTCAATAAAGCCCAATTTTGTGGGAATGGATAGCCTAAAGCCCAATAACTAATCCCACGAAGTTTGTATTCCTTGGCCATATCAAACTTAGCTTGTGCGCTTCTTGCATCTTCAAACCACACTTCATGCCCTTGACCTTGCTCATTAATATAGCGGAAAAATGGAGATTCTGCTGTTTTATTATATTGAATAGTAGCCCCATACCTAGTAGCGCGGCGGATTGCTTCCTGTGGGCTAAATGTTTCTGCATACTGTCCTTGTTGATGAGGCAGACGCCAATCACGAGCATAAATTTGGAATCCCAAATAGATCTTCTCAGCAGGCATGACGGATAAAGCATATTCCACAACTCTTCTCATTTGATTGATTGGAGAAATTGCCTGAGGTGAAGCTCCTCTCCATCCCCATTCATAGGTCATCAATATTACAAAATCAACAATTCGACCATGTGCCTCATAGTCATGTGCTGTATAAAGCAGTCCTTCTAGTTCACTACCATACTTAGGGGCAACTGCAGTTGACACAAAATAACCCTCATTATGGAATCGTTCTACCGCAAGCTTAAGAAATTCATTGTAATTTTCTCGATCCTCAGGTGGAACATATTCAAAGTCAATATTTATTCCCTTATATCCTTTTTCCTCCATTATTTTAATGCAGTTTGTAATAAGGTTTTCGCGATTCTCAGCACTAGAAAGTACAGCATGAGCTAAGTTTGTTCCAGCCGATGTGGAGGATAAATTAGTGATCACCATCATAGGAACGGCCCTTTTGTCTACTGCCGCAGCAATCATCAGGTCATCATCAAAAGGTTCTAAGCTTCCATCCTCCTTAATGAGATAAGCAAAGGGACTGAAATAGGTGAGTAAATGGCCAATTGCATTAACTGACTCAGCAGCTGCTTCATCCTCTTGATAAGTATAAGCGTTCACTTCAATCATCGGTTTTGGGTGTGGAACTACTAATTGCAAACCAGGATAAATCATATTTGGGTTTTGAATATGATTTTCACTCATAAGGGATTGTGCTGTAACTCCATAAAGGGAGGCTATTTGCCATAGTGATTCTCCAGGTTGAACCATATGAATGATGGGTGGAATGAATAGTACTGCTCCTGGAGATAAAAGGTTAGGGTTTGAAATATTGTTAGCTTGTAAGACGGCATTTACGGATACACTAAACTGCCGTGCAATTGACCAAATTGTATCGACGCGTTTTACAGTGTACATGGAACCTGGTACAGGAATAACAATTGATTGCCCAAGCAATAATTGATTTGGATTCGGTAACTGATTAACTTGTTGTATAGCATTTACGTTTATATGATAACGCATTGCAATTTCCCAAAGTGTTTCACCGCTGCTAACAACATGGATAAGCAAAAAATACCTCCTTTGAATATGGTTATTACTGTAATATATGTGAAGTCCATTAAGATAATCCATTAAAATCATATGGGGAGGTTTTAGGCTTCCTTCGTACACTTCAAAAAAAGTATTATAATTAAACGTAGCTTAAACCATTAAGGAGTTTTTAGAAGATGAAATTAAGAGAGCAAATTGAAAAATACATACCGTATAATGCCCAGGAAATAAAGGAGCAAGAAGTGATTTTACGATATATGGACAAATTTGATAATTTACTAACAAGGGATAATGAATTTGCCCACTTTACCGCTTCCGCTTGGATTGTGAATGAAGAAAGAACAAAGGTGCTTATGATTTATCATAATATTTATCAATCATGGTCTTGGACTGGGGGGCATGCAGATGGTGATGGGGATTTACTTCATGTGGCTTTAAAAGAAGTAAACGAAGAAACAGGTTTAACAAACATTAAGCCTCTATCTGAAGAAATCTATTCTATTGAAATTTTAGGCGTCCCTGCCCATGAAAAAAAGGGGAAGCATGTGGCAACCCATGTGCATTTAAATGTAACATATTTAATTGAGGCAAATGAATCTGAATTGACGAAGATTAAACCAGATGAAAACAGTGATATCAAGTGGTGGGGATTAGAAGAGGCAATTGAGGCGAGTACCGAACCAGAAATGCGCGTTGTTTATCGAAAGCTTAATAACAAATTAAAGGGCTTCTAAATTTCTGAAGAACTATGCATTCAAGAAGTCTTTTTAATTTCAAAATCATAAATTTCTTATTCTTAGACAACCTATTGTAGATGAATAAGGAAGGTGTGATAGTAATGCTTAGCAACTATGAAGTTGGAGATGTTGTTTATGTTTTTATTCGAAATCCACACATTCAGGATGTAGCAAATATTCAAGAAGCAGCAGTTGTAAAGGATCCTGAAAACCCGGAACAATTAGCTGTTTTTGTATATGAAACGTATTATCCATTAACATCTGATATGGCAATCTATTCAAGTCAATCTGAGGCAGAAGAAGCTTATCGTCAATTTTTTGGAGAAGACACAGCATGAAAGGTCCATTTATACCGCAGCTTGTTTACTTCGAACCTACAGCTTTAGATTATCCACTTGGAGTAGAATTAAAGAATAAATTTGAGGATTTGGGGATTGAAATACGTTATACAACTTCCCATAATCAAGTTCGAAATCTCCCTGGAGACAATGATTTTCAGAAATACCGAATAGCGAAATCTACTCTAGTAGTAGGTATCCGAAAAACACTTAAGTTTGATACATCAAAGCCTTCAGCAGAGTATGCTATTCCATTTGCTACAGGGTGTATGGGGCACTGCCATTATTGTTATTTGCAAACTACAATGGGGAGTAAACCTTATATTCGCACATACGTGAATGTTGAAGATATACTTGACGCGGCTGATCAATATATGGCAGAACGTGCGCCAGAAATTACACGTTTTGAAGCTTCGTGTACATCAGATATTGTAGGTATTGACCATTTAACACATACGTTAAAAAGGGCAATTGAACATTTTGGTCAATCTGAATATGGAAGATTACGCTTTGTAACAAAGTTTCATCATGTGGATCATTTACTAGATGCAAAACATAATGGGAAAACAAGATTCCGTTTTAGTGTCAATGCTGATTATGTCATTAAACACTTTGAACCTGGAACATCTCCCCTTGCAAAACGAATTGAAGCAGCTGGGAAAGTGGCAAGGGCTGGGTATCCACTAGGATTTATCGTGGCACCTATTTATCTCCACACGGGATGGCAAGAAGGATATTATCATATGTTTGAACGCCTAGATGCGGAATTGCCACAAGATGCGCGGGACGATATCACCTTTGAATTCATCCAACATAGATTTACTAAGCCTGCAAAAAGGGTAATAGAAAAGAACTACCCGATGACGAAGTTAGAATTGGATGAAACCGCAAGACGTTATAAATGGGGAAAGTATGGTATAGGGAAATATATTTATCAAAAAGATGAAGAGGAAGAAATTAAAGAACATCTGTATCGGTATATGGAGAAGTTTTTTCCAAAGGCAAAATTGGAGTACTTTACATGAAAAAATGAGCACATCAACAAATTCGTTGATATGCTCATTTCATTATTTAGTCTTTTTCATAATAAAACTCATATGTCTGCCGCTTTTTTTATCTTGGCGATAGGAGAATCCATCAGAACTTAAAAACGTACAAGTTTGATCAATTGTAATATTCTCAGAAGGAACGCCGGCTAGTTCACATTGTTTTTTTACGGTTTGTTGATTATCAATGTGATATTTGCTTGTTTCGTTATTAAAATACATGAAATCATCTGCATAGCCTAAATCTCGAAACTTAACGAAAACATCCTCATCCACTTCAAACTTTTCTTGGCTTAGAGCTCTTCCAAGATGAATATGGAAATATCTCGGGTCACAATGCTCAACTTCTTTTAATTGCTGGAAGACTTTTAGAGTAATTTCTTTTACTGTACCTTGCCATCCTGAATGAATCACTCCAATTAGACCTTTCTGTTCATGATAGAAAATAACCGGAACGCAATCAGCAGTAAAAGTACATAGCAGTATATCTGGTTCGTACGTAAATAAAGCATCAGTATTTAAAATGGCATTTTCTGTACTCTTAGCCCCACGCCCTTTATCGGCAAGGGTCACATGATGTACATTAGCGCTATGGGTTTGATTTGCACAAACAAATGAATCTAACCCACAATTTAAAGATTTAGCAAGTCTTTGGCGATTTTCTAAAACCTGTTCCACACTTTCACACACATGAAGAGCCATGTTGTTTTGTTCAAATTCATTGTTCTCTTTCAAAGTAATGCCTGCAATATATTGTTCATTGTCAAAATAGATGTTTGTCTTCAAGTTCATCACCTCTTGGTTACTATATTATAGGAATCAGGTAGTAAGTGATAGTCATTGATTCTTTAATAAGTTTATTAATATGGCTCTTTACAGTGTGTTGCATTAGCATTTTGGCTAAAGTAATAAAAGAAAAACACCTTCAAATTTTTGAAGGTGTTTCTTTTTTATCTTGAAGCGGCTTCGCTAGCAGCGATTAGCCCTATTGTTTTATTTTTTTTCCAAATACTATCCCAGTATTTTAAAGGGACGACTGTTGGACCAACTGCTGGGGAAATTTCTACAGTAATGCCTGGTTTTTTATAAGTAGAGATAAAGTAGTCTGTAGACACACCAGATGCTGTTCTGCCAGTTGGAGGCATAATGGCATATCCAGTAACGCTATTAATTTTTTTAGCTAAAGTGCGATCTCTTTTTAAGTTTGTGGAGTTTTGGAAGTTAAAATAATATAACACTTGTCCTGAGCTGTGATAAGAAATATAAGAGTTAAATGGGTGTTTCGCCATAAAATCTCTTAATGCACGAGCTTCTGGTTCGGAAAAGGCTTTTGGACCCTTATAAAACTCATAAGAAGGGCGATTAATTGTTACTAGTTCCTGCCATCCAACACTAAAGTTTCGATTCAAGTCAACGCCACGAATATTAGCTTTCCAACGATTATAGTTTGTACTACCATTATTCAGTTTCTTTGTGGTTGCTGTAGCATTAGTACGAGATTGTACAAGGGTAACTGCATCAGGATTCATCATAGGAACAAACCAAATGCTAACTTTATCTAGTACAGACCGAACATTGTAAGAAGAAAAGGTTGTGCCCTTTAGATAATTCATTGTATATTCATCAATCATTTCTAGTAACACGTTTGTTGTCATATGTTCCCGTGCATGCATCGAACCATCCATTAAGATTTCCTTCGAGCCTTTACCAACCTTTAATGCATAAATTGGTCTCCCTTGAACGGATGCTCCGATTTTTACAAGCTCCGTAAATTCCGGATACATATATGAAAATACCTTCAAATAGTATTCCATTTCTTTATGACTAATATTTTTATTTGGTATAACTTGGTTTGTATGTGCGAAGTGATTTAAAGATACATAAACACGTTTTCCAAATAGCTCAACAACTCCACGTCCACCACTCACCATATGTAATTGTACTGACTTTCCTTTTGCGATCGTACCAAGAACATTTCCTTTACGATCTTTAAACTGCGTATCTCTTTCAGCAATAATCGTTCTCGGAAAACTTCCTTGAAGATGCTTTTCAAAGTTTGAGTTTTCTGTTGTCGAAGTTAGAGAGTCTTTAGGAATATAGTATGCTTTTTTATTTGCAACGATAATGAAATAGTTTGTTGTAATACGAGTAGGTGTTAAAATTATACCTTTTTCTAGCGTTCCCGCTTTGACAAAGCCATTAGGTGTAGAGAAATAATATTCAGTAAATTTTGTAGTTTTCCCATTGCCATTTTTATAGGGAGGAATAGTAGTCTCTGTTTGTTCGGGTTCGATTACTTCATCCTCTACGGGTTCTAATTTTACCTCTATGTTACTTGGCTTTTCCTCTGCATTAGTATTTTGAGGATCAGTTTGACTAGTTTCCGTTGAAGCAACTGGCCCTTCATTTATACCATTTGATGTAGGCACTGTTGGCTCTTTAGTAGATTCTTCATTAGTTAAAACATCTGAAGGGATTACTTCAGTTGTTGGGTTATGTTCAGAGGAATTTGAAGAGTCTACTTCATTTGCAGAAGCAATAGGAAGTTGAAAAATAACTAGAAGGAATGCTAGAAAGATTGTAAGACTGCTCTTCTGTAATGTCAAATGTTGTCATCTCCTTTTCTATTAAACTGTAACCTCTCTCTTTATTTGTACTATCTCTTTTTTTGCTTTAGATTTTACGATTTTGATTGAGGTTTTTCCATTTAATAATAAACGAGTCCCTAATAAATTTGTATTAAGTTTATATTAAGAGTTGCTATTAAAAATAGGATGAGTTTAATTTAAGAGACATGCTTGGGGAGTTGGTTTTATGGGAAAATATAGAAATAGTACCTTTTAAGAGTGCTAATTGGACTTCAAGTGGTAGGAGAAACAATTACCATTCGCGTCTTTATTACAAGTTTTACAATATAGAAATCTATAAAAACCTTAATTTAATAGTGTTTCAGTAATGTGCAATTTGTATTGTAATATTTTTGTTATCTTACAGCCAAATTTTACGTGATGAATTTCGTAAATAAAGCTACTAATATTGTATTATAACAAGCAGGAAGGATGACATGAATGTTTAAAAACATGAAAAAAGGCGTTATCGCTTCGGTTTTATCAGTTTCTTTATTAGTACCAGTAACTGCTTTAGCAGCTAATTCATATACAGTAGTAAAAGGCGATTCACTATGGAAAATTGCAGTTAAGACACAAACAGGTGTTCAAGAATTAATTGATGCCAACCCACAGCTATCAAACCCAAATGTAATTTATCCAGGACAAGAAATTAAAGTACCTGAACAAGAAGGACAAGCCATTGAGCAAGAGGTCATCCGACTTGTTAACGTGGAAAGAGCAAATGCGGGTCTTCCTGCATTAAAATATGATTGGGAGCTTGCTAGAGTAGCAGAACATAAATCCCAAGATATGGCCGATAAAAATTATTTCAGTCATACAAGTCCAACATATGGTTCACCATTTAATATGATGAAAAACTACGGTATCAACTACCGTTCTGCTGGTGAAAACATTGCACAAGGTCAAAAAACTGCAGCGCAAGTTGTAGATGCTTGGATGAACAGTGAAGGTCACAGAGCAAATATCCTAAATAAAAACTATACTCATATTGGGGTAGGATATGTTGCGAACGGAAACTATTGGACACAGATGTTTATTCAGAAATAATTGAATAATAAGAAAAGAACCGTATCTTAAAGATATGGTTCTTTTTAGTTAGAATTTTATATTTCCTTTAGAATTCCTTTGATTAACTCTACAAAGTTTGTTCTTACTTTAGCTGCTACTTCGATTACTTCATCATGACTTAAAGGCTGATCTAAAATACCGGCTGCCATATTTGTTAAGCACGAAATACCTAGAACTTTCATGCCACCATGTGTTGCTACAATTGCCTCAGGAACAGTCGACATCCCTACAGCATCTGCTCCAAAAGTACGAATCATCCGGATTTCAGCTGGCGTTTCGTAAGTTGGTCCACTCCACCATGCATAAACGCCTTCTTGAAGGTTCATATTTAATCCATTTGCTACTTTTGTGGCAATTCCGCGAAGTCCCTTATTATAGACCTGAGTCATGTCTGGGAAGCGTGTACCTAATTCATCGTTATTCGGCCCGATTAAAGGATTATTCGCTACTAAATTAATATGGTCAGTTATAAGCATTAAATCGCCAGGATTAAAATTCGTATTTACTGCACCACACGCATTTGTAATGATTAAATTTTCAATACCAAGTGCTTTCATTACGCGCACTGGAAATGTTACTTCATCTAATGTAAAACCTTCGTAATAATGGAAGCGGCCCTTCATTGCTGCTACAATTTTGCCATTTAGTTCCCCAATAACGAGTTCATTCGCATGTCCAATTGCCCCAGATTTAGCAAAGTGCGGAATCTCCGTGTATGGAATTTTAACTGAGTTTTCAATTTCATCAGCAAGTGATCCTAAGCCTGAACCTAGAATCAACCCTATAACAGGTTGAAGATTTGTTTTGCTTTGAATGAAGTTTTTAGCTTCATTGATATCTTGAATGTTATGCATAAAAAGTTCCTCCTAGTAAAATTTAAAGTAAGTAGTTTTTATTATTATGATTTATTGCATCTTTTTCCCACCATTAGAGGAAGTTTTATTTATACTTGTCGCTTATTTTGGTTACAGAAAAAGAGTGCCAAATGGAAAACATTTTGCCAATAAAGTTTATCGAAAGGCACTTCTTGTGTAAAGAAAAACCCTCTAATTAAGAAGTGCTCCTATTTTTTAATAAAATAGAAGCACTAAGACTATTTTTGATTTAATTTACTATGCTTTTGACCATAAACAAAATAGATGACAATTCCTATAATAAACCAAATTCCACAAGCAATCCATGTATGAACGGAAAGTTGAGTAATCATAAATATACAAGCAATGAATGATATTATTGGTAATACTGGGAAAAGGGGAACCTTAAATCCACCAGATTGAATTTCTTTATTCTTTCTTAGGAAGACAATTCCAATTGAAACAATGGTAAATGCAATAAGTGTACCCATATTCACTAATTCAGCTAGTGCACCCAGCGGAACTAACCCTGCACAAAAGGCAACAATAATTGCAAAGACCCAAGTATTTTTAACTGGTGTTTTGTACTTAGGATGAATATCATATAAGAACTTTGGTAGTAGACCATCTCTACCTAAAGCATATAAAAGTCTTGTTCCACCGAAGATCATTACTAAAATTACTGTCATCATTCCTGTTACTGCACCTAAAGAAATTATACCTGCAATCCAGTCTTGGTTAATTACTTGTAAAGCATAACTTACAGGGTTACTAACATTTAAGTTTGTATACGGCACAACCCCAGTTAATACTAAAGATACTGCTACATAAAGCAATGTACAGACTAGTAACGAACCAATTATTCCTATTGGTAAGTTTCTTTGGGGGTTTTTTACTTCTTCCGCAGCGGAAGATACCGCATCAAAACCAAGATAAGCAAAAAATACAAGTGCTGCACCAGTTATAACCCCATCAAAACCAAAAGGCATAAATGGTTGCCAATTTCCCGGTTTTACAAAAAATACGCCAACTACAATAAACAATAGGATTACGCCGACCTTAACAAACACCATAATCTTATTTATTCTTGTTGTTTCTTGGACACCACGAGTTAACAACCATGAAATAATTAGTATAATCAGTACTGCTGGTAGATTAACGAATGTACCTTCAGAAGGATTAAATGGTCCTGATAGAGCTTGGGGTATTATGATATTGAATCCTTCTAATAGTGAAACAAAATAGGCTGACCAACCGGTTGCTACAGAAGCTACCGCTAAACCGTATTCTAATACTAAAGCCCACCCAACAAACCAGGCTATTAACTCACCAAAAACAATATATCCGTATGTATATGCACTTCCGGTCACAGGTACTGCTGAAGAAAACTCAGAATAGCACATTGCCGCTAATGCACAGACAAATGCTGCAATAATAAATGAAAAGATAATTGCAGGACCTGAGTGAATAGCAGCCACTGTACCAGGAAGAATAAATATACCAGTTCCAACAATAGCGCCAACACCAAGCATCATTAGATCGAAACCACCTAATGTTTTCTTGAGTTGACCGCTACCACTTTTATTGCTTAAAAGCTCATCTACATTTTTTTTTCTAAAAAATTTACTCAAAATATACACCTATTCTTTTTGAAATATGAGAAAATTCTACTATGATTAGTATGTGTAGGTCAATTAAATACTAAACGGTATGTCGAAATTTCTCGAAATATTGATTATTTTATAATAGTTTAAGATAAAATGTTCACTATTATTTAATAATTTAATTGTTTATTCAAAAATTTCCTCCCTTGCTTTGGAGGAGCATGGTTTTCTCCTCATGTAGCTAAGAATTAGTCTCAAGCTTCTGGAGTCCCTTATTAAATTTAAATACAGAAAGTTCCTATTAAAATGAAAATAAAGTAAACCAGGCGTGCAAGTTTAATGGCACGCCTGGTTTTATTTAATTAATTTCGGAATGTATGAATTAAGTTATTGTTGTTGTTTCCTCTAGCAAATACATCAGTGCGGTTTGGCCCCCATGAAACAGCAGCTGGAGCACTTGTTAAATTGCCATTAAGTGTTTCCCAATTACTCCAACGAGAGCCATTCCATGTTCTTCTGATTAGGCGATTGTTGTTTCCTCTAGCAAATACCTCTAAAAGATTATTTCGTCTTGAAGATGCAGTTGGAGCACTTGTTAAGTTTCCACCAAGGTTTTCCCAATCACTCCACGAGTTTCCGTCCCACCATTTATGAATTAAATTATTGTTTTGCCCTCTCGCAAAGACATCAATTCGGTTTGGACCCCAAGATACTGCAGCTGGTTCCGAGTTTAGGTTACCGCCAAGGTCCTCCCAATCTTCCCAACGCGTGCCATTCCATGATTTTTTATAAAGGCGATTATTATTTCCACGAACAAATACATCTAAGCGATTTGAACGACGCGATGAAGCAGAAGGCCCACTTGTTAAAACACCACCTAGGTTTTCCCAATCGTTCCACCTGCTACCGTCCCACCATTTATGATACAGTGCATTGTCTGTACCTCTTACGAAGACATCAATACGATTTGGCCCCCAAGAAACAGCACCAGGAGCTGATGTTAAGACACCGCCAAGGCTTTCCCAATTACTCCATCTACTACCGTCCCACCAAATATGGTAAAGAGCGTTATCAGTTCCTCTAGCAAAAACATCTAAACGATTTGCTTGCCATGATGATACAGTCGGAGCACTTGTTAAAACACCTCCAAGATCTTCCCAGTTAGACCAACCTTCGCCTGGGCGGTTGGGGCCAGGAGCAGGAGCGGGTTGCTCGCCCTTAAGTATTTGTATTGTAAGTTCAATAACTCTAGTTAATATACGATCCACTGTACTTGTTGGGAGATTCAAGGATTGAATAAATAAGTTAAACCAAGGATTTTCTCTTTGGAATTGACTATAAATTTGATTTGCTGGTCGGTTAATGTTGGACTGATTTCGTGTAAAGTTAACAACAGAGAAGAAAAGAGATTCAATTAGCTGACGGTTCATTCCTGCCTGTTCTAGCTGTGTATACAAATTACTATGCTCTGAGCGAATTGTTTGAATAATTTGTTGAACACTTTGTCTCTCTTGCGGTGTTCTTTGGACGATTGGTTGTTGGTATTGTTGTTGTTGTGGAACATATTGCTGAACGTATTGGGGATGGCTTGGCTGAACGTAGTAATTCATAGGCACTTGAACAAAGTAATATGGGTATCCACCATATCCATTTCCATATCCATACATAACGTTTTAGAATCCTCCATTTTTTGATTAGTGTATGCAAGGTACTTTGAAGAGGTTATTCTAAATGTTTTGCTGTCTTTCTTTTTGTTGGAATAGCCAAGATTTTTTAGGTCTTTCTAGCGGAGTGATGTTAATAATGAAGTAACAAATAATTAATACTAAAATAACGAGGGAGTAAACAAGCGTATCTCTTGGATGATCGTGTTCAACGATAATTAATCGAACCATTGCAGTGATTCCAATATAGAGAAAGTACCGAAGAGGAAAGTGATAATCTTCATTAAAGTACTTTACAATCATCGTAATAAATTCGAAATATAAAAAGAAAATGAGGATGTTCTCGAGGAAAAGTTTATAATCCGTACTCCCATATGTGATTAAAACTTCAAAGAACACTATGGTCTCCTTAATAAGTAGAAAAGAAAGAATGACAGATAAGATAGTTAAACAGACATTTAAATACCACTGTAAAACCTTAGGAATCACTTTTATCGATAGTGATAATGGTTTTTTTCCTTTTTCCATCCCACACCTCCGCTAAAATAATAACTAATCCTATGAAGAATGCATACAAATAATGATTTGATTTAACAATCATATGAAAAATAGGAATAAGTAAGAGAAAATATTACATAACTCATCCGAATTTTTTTATAAATTTAAGAAGTGGTATTTCCTAGGTAATAATGTTCATATGTTATGAAGTTAAGTTTAGTATAAAAGGTACAATTACTTTTAGTTTAAATGCTTTTTTCTCAGTTATGTAATTACTATCTATTTTAGAATCCTTTATGATATGGTTTGAATTGTGATATTCTGACATTTATAAATGGTTTTATTTAAGGAGTAAATATGAGGGATTTGGAAATTTATTTTAATAAAAAAACATACTACATTATTGTAACTTTGGTCATTGCTGTGATGTTTTCAGGTGTTGTAGCATACAACCCCTTGGTAGATGAAGATGCAGTACATCCACTTAGTGAGTATGGGTTTGGTTTTCAATTACATAAAATTTTCTTTGTACTGTTTTCAGTAAGCTTATTAATCTATCCAAAGTATCCAACACACTTGCACCGAATAATTTTAATCTCTTTAGCATTTATTTTTTGCTATCTATTATTCTTCTTATATCCTAATACTTGGTCCACCTTTATATTTTTATGCTTTATTCCAGCTATTTCGATTCTATTTTTCGATAAAAAATTGTTTTACTTCTCCTTAATCTTGAATAGTATGTTAATTGTCTTTACATTTAGCTATATTCTATTAATTGACCAAGGAAATTTTTATCCATATATCAAACTGGACTTGTTTGGGAATTTCATTAACTTTCTAACGAGCCAAGTCATTATCTACTTCATCTATTATTTAACACAAAATCGAATTGAAAAAATGCAATTGTATTATGAAGAAATAAAACAAGCAGAGCGCTTAAAGACTGCAGGTCAGTTAGCAGCAGCTGTTGCACATGAAATTCGAAATCCTCTTACGGTAGTGAAAGGGTTCTTACAACTTTACGAACAAGAAGCTACCATAGATGGCCAAAAAACAACTAACTACTCTTTATTAATCGATGAACTAGATGCAGCAGAACAAGTGATTTCGCAGTTTCTTACTTTATCGAAACCTTCAAAGAATCCTACAGTGGAGTTGGTGGAGGTTAAAGAATCACTACAAAGTGTATCAGAGTTGCTTTATTCATATGGGCTTCAGAGAGGCATTAAGATTGACCTTATAGCAGAAAACAACCATCTTATTAAAATTAACAGAATCGAGTTTAAACAACTGTTAGTTAATTTAATAAAGAATGCTATAGAAGCATCAAAAGATGATGATATTATCCTTGTAAGTTTAAATCGAGTTCGAGACTCTGTTGAAATAAAAATTATCGATCAAGGACAAGGGATGTCTAAAGAAGAAATAGAATCCCTTGGAACGCCCTTCTATTCGTTAAAAAGTAAAGGAACAGGCTTAGGAATGATGATTTGTTTTAATATAGTGGCGAAATATAAAGGGGAAATTAATTTCCAAAGTTTTAAAGGGCAAGGAACGAGTGTAACTATTAGTTTTCCGGTGGTCAAAAGTTAAAGATACTAAGACAAATTTTAATCTACTCGCTTATAGTGAGTAGATTTGTTATTTTTATAGCTTAGTAGAGCTGATTATCTAATTATTATACTGATGCATTTGTATAATAATTGACTTCAATATAGTTGATCACAAGTTATTTATATATACGAATCTAACTATTCTAAAAATATTAATAAATCAGACTAGACTAAATAGGTAGAATGTTTTAAAATACAGTAGGAAAATAGAGAGGATATTAGTATTTCGTTATATTTCTGAATATTTAGATTTCCTATTGAAGTTTCCTAATCTATTATTTATAATTATCTGAAATATCTAATATTTATTTGAGATTAAACATTCGGGGGTAAAAATTATGGCACAAA
Organism: Lysinibacillus composti; assembly: GCF_016908465.1. Taxonomy (GTDB): domain Bacteria; phylum Bacillota; class Bacilli; order Bacillales_A; family Planococcaceae; genus Ureibacillus; species Ureibacillus composti_A. Next base: position 15,650 of record NZ_JAFBDY010000013.1, on the reverse strand, counting down.
AAGGTTCATTAAAGAGATTTTCATCGATCTTTTTAGCATCATCATTAATCGTAGGTGCATTAGCAGGTTGTAGCAGTTCAGAAGGAGGTACTTCTCCGGCAAGTGGGGGCGCTTCTGAAGGCGAAAGTAGTGAAGTAATTAAAATTGGAGCAAACTTAGAACTTTCTGGTGCAGTAGCTTCATACGGTTCGTCAATTGCTACTGGAGCTGAGTTAGCTGTAGAAGATATCAATGCGGCAGGCGGAATTGATGGTAAAAAAATCGAACTTATTAAAGTAGACAATAAATCAGAAAACTCAGAAGCAACGGCAGCAGCTATTAAATTAGCAACACAAGATAAAGTTGCAGCAATGATCGGTCCAGCAACTTCAGGTAACATGCTAGCGACGGTTCAAATTTCGAACGATAATAAAATTCCAGTTGTTGGAGCTGCAGCAACAGCACCAAACGTAACTGAAAATGAAGATGGTTCAATTAATGATTATGCATTCCGTACATGCTTTATTGACCCATTCCAAGGGATTGTTGCAGCAAACTTTGCAACAGGGGAACTAGGAGCTAAAAATGTAGCAATTTATGCTGACAACTCTTCAGATTATGCTAAAGGTCTAGCTGCTTCGTTCAAAGAGCAAATCGAAGCTAATGGTGGGAAAGTTGTAGCTGAAGAAGCTTATGTTGCAAAAGATACAGACTTTAAATCAACATTAACTCGTCTAAAATCAGCAGGTGCAGAATTTATTTTCATCCCTGGTTACTATGAAGAAGTAGGTTTAATTGTTAAACAAGCTCGTGAATTAGGCATTGATGTACCACTTATGGGTGCTGATGGTTGGGATTCTCCAACATTAGTTGAATTAGCTGGGGCAGAAGCGTTAAATAACACATTTATTACAAACCATTATTCTTCTAATGATCCAGATGAGAAAATTCAAAGTTTCGTAGAAGCATTTAAAGCGAAACATAACGAAGCGCCAAACGCATTCCATGCTCTTGGTTACGATACTGTTTTCTATATTAAAGATGCAATTGAGAGAGCAGGTTCTACTGATGGTGAAGCAATTCAAAAGGCTTTAGCTGAAACAACAGACTTAAACTTAATAACAGGTACATTCTCAGTTGATGAAAAACACAACCCAGTAAAAACAGCAACAGTTCTAGAATTCGTAGACGGCAATCAAACGTTCAACTCTAAAGTTAATCCTTAAAAAATTATTAACCAAAAGGGGGGCAAGCCGGCCTCCCTTTTTTACCTTTTTTCATTACTTTTAGAGAAAATAATATTTTACAAGAATAAGATAGACGTATTAACTTCATTCAACAGAAGTCTTCCATTTTTATAAGTAGAGAGTAGAAGACATAAAGAATTAAGATTCATTGAAGTTTTAAACCTTGACCTTTACAAATACACCAAAACGTATTTGATTAAAAGGAATAACGCAACAGTCTTGCAATATAGTAGTAGATAATAAGACTTTTAGTAAAGGAGTGAGAGTTTATGGAATGGTTGCAACAACTAGTAAATGGTATTTCCCTTGGTAGTATTTATGCATTAATTGCATTGGGTTATACAATGGTTTACGGAATTATCAAGCTAATTAACTTCGCACATGGTGATGTATTTATGCTTGGTGCGTTTATAGGATTTTATGCCATTGCACGATGGGATATGGGCTTCTTCCCAGCCTTAATCATCTCAATGGTTGTTTGTGCAATAATTGGTGTCATTATTGAACGAGTGGCATACAAACGGTTAAGAAATGCAACACGTATTGCTGCTTTAATTACAGCTATTGGGGTTTCATTATTGATTGAGTATACGGTGATTTTCTTCCGTGGAGCATCGCCAGAAGCGTATCCAGGAGTTTTACCGAATAAATCTATTTCCATATTAGGAGCAAATATTAGCACACAATCGATTTTCATTTTGGGTGTTACGATTGTTTTAATGATCTTATTACAATTTATTGTTCACAAAACAAAAATTGGTAAGGCAATGCGTGCTGTATCCCATGACGCAGATGCTGCTAGATTAATGGGAATTAACGTAGATAATACCATCTCTGCTACGTTTGCGATTGGTTCTGCTCTAGCGGGTGCCGCAGGTGTTATTTTCGGTGTGTATTATACAAAAATCGATCCATTAATGGGTGTATTACCAGGATTGAAGGCATTCGTTGCTGCTGTATTAGGTGGTATTGGCAGTATTCCAGGAGCCATGGTTGGTGGACTTGTTTTAGGTGTTGTTGAAACGGTTGTTAGTGCGTTAGGTTATTCATTATGGCGCGATGCTGCAGCATTTGTCATTTTAATTTTAATTTTAATCTTGAAACCATCGGGTATTTTCGGTAAGAACGCCCGTGAGAAAGTGTAGGTGACTGGTATATGAAAAAGTCTAAGAGTTTTTGGGGCTATTGTCTGTTAGCACTAGTAATCTATGCAGTTGTACAACTATCAATCTCGATGCAATTACTCGATCTATATTATCAAAATATGCTGATCACAATGTGTATTAACATTATGTTAGCGGTTAGTTTACATATCGTAATAGGTATCACTGGTCAATTTTCGATTGGGCATGCAGGATTTTTAGCAGTAGGTGCTTACCTAAGTGCAGTTGCAACAATGAAACTAGGGTTACCGTTTCCAATTGCAATTTTAATAGGAGCAGTAGTTGCTGCATTAGCTGGTTTATTAGTCGGAATTCCAACATTACGACTTAAAGGGGATTACCTAGCAATTGCAACATTAGGTTTTGCGGAGATTATTCGTATTGTCTTTCTAAATGTTGATTATGTTGGTGGAGCTGCTGGGATGGTTGTTAATCATATGTCAACTTGGACATATGCATTTATTGGTGTAGTCATTACCATTTTAGTGATTTCCAACTTTACAAATTCTCGTCATGGCCGAGGGTGTATTGCAATTCGTGAAGATGAAATTGCTGCAGATGCCATGGGAATTAACACGACTTATTATAAAGTTATTGCATTCGCAATTGGTTCGTTCTTTGCAGGACTTGCAGGAGCAATTTATGCTCACAACTTTTATATCATTCAACCAACAACTTTTGGATTCTTAAAATCCTTCGATATTTTAATTTATGTCGTTTTAGGGGGCTTAGGTAGCCTTTCAGGATCAGTTCTTGCGGCTATACTATTAACAGTGGTTTCAACTTATTTGGCTAACTTCCCTGAGACTCGTATGATTATTTATTCTTTAGTTTTAATTATAGTTATGCTTTATCGTCCAACGGGGTTAATGGGGACAAAGGAAATTACAGATTTATTCAAGATTGGGAAAAAGGGAGGTTCTAAAGCATGACCAATAACCTTCTTATAAAAGCTGAAAATGTAGGAATTCAATTTGGCGGATTAAAGGCAGTTCAAAACGTCAATATGTACTTGAATAAAGGAGAACTGATTGGCTTAATCGGGCCTAATGGGGCAGGAAAAACAACAACTTTTAATATGTTAACAGGTGTATATCAACCAACTGAAGGGGCTATTACGTTTGATGGTAAAAAAATTAATGGGCTTAAACCATATCAAGTAACAAAACTAGGTATTAGCCGTACATTCCAAAATATTCGTTTATTTAAGGACCTTTCAGTACTTGATAATGTTAAAGTGGCAAACCATAATTTAGCTAAGCATTCAATTGTTTCATCTATATTTCGTCTTCCTAGTCACTTTTCTGGGGAGAAGAAGATGGAAGAAGAGTCGTTAGCTTTTCTTAAAATATTTGGCCTTGATGTTTATAAAGATGAATTAGCAAAAAATTTACCATATGGGATGCAAAGACGTCTAGAAATTGCACGTGCATTAGCTGCAAACCCTAAATTACTGTTGTTAGATGAACCAGCAGCAGGAATGAATCCACAAGAAACACATGACTTAATGGAGCTTATTGCATTCATTCGTAAAGAATTTGGTTTAACGATTTTATTAATTGAACATGACATGCACCTAGTCATGGGTATTTGTGAACGCATCTATGTACTAGATCATGGTCAATTAATTGCGGATGGTACGCCTACTGAAATACGTAATAATCCAAAGGTTATTGAAGCATACCTTGGTGAGGAGGTTGTTGATTAAGATGCTAAAAGTGAATAACATCGATGTCTTTTATGGCAATATCCATGCATTGAAAGACGTCTCCTTAGAGGTTAATGAAGGGGAAATTGTTACGTTAATTGGTGCTAATGGGGCTGGGAAATCAACACTATTAAAAACGCTTTCTGGCCTGTTAAAACCAAAGAATGGGGATATTTTATACCTAACACAATCAATCGCCGGAAAACAAGCGCAATCCATAGTGAAAAGTGGTATTTCTCATGTTCCAGAAGGTCGCCGAGTATTTGCCAATATGTCGGTTGAGGAAAATCTAGAATTGGGAGCCTACTTACGGAACGATCGTGATGGTATAAAAAAAGATATAGAATATATTTATGAACTCTTTCCTAGATTGGATGAAAGAAAGAAGCAACTCTCAGGGACTTTGTCTGGTGGGGAGCAACAGATGTTAGCTATGGGTCGTGCGTTAATGGCAAAGCCGAAACTGTTATTAATGGATGAACCATCAATGGGATTGGCGCCATTAGTAGTTAAGAAGATTTTTGAAATTATAAAGACGGTAAATGAACAAGGGACAACTGTATTATTAGTAGAACAAAATGCAAATATGGCACTTTCTATTGCAAATCGTGCGTATGTGTTAGAAACAGGTAAAATTGTTTTATCTGGTACAGCGAAAGAACTTCAAGAAAGCGAACAAGTAAAAGCAGCTTACCTTGGTGGTTTATAAAAAAGCGAGGAGTCAAAATATGGCTCCACGCTTTTTAATTAGGATTAATAAGTCTTTTTACTTTAGATAAACTTGCAAAGAGTAAATTGAATTATTTACTTTTTGGTTTATAGTCAAGTAGCTTAAATAATTCTGCTTTTTCTTTTTCAGTTAAGTCTCGCCACTTACCAACCTTTAAATTACCTAGATGAATATTCATAATGCGGATGCGTTGTAGACGTTTGACTGAATAGCCAAGAGCAGAACACATACGGCGAATTTGGCGATTTAGTCCTTGTTCCAAAATAATTTTAAATACATGAGAAGATATTTTCTCTACCTTACACGGCAAAGTTGTTGTATCCAAAATTTTAACACCTGATGACATTCGCTTTAAAAATTGGTCAGTAATTGGCTTGTCTACCTTAACGATATATTCCTTTTCGTGGTGATTTTCTGCACGTAGTATTTCGTTTACAATATCACCATCATTTGTGAGAAGTAATAAGCCTTCTGATTCTTTATCTAGGCGTCCAATATGAAAAATACGCTTTGAATGGCCAACAAAGTCAACAACATTTCCTTCTATATGTTTTTCGGTAGTGCTTGTAATTCCAACCGGTTTATTTAAAGCAATATACACAAGTTCTTCTTCTTTTTTTACTGGTTTGCCATCTACACAAACAACATCACCTTCGTTTACTTGACTTCCAATTGAGGCTAATTCACCATTAATGGTAATTCGCCCTTCTTCAATCCACTTGTCCGCTCCACGTCGGGAAACAATTCCAGTTTCACTTAAATATTTATTAATTCGCATAAATACTCCTATCTTTTTAATGTCTTTAGTATATAGTAAAGTGTCGTTTTGGAAGAAAGAAAAAATAAGTATTTTATTATTATTTGTATGAGTGCAAAATAGGCTATTACTCTAAGTTTTATCGTTCCTTTATGATTTCTAAACTAGTTTTAATGAAATAAGTGAAATTCATATTACCTATTTTATTACATTTAATAAGACATAACCATTTCGATCGGTGATGTTAAGATCTGACCGGATACATATGGTTCCTAAAATGCACAATTTTTTGTCGAAAAGTTTTCTATTAATCTATGGTAAAAAACTAGATTTGTTAGTTATATTTTGGAAATCCAATTCATATTTTAATACAAATACCTTTTTCATAACTTGGGGCAATTTGAGTGTTGAAGGTATTGGATATGACTAATCGGTGAAAAGGAGAGGCTTAACACATGTCAGTATTAACATTGTCTTATGCATTCCCAAATACAGAAGGTGCAGTAGTAAACTTTAAAGAACGTTATGATAACTATATTGGTGGGGAATGGACACCACCAGTAAAAGGACAATATTTCGACAACGTAACTCCTGTAACAGGAAAAGTGTTTACAAAAGTTGCACGTTCAACAGAAGAAGATATAGAGTTAGCGTTAGATGCAGCTCATGCTGCTAAAGAATCTTGGGGTAAAACATCTGCTGCTGAAAGAGCAGTTATTTTAAATAAAATTGCAGATCGTATCGAAGAAAATTTAGAAAAGCTAGCAGTTGCTGAAACGTGGGAAAATGGTAAGGCGGTACGTGAAACATTAAATGCCGATTTACCGTTAGCGATTGATCATTTCCGTTATTTTGCAGGTGCTGTACGTGGACAAGAAGGAAGCATCAGTCAAATTGATAATGATACAGTAGCTTATCACTTCCATGAACCAATTGGGGTAGTAGGGCAAATTATTCCTTGGAACTTCCCATTATTAATGGCAGTTTGGAAATTAGCTCCTGCTTTAGCGGCGGGTAACTGTGTTGTATTAAAACCTGCTGAACAAACACCAACTTCTATTTTAGTTCTAATGGAATTAATTGAAGATCTGTTACCACCAGGTGTCGTGAATGTCGTAAATGGCTTTGGTTTAGAAGCAGGTAAACCTTTAGCGTCAAATCCGCGTATCGGAAAAATTGCGTTTACGGGTGAAACTACAACTGGTCGATTAATTATGCAATATGCTTCTCAAAACATTATTCCAGTAACACTAGAATTAGGTGGTAAGTCGCCTAACATCTTCTTTGAAGATATTATGGACGCTGACGATGAATTTTTAGATAAAGCAATTGAAGGCTTTGTATTATTTGCGTTAAACCAAGGGGAAGTTTGTACATGCCCTTCTCGTGCGCTTATTCAAGAATCAATTTACGAAAAGTTTATTGAACGCGCATTAAAGCGTGTAGAAGCAATTAAAACAGGAAACCCACTTGACCCAACGACAATGATGGGTGCTCAAGCTTCATCAGAACAAATGGAGAAAATTTTATCGTATTTAGAAATTGGAAAACAAGAGGGCGCAGAATGCTTAATCGGCGGAGAACGAAATAGCCTAGAAGGTGATCTTTCAGACGGATATTACATTAAACCAACTGTATTTAAAGGTCACAATAAAATGCGTATTTTCCAAGAGGAAATTTTCGGTCCTGTTGTTGCAGTAACAACTTTTAAAACAAAAGAAGAAGCGCTTGAAATTGCAAACGATACACTTTACGGATTAGGTGCAGGTGTATGGACGCGTGATATGAATACAGCATATCGTTTCGGTCGTGAAATTGAAGCGGGCCGAGTTTGGACAAACTGTTACCACCAATATCCTGCCCATGCTGCATTTGGTGGTTATAAAATGTCAGGTGTCGGACGCGAAAACCACAAAATGATGTTAGAACATTATCAACAAACTAAGAACCTTTTAGTAAGTTATAATCCAAACAAATTAGGCTTCTTCTAATTTAAAAGGAGGCTTGCAAGTGGTTGAAAGAGTAGTTGCTACGGATGCCGCTCTTACACTCATTCAGCAATTAAAAGATAAACATGGACCAGTTATGTTTCATCAATCAGGTGGTTGTTGTGATGGTTCATCTCCTATGTGTTATCCGGAAGGGGACTTACTTATTGGAGATGCGGATATCCTTTTAGGTGAAATTGGGGGTGCTAAGTTTTATATGCACAAAAGCCAATTCGACTATTGGAAACACACGCAACTAATTATTGATGTGGTGGACGGTCGCGGAGGAATGTTTTCATTAGAAGGTGTTGAAGGGAAGCGCTTTTTAACACGTTCAAGAGTGTTTACTTCTGAAGAAAGAGAAGAATTAAAAATTCCATAAAAAATAATTACTCTAAAGGTAGGAAGTTAAAGCCTTTAGGGTAATTTTTTTTTGATATCGCTCTTTGTTAAGATTTGTAGTTTATTTTTTGAAACTAAAGATTTCTTTAACCGTAAAAGAGAGTAGGAGTGATGAAAAATGAATGAGGAACAATTTTCAAAGCAGTTCCAAGAGAATTATGATCGTGTAATTAATTATATGGGTCATGGGTCTGACCAACATTTAGTCATGTCTTTAGCAAGTAAATACACAATAAATAAAAAGCAATTTAGTGGTGTTATGTTAAGAAAGGTAATGGAGATTATTAATGAGGAAAAGTCATTCTCGTTGCAGCTTGAATCAGCCTTGAGCTACAAATTAGCATCTTACTTAATGGAAGAAAAAGATATACATATAGCAATAAAGCAAATAAATAATCATGACAGTCTATTGGCAGATGTGAAATTCAAACAATCATCTTTCCGTATATTAGGTGCGCTATTTTTACAAGAGGATTCTCTTGAACATGCAAGAAGAGCTAAAAGTTTATTCGAAGAAATGAATCGTCGCCAACCTTTTTTAACTTCAAAAGAAGATATCCCCTATGTTGTTGTGCAAACTAGTGTTCAAGAAGATTCAATAGGTCAACGTGCAGAAACAATACAGCGTTATTATTTAGAATTGAAGAAACACCAATTTATTATAGGAAATCACTTACAAGCGTTAAGTCAAATTATGACGATTTATAGTACAGAATATAATGCATTACTAGTTCAATATACCGTACAACTAAGGAAAGAATTAAATAAACAAAATATTAAGGTGAAAAGAGTACATTATCCTTTTATCGGTATTTTAGCCTTGGCTGCGACAGATGATTTTAAAATTGAGGAAATATGTATATTATATCAACAGTTAATAGAACAAAAGGCTTTTCGTTATGCAAAGGAATACGCATTAATTATTGCTATACAAAAAATCGTTAATGATTTATTAAACGTACAGAATTTAGTAGATTTAACACCTCTAACAAGATTAAGCCAAATGAGTGAAATTGCTGAATTTGTTTTAGAATTCACTAGTCTAATTCCAAGTGGTGTATCAGTTATCATAGACTTCTTAAATTGATGCTAGTGAAATAAATAATTACAAAACATACAAAATTCCCTAGGCGATGTTAAAATAAAAGAAGTGTTACGAAGGTATCCGTTTCCGAAAAGAAACAATACTATGATGAATAGCAAGTAAGTAAAGCGTCAGTTACTTTACTAAGTTTAAATTAATGATTGTTGAAAAGACTATATGTTTTTTTGATTATTAAAATGAAGGGTGACATCATGATGAATAATGCATTACCTATGAGCAATTCCCGTTCATACCAAACACATCTAGTTTTACCGCCAGATACAAACCATCATCATTCTATTTTTGGTGGAAAAGTTTTAGCATATATCGATGAAATGGCGGCTATTACTGCAATGAAGCATGCAAAAGAACAAGTTGTAACAGCATCATTTGATTCAGTTGACTTTGTTTCACCGGCATATGTAGGGGATATTTTAGAACTAGAAGCAATGGTTACATCAACTGGGCGTACTTCAATGGAAGTATATGTTCGTGTAATATCGCGGAATATTAAAACGGGTGAAAAAAAGTTAACGACAGAATCTTTCGTCACAATGGTAGCGATTGGCGAAGACGGAAAGCCGGTTGTAGTACCAGCAGTATATCCTGAAACAGAAGATGAAAAACGGTTATTTGAAACGGGTGGAGCGAGGCAAGAATTAAGAAAAGCCAAACGAGCGAATGCAAAAGAACGTCGTAAAATCCAAGAACCATAAGGATATATACATAGTTCATGCAAGAGTATTTTTTATAGAAAGAAGTTATGCAAATGCAAAAAGATAGAATGAAATTTGTCATTCCGACAATGGTTATTGTCGCAGTAGGTGCGATATTTATGTTAGTAAAATATTATTCAGAAGTACCTACATCCCATAAGGTGCTAATAGTTATTAGTGCTACGCTTTTTTCAGGTATTCTTTCCCACGGGATGTTTGCGAACAATGTAGATGATGTGGATCCTAAAGATGGACCGGTTAAAAAAATACAAAAGTCGAAAAGTAAAAAGGCATAGAATTACCTAGAGTGATATGAAAAACTTCACTCTTTTTTTGTCGAATTTCATATTTATTGAAACTTTTAATCATGGTACCCGTATAAAAGGTAAGAAAAAATTATAAGGAAGGCTGACATATATGGATAATAAATGGGCTAAAGTTATCGTTCATGCAAGTGCATTTTTTGCTCCTGTACTAGTACCAATAGCATTTTTTCTATTGAGCTCTGATGAAGAGGTGAAACGCATATCAATTCAAGCGTTGCTATTTCAAGCGGTCATGTGGCTACTAATAGGGATTTCAACAGTACTAAGTTTTATCATCATTGGCATTCCATTCTTAATTATCTTTGGCCTAATGACAATTATTGTACCAATCATAGGAATTGTGAAAGCTCTTAATGATTCTTATTGGAATTATCCAATTGTAGGTCGTTGGGTATAAGCAATTATTTAAATACATTAGCTGTTACAATTTAGTGGTTATTTTTGGATAAAATGAGAAATACTAAACCGACAAGGCGTTGTTTAAAACGTACTGTCGGTTTTTTATATAGCCTTACGTTTAAAATTTGAAATGTACCATAATGTTTCGAAATATTTTTTTAAAATATATGTTTTTTCTTTGCATTTTTATTTTGACCTTAATATAATAAAGTCAAAGTTAGTCAAAGTCAGTGTTTAACTTCAAAGATACAATGAGGGATAATCTTAAATTTAGAACGACACTCATCACTGATAATTCCACGTTCGTATGTCTAGTGACAAGACTAACCACGCGCGCGGATTAAACCTCCGACTGATTTATGTGATTTTTAAAGAAAATTACTCTCTTATGAGAGGGTGATATCTAAGCTACATCTTTTAGATACGAAATTCGCAAATACGTCAGAGCGATTTGACTTGAGGTGAGGTGTAAAAAAGTGGGAAATATATCTGACATCATTGAAGGTTATTTAAAGCAGATTATCGAATTAGGTGGTCAAGGGCATATTGAAATTAAACGTAGTGAATTGGCAGATAAGTTCCAATGTGTACCCTCACAAATAAATTATGTTATTAATACTCGGTTTACAGCCGAAAGAGGATACTTAGTTGAAAGTAAACGTGGAGGCGGGGGATATATTCGAATATTGCGTGTAAAAGCAAATTCGAGAATAGATTTACTAGAGGATATGATCAAGCAAATTGAACAGGGTGCTACCCAATCAATGGCAGAAGATATTGTATTCCGTTTGATTGATGAAGAAGTCATTACAAAACGGGAAGCAAAATTAATCTTAGCTGCGATTGATCGATCCACAATTCGTCTTCAACTTCCAACAAGAGACGAGCTAAGATCCATCATCTTAAAAGCAATGTTAACAACATTAAAATATGATTAATAAAAAGAGGTGAGGGTCATGATTTGTGAGCACTGTAAGCAACGCCATGCAACAGTAACAGTCACACAAGTAGTAAATGGCCAAAAAAGCGAAAGGCATTATTGCGAGGTGTGTGCATCGCAGTTTCATCCATTTAATTTAGATTTCCATAAAGATGAACAAGTACCTATTCATCAACTGGTTTCAAACTGGTTTGGCCTTCCAATATGGAAAACAGGAACGCAAGAAAAGCAAACACAAAATACACAACAAGTCACAACTTGTCCAAGTTGTGGATTTACATTTAGAAAGTTTTTGAATGAAGGTAAGCTAGGTTGTCCACAATGTTATGAAACATTCAGTAATCAGTTACCGCAAGTGTTAGCAAAAATTCAATCAAGCACAAAACATATTGGAAAAGTACCTGGAAATACAAAGCAAAGTAACGAAAGAATTAAAAAACAAATAGAGATAATCCGCGAACAGCTAAAAGTGGCAATCGTGGAAGAGCGGTTTGAAGATGCTGCTAGATTGCGTGATGAAGTTAAAGAACTGGAACGCAAGCTTGAAAGTGGTGGTGTTGATCAATCATGAATATAGAAGACTTTTTAAAAAGCGAAGCACCAAGTTGGATGAAGGTAAAGGGAACTGATGGTGATATTGTCATAAGTACCCGCATACGATTGGCTAGAAATTTAGATGGTTTTCGTTTTCCGCTAAGCTTTTCTGAGAAAGAGGCAAAGGAAGTTGATGAAGCCGTAACAAAGGCCGTATTAAATATTAGTGAAAAAATTTTTTCTCATTTCACAATTAAAGAAATGCCTGCGTTACAAAGACAGGTTTTAGTTGAGAAACACCTTATTAGCCCACTATTAGCAAAAAAGGAAAATTCGTCATCCGTGTTAATTTCAGACGATGAATCCATTAGTATCATGGTTAATGAAGAGGACCATTTACGAATACAATGTCTATCACCTGGAATGCAACTTTTAGAAACGTATAACTTAGCATATAAATTAGATAATGAACTAGAAAATCATTTACCATATGCATTTAACAATACACTAGGATATCTAACTAGCTGTCCAACTAATGTTGGAACAGGGCTCCGCGCATCAGTCATGATGCATCTACCTGCACTTACAATGTCAAAGCAAATAAAAGTTATAACTCAGATGTTAACGAGATTAGGAATGGTTGTAAGGGGTATATATGGAGAAGGTAGTGAAAATTTAGGGAACTTTTATCAAATTTCAAACCAAGTAACTCTAGGTAAATCTGAAGAGGAAATTATTGAAGATTTACAAAACGCGGTTGTACAAATTATCCGAAATGAACGTGCATCCCGAGAATCTCTACTGAACAAGGCGCCACTTGTACTCGAAGATCGCTTTAATCGGTCTCTGGGTACTTTAAAATATGCTCATATTATGACAAGTGAAGAAGCGGCAGCATGTTTATCGAATGTTCGATTAGGCGTTGATTTGGGCATCATCAAGAGTATTCCTTTACATGTTTTAAATGAATGTATGATTTTGATTCAACCTGGTTTTGTGCAACAGTATGCTGGTACAACATTGCATCCAAACGAACGAGATTTATTCCGAGCAAAAATGTTGCGAGAGAAACTAAATTCAAAAACCAATAAATTTAATAACAAAGGAGAGGAAAAATATGATGTTTAACCGTTTTACTCAACGAGCACAAAAAGTATTGCAATTAGCCCAAGAAGAAGCAATTCGCTGGAAGCATGAATCAATTGGTACAGAACATATTTTACTTGGACTTATTCGTGAAGGTGGCGGGATTGCAGCGAAAGCGTTAGAAGCAATCGATGTTAGCCCACAAATTATCGAATCTGGAATCGAAGAGCTAGTTGGAAAAGGGTCAAAAGACGTTGGACCAATTGTGCACTATACACCAAGAGCTAAAAAAGTCATTGAATTATCTGTAGATGAGTCTCGTAAGCTTGGCCATGCTTATATCGGTACTGAGCATATTTTATTGGCTCTAATTCGTGAAGGTGAAGGAGTAGCTGCCCGTGTCCTTTCAAATGCAGGGGTAAGTTTAAACAAAGCACGTCAACAAGTGCTGTTACTACTTGGCAATAATGATACAGCTCAAAGTGGCCAAAATGTAACTCAATCAGTAAATACGCCTACTTTAGATGGCTTGGCACGTGACTTAACAGCAATTGCTCGTGAAGGTTCATTAGACCCAGTAATTGGCCGAAGTAAAGAAATTACTCGAGTAATTGAAGTGCTATCTCGTCGTACGAAAAATAACCCTGTATTAATCGGAGAACCAGGTGTTGGTAAAACAGCGATTGCAGAAGGTTTAGCCCAGCAAATCGTCAACAATGAAGTGCCAGAAACTTTACGCGATAAACGTGTTATGACACTTGATATGGGGACAGTTGTTGCAGGTACAAAATATCGTGGAGAATTCGAAGATCGTTTGAAAAAGGTAATGGATGAAATTCGTCAAGCGGGTAATGTTATTTTATTCATCGATGAACTTCACACATTAATTGGTGCTGGTGGCGCTGAGGGGGCAATTGATGCTTCTAATATTTTAAAACCTTCATTAGCACGCGGTGAATTACAATGTATCGGTGCTACAACACTTGATGAGTACCGTAAATATATCGAAAAAGATGCCGCATTAGAGCGTCGTTTCCAACCAATTCAAGTAGATGAACCATCTGTAGATGAAACAATCCAAATTATTAACGGATTACGTGACCGCTATGAGGCGCATCACCGTGTAAAAATTACAGATGAAGCAGTTGAAGCAGCTGCAAAACTATCAGACCGTTATATTTCTGACCGCTTCCTACCAGATAAAGCAATCGACTTAATTGATGAAGCAGGTTCAAAAGTACGTTTACGTTCATTCACAGTTCCACCAAACTTAAAAGCGCTTGAAGATAAGTTAGAAGGTGTTCGTTCGGAGAAAAATGCTGCAGTATCAAGTCAAGAATTTGAAAAAGCAGCGGCCCTACGCGACACGGAACAGAAAATTAAAGATGAACTAGACCAAACAAAGAAGACTTGGAAGGAAAAGCAAGGGAAAGAAGAGTCTAAAGTTACCGTTGAAGATATAGCAGAAGTCGTTTCAATGTGGACTGGGATTCCTGTTTCTAAAATTGCTCAAGAAGAGTCAGCTAAACTTCTAAACCTTGAAGGCGAATTACACAAACGTGTTGTAGGTCAAGGCGAAGCGGTTGAAGCAATTTCTCGTGCAATTCGTCGAGCTCGTGCAGGGTTAAAGGATCCGAAACGTCCTATTGGCTCATTCATCTTCTTAGGTCCTACGGGAGTAGGTAAAACTGAGCTTGCACGTGCACTTGCTGAAGTAATGTTTGGCGATGAAGATGCAATGATTCGAATTGATATGTCAGAGTACATGGAAAAACACTCAACTTCACGTTTAGTTGGTTCACCTCCTGGATATGTAGGATTTGATGATGGCGGTCAATTAACTGAAAAAGTACGTCGCAAACCATACTCTGTTGTGTTATTCGATGAAATTGAAAAAGCACATCCAGATGTGTTCAACATTTTATTACAAGTATTAGATGACGGTCGTTTAACAGATTCAAAAGGCCGTTCAGTTGATTTCCGTAATACAGTTGTCATTATGACATCAAACGTTGGTGCAGATGCATTAAAATATCAAAAGAACTTAGGCTTCAGTGTGGGCGACTCATCTAGCAAGTATAAAGATATGAAGGGTACAATGCTAGAAGAATTGAAAAAGGCATTCCGCCCAGAGTTCTTAAACCGTATTGATGAAATGATTGTCTTCCACTCATTAGAAAAAGAACAACTAAAAGAAATCATTTCATTAATGGCTAATTCATTAACGAAACGATTAAAAGAACAAAATATTGAGCTGGAACTGACAGATGCTGCTCTTGAAAAAATTGCTGAAGAAGGTTATGACCCACAATATGGTGCTCGCCCACTACGTCGTGCATTACAGAAACATGTGGAAGATCGCCTCTCTGAAGAATTATTGAAGGGGAATGTAGCAACTGGTCAACAAGTTACATTTGATTATGTTGATGGAGAATTTGTTGTACGTCCTAAGGACCCAGTGAATGTTTAACAAAAAGGACTCGTATATTACGAGTCCTTTCAGACTGTAGACAAACTCGAAATTTCGAGTTTGCCTACAGTCTTTTTTCTTTTAAAATAAAAGTAATAGTTTTTGAAATAGAGTTAGTTGA
>NZ_JAFBDY010000012.1 GCF_016908465.1 Lysinibacillus composti | reverse complement strand
GTCGCTTCGACAATACCGGCGAAGGCAAAAAGCGCCTTCACCAGTATTGCCTCCAGCGCTTGTCGGGTGTGAACGAGCCGCCTCCGCTTTTCTTGTCTAGCTGCGGTGGCTACACCCTCGAGGTCGCTTCGACAATACCGGCGAAGGCAAAAAGCGCCTTCACCAGTATTGCCTCCAGCGCTTGTCGGGTGTGAACGAGCCGCCTCCGCTTTTCTTGATGTCTAGCTGCGAACGCCAGCTCCTTGACAACTTCGAAACCGCCTACAAGGTCAAAAAGCGACCTTTTGTCGGTTCCTCCAGTTGTTGTCGGAGCTACGGGCGTTCTCCACTTTTCTTATGAGCACGAATTTGATTTATCCAATAAAATACATTAAAATAGCTTCATCATTTCGTGTAAATGAGTGAGTAAAAAGGCGATGGTTTATTGAACATCGTCTTTTTATTTTTGAGATTAGGGGGTACACGTATGCTTTTTGAGATGTTAATCATTGTGGTTCTTCTAATTATTGGGGTGCTAATCTATATGGTACGACAAGCATTTGAAAACCATCTATTGCATCATGAAATTCGCCTAAAAGGTAAGAAGGAACAAGTTAAACTGTTTTTTATTTCTGATGTTCATCTTCGCAAAATAAACAAAAAAATGATTAATGCCATAAATGAACCAATAGATGCAGTTATTATCGGCGGAGATTTTGCTGATCAACGTACTCCAATCGAACGAATATATGAGAATATTGCTTTGTTGACGTCTATAGGACCCGTTTATTTTGTTTGGGGAAATAACGACAGAGAAATTGGGGAAGAGCGACTACGAACGATTTTCAAAGAAACGAATGTGCAAATTGTTGAAAATAATGCTGTAATTCTACAAAATGTTCAGAATAAGTGTTGGATTAGTGCAATAGATGATACGACATCGAGAAATGCACGACAAGATTTAGCTTTTAAAAATTGCCAACAAGGGGATATCGTATTCTTTATTTCACATAATCCAGAGGTATTTCCAATTGTAAGAAAAAAATATAATGCGCATTTAATGATGGGTGGGCATTTACACGGTGGTCAAATTCGTCTTGGCCCATTTGGTTTGCATCCACATGGATCATTTTCTATACGAGAAGGTGTGCCAACACTAATTAGTAACGGCTATGGAACAACCTTGATTCCGATGAGATTCAATGCAAAACCACAATGTCACATTATTGATGTAAACTTTGTACCGGAAACCTAACCCATAATCTACAAAATAGCGCTATAATAACAGTAGCAAGATTAAGGGAGATGTCTTAAATGCAAAAAATTGATGCAATTATTGTTGGGGGAGGTCCTTGTGGTTTATCAGCAGCGATTGAACTACAAAATATAGGCTTAAATCCAATTGTGATTGAAAAGGGTAACATAGTTAATGCGATTTATAACTATCCAACCCATCAAACTTTCTTTAGTACAAGTGAAAAGTTAGCAATTGGCGACGTGCCATTTATTATAGAAGGTCGTAAACCAAAAAGAAATCAAGCACTTGTCTATTATCGAGAAGTAGTCAAGTTGAAAAATATAAAAGTAAATCGTTTTGAAACAGTTGAATCTATTAGAAAAACTGAGAATGGTGATTTTATCGTTACATCCGATCAAAATGCTTATGTTACTCCATATGTCATCATTGCTACTGGCTACTATGATCAGCCAAATTTCATGCGCATTCCAGGGGAAGATTTACCGAAAGTATTTCACTATTTTAAAGAAGCTCATCCTTTTTTTGATACAGATGTTGTCATCATTGGGGGCAAAAACTCTGCAGTAGACGCAGCGCTCGAATTAAATAAAGCAGGTGCCCGTGTGACAGTTGTTTACCGAGGAAGTGAGTATTCACCAAGTATTAAACCGTGGGTATTACCTGAATTTGCAGGGCTCGTTCGAAACGGTGAGGTCATCATGCATTTTGATAGTCATGTGAAAGAAATACGTGATCATGAAGTGATTCTAGAGGTTAATGGAATTGAGCAAATAGTTAAAAATGATTTTGTTTTCGCCATGACAGGTTATCACCCTGACCACGATTTCATTAAATCGATGGGTGTGAATATCGATCAGGCTTCTGGTCGACCAACATATAATGAAGAAACGATGGAAACAAATATTGAAAACTTATTTATTGCTGGAGTCATTGCTGCAGGTAATAATGCGAATGAAATCTTTATTGAAAATGGCCGATTCCATGGCGGTTTGATTGCGAAAAGTATCGAATCAAAGAATGAAATATAGTTTATTTTGTTTTTTTAGGCGTAAACAAAGTTGTGAAATCAACTTTGTTTACGCCTTTTTAATAGAATTAGGAATTAGAAAGGTAACTTTTTTCTGCTCATGACCCCAAAAACAGCTTATCTCTATCTTTCTTTTTTTCATTTAATTTCTCTCTCCATTATCAAATAACCAGTTATTCTCTTAAATTTACATTTAGTTTTATCGTAATAAAAGACACAATTCGAACAACTAATACAAAATTCCTTATATTTTCATCAATCTATTAAATATTGAAAAAGAAATTTTTAAACAATAAAAATTGAATTTCAGCTATAAGTGGATATTGGCCATTTGTATAACATTAGGTAAATTCTGGGTTAAAAAACTCATTAACATTATTTCGAGATAACAACTCCGTAATTTACTAACAGTAAAGGGGTCTTTATTCATAATTAATTTATTGAGTTTCTAAATCTTGTTGAAAATTCACAATTTTGACATTAGAATTCATTTAACGGATGAAAGCGCTTAATTCGATAACTTTTGGAAGTTTGATAGGAGGTCGATCGATTTTAATGTAGTAAAAATTGAATGGTGCCTTTGTATTTGGTAAAGATGAATAATCAAATGCGCATTAGTGTATTTTTGTCTGGATTTTAATTGTGGGAAGGTCAAAATGGATGTTGGCTAGTAAGTTGTCGTTCGGATAAGTCGTACTTAGCTAACTGCCTATATCTCCTCATAAAATCCATGACATCCGCCGGAGGCTTAATTTCATTCGGGGTTTATACGTTGATTAGATAACCTTTTGGCGAACATTTCATCACTATGGGGAAGTTTAGATGAATGAAATTAAAGGGGCGGATAACTTGGGGAAACCAATTGGTAGAAATTTTCTAAAGTTTTTAATCGTCATCATTGCCTTTCAAGATGTAGCAGCTGGTGTTGCAGGCTCGATTATGGCAGACATTATCGCAGCCTACCCTAACTTTGATCCTACAATCGTCATGTTAGTAGCAACTTTTCCAGGTCTGATACAAATTGTACCTGCTTTGTTCTATGGACAGCTATCATCGAGATTTAAGAAACGCACACTGTTATTTACCGGTTTAGTTTTATTTATGATTGGTGGAGTAATGCCGTTCTTCATTGATAGCTTACCATTAATTATTTTGTTCCGCGGAATTTTGGGATTAGGTGTTGGTATTACAATGCCATTATCAATTGATATAATTTCTGATTTCTTTGAAGGCCGCGAGAAAGATACTTTAATTGGTTTAGGTACTTCGACAATAGCATGTATTGGTGCAATCTTTTTCCAATTAGTTGGGGGGATTTTAGCTGATGCATATGGATGGCAATATGGATTCTTAACTTACTTATTCCCAATCTGGATTTTAGCTCTAACATTCTTATTCTTACCTGAACCTGAAAGAAGAGATAAACCAAATGCAACCGTAAAAGATCTATTCAAAGCACCAAAACAAGTTTATGGGTTCTCATTAGGTCAAGTGATTTATTCTGCATTTATCTTTGGATATGTAACAAATATCTCTATTGTGATTCAAGCAGAGGGACTTGGAAATGCTACGGAAGCTGGTTTAGCGGTTTCTATTTTCACATTCGGAACATTGATAGCAGGTCTTATCTTTGGCCGTTTACGCAGTAGATTCCCGGTCGGTGTTGTTCCAATGGCCGTATTTATTACAGGTGTTGGGATGCTCATTTGTTATTCTGCAAATAGTTTATCTGCCATCTTTATTGGTAGTCTAGTTGGTGGATTTGCAATGGGACTTGTTCTACCAGGTGTATTTGCAAGAGTTTCTGAGTTATCAGAACAAAAAGGTGTATCTTACGTTGGTTTAGTTGTTGTTGGTCAAGGTCTCGGTGGTATTTCTGGGCCATTCCTATATGGATTGATTATGCAACTATTTAATCAACAAGTTGGTAATTTTGCACTTCTTATTTCAACAGTTGGATTAATTTTATTATCCATTGTTTGGTACTTCTTCGTGAAAGCGCCAAAAGAGAAGGTAAGTCCAGATTTATCTTTGTAAAAAATTTTTTAGGTATTATCTGATCTGGTATGTACAGCTTTGTTTAAAGGATAATACCTAAATTTAACACATTTTATATTTGACTATATTTTCTATTAATTTAGAATATAAAGAGAATTGGAGTTTACTACAACTCTACATAGGGAATTTTTAATTATATTAAACTTCTATTCTTGCAATACTTATTATAAATAGTGAGGTGGCCAAAAATGGGGATTCAAATTGTACGATACAGAAAGAGTCGAAAGATTTCATGGGGAGTTTTAGCTGAAGAGAATATCATTCCTATATCTAATGAAGCTGAAAATTTATCGGATTTTCTTGTAGACGGTGTTCAAGAAGCAAGAGAAAAACTAGTTAAAGAGGATTCGGAAAAAGTACTTTTAGAAGAAGTTGAACTACTTTCGCCCGTTACAAACCCGACGAATATCGTTTGTCAGGGTGTTAACTACTCGATGCATAGAAAAGAAACAGGTATGTCATCAAGTAGACCTCCTTATAACATGATTTTCGGAAAAGCCCCAAGTTCTATTAGTGGTCCATTTGATGCAATTGTTAAACCTGAGCATGTTCAATTATTAGATTATGAAATCGAATTAGGTTTAGTCATTGGTAAAGAAATTAACGAACAAACAGTAATTACAGATGAAAATATATCTGACTATATTGCTGGCCTAGTCATTACAAATGATGTATCAGCACGAGATGTACAACTAACAGAACTTCAATGGCTTAAAGGAAAAAGTTATCGTACATTTTGCCCAGTAGGCCCTTATTTATATATTCTTGATGAAGATGAGGTTAACGAAATATACAACCTAGAATTATTGTTAACAGTGAATGGTGAGGTTCGTCAAAGTGCGAACACAGACCAATTACTTTATAAACCTGTAGAAACATTAAATGAGTTAGCCCAAACGATGGATCTTACTGTAGGTGATTTAGTGTTAACAGGAACTCCAGGTGGGGTTGCAATGCAACTTTCTACTGAGGAATTAAATTGTTTAACTAGTTTAACAGCTTCTCCAGAAGAAAAAACAAAAGTAATTCAAAGACAATTTGAAATTGGTCAGTATTTAAAAGTTGGAGATGTCATCGAAGCGTCAATTGCAAGTCCAGATGGCAAGATTCAATTAGGGAAACAAAGGAGTGTAGTAAAAGAACTTCAGTTAGTTCAAAATAATTCAATTTAATATTGAAAAATCTGCTTCAAAATTCAGCTAAATTTTTTAACAGTCGTAAATACAGTAACGAGAAGGCTCGGGGTTTGTGTCTAAAAGAAAGTAGTTTCTATTAATCTACCAAAAGGTAAATAAAAATTAGAGGTGAAAAGAATGGCAATCGTAACTCGTAAAGTGAAAACTGGTCGTTATGAAACAAATATTCTTGAAGGTGGAGTAGGCAACTCAGAGACAATCCTATTTATCCATGGTAGTGGCCCCGGAGCGAGTGCAAAATCAAACTGGGAACATGTTCTGCCTGAATATGAAAACGATTTCCATGTTGTGGCACTTGATTTAGTTGGTTTTGGTGATACAGATCACCCAGAACAATACCCTGCAAATGGTGTTGAATGGATGAACTGGCGAGTACAACAAATTACTGATTTACTAGATGCGTTAAACATTGAAAAAGCAAATTTAGTAGGAAACTCATTAGGTGGCGTCATTTCGTTGTACCTTATAATGGATTCAGCAGAGCGTTTTAACAAAGTTTGTTTAATGGGAGCAGGTGGAGGCTTAGTTGAACCAACCCCTGAACTAGCAAAATTAACAAACTTCCATAAAGACCCAACACCTAAAGCACTTAAAAACCTTTTAAGTTGGTTCCTTTATGACCTTTCTGGTATGGAAGATAAACTAGATGCAATTGTTGAAGAGCGCATGAAATTATTTAATCGTCCAGATGTACGTAAATCGTATGAACAAAACTTCGTGAATTCAAGTTTAGCAGATATGTTAGTACCACCATCTGCATTAAAACGAATGACGAATGAGTTCTTATTAATTCATGGTCACCAAGATCGTTTTGTTCCACTTCAAAGTAGCTTATATATGTTAGACTACTTAGAAAATGCAAACCTTCACGTGTTCAAACGATGCGGTCATTGGGCTCAAATCGAACAAAAAGATCAATTTGTTAAGTTAACGAAAGACTTTTTTGAACCAGCTAAAAAAGTAACGACAGTATAAAGGGGTGGAAGAATGAGTCAAACGATTGTAGATACAAGAAAAATGCTTGTAGAGCGTGCACATGCCTTAATTCCAATGTTAAGAGATTATAGTCCGCAAATTGATCGAGAAAGTCATTTACCTCAAGAAATTGTTGATAAGCTTCAAGCTGAAGGTTTATTAAAAGTATTAAGACCAGAAATGTATGGTGGATATCAAACTGATATGCGTACATTTACAGAAGTCGTCACGGAAATTTCAAGAGGAAATGGATCAGCAGGTTGGTTCGTTTCATTAAGTAATATTCGTGATTATATGATTTCTTACGCATTCGGTAGAGAAGCATTAGAAGAAATTTTCGGCACTGGTGAAGATGTTGTTTTAGCTGGTAACTTTAAACCAATCAAATGTGAAATTAAGAAAGTTGATGGGGGTTACTACATCGAGGAAGCTCAGTGGCCGTTTGTTTCAGGAAGTCCGCATGCAGATTGGTTATATTTCGGTTTCCCACTAATCGATGAAAACGGTAGCGTCGAAATGGCAATCATGGTTGTTCCACGTAAGGATGTAACGGTACTTAACGACTGGAACGTAATGGGGTTACGTGGTTCTGGTAGTAATAGTGTTCATGTGAAAGATGTGTTTGTTCCAGAATATCGTGTGTCATTGGATCGACTTGCTCAAAAAGGACATTACATGATTGAAGAATTACAAGAAGTACCTCTATATCGAACACCTTTTGTACCATCATTAACACTATCGATTGTAGGGCCAGCTCTAGGAATTACAAAGGCTGCAATGGATTTACACATGGAACGTGTTCAAAAAGCAGGCATCGGGAATACATTCTACAATAAAATGAGCGAAGCAGCTGTAACACATTTACAAGTGGCTCAAGCACAGTTAAAGATTGACTCAGCTGAACTACATCTACATCGCGCGGTTGATATGTTAGATGAATATTCAGTTAAACATCAGAAGTTAACAATGGAAGAAGGCATAAAGATCAAAGCTGACTTCGGTTACGTAAATCAATTATGCAAAGAAGCAATTGATTTAATGACTGCGGGGGCAGGGTCAGTTTTCTCATATAATCAAAATCTATTCCAATTATTCTATCGCGACTTCTTATCGATGCATTTACATGGTTTCATCACACCATCAAGTTTGATTGAAACATACGGTAGAGTCATGTGCGGTCAAGAACCGAACACTTATTTTGTCTGATTGTTATTTGGGGTATCAGGGGATGTAAAAAATCTAAGTGTTAGTTAGTTAAATACTTGATTAATAGGGGGAAATGATAAATATGAGTACAAGAACACCAGAAATTGCAAAGCTTGGACATTTTGGTTTAGTTACAACAGACTTAGAAAAATCACTTTGGTTCTTTAAAGAAGTATTGGGGTTAGAAGAAACAGAAGTGAAGGATGGCGTGCACTATTTACGTGCTTGGGGTGACTTCGAACATCATACAATGACAGTTCGCCAAGGGGAAGAATCTCATGTAGATCATATTGCATGGCGTACAAAAAAACCAGAAGATGTTGAGTTATTTGCAAAAGATCTAGAAGAGTCAGGAATTGAAGTCCGTTGGGTGGCAGATGGAACTGAAGCTGGGCAAGGGCGCGCATTCCGTTTCGAATTACCAAGTGGCCATACTTTAGAAATTTATTATGATATGGAAAAAACACTTGCTTCACCTGAAACACGTTCGGTATTAAAAAATCAATCCCATAAATCTTGGAATCGTGGAGTATCGCCAAGACGAATCGACCATGTAAATATCTTAACTTCCTTATTAGCTAATGAATTATCAGATTTCTTACAAGAAAAATTAGGATTTAACTTACGTGAATGTGTTCAATTACCAGATGGTAATTTAGTTGGTGCTTGGTTAAGTGTGACACCATTAGTTCACGATATCGCCGTTAGTCATGACCCACATGCTGCATCACCAGCAGAAATTCACCATGTCTCTTACTGGTTAGATAATGCACAAGATTTATTACGTGCAGCTGATATTTTAAAAGAAAATGGCATTTTCTTCAAAGGTCCAGGAAAGCATGGTATTTCTCAAGCGATGTACATTTATGCAATTGACCCAGGTAGTGGGCTACGTGTTGAAATCTTCACAAATGGCTACTTAATTTTCGAACCAGATTGGGAGCCAATTGTTTGGGGTGTAGATGAAATGGATCTTGGCTTCACTTACTGGGGCGACCAAATGGATACATTACCAGAAAACAACCCGACAATCAAAGCTCAAGAAAGAAAACTGATTAAGGGTTAGATAAAAACATAGATTGTGTGAAAATTTGGAGTTTGATCAGTTCTAGCTTTCGGCGGCTACACCCTCAAAGTCACTTCGACAATACCAGCGAAGGCAAAAAGCGCCTTGACCACCGGTATTGTCTCCGAAGTACATGGATGTACGAGTGCTGATAATGCGACAGGACGTTGAGATTTTGTCGGCCAGTGCTTGAGGCGAGCGCGTGCTGAGTCATGTCGGCAACGCTACTCGATGTAGCGTTTTTGCCGACGCGGGTGTGAACGAGCCGCCTCCGCTTTTCAAATAAAAGGAGGTTTTTCAAAATGGAAGATCGTTTATTTAGAGATGCAATGGGGAAATTTGCGACAGGTGTAACAGTGGTGACAACAAAATTAGAAGATGGCTCACATGGAATGACCGCTAATGCATTTATGTCTGTTTCATTAGATCCAAAATTAGTTGTCGTATCAGTTGGCCATAAAGCTCGTTTCTTATCAAAAGTTCAAGAAAGCAAAAAATTTGCGGTAAATATTTTATCTGCAGAGCAAAAAGAAATGTCTATGGTTTTTGCTGGGCAACTAAAAGATGAGGTAGAAATTAACTTTGAAGAATTAGCTGGTTTACCTATACTTCCAGGTGCTCTTGCGCAAGTAAGTTGTGAGGTGGTTTCAGAATATGTAGAGGGTGACCACACACTATTTATCGGAAAAGTTCTGGATATTAAATTAAACGATGGCGAGCCATTAATCTTCTTTGCTGGAAAATATCGTGAGCTTGTAGAACTAGAACAAGTTAAGACAATCTAATTTCTTTCAGTAAGCGGATTCTCCCATCTATATGGGTACTCGAGATAAATGGGGAATCTGCTTTTTGTTGCGGAGTAGAATTTTACAAAGTACTAATCAGAACGCGGTTAACTGAGGTATATATAATTTAGTAAGGGGAGATGGCAATGAATATTCAAGCAGCTGCAAATGCTCTATTAGAAGCGGAAAGATCAAAGAATCCGATTGCCCCTTTCACATCCTTATCAGAAGAAATTACTGTTCAGGATGCATACGGGATACAACTGCAATATATCCAGAGTAAGTTGGATGCTGGAGCAACACTAAAGGGCATGAAAATTGGTTTAACGAGTAAAGCCATGCAAGATATGTTAAAGGTGTATACACCCGATTATGGTCATATTTTGGATACGATGGTATATGAACCAAACAGCAAAGTTGAAATGGATCAATTTATCCAACCAAAAGTAGAGTTTGAAATTGCTTTTGTCTTAAACAAAGATTTAAAAGGACCTAACGTAACAGTTGAAGATGTTCTTGATGCGACAGATTATGTTGTTCCGGCAATTGAAATCATAGATAGCCGTATCGAAGACTGGAAAATTAAGTTTGAGGATACTGTTGCGGATAACGGTTCTAGTGCAGGGGCTGTTCTAGGTGAACAAAAGACGTCAGTAGAGGGTCTTGATCTTGCAGCTGTTGAAATGAATGCTTACAAAAATGGAGAACTATTTGACTCAGCTACTGGTGCTGCCGTTTTAGGGGATCCTGCAAAAGCGGTAGCTTGGTTAGCCAATGAACTAGCAAGCTATGATATTCAGTTGGGTGCAGGTGATTTTGTATTAGCTGGGGCTTTATCAAAAGCAGTACCCTTTAACGAAGGTGATGAATTCGAGGCAGATTTCGGTGTACTTGGAAAAGTGGGCATTTCATTTGTAAAGGCAGGTGTCGTGAAATGAGAAAATTAAAAGTGGGCATAATCGGTTCAGGAAATATCGGTACGGATTTAATGTATAAAATTGAACGCAGTGAAAACTTAGAAATGAGCGTAATGGTAGGGATTGACCCAGATTCTGACGGATTAAAACGAGCAGCAGATCGTGGTTATGTTGCTATTTCAAATGGTATTGAAGGTCTTATGGAACAACTTGATTTAGTTGATATTGTTTTCGATGCAACTTCTGCCTATGCACATAAGAACCATAGTGATTTATTAACGGCAGCAGGTAAAAAGGTGATTGATTTAACACCTGCAGCAATCGGTCCATTTACAGTTCCACCTGTGAATCTTACTGAGCATTTCGATGAAGCTAACTTAAATATGGTTACATGTGGTGGTCAAGCTACGATCCCAATGGTTAAAGCAGTATCTAGAGTTATTCCAGTTGAATATGCCGAAATCGTTGCAACAGTGGCAAGTAAAAGTGCTGGCCCTGGTACGCGTGCAAATATTGATGAATTTACACGTACGACTTCTAAAGCAATAGAGCAAGTTGGTGGGGCGAAAAAAGGAAAAGCGATAATCATCCTAAATCCTGCAGAACCACCAATTATTATGCGTGATACAGTTAATGCATTAGTGGAAGAAGAGGGAAAAGAAGAAGAAATAATTGCTTCGGTTCAGGAAATGGTGAAAGAGGTACAAAAATATGTACCGGGGTATCGTTTAAGAGGTACACCACAGTTTGATGGCCGTAAAGTTTCCATATTCCTGGAAGTAGAGGGAGCAGGAGATTATTTCCCTCCTTACTCTGGAAACCTAGATATTATGACTGCAGCAGCTGCAAGAGTAGCTGATGAGCTAGCGAAACAATTAACTGCAACTAACGCATAGGAGGTAGTTTTATGACTGAACGATCATTTGAAATATTAGATGTATCACTTCGCGATGGTAGTCATGCGATGAAACATTCATTTACAGAAGAGCAAGTTCGTGCAACAGCTAAAGGATTAGATGCTGCAGGAGTAAACTATTTTGAAGTTTCACATGGAGACGGTTTAGGTGGTTCTTCATTACAATACGGTTTTTCTAAAGTGGATGAATTAAAATTAATTGAAGCGGCTGCTGATGAATGTGAAAATGCAAAAGTTTCTGTTCTATTAATTCCTGGAATTGGCATTAAAGAAGATCTCCAAGAGGCTGTGAAAGTTGGAGCTAAGATGGTACGTGTTGCAACTCATGTAACAGAAGCGGATGTTGCAGCGCAGCATATTGCATTAGGCCGGGAACTAGGTTTAAAAACAGTTGGATTCCTAATGATGGCTCATATGGCACCAGTAGAAAAAGTAGTAGAACAAGCTAAATTATTTGAAAGCTACGGTGCTGAAATTGTTTATGTGACAGATTCAGCGGGCTATATGTTACCAAATGATGTGACAGAACGCATTTCTGCTTTAAAACAATCAATTGGTTGTGAGATTGGTTTCCATGCTCACAATAATTTATCGATGGCAATGGCAAACACAATCGCTGCTGTCGAAGCAGGTGCAACGTATATTGATGGTAGCTTAAGAGCGTTAGGCGCAGGTGCGGGTAATACGCAAACAGAAGTGATGGCAGCTGTGTTAGAACGACTTGGCTATAATACAGGAATCGATCTTTATAAATTAATGGATGTTGCGAACGATGTAGTTGCAAAATTCATGCAACGTCCACAAGAAATTACGGGTTCGGGTTTAATCATGGGATACTCTGGTGTATATTCAAGCTTCTTGTTACATACGCAAGCAGCAGCCCAAAAATTTGGAGTAGATGAGCGTGATATTTTAGTAGAGCTTGGACGCATGAAAGCAGTTGGTGGACAAGAAGATCTAATCTATGATGTTGCCCAACAATTTGCCTTAAAAAAACAAAAGGTAGAAGTTTAATAAGTAATTCCAGAGGTTGACTAGTTATTAGTCAGCCTTTTTTCTTTCTTTTGAGGAAATAATCTTCATAGAGAAGATGAAGTACGTTTAAGGTGATTATGTAGCAAAAATTGAACTTCAATAAGCGATATGAGTTTTTTTCAGGAGCTCGGGAAAGAAATGAGCTTTATAGGAAAGATAAAGTATAAAACCTTTGACTATTAGACTTCAATTTATATCTGATCCTCATAATAAAGATACTTCCAAAATTTGTAACCCCTTTTTTGTTCCTTTCCTTCATCTTTTCAAATCGGTGAAATCTAAAATTCCAATAAAAACTTACAGAAAAGGACCAGTAAGATAGTTAATTTCTTCTCTAGAACAGTAAAAAGTATTTAGGTAAAATTTCAATATATTCAAACATTTTTCGGTCGACCTATAAAACCGACTGAAAAACGTTATGGCCCTCGGCGGATGTCACAGATTTCGCAAATAACTCGTGAAGACACGAGTACGAAATCTGGACGCAATTACGCCAAGCAGTAATTGATTACTAATTGTGTATTTTCTAAGAAGAGGAGTTTGGGAGTTTAGTAGTTAAAAGTACTTTGAATTTTTTTTAGAATTGGTTGAAAACGCATACAAAAAAGAAAAAGGGGGAGTACGATGAGTAAACCTGAACTGGCGAAACTTGGTTATGTAGCACTTGTTACACCCGATATTGAAAAGTCACTATGGTTTTTTAAAGAAGTGATCGGCCTTGAAGAAACGGAAGAAGTCGATGGCGTTCACTATTTACGTGCTTGGGGAGATTTTGGACACCATTCTCTATCGATTGAAAAAGGTGAAAGCGGATATGTTAAGCATGTCGGCTGGAGAACGAAAAATCCAAAAGACGTATTAGCTTTTAAAACTGCTCTTGAACATGAAGGTGTTAAGGTTCAACATGTTGAAGCTGGTACAACTCGAGGTATTGGTGAAGCGATTCGTTTCCAATTACCAAGTGGGCATTCATTCGAACTTTATTATGACGTTGATAAGCCAGAAGTGGCAGAACATCGTCGTTCAGTGTTAAAA
The DNA here is from genome assembly GCF_016908465.1 of Lysinibacillus composti. GTDB lineage: Bacteria > Bacillota > Bacilli > Bacillales_A > Planococcaceae > Ureibacillus > Ureibacillus composti_A. The sequence goes on along the minus strand of NZ_JAFBDY010000012.1, from coordinate 103,993 downwards.
AACCAAACATATAAATCATGGGCAAAAGGAGTGTCACCAAGACGCTTTGACCATGTGAATATCCATGCTTCAGAAAATATTAAAGAAACGTATAACTTCTTACTTGAACAACTTGGATTTAAAATGCGTGAATACTTAGTTGACGATGATGGAAATACAATTGCAGGGTGGATGAGTGTTACGCCACTTGTTCACGATGTTGCGTTTATTGCAAAACCATCCTTACCAACGAAAGCTCGACTTCATCATTTATCGTATTGGTCTGATGATACACAAGATATCTTACGCGCTGCTGATATTTTAAAAGAAAACGGTATCCAATTTATCGGACCAGGAAAACATGGAGTTTCACAAGCTATTTATTTATATGTAATGGATCCAGGCAGTGGTGCCCGTGTGGAGCTATTTACAGGTGGTTATTTAATCTTTGAACCAGATTGGGAGCCCATCGAGTGGACGATGGAAGAGCGTTCGTTAAGTAACACATATTGGGGAGACTCTGTACAAGATAAAGAATTAAATAACATTACAATTGAGGCGAAATAATAGTCTCTTAATTAAATAATAAAATCCCAATTATATATGATGAGAGTAATTAACAAATTGTGAAAGAGAGGTGTCAAATTTGATGAAGACAATAGAAATTAAAAGTGAAAATATAATCTCCTGGCAAACAAGAATTTCTAATCATGTCATTGCATTAGGATTTTTTGATGGGCTTCATAAAGGTCATCAACAAGTCATTTCAATTGCAAAACAAGTGGCGATGGAAAAGAATCTCCCTTTATCAGTGATGAGCTTTTTCCCTCATCCTAAAAGTGTTTTATCGAACGGCAACGTATCTGTTGATTATTTAATGCCGCTAGATCAGAAGAAAAAACAACTATCCCAACTTGGAGTTGATTATTTCTTTATTGTCGAGTTCAGTTTAGATTTTGCCGCACTATCTCCGGAACAATTTATCTCTGATTATGTGATTGGGTTAGGGGCACAGCATGTCGTATGTGGCTATGATTACACATATGGTAAGAAGGGTGCCGGAAATGCATCAACTTTGCTGGAACATGCACAAGGGAATCTTGAATTAACAATTGTCCCTAAAGTAGATATATGTGGTGAGAAAATCAGCTCTACAAGAATTAGAGAATTGCTCTCTGTAGGGAATGTTTCCTTTATTTCGAAATTAATGGGTCACCCTTACACAGTCCAATGGTCGCCATATGTTGGATTATTGCCTTACTATACTTTACCTGCCCCAGGGTTATATGAAGTATCGGTTGTAGGTAAGTCGTTTAAAGAAACTGGAATTATTCGCGTAATGAATCGAAATGATCTTCACTTTGAACATATGATCATTCCGCTAAATGAACAGTTAACGATTACTTGGCATAAAGAAGTAAGCAAAAGCAAAGTGAAGCATTTAGTTAAGCAAAAAGTTAAAGGGTGAGGATATGTCGAAAAATAAACGATTTAAAGCACTTTTAGGTCAGCCTAATGCTTTTATTTTACCAGGAGCATATGACGGGATGACAGCAAGACTTGTAGAGGAATTTGGTTTCCCAGCGGTATATGCAACTGGAGCAGGTATTTCAAATGCTCAGTTAGGATGGGCTGATGTAGGACTTACAACCTTAACAGAAGTAGCAGAAATCGTTAGCCGTATGGACGATGTAACGACTGTTCCGATTATTGTTGATGGAGATACAGGCTTTGGAAACGCCATTAACGTCATTAGAACAGTAAAAGTTCTTGAGCGTGCAGGTGCTTCTGCAATTCAATTCGAAGATCAAGTCTCTCCTAAAAAATGTGGTCACTTTAATGGGAAACAAATTATTTCTAAAGTTGAAATGGTTAACAAAATTAAAGCAGCGGTAGACACACGTAAAGATGAGAATCTATCAATCATTGCTAGAACGGATGCGCTAGCAATTAGTGGAATTGAAGATGCGATCGAGCGAGCAAATGCTTACAAAGAGGCCGGAGCAGATGTGATATTTATTGAAGCACCGACAACAATTGAGCAACTTAAAGCAATCACTACTGGTGTTCCAAATGTTCCACATATCATCAACATGGTTGAGGGTGGAAAAACACCACTTGTTTCGTTAAAAGAAGCTAATGACATGGGCTTCCAAATTATGCTTTGTGCAAACAGTGTATTGCGCTCAGCAATTAAAGGAATACGTCAATCACTTTCAATCTTAAAACGTGATGAATCACAGGAAAATATTCATGAGTTCATTTGTACTTGGGAAGAAAGACAAGAACTATTCAAATTAAAACAAGTATCTGAATGGGAGCAAAAATATTTACAAGATCAAGAACCACAGGAGGTTAAGTAATATGACGAGAGAAGTAGATTACGATATTGCAATTGTTGGCTGTGGCGCCGCTGGAACTGCTGCTGCATTAGCTGCTGCTGAAAAAGCAAAAGAACAAAATGAAAATTTAAAAATTGCTATTTTAGAAAGAGCAGACTTTGACAATCGAGGTGGAAACACTCGTTGGACAGCAGGTTATATGCGTATGAAAAGTATTGACGAACCGGCGGACAATTTCGTGGAAGATATGATGGCCTTTTCTGACAACTATGGGGACCGTGCATATATCGAAACACTCCATGCAAATGCTGGTTCAACATTACGCTGGGTACAATCAAAAGGTGTTGATTTTGATTTTCTACCAACAATGTTTTTAACTTCATCTAAACCACGTCTTCTTCCTGTTGGTGGAGGCCGTGCGATCATAGATAATTTATCTCTACGTGCAAGAGCATTAGGTGTAGAAATTATTTATGAAGCAACAGTATGGGATCTTACATTAAATGATAGTGGTGCAGTGAACGGATTAAAAATTCGCATAAAAGGTGGCGAAACAATCACTTTGAATGTGAATGCGGTGATCTTAGCTTCTGGTGGGTTCCAAGGTAGTCATGAAATGATGGCACAATATATTGGTCGCGATGCTCATAAAATCCCAACGGTTTGTGAAGGCGGATTATATAACAAAGGTGAGTCCATACGTATGGCCTTACGAATTGGTGCAAAAGGGGCAGGACAATGGGATGCCTTCCATGCGGAAACTGTCGATCCACGCAGTAAACGTGAAGAAGCAGGTGTAATGCTTTATCCATATGCCATTTTAGTTGATCAAAACGGGAAACGCTTCGTCGATGAAGGCATTACAACAATTGATGAACAATATGAAGCAGTTGCACGAAAAATTTTCTATGAATGTCCAAATCATATTGCCTATATGATTACTGATCAAAAAATGTTTGATATTCCGAACTATGAGGAAGCACTTCAAACAGAACAACCAGCTATTGAAGGAAAAACAATCGAAGAATTAGCAAGTAAATTACAAATTCCCGCTGAAAACCTAGTTAAAACAGTTGAAGAATTTAATAAAGCGGTTCAACCGGGCGAATTCTTATGGAATAAAAAAGATGGTAAACAAGCAATTGGAATTGAACCACAAAAATCCAATTGGGCAATCACAATCGACAAGGGGCCGTATGTAGCATATCCAATAGTATGTTGTAATGTATTTACAAATGGAGGAATCGCTACAGATCCTCAAGGCCGTGTGATTTCAAATGATAATGATCAAATTCCAGGATTATATGCAGCTGGCGAAATGACTGGCTTATATTACGGCAAATATCCAGGTGCGACATCTGTTTTAAGATCACTTGTGTTCGGTAAACGTGCTGGTGAGGACGCAGTAGAATATGTAGCTGCGTTAGAAAAAACATTTTCGTAATTAAAAAGGAGGGCATTTAGTGGAGTTAAAAGGAAAAGTAGCACTAGTAACTGGTGGAGGCCGCGGGATTGGTCGTGAAACTTCACTATTATTAGCCTCACATGGTGCAGATGTAGCTGTATGTGCTAGAAGTAAACATGAATGTGACGAAGTAGTACAAGCAATTCAAGAAGTTCACGGGACAAAAGCAATTGCTGTCATATGTGATGTTGGAGATCCAGAGGCAGTTCAAAAAGCAGTAAAAGAAGTGAAAGAGAAGTTCGGTAAAATCGATATTCTAGTTAATAATGCTGGTGTTATGAGTCTAAAACCATTCGTTGAGACATCCGTTGAAGAGTGGCATTGGGTACACGACATTAACTTACACGCTCCATTTTATTTAAGTAAAGAAGTAATTCCTGAAATGATCGAGAAAAAAGATGGAATCATCATCAATATCTCATCAATTTGGGGGACAAAAGGTGGTCCAAATCGCAGTGCTTATATTTCTTCAAAACATGCCGTCATTGGATTCTCCAAGGCCCTCGGTGAAGAGCTGAAACCATATGGAATTCGTGTGAATGCTGTTTGCCCTGGACCAGTTGATACAAAAATGACAAATGATATGGCACCAAATATAAATAAAACAGGTTGGTTACAGCCGATTGATATCGCAAATGTCATTGTTGATTTGTGTTTACCAAAATCAGTTGCCGTTACAGCAACGTCCATAGAGGCATTCGGAGCAGGACAACCTGTTTCAACATAATAGAAGGTAGTAAATACAAATCTTAAAAATTAACTATAGAATAGGAGATTAATAAAATGACTGAATTTGTTAAAGCTATTGAAACAAAAAGCATTAGTTTAGAATTAGCGAACAAGGTATTAGATGCAGCGCTAGTTAAAGGAAAAGAAATGGGGATTCCATTTAGTATTGCAATTGTTGACCGTACTGGAAATTTAAAAGCATTCGCAGCAATGGACGGCGCACCTGTATTGAGCTTAGATATCGCTCAAAATAAAGCATTCTCAGCAGCAGCTTATAATCGTGCAACACACGAGTGGTATGATCGGTTAAAAGATGATCCACCACTACTACACGGGATTGTTCATACACCTAGACTTGTCATCTTCGGTGGAGGTTATCCGATCAAATTAGATGGTGAATTAATCGGTGGGATCGGTGTAAGTGGAGGTCATTACACACACGACATGCAAGTTTGTGAAGCAGGATTAGAAGTATTACAAGAAATTACACAAGGGTAGTGAAATGCCCATGGAAAAAACTTATAACCTAATAATAGTAGGTGCTGGGATGGCTGGACTTTGTGCTGCTGCTGAAGCGGCAGCACAAGGTGCAAAAGTTTTAGTACTTGAAAAAGAGGAAGAAATAGGTGGAAGCTCGTTATTAAGTGGACGCTTTATGGCATTTGCTGAAACGGATCTTCAGAAAAAAGAAGGAATTCAAGATTCTACACAATTATTAGTAGATGATTTACTAACAGTTGGTCAGGGCAAAAACGAAGTAAGTTTAATCGAGGCTTACGGAGAAAATCAATACGAAACGTATCAATGGTTAGTGCAAAAAGGGGTACAATTCCATGCGGTTCAAGCGGTAAGTGGACATAGCGTTCCCCGTGGCCATACAATCACTCCATCTCAAGCTATTTCAACTTTATATCAGTATGCTGTGGATACAGGTAATGTAACTGTCGAATTAGAAGCTTCAGTTAAACGTCTTCGTAAAAATTCAGAAGGTCGTATTTCAGCAGTTATCTTTGAAAAGAATGGCCTTGAATACATTGCCAAATCAGATCAAGGTATCATCTTAACTTCTGGAGGATTTTCTAGAAGTGAAGAATTGCTCGAACACTTTGCTCCACAATTAAAGGGAGCACTTCGAATTGGTGGCAAAGGAAATGTTGGGGATGGCATTAAATTAGCGTGGGAACACGGTGCATGGGTACGGGATCTTCCATATTTACAAGGAACATATGGTTTCCATCCTACAGCTGATGGACCTCGAAAAAACCAAGCACACGTATTTTATAAAGGTGCAATCGTCATCAATAAACAGGCCAAACGATTTGTAAATGAATCGATTTCTTATAAATTAATTGGAACTGAAGCATTAAAACAACCAGAAGGTATTACGTATCAAGTTTGGGACCAAGAAATTATGAAAGAAAATGTTCCAGGGGATGCATTATATGACTTTGAAAAGCTGAATGAATTAGGATTAATCGATAAAGCAAATTCTCTAGAGGAATTAGCTGAATTGATTTCTGTACCAAAAGCTCAGTTAGTTCAAACAGTCGATGAGTACAATCAAGATATTCTAGCAGGTGGCGACAAGGAGTTTGGAAGAACTACTTTAACCCATACGTTCGGAAAGCCAAAAACAATATGTCGGGCCCCTTTCTATGCAATGCGTACTACAGTTGCAATGTTAGCTACTTATGCTGGCCTAGCGGTGAATGAGGGGGCACAAGTGTTAAATCCATTTCACGAACCGATTCCTGGCCTGTTCGCAGCAGGAGAAATTGTGGGAGGTTTCCACGGTGCAGGATATATGACAGGAAGCTCTCTGGGCAAAGCAGCAATTTTCGGTCGAATTGCTGCGCAAACAGCATTAAAAACAGAAATAACGTTGTAATGCCTTGAAATGAAAGGAGTTGAAGTCGTTTGAAAATTTGGCATCAAAGTCTAACGTCAATTGAAAATGTACCGGCATATCGCGATGCAGTCATTAATCATATACAAAAAATTGCTCGATCTGATGTTGAAGTCGTTTTACACGGAATGTCCAATGAGACGTATCCAACTGAATATCCAGGTCATTTTATTACGTATTCTTACCTGCAAAATTTACATCGAGAACAATTTATTCGAAATGCATTAATTGCTGAAAGTGCTGGCTATGACTGCATGTTTATCGGAACAATACCTGATGTTGGATTGATTGAGGCAAGATCACTTGTTGACATTCCAGTGATTGGATATGGACAAGCATCTATGCACATTGCGTCTATGCTAGGTGATATTATTGGGATTGTGAATTTCTTAGAGCCTTTAGCAGATCAATTACGATATAATGCTGGTCGATATGGGTTAAGCCAAAAGCTTGGACCAATTGTTCAAACGAAAGTAGGATTTTACGATATTCTGGAAGGCTTTAATAATCCGCAACCTGTCATTGATTCATTTGTGGAAAGTGCAGAAAAAGCAATCGCGCAAGGAGCCGATGTAATCATTCCTGGTGAAGGGCCGATGAATGTCTTTTTAGCGACACATGGCATCAACCGAATTGGGGAAGTACCGATTGTTGATTCATTTGCAGCGGGCATCAAAATGTGTGAATCATTAACTGATTTAAAGAAAAATTCAGGTGTAACGATGACTCGTAAAGGTTATTTTAATGCGAAACCACCTGAAGATGCTGTTAAAAAATTACGAGCGTTTTATCACCAACAAAGTGACATCCATGCAGGTTTAGATTATGGTTTGTCCGTAAAAGCTCAAGTCCAAAAGTAAATTTAATGTAAAAACTTAGGATCTGTTCCAAGCAATATGTGGGACAGATTCTTTCTATTTTAGTTTTAAGCCCTCATAGGTGAAAAAGAGTCGTCCACCAAAAACACCGTTTCGCTCATTCATAGAGTCTTTTTCTTCAAAACTTATTTTTGGCCCCTTTTAGTAAATTGTTATCCTTTACTTAAGGGAAACGAATAAGTATCGAAAACTCTCATTTTTTCTTATTTTTATATCTTATTTTGTCAAAGAATCCATTATAATATAGTTATGCATTAATAGAATAGGGGGAGGCGTATGTTACAATCGGAAACATTCGAACACTATGAAGATAAAACAATTTCCACAACATCCGCAACGTTTGGCCTGTTAAGAAAAGAATTAATTAGCAATTTGGGAATGAAGAGAGCAAAAGCCTTTTTATTAAGATATGGTTGGAATTTAGGGGTGGCACACGCTAAAGAAGTGTTGAAAAATCCCACAAAGCTTGAAGATATGCTAAATAAGGGTGGAGAATTACATTTACAAACCGGTCAAATTTCAAAGATGATTTCGGAAAGAACACTTGAAACCGGTGAAAATGGTGAGGTGATCTACATTTATGCAACAGGCAAATGGCTTGATTCTTTTGAAGTGAAAGAGCATATAAAAAACCACGGAATTTCTGACCATCCAGTTTGTCATACCCTTGCCGGTCTTGGTAGCGGTTATACTTCTATGATTCTTAAAAGAAAAGTATTTTTAAAGGAAATAAAATGCCGTGCAATGGGTCATGAAGATTGTGTGTATGAAATGCGGCTAGAGGAAGAATGGCATGATCATCCCGAAATGCTAGAAGAAATAAAACTTTACAATGAAAGTAGTTTTATTGAAGAATTAAATTATACTTACGAGCAGTTATTAGAACAAAAAAATTATATTGAAAAAGTATCAACATTTCATGATACGTTAACTACAAAATTGTCGGAAGGTCATTCTATTGAGGAACTAGTTCTCACAGTTTCCGAAACGTTAGACCTTCCTGTCACAGTTGAAGATTTAAACTTTCAAGCCCGAATTTATGAAGGATTTACCGATGGGGAATATGAGAAGCTAAATGAAGACTTTTTAAATTCTTTATCAAGAACGAGAAGTGGGAAAATCCAATCTGTAACCTATAATAAAACGTTTATTATCCGAGGCCAATATCACAATCGCCTTGTAACACCTATTATAGTTCAAAAGCAAATCATTGGTTATTTCACATTTATTTATAAAGATAAAACTGTTGAATTAGAGAACGACATGAAGTTTATTCAGCGTGCTGCTAGCTCTGCCGCATTATATTTTTTGAATGAAAAAACAAGTATTGAAGCAGTTGAAAATATGAAAGGTTATTTTTTCGAGCAACTGTTATTAAAACAATATGCTTCTGAATCTGGGGTAATTTATCGTGGATATTATATGGGGATTGATTTAAAAGAGCCGTACTATATTGCAACATTAAATTGTTCATCAAATCAACGAGATTCCTCAAGTATGGAGTTTTATGACCAAATTATTCAATCAATTACTAGATATCTAGAAATGCAAAGTTTTAATATTTTAATTACAGAGTTTAATAATCAAATTGTGATGCTCTTGCCAAAGGTGCAAGATCTATCATTTATACTCGGGAATATTTTAAGTCACTTAAATAATCAGTTCCGAGTAGTGAATTTTCGAATTGGACTTAGTAATGTAAGCGATACCATTGAACATATTACTGAGAGTCTAGAAGAGTCTCAAATTGCGCTTCGAATAAATAATCATGATCAGGTCGTTTATTTTGAAAATGCAAGTATAGTCGGTACGCTTATAAACTCAAAAAACATGATGACTATTAGAAGAAAAGCAGAAAAGGAATTGCAACCGATCTTACAGCTGAAGGAAGCGAAACGAGATGAACTCCTTAAAACCTTGTATGTTTTCTTACTAAATGGTGGAAACCTTCAACAATCAATTAGTGATCTTTCTTTATCGATGAGTGGGCTTATGTATCGAGTTTCAAAAATCGAAAAATTATTAAATAAAGAATTACGAAATCCGATTGTTGCATATGAATTCTTGTTAATGTTAGATGCGCTTAAAATTTTAGGGGATATCGATGTTTAGAAAAAAATAGTGAAAAAAATTATTTGAAATTGGGTGTTTTGTCAGTTAGTTCTTAGCTGAGGAAACACTCTTTTTTATTATTTTTTTGATGAATAAAACGTTTTCAATTGATTTCGAAAAACCAATAAAGTTTATTGAAATTTGCTTTTAAAGTTAAATGTTTTTTATCCTTACAATTTTCTGAAAAAATAGATAAATTTGTATCAAGAAGTAAACTAATGGCACTGTAATTAATTGTTGATCGTTTAAAAACGGACATCGTCTTGAAACAACTTTAGATTACGAATTGGACGCGGTCATGTGGTGATGTAGGTTTCGAAAATGGGGGGAATTCATTACCTTGAGCAGTTCAACATTGACACAGGCCAAAATGAAAAAGGGGTGTAGTAGATGAGTCAAGCGGTAAAACAAGAGAATCCAATTTTATTCGCAAGATCTTTAGTGAGTAAATTAAGAGAACGTGCACAAGAGACGGAAGATATTCGACGTATTCCTGAAGCGACTATTAAGGAGCTAAAAGAAGGCGGTTTATTTACAATGTTGAGACCTAAGCGTTATGGAGGTCAAGAATTAAACTTAAGGACTTATAGCGAAGCGGTAGTGGAAATTTCACGTGGTTGTGCTTCTACTGGTTGGATTGTTGCTCTTTGTGCAATTCGCGAACTAATGGTAGCAGAATCCTTTTCTGAAAAGGCGCATGAAGAAATTTTTGGTCAAAACCCAGATGACGTTTTATTTGCTGGAGTCTATGAACCTAGAAAATGTATTGCGAAAAAAGTAGATGGTGGCTTCCTAATCGAGGAAGGTTTCTGGATGTTCTGTTCTGGCTCATTACATGCAACATGGGGTTACTTTGGGATGCCAGTGTATAACGAAGAAGGCGTTATGATTGACCAAAAGTTAATGACCCTTCCATTTAAAGAACTAGAAATTAACGACGATTGGCATACTTTAGGCTTAAGAGGAACAGGTAGTAATAGCGTGACAATGAAAAATGTTTTCATTCCAGATCATCGTGTAACGTCATTTAATGAAGCATTAAATGGAAACTTTGAATCAACACATTTACGCGATATCCCACTATACCATTCAGCACTATTCCCAGGTTTAATTTTATCACTTGGCTTACCTGGTTTAGGTGTCATAAAAAATGCACTTGAGATTTTCAAAGATGCACTTCCATACCGTCGAGCAGTTCATATGGGCGTTGAATTTGTAAAAGATGCTTCAAGCACACATGCAATACTTGCAGAAGCGACATTAAAAGTTGAAACAGCTGAACATTATTTCTATAACTTAGCTGATGAAATTGACCGATGGGCAAGCGAGAAAAAATATATGGATCGACCAGCTCGTGTTAAAGCTTTAGCAGATATAGGATATGCAAATAAATTATTAAAAGAGGCACTAGATTTATTACTTGCTGGTAGTGGTTCAGGTTTCGTTTATGATGGCCATCCAATGCAACGCATTATTCGAGATTTCTTAACACTACATTCTCACCGTTCATTATCTCCAATTATTACACTAGAAAACTATGGACGTGTGTTATCAGGCTTAGAGTCAAATGCATTGCGTTACTGATTGATGTACCTTCATAAATAGTATTTTAGTAGATAAAGTCAAATAGTATTTTCGATTGTAGCGGAAGACGGCGACTCCTGCGGGAATAGCGTGAGACTTGAGATCTCACAGGAGCTTGCGACGAGGAAGCTCGGGGCCTCGCCCAGGATGCGCGTCCGTCTGAAGCGGAAATCGAATGTAATTCAATTCATTTGATGATGGGGGAGCTTATATGACAAAACCTGAAATTTCAAAGTTGGGGTATGTTTCACTAGTTTCAACTGATTTAGAAAAGTCACTAGTCTTTTTTAAGGAAGTGATTGGGCTAGAAGAAACAGAGGTTATGGATGGAGTTCACTATTTACGAGCTTGGGGGGATTTTCAACATCATACGTTATCCATTCGTCAAGGTGACCGTGCTTATGTAAGTCACATTGGCTGGCGTACAAAACAAAAAGAAGATGTTCTTGCATTTAAAGAGTTACTTGAAAATGAAGGAATTAATGTTCAAAGAATTGAACCATGGACAACACCAGGCATTGGGGAAGCTATTCGCTTTACAGTACCAAGTGGTCACACGTTTGAACTGTATTATGATGTAAAAAAACCTGCAGCAGATGAAAAAAGAGCATCGGTTCTTAAAAATCAAACATATAAAGCATGGGCGAAAGGGATCTCTCCAAGAAGAATTGACCACGTAAATCTTCATACAGCAGAAGATTGGAAAGAAACTTATTCATTCTTCCAAGACGTTTTAGGATTTAAATTACGTGAATATCTAAAAGAAGACGATAGTAATCAAATTTTAGCAGGTTGGATGAGCGTGACGGCACTTGTTCACGATGTGGCACTTGTATCTCGTCAAAAGGATGAACTTCCAACACCCGCACGTTTACACCATCTATCTTATTGGGTAGATGATTCCCAAGATGTCTTACGAGCTGCAGATATTTGTAGAGAACATGGTTTGAATTTCTGTGGACCTGGAAAACACAGTATTTCTCAAGCTCTTTACTTATATGTTGCAGATCCAGGCAGTGGTTGTACAGTTGAAGTGTTTAGTGGTGGGTATTTAATTTTTGAACCAGATTGGGAACCCGTTGCGTGGAATGCATCAGAAAGAGCATTTGGTAATACGTACTGGGGAGACAGTATTACGAAAAAGGAAATTATCAAACATACAATAGAGGCTTAATTGTCTCAAAAGGGAGGAATTTCACATGGTGAACGTAACTAGTCAAATAACAAGTGAACTGATTAAAACAGAGGATTTTGAAACATTTTTAAATCGCTCTGGTGAAGGAAATGAAGAAACAATTTTATTTTTACATGGATCAGGGCCAGGTGTAACTTCAATTGCAAACTGGCACGCTGCATTAACAGATGCAGGTGAAACGTTTCATTGTTTAGCACCAGATTTATATGGTTTTGCGAACAGTAGCCATCCTGATGAGCCTTTAAAAAATCGACAACAATGGATGGATCAGTGGGTTAAACAAATTATTCAATTGCTAGACCATTTAGGAGTAGAAAAAGCACACCTTGTTGGAAATTCGCTAGGATGTTCAGTAGCTCTTGAGTTATTAATCGAATATCCAGAACGAGTTAATAAGGTCGTGTTAATGGGCCCTGGTGGAACACCAAACACAAAAATTAGTTATGAATTAGCACGAGCAAAAAATTTCTATGACAATCCTTCTAAGAAAAAACTTCAACAAATTATGAGTTGGTTTGTCTATGATGCAGAAAAAATGTGGCCAACCATTGAAGCCGTAACAGATAGTCGTTATGAAAATGCAATGAGACCAGAAGTTCGCCGCTCAAACGACTCAATCTTTTCAACAGTTGCTGTGCCTGTTCCTACCGTAGCATTAAATCGTATTGAAAATGAAGTACTTCTTGTACACGGTTTAAATGATAAAGTTTGCTCAATTGAATCTAGTTATTACCTATTAGAGCACTTAAAGAATGCACATCTTCATGTATTTGGTCAATGTGGACACTGGACTCAATTAGAAGAAAAAGATCGTTTTAATCATTTAATTCAAGAATTCTTCTCAAATAAATTATAAGAATAAATCACTCGGGTGTTTCGAGGAGCTGAATATATGTGAACAACGAAAGATTTGATTACCAAACAGATGTTGTTGTAATTGGTGCAGGGAATGCAGCGATGTGTGCTGCAATTTCTGCAAGTGAGAACGGTGCGAAAGTCATCGTTTTAGAAAAGTCCCCTGAGCAGGAAAAAGGCGGAAATACAACGTATACTCATGGTTCCATACGATTTGCATATAACGATCAAAACGATATTAAGGAAATCATTCCTGATATGGAGGAAGAAGATTTCCGTATCACTGATTTTGGAAGCTATACGGAGGAACAGTTTTATGACGACCTTTGTATTATGACAGATTATAAAACAGATCCTACGCTGGCTTCCATTTTAACGGGTGAAAGCTTTGAAACGATGAAGTGGTTAGTAAAACACAATATTCGTTTCATACCGATTTATGGAAGACAAGCATTTAAAATCGATGGCATCTTTAAATTTTGGGGTGGTATGGTATTAGAGTCTGTTGGAGGCGGTGCTGGTTTAGTTGATGCCCTGCATCTAGAGGCTGCAAGACTTGGTGCAACAATACTATATGAAACAATGGCTGTAGAATTACTCCATAATGATGATGGAATCTATGGAGTCGTAATAAAAGAAAAAGGAAAAACGAAGCGTATTCTCACAAATTCAGTAGTGTTAGCTTCTGGTGGATTTCATGCAAATGTGGAAATGCGTACAAAGTATTTAGGTCAGAAATGGGATATCGTCCATACTCGTGGTAGTCGATATAATACGGGGGAAGGAATCCAAATGGCGCTAAATATCGGGGCATTATCAGCAGGGAATTGGTCCACTGCGCATTCTGTAACAGGTGACCGATACTTACCAGATTTCGAAGAAGGATTTCAAAGATTAAGTTATCCGTTTGGCATTATGGTCAATGCTGATGGAAAACGTTTTGTTGATGAAGGAGCGGATTTCCGAAATTATACGTATGCAAAATATGGTCGAATCATTTTACAACAGCCAAACAATTGTGCATGGCAAATCTTTGATGCGAAAGTAGCTCCATTATTGCGTGAAGAGTACAAAGGGAAAAAAGTAACGAAAGTAAAAGCCGACACACTAGAAGAATTAGCAGATAAAATTGGCGAAATTCATAAAGAGAACTTCCTTCAAGAAATCAAATCTTACAATGAATCAATCGATCAATCGACACCATTTAATCCAAATATCAAAGATGGTCGTCAAACTAGAGGTCTTAATGTACCGAAAACGAATTGGGCAAATACCATTGATACAGCACCATTTGAAGCATATGCGGTTACTTGCGGAATTACCTTCACATTTGGAGGATTAAAAATAAATGAACGCGCAGAAGTACAAAGCATTCAATATAAGAAAATTAATGGATTATATGCGGCGGGAGAAGTAGTTGGTGGTCTGTTCTATTCAAATTATCCAGGCGGTGCAGGTTTAATGGCCGGCTCTGTTTTTGGGAAAATTGCTGGGGAAAATGCTGCAAAACATGTAGTTCAAACTACTATTGTAAAGTAACAGATTAAAGAAAAGTCGCCTCTTTTTAGGGAGGCGACTTTTTAAATGTAGAGATCACTGTACCAAAAATTTTCAAATGACTACCTCGGAGCTCCCAAAAGGTAATACTGAAATTTCTCCTTTTCAATCATTTGATCAGTTAAAATATTCCTTCATATCTACAGGGGCAGAAACTTGGTTTAGGCCAATAAGCAACTTTAAGCGTGCTTTTTGTCCATTTATTCCAGTTGCAAAGATGACGCCTAATTCTTCTAAGCTTTTTCCGCCACCTTCATAACCGTAGACACCTTCTGCAATCCCGTTAAAACAGCGAGAAACTGCTACAACTGGTATTTTTGCATTAAGTAACTCCTTAATTCCTTTTACCACATCAGGCGGAACATTCCCCTGACCCAATCCTTCTAATACAACTCCATCATAGTGGCATTCTAAAAGCATTTCTATTAAATCAGCTTCCATTCCCGCATAAACTTTTAATAATGCAACTCTTTTTTGAATAGAATGTACTTCGACAAAACGTCTACGAATCGGTGCATGATGAAAATGCACAACTTTTTTTGTGACTAATCCAATTGGTCCGTATTGAGGACTTTGAAATGTATTAACACTTGACGTTGACGTTTTTGTAATATTAAAAGAATGATGAATTTCATCATTCATCACGACGATGACTCCTTTGTCCCGAGCATTCTTATCGCAAGCAACGCGAACGGCTTCTACTAGATTATAAACTCCGTCTGCTCCCAATTCGTTTGATGAACGCATTGCACCTGTTAAGACAATGGGAAATGAAAATTGTGTCGTTAACTCTAAAAAATAAGCTGTTTCTTCTAATGTATCTGTTCCATGTGTAATGACAATCCCATCGACTTGACCATTATTCGCTTGTTTCATGATGAGATCACGTAATTCAAGCATTTCTTTTGGTGTTATATGCGGGGATGGTAAATTAAAGGCTTCGATTTCAGTAATATTAGCAAATTCAGCAAGCTTTTGGCTGATGCCAATTAGAGGATTTTGCTCATTTGGTAACACGGCACCAGTTTCATTCATTTTCATTGAAATGGTTCCACCAGTATGTATAAGTAAAATGTTTTTTTTCATTGTAAAATTTCCCCCGTTTAATAAATTCATTCTTATTTAATGATATAATGAAAAGTGAAGCATTTGTATAACAAAGTTCTTTTTGTAAGTGTTTATTTGAAAGTTTACATATGATACAATGGCTCTTATTTTGCGTATTTTTTGTAGGGAACGAAAGAAAACTTTTGATTGTGCGAATACTCAAGTGAATATTTTATGTGAAAGGAGCGCAACGAATGTTTATATTGGTTACGGCAGCGATTGCGCCCGGTTTAGCATTATTAAGTTATTTTTATTTACGAAATCAAATGGCAACGGAGCCGCGTAGAACATTAATTCAATCCTTTATTTTGGGAGCACTAATTACATTCCCAATCATGTTTATTCAATATGTCCTTAAAGAGGAGGGCACTATAACAAATCAATTTGTTTCAAATGTGTTGCTTTCGAGTGGGATGGAAGAGTTTTTTAAATGGTTAATTATTTTTTCCTTCATCTATCGTCATGTTGAATTTGATGATCCGTACGATGGTTTATTATATGGCGCTGGTACATCATTAGGATTTGCAACCGTTGAAAATTTATTATATTTACTTTCATTCGGTATTGATTCAGCTTTCTTGCGAGCACTTTTACCAGTATCTAGTCATGCATTATTTGGAGTTGTAATGGGATACTATTTCGGTAAAAGTAAATTTGCCAAAAATGATAAAGCAGTGGAATATTTAATTTTATCATTATTTGTACCTATGATCTTACATCTTGTTTATAACTCCATTTTAACCTTTAAAGGTTTTTGGATCTCTTTAATTGCTCCATTTATGTTCTATTTATGGTGGCTTGCATTACGAAAAGTAAAACTCGCCCATCAACATTTAGTTGATCATTTAATTGAACAAAATAAAATTTAACGGTTTTTATTTTCGCTTAATACGTGAAAATAAAAACCGTTTTTTCATTAAAACGTATAAAAGCCACAATTTTTTACATGCTATGAAAAAGGAGTGATATAGAGTGATAAGAACATTAATTATTGCTGTCATTTTGACGTTTGGCACAATTTCAATAGTCAAACCATCTGAAACTTATGCATTCTCAGGCCAAGTAATTGAGCGCGGAGCCTTTGGAGACGATGTCATAGAATTACAAGCAAGACTCCAGTACTTAGGATTTTATAATGGAAGAATTGATGGGAAGTTTGGCTATGGAACTTATTGGGCACTTCGAAATTTCCAACAACAATATGGATTAACAGTTGATGGGGTTGCTGGGAAATCAACAAAAGATAAACTAGCGAATAATAGTGATTTCGATAAAGAATGGGTGCACACTCAAATCAATGCGGGTAATGAATTTACTTATTACGGTGGAAAACCATTAGACCAACAAGTGAAAACGAATAATGGAACTGCGAAGAAGGGAGCATCTAATAGTGCTAGTGTTCAACTTCCAGTAAAGTATTCAGAACGTGATTTGCAGCTTATGGCAAATGCTGTTTATGGTGAATCTCGTGGTGAACCTTATGAAGGACAAGTGGCAGTGGCTGCGGTCATTTTAAATCGTTTGGAATCACCAGATTTTCCCAACTCAATTTCAGAAATTATTTTCCAACCGGGAGCATTTACAGCAGTAGCCGATGGACAAATATGGTTAACTCCAAATGAACGAGCGAAAGAAGCAGTTCTAGATGCAATGAATGGCTGGGATCCGACAGAAAATGCGCTGTATTATTTTAATCCTAAAACAGCAACAAGTAAGTGGATTTGGTCTAGACCACAAATCAAACAGATTGGTGAACATATTTTCTGCTATTAAAAAATAAAGGAGGGACGGTATGAAAAACTTAGTATATTTGATGGCTATTGCCATTTTGGCGCTTGGATTATATTCGTATGATACAAAAGCAGAGAATGCTAGCTTACAAAAAACGCTTCATGCACAATATACGAATTCATTAGCAGGGGCATCTGAAAAGTTATCCAACCTACAAGATTCAGTTTCTCAATCATTATTATTTCAAGATGAAGCAGCACTTAACAATGAGTTAGATAATATTTGGCGAGTCAGTAATGAATTGCGCTCGGATATTAGCAGTTTACCGCTAACAAGAGAAGTATCTAACGATTGGATACGTTATATTGGTAATATCGGTGAAGAGGCGAAATTAACTGCGGAAACTGGAGATTATAAAAGTTGGCAAAAGAAGATGTCTGTCGTTAATTCAAATCTAAATGCATTATCAGATGAATGGACAGTTGCTACTTCCATATACTTTGACCAAGATGGTGACTTTTCTAAGTGGGAACGTGTAGCAGGACTAGAACCGGACGAATCACCGTTTAAAAATATCTCAGCCAACTTAAAGAACTATTCTGAAACCGACTTCCCATTGACAGCCAGTGAGTCGGATTATAAAAAGAAAATTGAACTTAAACATATTGAAGATGAAGAAATCACAAAAGATCAAGCTATTGATGTACTAGAAATGTTACTCCCTGGAATTAAAGATGCAACCTATACAGTAACACAAAGTAAGAAAGATGCTGCTTATCCTTTCTATCACATTCAATTTGTGAAGGGTAGCAGAGTTGGATATGCAGATATTACTGTGAAAGGTGGACATATTTTATCATTCTTATCTGAACGTCCTGTTCAAGAAAAGAAAGGTGTCACACAAGAAGAAATTAGGAAATTAGCTAAACAATTTTTAGAACGTGCGGGATATAAAGATTTAGAAATTGTTGAAGAACGTGAAAACCATGAAGCTTGGCATATTTCGTTGGCACGCGTAGTAGATGTAGGTGAGGAGAAAGCTTATGTTTACCCAGACGGAATTCAATTAAAAGTTTCAAAAGATAGCGGAGAACTTCTTGGACTAAATGCAATGGAATATATTCAAAAAGAACAAATTAAAGAACAACCTGTTAAGCCAATTGATTGGAAAACATTCTTTAGACCAGGTGCGGTTGTAGAAGAAGAAAGAATGGCTTATACAGAAAACGATCAATTCATGTTAAGACTTTGTTATGAAGTGATAGTTCGTATGGACAACAAATCAAATGATACGTTCCGAATTGTAGTTGATACAGATACGCATGAAGTGGTAAAAGTGGAAAATTTAATGTAAATTTAGTGGAAATTATAGAAAAATAGGTCAATTCGTGTAATAATTTTATTACTATACTTACACGAGGCGAACCTATGGAACTAAAAATTGGAACAAGACTAACATTAGAATCTATTCACTCAGAGCGATTTGAAAAGTTTCACTGTAAAATTGTAGAACTAAAAAATCAAGTTATTTATATTGACTACCCAATAAATACAGTGACGAAAAAAACAGCTTTTTTATTAGATGGAGCACAATTTCGCGCCACGATTACAAATCAACAGGGAAGTTTTGCTTTTAAGACTGAAGTATTAGGCCGTGTCGTGAAAAACATACCAATGATCATACTTTCTTGCCCACCAAGAGAAGAGTTTATTAAAGTTCAACGACGCCAATTTGTCCGTGTTAATACTTCCGTTGACGTTGCAGTAGAATTTAATAATCAATACTTTCAATTTGTTACAGATGATATAAGTGCCGGTGGATTGGCTCTCATTTTAAAATCAAGTGTTGTATTTAAAGAAAACGATGATGTCAAATTAACTATTGTTCTCCCTTATAAAAATAGAGAAATTCGCTATGTTCGAACGGAAGCAAAAGTAATTAGAATATTTGAACGAAACGGCATTAAATTAGCTTCACTTGAGTTAATTGAAACGGATGAGGTCGACAAGCAATACATTGTACGCTTCTGTTTTGAAAGACAATTATTAAATCGAAATAAAGAACTTAATATTTAACCTACCTTTTATCATTTCGATTTATATAAAGGTAAGTCTTTACATGGAGTGTAGTTAGAGTTGAATAACTTTGGCTACACTTTTTGTTATTCCCGAAAATGTATCACAACTGGTTGATGAAAGTTTCTCTTGTAGTTAAGGATGATGCATATTTAAATCGGATAAATTTACAAAATTACGACGAAAATAGGTGTATAACAAACGATAAAAAATAAGTGATATGTTACAATGTTTGTGGAAAGTAGGGATTCAATTTATGAAAAAAATACAAATTGCAATTGATGGTCCAGCAGGGGCTGGAAAAAGCACAATTGCTAAAATCGTCGCCGAAAAATTAGGATACACTTATATCGATACTGGAGCAATGTATCGTGCAGTTACGTATAAAGCATTGAAACAAAACATAGAATTAGATGATGCTAAGGGGTTAGAACAAATGGTGTTAAACACTTCTATTGTTCTTAAGCCTAGTGAAAAGGGACAATTAGTATTTGTTGATGGAGAAGATGTTTCAGAAGTTATTCGCACTAATGAAGTAACAGCTAATGTATCTCAAGTATCGGCACATCCAAATATTCGTCAAATCTTAGTTGGAAAACAACAGGAACTTGCAGCGGCAGGTGGCATTGTGATGGACGGGCGTGACATTGGTACTCATGTTTTAAAAGAGGCAGAATTAAAAATATTTATGTCCGCTACAGTTGAAGAACGTGCCAAACGACGCCAAATAGATAATGAGAAGCGCGGTATTCCATCGTCAGTTGAACAATTAATAGAAGAAATTGCACACCGCGATAAGCTTGATAGCGAACGAGAAGCTTCTCCGTTAATTCAAGCGGAAGATGCTATTTACCTAGATACAACTGAGTTGTCTATTGTTGAAGCAGCTCAAGCCATTTTGAAATTAGCAGAAGAACTTGCAAAATAAAATGTAAATAAAACGTAAATAAGGTTTTTTTAAAAATATAAGGAAAATTTTTTGTCTTTATATAATATTTAGAATAAAATAGAAATTGGAAGATGCGAAGGAGGGTTACATATGTCTGAAGAAATGAACTTAGGATTAAACCAAGAATTTCGTGAAGGAGATATTGTGAAAGGTGCTGCTGTGAAGGTAGATGAGAAAGCAGTGACTGTTTCAATTCAAGGTGCGCCTTTCGACGGTATTGTACCAATTAGCGAACTTTCGAGCCTGCACATTGAAAAAGCTTCTGATATTGTATCAGTAGGTGATGAACTAGATTTAATGATTACCAAAGTAGAAGAAGAAAACTTTGTACTATCTAAACGCAAATTAGACGCTTTAAAAGCATGGGATCAACTTGAAGAGAAATTCGCATCAGGAGAAGTTTTTGAGGCTGAAGTGAAGGATGTTGTCAAAGGTGGCCTAGTTGTTGATTTAGGCGTACGCGGCTTCGTTCCTGCATCGCTAGTGGAAGATTATTTTGTAGAAGATTTTGAAGATTATAAAGGTAAAACATTAACATTTAAAATTACTGAGCTTGATAAAGATAAGGGTCGTTTGATTCTATCTCACCGAGCTGTTGTTGAGGAAGAAAAAGCTTCTAAGAAAAAGCAAGTTCTTGGTGATATTCAAGAAGGAGCTATCCTTGATGGTACGGTTCAACGTATTGCTCCATTTGGTGCTTTTGTTGATATTGGTGGAGTAGATGGATTAGTACACATTTCACAAGTTTCTCATGATCATGTGGAAAATATTAATACAGTTCTATCTGAAGGCCAAGCTGTTAAAGTAAAAGTTTTATCTGTTGATCCATCAAATGAACGAATTTCGTTATCAATTAAAGATACATTACCTGGACCTTGGGCAAACATTAAAGAACGCGTTACGAAAGGTTCTGTTTTAACAGGTACAGTTAGACGTCTTGTTTCATTCGGTGCATTTATCGAGATATTCCCAGGTGTTGAAGGATTAGTTCACATCTCTCAAATATCTCATAAGCATATTAATACTCCGCATGAAGTTTTAAAAGAGGGTCAAGAAGTGGAAGTAAAGGTTCTTGAAGTCAATGCGTATGAAAAACGATTATCATTAAGCATTAAAGAACTACAAACCAACCCGGAAAAAGTTGAAGAATACGATTATGAGCTTCCTGAAGAAAATTCTGGTTTCTCATTCAGTGATGTAATTGGGGATCAGTTGAAAAAGCTTACAGGAAAATAATAAGTTAAATATATAAAACACGTAATGATAACGATTAGTTATTCATTACGTGTTTTTGTATTTTATATGTTTCATTATTGTAGTTCGTACAGTGTCTACCTTATGGAGTTTTCTCTGGCGGACAAATGCCAACAGTACCACACGTTGCGATGCTTCTGTCAAGGTCGACAAATTGTTGGGCTCCATGAAGAAAGTTATGTCTTGCACGTATCTCTGGCATGTAGTCAAAGCCTTTATTTTTTATGATGTTAAAAATTCATCATCATAATCTATTAAAATAGCAAAAATAACCTCTTCAAAACCAAATGAATTGAGTCCTATAGTGTACTACGCTCTAATTGATTACTAGTAGAAATCCAATTAATAGAAAATATATTGTTAAAAGTAAATAAAACATTACACCTTTTGGAGAAAATGATTTTCTCTCCTATCTGTATATTTAGATAGGAATCGCATTACAGTAGCTTTTCTTGTTGCAATTATTGGCAAAATTATGATGGCAAATTGGGTGAATTACAGTTATTCCTGTATTTTGATGTGAAAAAATGCTATAAAAGTTATTTTCGTGTATAATACAAAAGATAAGAATTTGGAAGGATGAAGTACAGATGACAAAACCAGTAATCGCCATCGTAGGTCGTCCGAACGTTGGAAAATCAACAATTTTTAATCGAATTGTTGGTGAACGCGTATCGATCGTGGAAGATATTCCAGGCGTAACACGTGACCGTATCTATAGTTCGGCAGATTGGTTAACACATGAATTTAACATTATAGATACAGGCGGGATTGAAATTGGTGACGAACCATTTTTAGAGCAAATTCGTCAGCAAGCAGAAATTGCCATGGATGAAGCAGACGTTATTATCTTTATGACAAATGGTCGTGAGGGGGTAACACTTGCAGATGAACAGGTGGCGAAGATTTTATATAAAACAAAAAAGCCAGTTGTACTAGCTGTCAACAAAATTGATAATCCAGACATGCGTGAAATGATGTATGACTTTTATTCCTTAGGATTTGGTGATCCATTCCCGATTTCCGGTTCCCACGGTTTAGGTCTTGGGGATTTATTAGATGAATGCGCGAAGCACTTCCCTAAAGAAGATGAAGAACAATACCCAGATGATACAATTAAATTTAGTTTAATTGGTCGTCCGAATGTTGGGAAATCTTCGTTGGTTAATGCTTTCTTAGGACAAGAACGAGTTATTGTAAGTGATGTTGCAGGGACAACTCGTGATGCAATTGATACACCTTACTCATATGATGATCAAGAATATGTCATCATTGATACGGCAGGAATGCGTAAAAAAGGAAAAGTATATGAAACAACTGAGAAATATTCAGTACTCCGAGCGTTAAGAGCAATTGAACGTTCAGACGTTGTATTAGTTGTTCTGAATGCTGAAGAGGGTATTCAAGAACAAGATAAAAAAATTGCTGGCTATGCACACGAAGCAGGTAAAGCTGTTATTATTGTTGTCAATAAATGGGATGCCATTGAAAAAGATGATAAAACAATGAATCGCTTTACTGAGGAAATACGTGAACATTTCTTATACTTAAGCTATGCACCAATTATTTTTGTCTCTGCAAAGACTAAACAACGTGTGCATAATATCTTATCAATTGTAAAACGTGTGAGTGAAAATCATGCGATGCGAATTCAATCATCAATCTTAAATGATATTATTGAAGATGCAGTTGCAAGAAATCCAGCACCTACAGATAAAGGTCGACGTTTACGCCTTTATTACACGACACAAGTGGCTGTAAAACCACCTACTTTTATTGTGTTTGTTAATGAACCAGAGCTAATGCATTTTTCATATGAACGTTTCCTTGAGAATCGTATTCGTGAAACATTTGATTTTGAAGGAACTCCGATTCGGATCATTACACGTGCACGCGAGTAAGTGAAGGGGGATCTTAAATGGAAAATGTAACTGTATTAGGAGCGGGCTCATGGGGTACTGCTTTAGCTATCGTGTTAGCTGAAAATGGCCATAACACGCTTTTATGGACACATCGTGAAGAACAAGCAAACGAGATTAACGAATACCATTCAAATAAAAAATATTTACCAGAAACAAAATTACCTTCAAATTTAGTAGCAACGCATAATTTAAAGGAAGCATCTGATCATGCTTCTATTATCGTTGTAGCGGTGCCGACTAAGGCCATTCGTGAAGTTTGTTCGCAAATGTTGAGCTATTTAAATAAGAAGGCATTATTTGTCCATGTTTCAAAAGGAATTGAACCTGATTCGTTGTTAAGGATTTCAGAAATCATTGAACAAAGTTTAACACCTGAAGTGATTGATGATATTGTTATTTTATCGGGCCCAAGTCACGCAGAAGAAGTTGTATTAAGACATCCAACAACGGTTACGGCGGCTTGCCAAGATATAGAGAAAGCAGGCATTGTTCAAGACTTATTCATGAATAATTACTTCCGAGTTTATACAAATGATGATATCGTTGGAGTAGAAATCGGAGGAGCATTAAAAAATGTTATTGCCCTTGCTGCAGGAATTTCGGATGGCTTAAATTACGGTGATAACGCAAAAGCAGCATTAATCACAAGAGGACTTGCGGAAATTACTCGCCTAGGTGTCAAAATGGGGGGGAATCCCTTTACCTTTTCGGGTTTAACTGGAATGGGCGATTTAATCGTAACATGTACAAGTATTCACTCGCGTAACTATCGTGCAGGCAATTTGCTCGGTAAAGGTCATAATTTAACTGACGTATTAGATCAAATGGGAATGGTTGTAGAAGGAGTACGTACGACAAAAGCTGCTTTTCAGCTTGCTCAAAAGTATGAGGTGCCTATGCCAATAACATTTGCTCTGTATGATGTATTATTTAATGAAAAAATTCCGAAAGCTGCAGTAGATGAATTAATGATCCGAATGAAAAAGCAAGAAATCGATGAATTATTATAGAACAATTTTGAATGCGATGAATTAATTAATTTCAATCAAGATATAGGAGGTATTAATTTACCTCCTATTATTTTTGTAATGTTATCCATAATATTTACTTTTTTAAAATACATAGTGTCCTGATTTGAAAGGTGGTTTTTTTATGCAACACCCATTATTATCAAAGGATCTTTCAATGTTTGTTTTAGCTTCTGCGAGGGGGCCTCTTGCAACGATGCATGCACTTGATGTCATGTGGGTTTCCTTCTATTCTATTGCTGCCATGTTAGTTTCGGTGTTAATCGTTTCGGCAGTCCGTAAATGGGTTTCAAACGGCTGTTTATCAATGATTTTACGACTATTTGCATTTGGTCTCTTTTTCATTGGGACAATCTTAATGATTCTCGTAGTATTTACTTGGCCATCTTAAACTACTACTGAATTTCACTCTTTAAATGACTTATTCTATTTTAGATGAGATGAATTATTAAAGGTACTACAATTAAATGGAGATATATTGGACTGAATGAAGTATGCCTCCGGCGGATGTCACAGTTTTTAATAGGAATTAGAGGAAGTTTGGCCTAAGAGCGTCACATCGTGTGACAACGGCGAACGGACCTGCGTCGTGCAGCCTCAGTTTCGATAAAAATTTGGGCCTAATATGCCAAGGCGCATTTGATTATGTAGAGGTGAACACAATGAAGAAAAGCTGGGTTGTATTTTTAGTACTCGTTTTAACATCGCTCGTATTATCCGGATGTCTTTTCCCTGATGACCAAAAGGCTGAGAATCAAGTGCCTGATGAACTTCAACTAGAAGTTGTACAGAGGGCTGTGGAGGAGTTTCAAGCCGATACAGGTGTCCTTCCAATTAAAACACGTGATATGGAAACAGATATCTTTATAAAATATCCAATTGATTTCTCAAAGCTTATTCCAAAATATATGGCAAAATCTCCTGGCAACTCATATGAGCAAGGTGGAATTTTTCAATATATTATTTGGGATCCAGAAGATAACCCTACTGTAAAATTGGTTGATTTACGTTCAGTTGAAAAAATTCGTGAACTAAACATTCGATTTTTAGCAACTAAGTATCCAACCTATAAAGAGCAAATATCAGACTATGTTTATACTATTGATTTCAAAAAAATTGGTTATGACGAAGAGTTAACAGTTCCTAGTCCATACTCGAATAATCAATTACCCTTAGTTGCTTCTACTGAAGGGGACATATACGTAGACTATTCAATTGACTTAAATCTTTTCTTAAAAGAAAATAATTTAACACCTAAACCTGGAGAGGATATTCGAATGTTATTAGTAGAAAAATATCCTGTTGTTCCAGCCTATTCTTTTCCATACACAGTTGACGAAAATAATGAACCAGTCTATATGTTTGACCCATCAAAAGAAAGTAAAAAATAATAGGATAAACGATTATTATAGAACCGTCACTAGGAGCATATATTGCTCTTGGTGGCGGTTTTTTGAGAAAAATTAAATGTAAAAAAGATGTGAAAAACTATTTACTTTTCACACATTAATATCGACCATAATAGTGAAGGACTTTCCCCTTGAAAATCGCCTATTTTTTGTCTATTATGTGCACCGATGTTGAACTAAATTTCGTACAGAAGTTGACTATTTAAAGCCCTTTTAAACTTACGGTGAACGTTTTTTATTTAAAAAGGTTGCACTTTTTTGCACATTTTGAGGAATTTTCGTACAAGGTAGTTACATATTTTATTTAGAAAGGTCATAGATTGTAATACGTAAAGGAGGAGCTACAATAGGCGAAGAAATCTTTCAACAAATAGCAGAGAGAACTAATGGGGATGTATATATTGGTGTTGTAGGGCCTGTGCGAGTTGGTAAGTCTACTTTTGTAAAGAAAATGATGGAATCTGTTGTGCTTCCACGCATTGCTAACGAAGAAGACCGCATGAGAGCAATGGACGAGTTGCCTCAAAGCTCACCAGGCCCAGTCATTATGACAGCAGAACCGAAATTTGTTCCGGCTCAAGGTACACAAATCACAATTGGAGAAAGTGAAATACCATTCCGTATTCGTTTTGCAGATTGTGTAGGGTATATTATTGATGGTGTAAAAGGGTATGAAGACGAAAATGGCCCAAAATATGTACAGACACCTTGGAGTAATGAAGCTATTCCGTTCCAGGAAGCTGCAAAAATTGGAACAGACAAAGTGATACGCGATCACGCTAATATTGGGATTGTCGTAACAACTGACGGAACTGTAAACGGTATTAACCGTCATGCAGCTCAAATCGCTGAGCAGCAAATTATTGAACAACTTAAAGAAATTGGTAAACCATTTGTTGTCGTGTTAAACAGTGTTATTCCAAGTCATGCTAATACAGTTGCTTTAAGAAATGAATTATTAGAGCAATATGGTGTACCGGTAATTCCTGTTTCAATTGAACAAATGTCTATTCGTGATATGGAATATATTCTACAAGAGGCACTTTATGAGTTCCCAGTAGAAGATATTGAGGTCGAAAAGCCTGATTGGTTAGACGTTTTAGGAAACACACACCACTTAAATCAATCTTTAGCAGAATCTGTTTCTAATGTACTAGATTCCATTACTAAAATTCGTGATGTGAATTTGGCAGTTGAACAACTAAGAGAGATTGATTATGTTGAAGAATGTGAGATTGAACGAGTAGATGCAGGTTTAGGTGTTGCGACTGTTCGAATTACATTAAAACCAGAAATCTATAAAGCTGTATGTAATGAATGGCTAGACTCCCCAATCGAGTCAAAGAAGGATTGGTTACTCTTTATTAAAGAGGCTGCTGAGGCAAAACAAGCGCAAAAGAGATTCAGAGAAGCGATTGAGGAAGCAAGTACAAATGGTTATGGTGTAACACTTCCATCGTTAGAAGAATTTGAACCAAGTGAACCAGAAATTATTAAACAAAATAATTTCTATGGTGTACGTATGAAAGCTTCAGCACCTTCATATCACATTATCCGTATTGATATGGAAACAGAATTTGCGCCATTAATTGGTACAGAATTTTATGCGAGTCAGTTATTAAAAGACCTTCAGTATTCATTTAGACATGATCGTGAAGCTTTATGGGAAACTCAATTATTTGGTACGCCTTTACACGAGGTGTTAAAAGAGGGGATTCGTTATAAAATGAATTCAGTTCCTCCAAACGCGAAGAAAAGAATGCGTCAAACGATTGAAAGAATGGTTAATGAAGGTGATCGCGGACTTGTTACATTTATTATATAATTTTATCCTTCAGTTGGGGTACCAACCCCAACTGAAATGAAGTTTGACATCATATCCGATTTAAGTTTTTATAGGAGATTTCGCTTAGTAATCGAGGGGAAATCTGATTGCGTCAACGCTTAGCTGAGAAGAGAGAAAACGCTATGACGTAATTGATTAGGTATAAAGACAATAAAATACTTAAAAATTTTTTGTTAGGACTTTTCATTTTATAGGTGAAAAGTCCTTTTATTTGTGTAATGTTAGAAAAAATACATTTTTCTATGCGAAAACATCGATAAATACAGTTGCACCAAGGTTTTCTATATGTTACTCTTTTTACATGATTTATGTTCATGACCCTTTGAGAGGAGGTGAATGGTGTGAATAAAACAGAATTAGTAAACTCTGTTGCTGAAGCTGCGGCTCTTTCTAAAAAAGACGCTTCTAAAGCAGTTGAAGCTGTATTTGATACAATTCAAGATGCTCTTGCAAAGGGTGACAAAGTTCAATTAATCGGTTTTGGGAATTTCGAAGTACGTGAACGTGCGGCTCGTAAAGGTCGTAATCCACAATCAGGTGAAGAAATCGAAATCGCTGCAAGTAAAGTACCTGCTTTCAAACCAGGTAAAGCGCTTAAAGATGCTGTGAAATAATCAGCCTTGCAGTTACATAGAGCAGTCGTCATGGACTCATGATGACTGCTCTTTTTTTACATACTAATTGATAAACAATAGATAATAAATTTGCGAGTACTATTTTCGCTTTTTTTCTTTTATTCAGAAACCCCTTTATGCGATAATGGGGTGTATGTGCTATGATTCAATTTGACAGTCTTGCGTCGTGATTTTAGGAGGATATTGTTACTATGTCGAAGGTCGATTTAAATAAAATAGAAGAAGCCGTTAAAATGATTTTAGAAGCGGTTGGAGAAGATACAACTAGAGAAGGATTGCAAGATACACCAACGCGCGTAGCGAAAATGTATGCTGAAATGTTTAGTGGCATTAATGAGGATCCACGGGAATTCTTCAGCACCGTTTTCCATGAAGAACATGAAGAACTAGTTCTCGTTAAAGATATACCGTTTTATTCAATGTGTGAACATCACTTAGTTCCTTTTTACGGCAAAGCGCATGTTGCTTATATCCCTCATGATGGGAAAGTAGCGGGACTTAGTAAATTAGGTCGATGTGTAGAATCGGTTGCGCGCCGTCCGCAACTTCAAGAGAGAATTACCTCTACAGTTGCAGATACTTTGATGGAAATGTTACAACCGTTTGGAGTTTATGTCGTGATTGAAGCGGAACACATGTGTATGACGATGAGAGGTTTGAAAAAACCAGGGTCCAAAACAGTCACTTCAGTTGCTCGTGGAGTTTTTGAAGAGGATGAAGTGAAACGTAGAGAAGTCATCTCATTTATTCAAATGTCTTAAATTCATCTTTTTATTGTGTTATGATGTACAAGAATATGAAGTATGAGGAGTAATGAACTTATGACAAACCCAGATTATATTGTCATTGAAGCAGAAGAAGATGGAGTTCATGTAATCGGTCTCACACGTGGAACAGATACGAAATTTCACCATTCTGAAAAATTAGATTCTGGTGAAGTAATGATTGCACAATTTACAGAACATACATCTGCTATGAAAATTCGTGGTAAAGCAAAAATTTACTCATCACATGGCGTTATAGAAAGTGGTTCTAAAAAGTAAGGTAGCTTGTCATGCTTAAACGTTTGCATGGCATTTATCTTCATTCGCAAAAAAACTCCAGCAATTAAAATGTGAGTTAATGCAAATTTATAATTTATTCAGTTTAGATTCAACATGATACTGAGTGAAGATAATGCCTCCGGCGGATGTCACGGGTTTCGTATTGGAGTTGACTCGCGTAACACGAGTCCGAAATCCGGACGCAATTACGCCAAGGCGTAATTGATAGTGAAATGGAGTAATATCTATGGATGCAACATACATTCAGAAAAACATTAACCAATTAAAAACGAATATTTTCATGCATGTTCGACATAGAACTCTACTGCAATATACTGGAGAACCGGTATTGAATGAAGAACAATTGTTTTACTTGCTGTTACCCTTTTTCAACGGTGAAAATTGGAATGACAAGATGGATAAGAGTATCATCACGGTCGGAATCGTCCATTCATCACTTAGTGAGCATGAAAAAATTCATGAATTGGACGCAACAAGTAAAGAACAACAATTAACAGTTCTTTCGGGAGATTACTACAGTGGACGTTATTATCAAATTTTAGCTGAATCAGGAAATATTCCCTTAATCAGAAAAATATCTGAGGGAATTGTCCATCGTTGCGAACAGCAAGTAAGAGTTTATGAAAATAAATCATATACATTTAGACAATGGCTCGAGAGTTTAACAGTAATTGAAACTGCTCTTATTAAGAGCTTTTATACCGCTTATAATTTCAATCAATATTTGCCAATCGTGGAAAATTGTTTGTTGTTGCTTCGTTTAAATGAAGAGGACAAAAAGCATAAAAATGGGGAAACATCACCAATTTATCAGTTGATGGTAGACAGTTCAGTGCAACATGAAGAACCATTTGAACGGTTAATTCTACGGGAGATTGATACGTTAACGACGAATCTTCTTGACTATCTTCAAACGTCAACATTTTTACATGACGATTTGAAACAATACATAAAACAGAAAGTACTGTTTAGTCAGAAGTGACAAGGAAGGTTTTGAAAAGATGAGCAAGTCAAAAGAAGAACGTGTTCATGAGGTCTTTGAAACTATTTCAGAGAGTTACGATAAAATGAACTCGGTAATTAGTTTTCAATTGCATGTCAAATGGCGTGAAGATACAATGAAGCGCATGAATGTAAAACCAGGTTCGAAATGCCTCGATGTTTGTTGTGGTACCGCTGATTGGACTATTCAGCTTGCAAAGGCGGTCGGGGATACTGGTATGGTAAAAGGTCTTGATTTTAGTAAAAATATGCTAAAAGTAGGCGAGGGAAAGGTAAAACCATTTCCACAAGTTGAATTAATGCATGGAAATGCAATGGAATTACCGTTTGAGGATAATACCTTTGACTACGTAACAATTGGGTTTGGATTACGAAATGTACCTGATTATATGCAGGTTTTACGAGAAATGAATCGTGTGTTAAAGCCAGGAGGTATGGCTGTTTGTTTAGAAACTTCGCAGTCTGAGATTCCTGGATATCGTCAATTATTCAGATTTTATTTTAAATATATTATGCCGGTATTTGGCAAATTATTTGCTAAAAGTTACAAAGAGTATTCATGGTTACAAGAATCTGCAAATGATTTTCCAGGTATGAAGAAACTTGCATCTATGTTTGGACAAGCCGGTTTCACTAAAGTTAAATATAAGGGCTATAGTGGTGGTGCCGCGGCGATGCATATGGGGTTTAAGAAAGAAATTTAGGCGGGGAGAAGGTTTTTACGCGTGGAAAAGATGAAGTTAAAAATGCTCTATTCCGATTTGAAATCGGATATAGACGTCATCGAAAAAGAATTAGAAACAGCGTTGAACTCGTCTTCACACATGATAAATGATGCCTCCCTTCATTTATTGCAAGCGGGTGGAAAAAGAATTCGTCCAGTTTTTGTTTTAGTCAGTGCAAAATTTGGACAATATAATATTGACCAAATGAAAAATATTGCTGTTCCGCTTGAATTAATTCATATGGGATCTCTTGTTCATGATGATGTTATTGATGATTCAGATATGAGAAGGGGTAGACGTACGGTTAAAGCACAAACAAACAATCGTGTTGCCATGTATACTGGCGACTTTATTTTTGCGCGTGCATTAGAGTATGTCACATCGATTGAGAATCCACGTGTTCATCAAATTTTGGCTCGAACAATGGTTGAAATTGTTAATGGTGAAGTGATTCAAATTGAAGATAAGTTTCGAGTAGATCAAAATTTAAAAGACTACTTCCGTCGAATTAAAAGGAAAACAGCATTATTAATTGAATCTAGCTGTGAACTAGGGGCAGTTGCTGCTGGTGTTGACCCAAAAAATGTTAGACATTTAAAACAATTTGGTTATTATGTTGGTATGAGTTTTCAAATCGTTGATGATATTTTAGATTTTGTTTCAACCGATCGACAACTTGGTAAACCAGCAGGAAGTGACTTGTTACATGGAAATATTACGCTTCCAATTATCCTGTTAAAGGATGATCCTACAATTCAACGATTTATTCAACGTGCTGAACATGGTTTTGTGACTGAAGAAGAGCGTATGGCCATGTTAGAAGTTGTACGCAAGTCAGATGCCATAAAAGAAGCTGTGAAAATTAGCAACCTTTATTTAAAGAAGGCGATGAAAGAAGTAGAAGCATTGCCAAACAACCCAATGAAAAAGAAATTAAGGGACATTGCTTTATTTATTGGCAAGCGCAAGTTTTAATTTTGATTTGCATGACAATAATTAACTATATTTAAATTATTTGAGATAGTTGATGTATTTATATTATTTTGGTAATATTTATCGGTAGGTGTAACGCCTTACCCAAACTTAAGGAGTGTATAATAATTATGGCAATCGAAAAAACTTATTTAATGATTAAACCAGATGGCGTTAAGCGTCAAGTAATCGGAGATATCGTGGACCGTTTTGAACGCCGCGGCTTCGAATTAAAAGCAGCTAAATTAATCGTACCATCTCGTGAAGTAGCAGAAGCTCACTATGCAGAACATGCAGACAAACCATTCTTTGGTGAATTAGTTGACTTCATCACTTCTGGTCCAGTATTTGCAATGGTATGGGAAGGCGAAAGCGTAATTTCTTTAGCTCGTATCATGATGGGTGCTACAAAACCATCTGAATCTCAACCGGGTACAATCCGTGGTGACTATGCTGTTACTATTTCAGAAAACGTAATCCACGGTTCTGATTCAGCAGAATCAGCTGAACGTGAAATCGCATTATGGTTCGGTTCTGAATTAGCTTAATAGCTAATTACTAATTACAATAACAAATTGTAAATCAAGGCGTAGAAAAAGTTGAATTGACTTTTTCTGCGCCTTTTATTTCAATAGTGATAATAAAGTTTTAAGATCAGGTCTTCATGTAGACCACAAATTCATGATCAGCAACTAATGACAATGAGGTTTATTTTTTTTATCATGAAATGAAGATTGAAATTCTCGATAATTCATCAAAATTCTACTCACTTCATTACTAAGCTCATTTATTTAAATAACAATTCTTTCACACTAAACCTTGCCTTTCTCAAGTTCCCACAAAAATGTTAAACTAACATATAATTGATCACATATCACTTATTTTAGGAGGGTCATTTCATGGCGGATTATGTCATTCTTGTTTTAGGAATTGTATTAATTGCATCAACTATTCCAATTACAGCAATCATTACAACTTATTTGAGTAAACAATCAAAACTAAAATTAGAAGTGTTGAAATATAGATTGACCTAGAGAAAATTCGAAAGGAAAGTTATATTATAGAGACTGAAAAGCTTCGTTTAGAAATTGAATATACTAGGGAGAAATTAGCACTAAACCAACCGTTTAAATCGATTTCACAAACTCCAATTCAACAAGAAGTAAGTCAAGAAACCATTGAACTTAATAGAAAATAATGAATCTTTTTTCTTCTTAGTAAAGTTGTTAGTTGAAATGTATTTCAGATTCCACTAATTTCAGATATAATTAATTTACGACATATGAGGGGAAAGATGGATGCATGTCAGATTATGAACTATTTATCGAAGGGATAAAAAGAAAAACTGGAATCGATTTGGCATTATATAAAGAAGCTCAAATGAAACGTAGACTAACCTCGCTTTATGAGAAAAAGGGCTACCGAGATTTTGTTGACTTTTTGCATGCGCTAGAAAAAGATCGAGATCTAATGAATGAATTTCTTGATCGAATGACCATTAATGTTTCCGAATTTTATCGAAACGGTAAACGGTGGGAAGTTTTACAAAATAAGATATTCCCTAAATTATTAAATAATAGTAAACGTTTAAAGATTTGGAGTGCAGCATGTTCGACTGGTGAAGAGCCTTATACTATTGCCATGGTGTTATCGAACTATTTGCCACTTTCTCAAATTCATGTGTTAGCCACGGATATCGATGAAAATGTCATTCAAAAAGCAAAATTAGGTTTATATCCAGATCGTTCTCTCGCGGAAGTTCCAGAGAATATGAAGGTGAAACATTTTGTTAATGAAGGACAGTTTTACAAAATAAGTGAAGACGTCAAAAGAACAGTTACATATAAGAAGCATAATCTTTTAAAAGATTCATACGAAACAAATCTCGATTTAATTGTTTGTCGTAATGTAATGATTTATTTTACAGAAGAAGCAAAAGATCAAATCTACCATAATTTTAGTAAATCATTACGTTCAGGAGGTATATTATTCGTTGGATCGACTGAACAGATATTTAATCCAGGACGATATGACCTTGAAGTGGAAGATACGTTCTTCTACCGAAAGAAGTAGTCTTGATTTTCAAGCCTGAAAACAAAAAGAACACTTACTCTGGGTTAGAAGGCGTCTTGCAAAATGGAGACGCTTGTTGTTGTTTTTTTAGATTCTTTATGTCGAATATTCTGAATATTCAATTGAGCAAGATTACTTCAAAATTGGTCTGTTTTTTTGGCTACAATATGTTATAGTAAGATACATACTTTAGCGAGTTGAAGGGAGAAAGTGTTTGATGCGATACTTAACTGCTGGGGAATCTCATGGTCCTCAATTAACAACAATTATTGAGGGGTTACCATCCCTATTACCAATTACAGCGGAAAAAATAAATTATGATTTAAAACGTAGGCAAGGTGGACATGGTCGTGGCCGACGTATGCAAATAGAAACGGATACAGTTGAAATCGTAGGTGGGGTACGTCATGGTAAAACACTTGGTTCTCCTGTTGCGTTAATTGTTAAAAATGATGATTGGAAACATTGGACTAAAATTATGGGGGCAGACCCTCTTCCAGAAGATGTTGACCCAAATGAAATTAAACGTCAAATTTCACGTCCTCGTCCTGGACATGCTGATTTAGTAGGTGGAATGAAATACGGACATCGTGATTTACGTAACGTATTAGAGCGCTCAAGTGCACGTGAAACTACTGTGCGAGTAGCGGTTGGTTCTGTTGCAAAGGCATTATTAAATGAATTAGGAATTTCAGTAGTTGCACATGTTACTGAAATTGCTGGCATCAAAGCTGATACATCTGCAGTTGAAGGGAAATCAGCAGATGAAATTCGTACAATCGTAGAGCAGGATGCATGTTATTGTGTTGACCCGGAAGCATCAGCAAAAATGGTGCAAATGATTGATGATACGAAAAAAGCAGGAGATTCAATCGGTGGAGTTGTGGAAGTAATTGTAGAAGGACTTCCAGCTGGTATCGGTTCTTATGTTCATTATGATCGCAAATTAGATGGTCGACTTGCACAAGCTATGCTGTCTATTAATGCTTTTAAAGGCGTTGAATTTGGGATTGGCTTTGAAATGGCTCGTCGTAAAGGATCAGAAGTCCATGACGAAATTTTATGGGATGAAGACAATGGCTACACAAGAGCAACCAATCGCCTAGGTGGTCTTGAAGGTGGTATGTCAACAGGAATGCCAATCGTTGTTCGTGGTGTTATGAAACCAATTCCAACATTATATAAACCATTACAAAGCGTTGATATTGAAACAAAAGAAGCGTTTAAAGCGAGCGTAGAACGTTCAGATAGCTGTGCAGTTCCAGCAGCTTCAATTGTTGCAGAAAATGTAATCGCATGGGAGATTGCAAAAATAATTGTAGAGCAATTCCATAGTGACCAACTGCCTCAATTACAATCTCAAATTGAAGAAATGCGTAAATATGCAAAGGAGTTCTAAAATATGAAAATTCCTGTTCATACTGCTTCTCACTCATATGAAGTAATCATTGGAAATCGTATTTTAAAAGATGCCTTTTCATCGTTAAAAAAGCATATAGAAGAAGCAGACCGTATTATTGTATTTACCGATGAAAATGTTTGGCAAGCACAACATGCCTACTTTCAAGAACAGTTCCCTGAACCGTTTGAAGTGTTTGTGATGCCAGCTGGTGAAACATGTAAAAGCTTTGACAATTACTTTGCTGCACAAACATTTTTGTTAGAAAAGAAAAGTACTCGTAAAACTTTATTAATCGCGTTAGGTGGTGGAGCAGTGGGAGACCTTACAGGGTTCGCTGCTGCTACATATATGCGCGGTATTCCATATATTCAAGTACCAACAACAATTCTGGCACATGATTCTGCTGTTGGTGGCAAAACAGCCATAAACCATCCACAAGGAAAAAATATGGTAGGCGCATTTTATCAGCCACAAGCTGTCGTTTATGATACTGAATTTCTTTCATCATTAAGCGAAAAAGAAATGCGTTCTGGTATGGCAGAGGTAATTAAACATGCTCTTATTTCTAATGAAAAGTGGCTAATGGAGTTACTAGATTTATCATCCATAACTAAACTCTCTGATCATCAACTAGCTTCCCATTTGAAATCTGGTATTGAAGTGAAAGCGAAAATTGTCACTGAAGATGAAACGGAACAATCAGTTCGAAAGTATTTAAACTTTGGGCATACATATGGACATGCTATTGAAGCAGCAGCAGGATACGGTGGGCTAGCTCATGGTGAAGCTGTGATGATTGGAATGGTGTACGCTTTATTATTAAGCGAGCGCTATAGTCAAATTAACCGTGAATTTACAAAATCTTTCTTACAATTTGCTATTGAAAAGGGCTACCCATTTGAAGGTGTATTCAATTATTCTTTCGATCAATTAAAAGATTATATGTTAAAAGATAAAAAAGCTGAATATGGTGTGTTAAATTTTGTTCTGTTATCAAAAATTGGAGAGCCATTTGTTCGTTCAATTGAGCTTTCAGAATGTAAAGAAATAGATTTAGAATTAAGAGAACTTCTACAGGAGGTGGGTAAATGATTCGCGGAGTTAGAGGAGCAGTCACGATTGAAGAAGACAATCCCGAACTTATATATAGTGAAACAGTTCATTTAGTTCAAGAAATTACGAAGGTGAACGAAATTGACCCGGAAGATATTATTTCAGTGTTAATTTCAACAACACCTGACATAACGTCAGCTTTTCCTGCAAAAGCAGTTCGTTCATTAGATGGCTGGCAATACGTTCCGACAATGTGTATGCATGAAATGAACGTACCGAATGCATTACCACTTTGTATTCGTGTTTTACTACATGTGAATTTAGAGGTTTCACAAAAGGATGTAAAACATGTTTATTTAAATGACGCAGTGAAGTTAAGACCTGATTTAGTGAAATAATTGATTTAAAATTGAAGGAGACGTTTAAAATGAAATGGAAACAACAACTCAATGGCATGAAAGCATATAAACCTGGTAAACCAATTGAAGAAGTAAAAAGAGAATTTGGTTTAGATGAAGTAGTAAAACTTGCTTCTAATGAAAATCCTTATGGTTACTCTCCAAAAGTAAAAGCGTTTTTAGAATCAGATTATACGAACCATGCAATTTACCCTGATGGATATGCACAAAGCCTTCGTACTGCCGTTGCTGAGTACCTAGACGTTAAAGAAAGTGAACTTATTTTCGGTAATGGATCCGATGATTTAATCGCGATCTTAACTCGTGCGTTACTATATCCTGGTGTAAACACTGTAATGGCTACTCCTTCATTCTCTCAATATAAACATAATGCAGAAATCGAAGGGGCAGAAGTACGTGAAGTTCCTTTAAAGAATAGAAAACATGATTTAGAAGCAATGCTAAATGCAATTGATGAAAACACATCTATCGTTTGGATATGTAATCCTAACAACCCTACAGGTACAATTGTTTCTGATGAAGAGTTAAAAGCATTCTTAGCAAAAGTACCTTCGGAAGTACTTGTTGTTTTAGATGAAGCTTACTTTGAATACGTAAATGATCCAGCTTACCAAAATACATTACCGTATGTTCAGCAGTACCCGAATGTAGTAGTAATGCGTACATTCTCTAAAGCTTATGGACTAGCTTCATTCCGAGTGGGTTACTTAGTAGGTCAAGAAGATGTAGTTGCTAAACTAGATCCAGTTCGTGCACCTTTCAATAACACAATACTAAGCCAAAAAGTAGCAATTGTTGCTTTAAATGACCAACAGTTTATTACTGAATGTTGCGAAGCAAATGAAAAAGGAAAGCAACAATATGTCGAGTTCTGTGAGAAACATGGTTTAGACTATTACCCATCTCAAACAAACTTCATCTTATTTGAAGTAAAAGCTGATAGTGATTTAGTTTTCCAAGAAATGATGGAACGTGGATTTATTATTCGCAGTGGTAATGCTTTAGGTGCTCCAGGTTATATCCGAGTAACAATTGGTACGGAACAACAGAACAGTAAATTCTTAGGACTTCTTGAAGAGGTATTAACTGAACAAGGGGTATTTGCATGATACGCAATGTCTTAGTCATTGGACTTGGATTAATTGGGGGGTCAATTGCCTTATCTTGTCAAAAGGCTCCCCATACAAAAGTATATGGTTATGACATCAATGAAGAAACAAGAAAACTTGCTTCAAGTTTAGAAATTGTTCATGAAGTAGTCGATGATGTAATCCAAGCTGCAAAATTGGCCGATATCATTATTTTTGGCACACCAGTTAGCGCAACATTGAATTGGATGGAACAGTTAAAATCATGGCAATTAAAGAGCGGTGTGATTGTGACTGATACTGGCAGTACAAAAGGGTTAATTATGAAGAAGGCAGAAGAATTACAACAATCAGGTATTTCTTTTATTGGGGGTCACCCGATGGCGGGGTCCCATAAGAGTGGGATTAGTGCAGCAAAACCTTACCTACTAGAAAACGCCTATTATATGTTAACTCCACTTAAAAATGAAAGTGCAGATAAAATCGAGTCATTGGAACAACTTTTAAAGTTTACATTTGCTAAAATTATTAAAGTCGATTCTTTTGAACATGATCATATGACAGCAGTAGTAAGTCATTTTCCTCACATCGTTGCGGCATCTTTAGTTCGTCAATTCGATTTTGAAAATCAAAAGTATCCGATGACAAGTTTGTTAGCTGCAGGAGGATTCCGTGATATTACACGAATCGCTTCCTCTAATCCAATTATGTGGCGAGATATTGTTTTACAAAATCGTGATGAGTTAATTGATCAATTAGACTCATGGGTTATTGAAATGAACAATGTAAAAGATTTAATTCTTAAAAATGATGATGAATTAATTGAACAATATTTTGCTGGGGCTAAGCAGGTTCGTGATAATCTCCCTGTTTCTACTGGCGCCTTTTATTCAACCTACGATTTATATGTTGATATTCCTGACTATCCAGGGGTTATTTCTGAAGTAACGGGGTATTTAGCTGAAGAAAATATAAGTATTACAAATATTCGTGTGGTTGAAGCACGTGAAGATGTATTCGGTATTTTAGTAATTAGCTTCCAAAATGCAGTAGATCGTGATCTTGCTGAAAAATGTATTAAACAACGAACTCAATTTGAAATGTATGTTTCCTAATTGATACGTTCTAGAAATACATTAAAAATAAGAAAGTGTAAATTTTCGCAGTGGAAACAGTGTTTAGCTACAAACGCTAGCTCCTCGACCACTTCAAAACCACCTTCAAGGGCAAAAAGCGCCCTTTTGTTGGTTTCTCCAGTTGTTCTCGGTGTTAAATGAGCGTTCTTCGCTTTTCTTATGAAAGGAGTGTTTAAATTGACTTCTACTACAAAAGTATTAGAATTTAAAAACCCTAGTTTACAGGGGGCCATTACTGTTCCTGGGGATAAATCAATTTCTCACCGTGCAGTCATGTTTGGTGCCATTGCAAAAGGACAAACGACTGTTAGTGGATTTTTACTTGGTGAGGATTGTTTAAGTACAATTGATTGTTTTAGAAAACTCGGCGTCAACATAAAAGTAGACGGTACGAATGTTACTGTTACGAGTGATGGAATAGATGAATGGCAAGAACCGAAAGAAGTATTATATACAGGTAACTCAGGAACGACGACTAGATTAATGCTAGGGATCCTTTCAGGAACAAGCTTACATACGATTATGACAGGTGATGCTTCTATTGGTAAACGTCCTATGCGTCGAGTGGTTGACCCATTACGCCAAATGGGCGCAAAAATTGCAGGACGTGATAATGGTCAATTTACGCCATTAGCAATTCAAGGGACAAAATTACAAGCTATTGATTACTCTATGCCTGTTGCAAGTGCACAAGTCAAATCTGCCGTTCTTTTAGCAGGACTACGAGCAGAAGGAACTACAATTGTTAGAGAAAAGGAAATATCACGTGATCATACAGAAAGAATGCTTAGACAATTTGGTGCTGAAATTACCGTTGATGATGGTGTGATTTCTTTTAAAGGCGGCCAACAGCTTCTAGGAACACATGTAAATGTACCTGGTGATATTTCTTCTGCTGCGTTTTTCTTAGTTGCCGGCTCAATTGTTCCAAATAGCGAAATAGTAATGACCAATGTTGGTGTGAATCCAACACGTGCAGGAATTATTGAAGTTCTTGAACAAATGGGCGCGAATATGTCTGTAAAATTTGAAGATGAACAATCTGCAGAACCAACAGCAACCGTTACTATCCAAACTTCTGAATTAAATGGGACAACAATTGAAGGAGATATAATTCCTCGTCTTATTGATGAAATTCCTATCATTGCGCTTCTTGCTACACAAGCAAACGGTACAACAGTTATTCGTGACGCTGAAGAGTTAAAAGTAAAAGAAACAGATCGTATAACGGCTGTTGTAACAGAACTGAAAAAGCTTGGTGCAGACATTGAAGCGACTGAGGACGGAATGATAATCAATGGTCCAACTAAACTAAACGGAGCTAGATTAAAATCATATGGTGACCATCGAATCGGTATGATGGCAGCAGTAGCTTCTTTAATTTGCGAAACACCTATTGAATTAGATGATGCGGAATGTATCGCAGTTTCATACCCGACATTTTTCGAACATCTAAATGATCTACTTGTTAAGTAATTAAAGATTAACAGAATCTACACTTTACTCGAGTAGCTTTCGTAACTGATTCTCAACGACAGTTTAACAGTTAGGGTCTCCACGTTAAGTGGCGGACCTTTTTCTTGTTTCTAATAGATTAGTCATGTAGCATAGTATTGATAATATAGAGATAAGGTGAACAAAATGACAAATGTAGCGAACGAAATGATTTCTGCCATACAAAATGGGGAACTACAAACAATTAATAATTTATTAGATTCTGTTTTATTAAATGAAGAACCAGATTTGCAATATGAAATTGCTGATTTATTAATGCAATATGGATATTTAAATGAAGCAAATCGGGTGTATGAACATTTACAGTTCATCTTTCCTGATGAAGCACAACTTTCTATTGACCGAGCATCTGTCTTAATTGAATTAGGGGAAGAGGATGAGGCTCTAAATTTATTATTAGCGGTAGATTCACAGGCACCTGAATACCCACAAAGCCTTCTAGTACTAGCGGATTATTACCAAATGCAAGGATTATATGAGGTAGCGGAACAGCGAATTAATGAAGCATTACACTTATTACCTAATGAGCCACTTTTACAATTTGCTAAAGCGGAACTATTATTTGAAACAGGACGCTTTACTGAGGCTGCTCGTATTTATGAAGAGTTACATGGGAACGACAAATCATTTGCTGGAATACTCCTAGCAGAAAGACTTGCTGAAGTATATCGTTCCGGAGGGGGCTATGAAACAGCATTAGAATATTACATGGAAGCCCTTGAGGAAAAAGTAGCACCAGATTTATTATTTGGTTCCGCATATGCTGCATTCCAAGCTGAGAAATATGAACTAGCAATTAAACAATTAGAAGATTTAAAAGAATTAGATCCTGATTACTTTAGCGCTTACTTATTATTAGCTGAGAGTTATGCAATGTTAGAGGATAATAAAAGAGCTTATTCCGTTATTTGTGAAGGTTTGAAACGTGATGAATATGACAAATCATTTTATTTATTGGCTGCTAAGCTAGCATTAAAAAATGGACGACCTGAACAAGCTGTTGAACATTTATATGAGGCAATTGCACTTGATCCTGAATATATGGAAGCACTTCTAATATTGATGTCTATTTATGAAAAAGAGGAGCGTTTTGAAGAAATAATTGAATTATTTGAAAATTTAACAAAAGATAATTTTAGTTGGACAGCGTTATATCCTTTCGTGGCGCATGCTTACGACAAAGTTGAACAATTTGAACGCGCATACGAAATTTACAATACAGCATATAATGATTTTAAGGAAGAGCCGTCGTTTCTAGAAAAATATTGTTATTTCTTAATAGAAGACGGTAAAAGGGATGAAGCCCGAGAAATTGCTAAGCAATTGATTTCCTTACAGCCAACTGAACAACAATGGTTTGATTTGCTTAACACTCTTGATTAAAAGGAGGGATAGCTAATGACTTCTTCCGTTCCGCTCGTTGATAAAAAGAACTTTGTCCGTTGGTTTTTGAAAAACTTTCAATTGAAAAGAAGAGAATGTGTTTGGATTTTAAATTATTTGTTGAGTAATGATAATTTATTAGAAAACATTCATTTCGTTGAAGAAGCTCACTATTGCCCACGTGCAATTGTCATGTCTTCTGTGGATTCGAACGGTGTTCCATTTCGGTTTTATAAGGGGAACATTATGACGTCAGATGCAGAAAAGTCTTTTCATGATTTACGTTTACATCCGAGTGAAAGTATGTACATTCAATTGAATTTCCCAAATATCCCACCAAGTCAGCAGTATTTAGCAGTGCTTGAAGAAAATCCTCATATGCCGAAATACTTGCACATTAATGAAAAAGACAGAATTATTGCTGAAGAATTACTAAATAACAGCTTATTAGCATTTCAAGAAGAAAAATTGTTACGAGAAATTGACGAAGCCTTAGATCTAGGCGACAAAGAACGTTTTATTAAGCTATCCAATTTACTTCAGACATTAAAACAGACATCTAATAATTAATCTTATTCAGTCGGGAAAAACCTCGACTGAATAAGATATTCTTTTTCTTCAGTTAAACATGACTATTATAAAAAATTAATCAAGTTTCTATTATGACTTAGTAAAAAATTAGTAACACATAGCTCTTTTAGTAAAAAAGAAGAGAAAAATTCTTATAAATACGCTTTTTGCGTATTTTTACATAAAAATTTCAAAGAATAATTTATACTTATAATGATATTTGGCAAACATTAGAGGTAGAGGTTTATGGAGGAGAGTATTCGTGATATTTAGTGTAAAAGACGTACAACAATTTCAGACGCAAAAGGATTTTATTGATACGGCAATTATTCCATTGCTTTCAATAAATTTTGATGATTCATCGATCAAACAAAGTAGTTCTGCTGCAGAATTTATGATGTCCTTAACAAATTTTATCGAACAACAATTTAAGGGACGGCTAATGGTAATGCCACCATTTTCCTACACG
This sequence comes from Lysinibacillus composti, assembly GCF_016908465.1. GTDB lineage: Bacteria > Bacillota > Bacilli > Bacillales_A > Planococcaceae > Ureibacillus > Ureibacillus composti_A. Next base: position 60,563 of record NZ_JAFBDY010000012.1, on the reverse strand, counting down.
GAGGAAACAAAAAAAGGCCTTGATATAAATGCAATCAAGGACGAACTTCATCGTGGTGGTTTTAAACATGTACTCTTTATTACAAGTGATCATAGTTGGACAAGCTTAAGTAACCAAATTGATATTATTTGGTTACCAGCAATACCTCTTGAGTCAATGGACAAGTCAGTTAAAAAATCTGTCCTTGATGAACAGTTAAAACAAGTAATTCCTGTACTATCTTCCAAATGGTCTCAAGTCTAGAAATTGTTTCAAGAAATGTTCACAAACTGTTCAAATCAAGAGAAACCAATATTGACCAACTAATTTTATTGATATATCATAGATATGTCCTAGTATTACTACTATTTGTAAAAAGTATGTCCATTGGACTGACCTTTTAGTTAGGGGGGGGAAAAAGATGAGTAACAATCGAGTTACAAGACGTCAATTTCTTAACTACACTTTAACAGGTGTTGGTGGATTTATGGCGGCAGGTATGTTAATGCCAATGGTGCGCTTTGCAATTGATCCAGCTCTACAAACAAAAGCTGAAGGAGATTTTGTACAAACTAGCACAAAAATTGCAGATATTACGGAAGAACCTGTTAAAGTAGACTTTTCATTCGAACAAGTTGATGCTTGGTACAAGTCTGAAGTAACTGATGCTGCTTGGGTGTATAAAAGTGGAGATATAATTGTCGCACTTTCACCAGTATGTAAACATTTAGGTTGTACGGTAAACTGGAATAGTGATCAGGCTCACCCAAACCAATTCTTCTGTGCTTGTCACGGTGGACGTTATGAGAAAAATGGTAAAAACATTCCAGGTACACCACCAACAGGTCCGTTAGACGAGTATGAAGTGTCAGAAAAAGATGGTTTTTTACTGCTTGGGAAAAAAATCGCAAATACTTTAGTTTAATTAGTTAGGGGGTAGACAATTGTGCTAAACAAAATTTATGATTGGGTCGATGAGCGATTAGATATTACACCAATTTGGCGTGATATTGCCGACCACGAAGTGCCAGAGCACGTTAACCCTGCACATCACTTTTCAGCATTCGTTTATTGTTTTGGGGGATTAACATTCTTCATTACTGTAATTCAAATTTTGTCAGGTATGTTCTTAACAATGTACTATGTACCAGACGTAGAGAATGCGTGGAAATCAGTTTATTATTTACAAAACGAAGTAGCTTTCGGTGAAATCGTACGTGGTATGCACCATTGGGGAGCTTCATTAGTAATCGTAATGATGTTCTTACATACACTTCGTGTATTCTTCACAGGTTCTTATAAAAAACCGCGTGAGTTAAACTGGATTGTAGGTGTTTTAATTTTCTGTGTAATGTTAGGTTTAGGTTTCACAGGATATTTACTTCCTTGGGACATGAAAGCGTTATTTGCAACAAAAGTAGGGATTCAAATTGCTGCTTCAGTACCATTTATCGGTGAATTAATTAAGATCCTACTTGCTGGTGATTCAACAATTCTGGGTGCACAAACATTAACGCGTTTCTTTGCAATTCACGTATTCTTCTTACCAGCAGTATTATTTGCCTTACTTGCAGCACACTTTGTGATGATTCGCCGTCAAGGTATCTCAGGCCCACTATGATTTAAATACAAATGTTTTATGATTTTTTAAAGGAGGGGACACTATGCATCGCGGTAAAGGAATGAAATTCGTAGGCGATTCGCGTGTTGCACTTAATAATCGCAAACCGAATATACCAAAAGATTATTCCGAGTATCCTGGCAAAACAGAAGCGTTTTGGCCTGATTTCTTATTAAAGGAATGGATGGTTGGTGCGGTATTCTTAATCGGTTATTTAATATTAACTGTTGCTCATCCATCACCATTAGAAGGTCCAGCTGATCCAACGAACGCTTCTTATATTCCGTTACCAGACTGGTACTTCTTGTTCTTATATCAATTATTAAAATATACTTATGCTTCAGGTCCTTATAACGTTATTGGAGCAGTAATAGTTCCTGGATTAGCTGTCGCAGCATTAATGTTAATGCCATTCCTTGACAAAGGTCCAGAACGTAAACCATCTAAGCGTCCAATTCCAACTGCACTTATGTTACTAACTGTTGCATCAATGATTTATTTAACTTGGGAATCTGTTGCAAACCATGACTGGGAAGCAGCAGCTAAACAAGGTGAAATCAAAGAAGTTGTTGAAGTTGAAATTGATGAGACTGCTGAAGGTTATTTAATTTTCACCGGTGAACAAGGTAAATCATGTATTGCTTGCCACGGTGCTGATATGCAAGGTGGCGGTGCAGCCCCTGCATTAGTAGGTAACGAATTAACAGCTGAAGAAGTTGCAGAAGTAATTAAAAATGGTCGTGGCGCAATGCCATCGGGTCAATTTAAGGGTACTGATGAAGAACTTCAAGTATTAGCTGAATTTATTGCAAGTTTAAAAGCTGAAGAATAGTACAAGCTTTAAAGAGAGTTGGGAAACTGACTCTCTTTCTTTTATTTTTAAAAGTACTTTTATTCAAATAGTAGAGTCGTCTTTTTCGTCTAGAGAAATAATTAATTAGCTTTTACTAGAAGATTAATTTACTGAAATTGTGGTATTCTTTAGTAGTACATATGCTGAAATTTTTATACATATTCAAAATTATGTAATTTTTGTGAAACTCAACTTCATCCATCTCACCACTTCTATATGTGTGAAAAGAATGAAGTCAAGTCTTCTAAGAATGGCGAATGACAAATTTTATTAAGGAAAATTTAATATAAGATATTAGACTAAGAATAGCACTTATCGCTAAAACGCACTGTACGTTTGAATCAGTGGAGTACTTACATTATTAGCCTTTGTGTCAACGTTTAAGTGAATAACATCGTATTGACCTATGCACGATAATATCTGGATGATGCAAATGTTTTGCTGTGACGAAAGCTTGCAGTCATAAATAAGCCAAAGCGCATTTAATTAATATAGAGGAGTTGTGAATCCAGTGTTACTACAAATTCAGTATTTACTTCGATCTAAGTCATTTTTAAATTTATTATTGATAATAAATTTTTTAGGTACTATATATGGTTATTACTGGTATGGTTGGCAGCTTGCAGTGACGGAGCCCCAATTTTTAATATTTGTACCCGATAGCCCCACTGCAAGTTTATTCTTTACGATTGCCATTCTTGGTTGGTTATTTGGTAAAAACTTTAAATTAATTGAGGCGTTAGCATTGATTACTTTAATTAAGTATGGGATTTGGGCAGTTGTCATGAATTTATGGACAATAGTTGAAAGTGGACCAATTGGACCATTGGGATGGATGCTTGTTGTTTCGCATTTTTTAATGGCTGTACAAGCAGTTCTTTATATTTTTAATTATCGATTTACTTATGTCCATGTGCTTATTGCTGCCATCTGGACACTGCATAACGATGTTATTGATTACGTTTATGGACAGATGCCAACATATCGAAGCTTAGAACAATATGCTAGTCATATTGGTTATTTCACTTTTTGGTTGTCTATTTGCTGTATTGGCATCGCCTTCATTGTTCAAAATAAGGGAGAACATTTGCAGAATAAATAATTTACTATTAAAATAATAAATAGAGTAGAGTATAAAAAGGGAAAGGGAGAGATACAAAAAGAATGTTTATCATTTACTTTTTAGTAATATTATTATTGCCAATTTACGCACAATTTAAGGTAAAAAGCACATACAAGAAATTTTCTCAAGTTGGTGCATCTAAAGGAATGACTGGTGCTCAAGTAGCAAGAATGATTTTAGATCAACACGGACTTTATGATGTACGTGTCGTACCAACTCAAGGAGTATTATCTGATCACTATAATCCAGCAACTAAAACAGTAGCTTTATCGGAGGATAACTACTATAACTCTTCTATTGCAGGAACAGCAGTTGCTGCACATGAAGTAGGACATGCTATTCAACATAAAGAAGCATATTCATTTTTAACATTACGTGCTAAATTAGTTCCAGTTGCCAATATTTCATCTAACTTATCATGGATTTTCGTATTAATTGGTATTTTTGCATCTATGTCAAACATGCTTTTATTAGGTATTGTATTATTAGGTGCAGGTGTCTTGTTCCAAATCGTTACATTACCTGTAGAGTTTGATGCTTCTAAACGAGCGATGAATGAAGTTGTATCGTTAGGAATTATTTCAAATAATGAAGAGCGTAGTGCTAAAAAAGTTTTAAGTGCGGCCGCAATGACTTATGTTGCAGCAGCTGCAGTAGCAGTTCTTGAATTACTTCGTTTAGTATTAATTTATACTGGTATGGCAAGATCTGAAGAATAATTATAAAATAGATAATTTACCGCCGATCCTTTAGGGTCGGTTTTTTTTGTTAAAAGTATTAGCACAAAAAGTCATAATAAAACGAGATTCCATCTGAGTTTTTAGATAAAAATTCATCAATTATTCATAACCTTTACGAATAATATATTTTTTTAAATTAATATTTTTAAAAAAAGTTTAATATGATGTAACTAAAAAGTAATAAATGTTATGAAAGCGTTTAACAAACAACGCTTTACATAAAAGGAATTAAAAAGGGGGGGAAATATGAAACTAGACCCATCTAAGGTAATCATCTTTGGGACATTAATGGTCTTAATTATTGTATTTTTTGCTTTTTATGCAGGCGGATTGGTGAAGGATAGTCTTAAGGATGGAAGTGAAACCGGAAAAACTGAACGATTTGCGGTTGAATCTACTGAAAAACCTGTTTCAGAAGGGAAGAGTCCGAGTCAGCCGGATATCCAAGTAAACCTAGCTAGCAAAGAATGGGCGACACATGGTGGAGATTATTACAATCGACGTTTTTCTGAATTGGATCAAGTTAATCTAGAATCAATAAAGGATTTAAAACCAGAATGGGTAACGAGTTTAGGTTCGAGTCTTGATATGAAGTTTTCAGGAGAAGCTACTCCTATTGTCGTTGATGGGGTCATGTATGTTGCAAGTGGTGAGAATGATGTATTAGCCTTAGATCTTAAAACAGGAGAGAAGATTTGGGAGTATAGACCTGATATTGCGGAAAAGTTAGATACCGTTTGTTGTGGTTGGACGACTCGAGGTGTCGCTGTAGCAGATGGTAAAGTTTTTGTAGGTTTGTTAGATGCTAGATTAGTAGCGTTAGATCAAGAAACAGGTAAAGTTCTTTGGGAAACAGAAGTAGCAGATTGGGAAGAAGGCTACACAATCACAAGCGCACCATTATATTACAATGGGAAAGTTTATACTGGAGTTTCTGGTGGTGAATATGGGATAAGAGGTCGCTTGATGGCCTACGATGCTGACACGGGTTATGAAGTTTGGCGTTTCTATACCATTCCAACACCTTATGATAAACATGGTGATACGTGGCCAGATGATGAGAATAAAAACTGGCTAAATGGCGGAGCACCGGTTTGGAATACGCCAGCTGTAGATCCTGAACTTGGCGTGATTTATTTCGTAACAGGTAACACATCTCCAGATCTTGATGGAAGTAAACGTGAGGGTGATAACCTATATGCAAACTCAATTGTCGCCCTTAATGCAGAAACTGGGGACTATAAATGGCATTTCCAACAAGTTCATCATGATATTTGGGATTTGGACCCTACAAATCCGGTTATTTTATTTGACGTTGAAATTGATGGAAAAATGAGAAAAGCGCTTGGTGAGGCTGGAAAAACAGGTTGGGTTTACTTTTTAGATCGTACGGATGGAACACCTTTAATCGGTATTGAAGAAAAGCCTGTTCCTCAGCTAGAAGAACAAAGAACTTCACCTACTCAGCCGTTTCCAATTGGCGATTCCTTTGTGCCACAAGCAGTTACACCAGAGGATGTGGAACGTGATTTGAGTGATGACTTTGAAGGGAAAATTGGCTCCATTTTCTCACCATTCTGGGATGAACCAATTACGTTAAAACCTTCAGCTTTTGGAGGAGCAAACTGGCCACCTTCAGCATATTCACCTGAAACTGAATACTTCTATGTTATAGGTACTGATGGATATGTTGCTCTAACAAGACAAGATGAAGATGTATATGAGGAAGGGAAACAGTGGATTGGTAGTATTTTTGTTCCAGTAACTGACGCACCTCAACGCGGTACTATTACTGCGATGGATGTAAAAACAAACAAAATAGCATGGCAAGTAAAATGGGATCAAAACGCTTATTCTGGAGTACTCGCAACTGCAGGAGATTTGATTTTTGTTGGACATAATGATGGACGCTTAATTGCATTCAATGCAAAAGACGGTACTGAAGTATGGAGTTATAAAATGGATGCAGGGGCAAATGCACCAGCTGTTACTTATGAAGTTGATGGGGAACAGTACATTTCAATCCTTGCAATGGGTAATTCTTTAGCTGGTTCAAAACATGGAGATAAAGTATATACATTCAAATTAAATGGAACTTGGGATGGAACACCTATTGATGCATCTGAAGAAAACCCAGGAAAAATACCAGTAACATCGAACGCTAGTACTGATGGAGATACAGTTTCTGAAGAAACTTCAGGTGAAACAGCTAGCGCTGATCCATATGCAGAAGGCAGTTCCATTTATACAGCAAATTGTTTATCATGTCATGGAGATATGGGGGCAAATGGTCATAATGGGCCGAATTTACAACAAAGTGAGTTCGCTGAAAACTACGAAAATGTTGTTGAACGAGTAAACAACGGTGGTACGACTATGCCAGCATTTGGAGATATTTTATCTGAAGAAGAAATTGAAGCTGTTGCAAAATATGTAAACGAGGTATTAACAAAAGCTGATGAGTAAGTAGAGTGAAACAGTTCAACCTAGGAATGAACAAAGTAAAAAAAGGCGCGTCTTGAGGTAACCGCTTTGCATCTGTTGCTTCTCTTTCGATGTAGGAAAGGAGTAGTGAACAACATCGTTTAAGCATAAGCTGAAGTTAATTCTTATGCTGATTTCCTGAAAACTATTGATATTTCAGTAAAGAAAGTGGCTTGGCAAGTACGCCAGGCCACTTTTACCTTAATTAATTCTCGGGTTAATCATCTATTCTGAACCCTTCCCCAGTTACATCATTTACATCAATAATAGAAACAAAAGCTTTAGGATCTATTTGGCGAATAATGGACTTTAATTTAACAACTTCATTTCGTCCGACAATGCAGTATAATACGTCCTTAGACTGTTTTGTATAATGTCCATATCCATGGAAAACTGTAATACCTCGTTCCATTTTTTCTGATATATAGTCCGCAATTTCTTGTGGATTATTAGAAATAATTAATGCCGCTTTCGCAGAGTAGGCACCTTCTTGAACCATGTCAATTACACGTGCACCAACATAAACAGCAACTAAAGTATACATCATGGAATGATTATCGAGGAAAGTAATCCAAGATAATGTAATAACTATTGCATCAAACATAAACATTGTTTTGCCCATGCTCCATCCAAAATACTTTTTAGCAAGTCGGGCAATAATGTCTACACCACCTGTAGTGCCACCGCACCGGAAAATAATACCAAGTCCAATGCCGACAAAAACACCAGCAAATAACGAAGCTAATAATAAATCATCTTGTAAACCTAATTCAAATTCATAATTTTGAAATACTCTTAAAAAGATTGATACACTTACCGTTCCGAGAATTGTATATAGAAATTCTTTTCGTCCAAATTGACGCCATCCAATAATAAACATAGGGATATTCAATATAAGATTCATTAGGGCTGGATCTAAATTAAGAGTGAAATATAAAATTAAGGTAATTCCACTAAATCCACCTTCACCTAGTTCATTTTGCATATTAAAATGAACGAAGCCAAAGCTATATATAGCTGAACCGATTATTATACCAAGGATGTGTCGGATTTTAATTCCTTTCATAGTTGCCTCCAATTTTCCATTAATTAACATAATTAGATTTTTTCTAATACTTTAGCATTCTTATTATGTTTCACTTTTCAACTTTTGACAACTACATCACAAATTTTATACGATTATTAATGAAGCATGTTATAATGTCGAATGGAGTAACATGACAACAATTACAGAAAAATGTAGAAAATACACATTAAATGTACTCGATAAATATTAAGCGACAATGCTGTACGAACGAAAGGAAGGACCATGATGACAATTAAAGTAGCAATTGCTGGAGCAAGAGGGAAAATGGGCAGAGAAGCGGTAAACACCGTTTTAAAACGCGATGGTATGGAGTTAGTAGCTGCCCTTGACTATAAATATGTTGGAGAAAGTTTAGCAGAGCTTGAAATATTTTCGCCAAATTTAAATGTCCCTATTTATACAGATCTAACAAATTTGATTCAAGAAACAACACCGGATGTATTAATTGACTTAACAAACCCTCAATCAGTTTATGAACATACAAAGGTAGCACTTTTACATAACGTTCGTCCTGTTGTTGGTACTACTGGTTTCACAGAAGAACAATTAGCAGAACTAACACATCTAGCCGAGGAACAACAAGTAGGTTGTATTATTGCTCCTAACTTTGCTATTGGTGCTATTTTAATGATGAAATTCGCACAAGAAGCGGCAAAATATTTACCTAATGTTGAGATTATTGAAATGCATCATGATCGCAAATTAGATGCTCCATCAGGTACTGGAGTAAAGACAGCACAGATGATTAGAGAGGTTCGAGAAGGTAGAAAACAAGGACATCCAAGTGAGCACGAAACAATTGATGGGGCACGTGGCGCAGACTTTGATGGAATGCGCATTCATTCTGTTCGATTACCAGGATTAGTTGCACATCAACAAGTGTTATTTGGTGGAGAAGGTCAATTACTTACAATTCGACATGATTCCTTTAACCGTGAATCTTTCATGGATGGGGTTATGTATTGTGTTGAAACCGTAATGTCTCTAGATAGACTAGTATATGGATTAGAAAATATCTTATAGTGAAATGGACTGATTGCCTTGAAAATCGCATTAATTGCACACGATCATAAAAAAGATAGTCTTGTGGAATTTGCCATAGCATATAAAGAAATATTAAGTGAACACGAATTATTTGCTACAGGAACAACTGGTCTCCGTATGCAGGATGAAGTAGGATTAAGCATTACACGATTTCGCTCAGGTCCACTAGGTGGAGACCAACAGATTGGCGCAATGATTGCTAATAACGATATGGATATGGTAATTTTCTTCCGTGATCCACTAACTGCCCAACCACATGAACCAGATGTAACGGCACTTGTGCGATTATGTGATGTATATCATATCCCGTTAGCAACAAATATGGGGACAGCTGAGATTTTACTAAAAGGGTTGCAAGAAGGATTTGTTGATTGGAGATTAATTCAAGAGAGAAGACAATAGGATAAGCGAAAGAATCACTTGAATACCTTGTAGTTACTCGTCGCAGAAAAATGCCTGTGCGATGTTATTCGTACAAAAATTTACTCCTGCGCGGCAACTTAGTATGTCGAAAGTCGAACAGCTTTATAGCGTTTAGATATTAATCTGGGGTATCGAACATTCAACTGGATAGTGAGAACTTCTGACGGGTGCTTCATAGTTTTCATTTCAACAAGAATAAGCATCAAGAAAAGCGTATTTGATTAACATTTTCGTTCTATTGATTTCAATAAATGATTTGGAAATTAAATATTCTTGATTAGAGAGGATGACGTCGGATGAGAAAATTAAAAATTGGAATTACATGCTATCCAACTGTTGGAGGCTCTGGTGTTCTTGCAACGGAACTTGGAAAAATGCTTGCTGAACGTGGCCATGAAATCCATTTCATCACATCAAGCGTGCCATTTCGACTGAATAAAGTTTATCCGAACGTATTTTTCCACGAAGTAGAAGTGAGTAATTATTCAGTATTTCAATATGCACCATATGACATTGCTTTAGCAAGTAAAATGGCAGATGTTGTAAAAAATGAAAAATTAGATGTTCTTCACGTTCATTACGCAATTCCACATGCTGTGTGTGCAGTCCTAGCACGCGAAATGAGTGGGGAAAAGTTTGGAATTGTGACAACATTACATGGAACGGATATAACGGTTTTAGGTCAAGATTCAACACTTGCGCAGGCGATTAAATACGGTATTGAGAAATCGGATATTGTAACAGCTGTTTCAGATGCGTTAAAAGAACAAACCTATGAATTAATCGAAACAGAAAAAGAAATTGAAACGATTCATAATTTTGTCGATGAATCTGTTTTCCATCCCGTTGATGCAGGAAATTTGAAAGCGCAATTTGGAATTAGCGATGACGATCGTGTCATCATTCATGTCTCCAACTTCCGGAAAATTAAAAATCTACCTGATGTTGTGGATACATTTATGAAAATACGAAAAGAGCTACCTGCAAAATTATTACTAGTTGGGGATGGACCTGAAAGACATCGTGTAAAAGAGCTTGTGAAGACGAGTCCTTATAAAGATGATATTTTATTCTTAGGTAAGCAAGAAAACGTAGCAGAACTTTTTGCTATCAGTGACCTAAAGCTATTATTATCACAAAATGAATCCTTTGGGTTAGTTTTACTTGAGGCAATGGCATGTGGTGTACCGGGAATTGGAACAGCAATCGGAGGTATTCCTGAAGTGATTGACCACGGAATAAACGGTTTTGTTGTAGAACTTGGAGATACAGAACAAGCAGCAAATTACGCGATTGAATTATTATCTGATGAAGAAAAATTAATAGAGTTTCGTCAAGCGGCCATCGCTGCTGTACAGACAAAATTTAATGCAACTCCAATTATTGACCAATATGTACAATTATATGAAAGACTGGCGGCATTACGCGTATGAGAATACCAGAATTCCAATCAGCTTATCGAGTAATTGATCGAATAGAACATGCAGGATATGAAGCAGTCATCGTAGGCGGTGCTGTAAGAGATTTTTTACTACAAAGAAAAGTAAATGATGTTGATGTCGCAACGAATGCGCTACCATTAGAAGTGAAGCAGATTTTTTCATCAACGATTGATGTAGGAATTGAACATGGAACGGTCTTAGTTCTTGATGAGGGAGAACCTATTGAAGTAACAACCTATCGTACAGATGGTGATTATGTTGACCATCGCAGACCCGAACAAGTACATTTTGTCAGAAGTTTAGATGAAGACTTAAAACGTAGAGATTTTACGATCAATGCTTTGTCTATGACAAAAGATGGGAACATTATTGATTTATTTAATGGTCAAACGGACTTGCAAAATAAAGTTTTGCGTGCAGTAGGTGAACCTATCCAACGTTTTGAAGAAGATGCTTTACGTATGCTACGAGCTGTTCGCTTTAGTGCACAGCTCGGTTTTTCCATTGAAGAAAAAACAATGAAGGCTATTCAATTAAAAAGTCAAAACATTGAATTAATCGCAAAAGAGCGCATTCATATGGAATTAGTCAAGCTATGGAAAGCACCAAATGTTTACCATGGTATTACGATGTTAGTCGAAAGTGGTTTATCACAATTTCTTGTTGGACATTTCGAGGTGCACAAAGAGGAATGGAAGAAATTCCAAGCAGATAATTCCTACGTTGGCTGGGCCTATTTATGTTTACTAAACAATTGGGATCTTCATTATATTTCGAGTTTCTATAAGCTTTCGAATAAAGAAAAGAACTTTATTCAACAAGTTGAGCAAGCCTATAATGCTCTATGTAATGGTGGGTGGACAAGGTTTAATTTATTTATGCATGAGCTTGAGGTATTAGAAGTTGCGTATGAGTTTGCTTTATGGCAACATAAAACAGTTTCATATCCAAAATCTCAAATTGCAAAGTTAAAAAGTGAATTACCACTTCAATCAGTAAAAGAACTTAATTTAAACGGACATCTTTTAATGAGTTGGTCCTCTGAAAAGCGTGGTCCTTGGATTAAGGAAGCTCTAGATGCTGCACTCATAGCAGTAATAAATGGTCAGGTAGAAAATAATGTAGATCAATTGAAGGAATGGTTTATGTATGAGTTTAACAATGAAAGATAAAATATTAGAGCGTTTCCTTTTGGCAGGCGATGAACCACTTTCGGGTCAACAATTAGCAGATGATTTTGGGATTTCTCGTACAGCTATTTGGAAACATTTGCAGTCTCTTCAAGAAGAAGGCTACGAATTTGAGACGATTAAGAAAAAAGGTTATTGTTTAATCGGTAAACCTGACAGAGTAGATGCAGCAAGAATCACTTCCTTTTTATCAACGAAACGATACGGTAGGTCCATCCATTATTTAGAGGAAGTGACTTCAACTCAAGTTATTGCCCATGAATTAGTTCGAAATGGGGCTGAAGATGGTACGGTTGTTATTGCCGAAACACAAACAAGTGGAAAAGGGCGTATGGCTCGACCATGGGAATCTACAAAAGGCAAAGGAATTTGGATGACACTCATGATTCGTCCAAACGTTATTCCACAACAGGCGCCTCAATTTACATTAGTAACTGCGGTTGCAGTAGTTAATGCGATGAAATCCCTTTATGCTCACTTCAAACCTGAAATTAAATGGCCAAACGATATTTTAATTAATGGGCGTAAATGTACTGGTATCTTAACTGAAATGGTGGCAGAAATGGACCGGGTTGAAGCGCTATTAATTGGAATTGGCATTAATGTGAATCAACAGATGAATCATTTTCCAGAAGAGCTACAATCCATTGCTACTTCCCTAAGTATCGAAGAAGGGAAGCAACTAGATCGTTCTGAACTTGTGGCATCAATTTTAAATTATATGGAACAGTATTCTGAGCTCTACATAAATGAAGGCTTTGCTCCGATTAAAAAACTGTGGGAAACAGCGTCTGGTACGATAGGGAAACGAATTAAGGCGACGACATTGCGTGAAGTAATTGAAGGACAAGCAATTGGCATCACAGAACAAGGGGTACTAGAAATCCAACTTGATAACGGTGAAATCAAAAGTATTTACTCCGCCGATATTGAAGTGAAATAGCTAACGTTTTAATGAAGCAGCTATCTCTTAGACTAGAGATATGCTGTTTTTTTATTAGGTACATTCAAATACAATTTGCTAAAGTCGAAAAAGAAATTTGATGTGTATAGTCATTCTGAAGGGAAGATGAACGGAAAAGCTCGAAAAGAAATGAACAGAGAAGCTGTCCAAAGTTTGAGGAGCATTACAAAGTAGTTGGCGAACCCAGACGTAATTTTTTCAAGCTACAACTACAGAGTAATATGGTTATTATTGGTCTAACTCTAGTATTTTTAATTCTGTACCTTTTCTACTAAACTTGTTATAGTAGCACTATGGACAGTATCTTACGAGAACTGTACCAATCATTTTTATTATTAAACTATAAAAATATCTGCCTTGATCGTAAATCGACAGGGACGGAAGAAAACAGGTGCGTTTAATTAGCATATTACATACTACGCAACCCTTCTGTCCATTTTTTGACAGATGGGTTTTTTGTTTTACTTACAAAGAAACGTAGATGCATTTTGCTTATTGCGTTTGAAAACATGTTTTCTTCTTAGTTTAGGTTCTTTCTTCATTTACTAGATGAAATTGTGCCCAGGCATAATTTAGTGGGAGAGAACCTTTATATAAGGAGGAGAAAAATGAAAACGACAACTGATTTTTTAAAGATGAAAACACAGGGTGAAAAAATCGTGATGATTACAGCATACGATTACCCAACAGCAACCTTCTCGGAACAAGCCGATGTTGATATGATTTTAGTCGGCGATTCTTTAGGAATGGTGGTTCTCGGATATGATTCGACAATGCCCGTAACCGTGGAAGATATGATTCATCATTCAAAGGCCGTTAGACGCGGTGCTAAAGATACCTTTATCGTAGTTGATATGCCTTTTGGTTCATACCATGGGGATCCTAATGAAGCATTAAAAACTGCTGTGAAAATGATTCAAGAAACTGGAGCAAATGCACTCAAACTGGAGGGAGCAGGTGAAGTACTCGAAGTCATTAAAAAGCTTACTAAAGCAGGGATTCCTGTTGTTTCACACTTAGGTTTACTGCCACAATCTGCTAGTGTGTTAGGTGGCTATAAAGTACAGGGCAAAACATCAGAACAAGCGGAACAACTAATCAAAGATGCAAAAGCTTGTGAAGATGCTGGTGCTTGTGCTGTCGTTCTTGAGTGTATCCCTTATCAACTGACGGAAGTAGTTACTAAAGAGTTAATCATCCCAACCATTGGAATTGGTGCAGGACCATATGCAGATGGACAAGTCCTTGTGTTCCATGATTTAGTAAACTTCGGCAATCACCATGTTCCAAAATTCGTTCAAACTTTCTCCTTTGTTGGTGAAGAGGTAGAACGTGGCGTAAAAGGTTATACAAAGGCAGTAAAAGATGGAACTTTCCCGACATTAGAACAAAGCTTTACGATGAAAGAGCAAGTATTAACAACTTTGTACGGGGGCGTTAAGTAATGAAGGTAGTAAAAACGATTGCAGAGTTAAAAACAATTGTAAACAAGGCTAAGGAAAACAGACACTCGATTGGCCTTGTTCCGACAATGGGGTACTTACATGAAGGGCATTTAACTTTGGCAACAGTTGCACGTAATGAAAATGATGTTGTGATTATGAGTATTTTTGTCAATCCAACTCAATTTGGACCAAATGAAGATTTTGAATCTTATCCGCGGGATTTAGAACGTGATGTACAACTAGCATCCACTGTAGGAGTTGACGTTATTTTTGCTCCTTCTGTAGAAGAAATGTATCCAACCGATGGGGGTATTTATATTCGTGCAGGGAAGCAAGCGGAAATTTTATGCGGAGCCACTCGTCCAGGTCACTTTGATGGAGTGTTACAGGTAGTTGCTAAATTATTTCACTTAACTGAACCAAATTGTGCGTACTTTGGTCAGAAGGATGCACAACAAGTTGCCATTATTCAAACTATGGTTCGAGACTATAATTTCTCATTAGAAATTCGAACGGTTCCAATTGTACGTGAATTAGATGGTCTAGCCAAATCTTCAAGAAACGTTTATTTATCAGAAGCTGAACGTCGTGAAGCACCAGCAATTTTCAAAGCTTTACAGATTGCCCATGATGAATTTTTAATTTCTCGAGATGCTGAGAAGGCAATTATTCTTGCTAGAAATTATATAGAAGAATGTACGTCAGGTCGTATTGATTATTTGCAAATGTTATCTTATCCAGACTTGCGCCAGGTTACGGAAGAAACAAAAGAAGTTTTAATCGCAGCTGCCGTGTATATTGGCAAAACTCGCTTAATTGACAATGTCATATTTTCACTTAAAGGAGCACTCGCACATGTTTAGAATGATGATGAACAGCAAGATTCATAGAGCTCAAGTAACACAAGCTGATTTAAATTATGTTGGATCTATTACGATAGATGCGGATATTTTAGATGCGGTTGGAATGCTACCAAACGAAAAGGTCCATATTGTAAATAATAATAATGGCGCGCGGTTTGAAACATATATTATTGCAGGGGAAAGGGGAAGTGGGGTCATTTGTGTAAATGGCGCTGCCGCTCGACTTGTGCAAAAAGGAGATATCGTTATTATTATTTCATATGTTTATGTGGTGAATGAAGAAGCAAAAGGTCATCAACCAACCGTTGCCATTATGGGAGAGCAAAACAAGATTAAAGAAATAATCAGCTATGAACCGGAAGCAACTGTTTTATAGCGCGGTATTGACTCTTATTAGGAATCTCTAACATATTCACTTTTTGCTAAATTGGTTTTTAATTGTCATAATTTGGCCCTTGCTAATCCTATTAATTTAAGATAGAATCTATTTTAGGTGCCAAACCTAAGTAAAGTTTTATACTTTACAACCAAAGCAATCATTACGACACGGATTTGTCGGATTGCTTTGTTTTCGTGAGCAGGGAGATGAGCCCCTGCTCTTTTTAATTTTTAATAATACATACTAGAGTAAGAGAGGGTTCAAACTAATTTGAATTCTCTCTTTTTCAATTTATATATGCTGAGCATTCCTTTTACATAAGGATTCATACATATGACGATAAAGAAATAAGAGTACATATTAATTCTAAAAAATACAATAAATCGTAGGTGATGCATGACCTATCTTACGCTTTATGTTAAAATTCGCATATAATTATGTACTGTGAGTTGATCAAAATGATGGAAAGTCAAAAATATGCAATTGTAGATTTGGAGACAACTGGACATTCGCCTGCTAATGGAGATCGCATGATACAAATTGCAATTGTAATCATGAAAAATTGGTGTATTGAGAAGACTTTTACATCATTTATTCATCCTGGGCAAGCAATTCCATTATTCGTTCAAGATTTAACCAATATTACGGATATTGATGTTCAAGATGCGTTACCTTTTGAATCGCATGCTGAGACAATCTATGAGATGATACAAGATTCAATTTTTGTCGCGCACAATGCTGACTTTGATTTATCTTTTTTACAAGCAGAATTTAAACGAGCAGGGTTACCCGAGTGGAAAGGGAAAAAAATAGATACAGTTGAATTAGCAAAAATTATTTTTCCTTCTTCATTAAGCTTTAAATTAGGGGATCTAGCTTCTGATTTAAATATCCCTTTAGATAATGCTCATCGGGCGGACAATGATGCCAAAGCAACTGCCCATTTGCTACAAAAATGTTGGGAAGAGCTTTTAACACTACCGATTATTACAATTGAACAATTACACAAAAAATCTTTTCAATTAAAATCGAATTTATCTCAATTGTTTTTTGAGGCTCTACAAATTAAGAGAAAAACAACTTCAAATGAAGAGCACAATATTTATTATCGAAAACTAGCGATTAAAAAGAAAGCAGAATTAAAGACAGGAAATAAACAGTTAGAGTACCCACAATCTAACGCTGATAAGATTGCATTTTTCCAATCCAAAATTCCAAATTTTGAAGAGCGTCCACAGCAATTTCAAATGATGGATACGATATGGGATGGATTAAATCTTAAGAAAGAAGTAATGATTGAGGCTTCTACTGGTATCGGGAAAACAATCGGATATTTATTACCGTCTGTTATTTATGCGAAACAACAACAGGGTAAAGTTTGTATAAGCACTTACACTTCGCATTTACTGGAACAATTATTAACTGAAGAGATTCCAAAAATTGAAAAAACACTTGGCTGTCGAGTTAATGTTTCTTTACTAAAAGGGATGAAAAATTATATCGATGTTGTTCAATTTGAACAATTATTAAAAATTAGAGACTTTTCCTACGATGAAACGCTAACAATTTTACAAGTACTAGTATGGTTAACGAAGACTGAAACTGGAGATTTAAATGAAATTAATGTCTCTGGCGGAGGCCAGTTATTCATTGATAAAATTCGGAAAAATCCGGATCACCATAAAAAGGGTAGCGAGCCCTTTGATTTTTATAAAAGAGCTATTGAAGAAAGTGAAACTGCAGATATCGTAATTACTAATCATGCCATGCTACTAGCTGATATGGAAAGACGTGAACCAATATTCGACCAGATCAGAGGGTGGATAATTGATGAAGCTCACCAATTTATTCAAGCTGCTGTTGGAAGAGATGAATCGATTTTTTCATTTACAAAATGGAAATATATTTTTGGGCAAATTGGTCTTTCATCAGAAAATAATGTGTTTGCTAATTTTCATCGAGTATCATTAAAAAAACAACGAGTTTCGAAACAAAGTCTCAATCAGTTAGAAAAGAAATTTATGCAAATGACAAAAGCATTCGATGAAACAATGAATCAAATTGTGCAGGGTATGAAACAACATTCAAAAAGCACGAAAAGTTATACGAAATATACATCCTTTCTACAAGAATTAAATTTAAATGAAACACTACTTAAGTCTGTTTCTAAGGGAATACAACAATGGATTGATTTAGCGGAAGATGCGGCACGTCAATTCTCACAAGAAGTAGAAGAAATTGCTCCAGAACACTTAGTCATTCTTGAGCAGTGGAAATATTGGACTCGAGAAATGAAAATGAAAGTATCTGAATGGGAAGATGTATTTTTAAATGATGGAGTGGATTCATCCACATGGGTGGAAATTGACCGTCGAAATATTCCTGGAAGTATTCAAGTTTATAAAAAACCGATACAAGTGAAAGACCATATTCGAAAGTTATTTGATCCAGTACGAAATCATCATGGGATTATTTGGACATCTGGAACATTAACTGTACCGAATAATAAACGATTTATAGCCGACCAGTTAGGCATTCGTGATGAGGTTCCAATTATAAATTTACAAGCTCCTCCAACGTATTACAGTGGGGCAAAAGCCTATATAGTAAATGATATGCCAGATATTCAATCGGTTTCACAGCACCGATACATTGAATCAATTTCAATGGCCATAACTCGCATTGTCCGCTCTACAGAGGGGCGTTCATTTGTATTATTTACTTCACAGGATATGTTAAAGAAAACCGTAGAATTAATTCAAGAGAGTGAACTTCTCAATGATTATGTTCTTTTTGCTCAAGGAGTTACTGGGGGCAGTAGAATGCGTTTGTTAAAGTCCTTCCAAAAATTTAACCATTCCGTGTTATTTGGAACAAATAGTTTTTGGGAAGGAGTAGATGTGCCAGGTGATGGATTGGCAAGTGTCATTATAGTGAGATTGCCATTTAGCTCTCCAGATGAACCATCATTCAAAGCAAAATCAATGGATCTGCAAGCCAAAGGTCTAAATGCATTTACGAATTTATCGTTACCTGAGGCAATCATACGATTTAAACAAGGCTTTGGTCGATTAATACGTTCATCAAAGGATAAAGGAGTATTAGTCGTACTTGATCGAAGAATTGATACTAAATCTTATGGGAAAGAATTTTTAGATTCTTTACCTCCAATATCTATTCAAAAACTACCTCTACAAAATATGGTTTTAGAGTTAGAACATTGGTATAATAACAAACATGAGGAAAGAAAGCAGGTAGACAAAAATGAATAATAAAAATACACCCAAACTGGTTACGGTGAGACAATGAAAAACTGGTTAATTTTTATCACTGTATTTTTACTTTCGTTAACACTTGTTATTTCTATTCTCGTAATTTGGAAAGCCGATGAGCCTTTTGATGAAATTGAAAAGCAGGCATCAGATTTAGCTATCTCTTCTGATCACCTGAAGTTCGTTTCTGATGGTTATGTTTATAATGGTAATGAACCGTACATTACTTTGTTCGGGGAAGATGAACGAGGTAAGAAAAAAGCAGTTTTTGTTCCTGACAACTTAGAAGAGAAAATGATTCAGGAAGTTTATTTGCAAGACGGTATTACAGAGGAACAAGCTTTATCGGTTTTAAATAATAAAGAGGAAGTAAAAGAAATTCTTCATACAAAATTAGGCTATGAAGAAGTTGGTGCTGTTTGGGAAATTACATATACCAACGAATCAGACGAGCTAAATTACGTTTATATTTTGTTTGAAGATGGACAATGGTGGAAACGAATTTTGAATTTGTAGAGGAGCAAAAAAAATGAAAAACTTATTGGCGAATCGTGTAAAAACTTTATCCCCTTCAGCGACATTAGCGATCACTGCGAAAGCAAAAGAACTGAAATCACAAGGAATTGATGTAATTGGATTAGGAGCAGGTGAACCTGATTTCAATACACCTCAAAATATCCTAGATGCAGCTGCAGATTCTATGAACAAAGGCTTAACAAAATATACTCCAGCAGGTGGATTACCTGTTTTAAAACAAGCGATTATCGATAAGTTAATTCGTGACAACAACCTTGAATACAAACCAAATGAAATTATTGTAGGTATTGGTGCAAAACACGTATTATATACTCTATTCCAAGTATTATTAAATGAAGGCGATGAAGTCATTATTCCAATCCCTTACTGGGTTTCATACCCTGAACAAGTTAAATTAGCAGGTGGAGTACCAGTTTATATTGAAGGGTCAAGCGAACAAAACTTTAAAATTACAGCTGAACAACTTCGTAATGCCGTTACAGACAAAACGAAAGCAGTTATTATTAACTCTCCAAGTAACCCATCAGGTATGGTTTACACACGTGAAGAATTAGCTGAAATTGCTGAAGTAGCAGTTGAAAAAGATCTTGTAATCGTATCTGATGAAATTTATGAAAAATTACTTTACAATGGTTTAGAACATTTCTCCATTGCACAACTGTCTGAAGAAGTGAAAAAACGTACGATTGTTGTTAATGGTGTTGCAAAATCACATTCGATGACTGGTTGGCGTATTGGGTATGCAGCAGGTGATGCAGAAATTATTAATGCAATGACTGATCTTGCTTCCCATTCAACTTCAAACCCAACAACAACATCACAATATGCTACAGTAGAAGCATATAATGGACCTCAGGATTCCGTTGAAGAGATGAGAAAAGCATTCGAATCACGATTAGAAACGATTTATCCAAAATTAAGTGCAATCCCTGGTTTTAAAGTACTAAAACCACAAGGAGCATTCTATTTATTACCTGATGTAGCTGAGGCAGCACAAAAAACAGGTTTTACATCAGTCGATGATTTTGCAAGTGCACTATTAACTGAGGCGAATGTAGCAGTAGTACCGGGTTCAGGATTCGGAGTACCTTCTACAATCCGCTTAAGTTACGCAACTTCATTAGATTTACTTGAAGAAGCAGTAAAACGCATGGACAACTTTGTTAAAACAAAATGGCAAGACTAAATTAATTCGTTTACAAAATAATTGAAGAAGACTTCACAGAGGAGAAGTTCTCTTTAATCAGTAACACAAAAGACTGTCTTGAAAACGATTTGCAGACGAAAAGCGCAGACCAATGAAGACAGAATAGAACAGTAATGGTACGCGGGCTAAGACCGGTACGTCCTGTGCCAACGTCCACTTGACAAACATCCTGTGACTTCATTGGTCAAGTGACGAAGGATGGAAGCGTTTGTCAACAGTCTTAAATAATTTAGTTCTTTTGCGGAGGACAACAATATGAAAAAAATAATGATTCAAGAAATGCCAAATCATATTGGCGAAACTGTAAAATTAGGTGCTTGGCTAGCGAATAAGCGTTCAAGCGGGAAAATTGCTTTCCTACAATTACGAGATGGTTCTGGATTTGTCCAAGGTGTAATCGTCAAAGAAGAAGTAGGGGAAGAAGTATTCGCATTAGCGAAAGGTCTAACTCAAGAAACGTCAATGTATATTACAGGCGTTGTAAAAGAGGATAGCCGCTCAAGTTTTGGTTGTGAATTAGCAATCTCTGAGATTGAAGTGATTCATGAAGCGAAAGACTATCCAATTACACCAAAAGAACACGGAATTGAATTCTTAATGGATAACCGTCATCTTTGGTTACGTTCTCGTAAACAACATGCAATTATGAAAATTCGTAATGAAATCATTCGTGCGACATATGAATTTTTCAATGACAATGGTTTTGTGAAAATCGACCCACCAATTTTAACAGGTTCGGCTCCAGAAGGAACTTCAGAGCTTTTCCATACAAAATACTTTGATGAAGATGCTTATCTATCTCAATCAGGTCAACTTTACATGGAAGCAGCTGCAATGGCACTTGGAAAAGTGTTTTCATTCGGTCCAACCTTCCGTGCAGAAAAATCTAAAACTCGTCGTCATTTAATCGAATTTTGGATGATTGAACCGGAAATGGCGTTCGTTGAATTTGAAGAAAATCTTGAAGTTCAAGAACAATATGTTTCTTATATCGTACAATCAGTGTTGAAGAATTGTAAAATTGAGTTGGAACGACTTGGTCGCGATACATCAAAATTAGAAAACATTCAAGCACCATTCCCACGTATTACGTATGATGATGCGATTAAATTCCTACACGAACAAGGGTTTACTGATATTCAGTGGGGCGATGACTTTGGAGCTCCGCATGAAACAGCAATTGCACAAAACTTTGATAAGCCAGTATTTATCACTTGCTACCCAGTTGGTATTAAGCCATTCTATATGCAGCCACATCCAGAAAGAGACGATGTTGTACTTTGTGCTGACTTAATTGCTCCGGAAGGCTATGGTGAAATTATCGGTGGTTCAGAACGTATTCATGATTTTGATTTATTAAAACAGCGTTTAGAAGAGCATAACCTAGACTTAGACGCATATGCATGGTATTTAGACCTTCGTCAACAAGGATCTGTACCGCACTCTGGATTTGGTTTAGGATTAGAAAGAACAGTTGCTTGGATTAGTGGAGCAGAACACGTTCGCGAATCTATTCCGTTCCCAAGACTATTAAATCGTCTTTACCCATAATCAATTACGACTTGGTGTAATTGCGTCGAAATTTTGAAATGTGCTTAGTCCTACATGTTGCAGGTCAGTTAGCTGTTGTTGCAAGGATGGACGATCTTAGGCTAACAACCTGGAACTCATTACAAAATCAATGACTCGCTGAAGCCAAATCTTCATTTAGTTGGGTTTGTACTCATCTGAATGAAGATAGATGACATGATATGAACATAATGAAAGCGTCCGTGTGTATCTTTTTGCGGACGCTTTCCTTTCGTATTAGTTCAACTAACTGACTATAGAAGATAGAAAGGAGTCAACAACAATGGCCGAAAAATTCAATCGACTCCGTGCATGGACTGAACAAGGGAATGTGTCTATTCCCCAACTATTTTTAAAGTATTACAAAGATCTAAAGATGACTGATGATGAAGCCTTAATACTTATTCACTTATTATCATTTCATTCTGAGGGAATCGATTTTCCAACGCCTTCAGATTTATCGCAAAGACTTCAAATAAACGATAATGAAGTTTCCATGAAACTTCAGCGCCTTATGCAAAAAGGATTTTTAGAAATTACACAAGGTGTTGATGCTAATGGTAAACTAACAGAGAAGTTTTCCATTTACCCACTTTGGCAGAGAATTTTAGACCAACTTGAAATGACGTCGATGTCAAATGAAAAAGTGGAACAAAAAAATGAAGAGGGAGAAATTTTCTCCATTTTTGAACAAGAGTTTGGTAGACTATTATCTCCCATGGAACTAGAGACGATTTCGATGTGGCTAGACACGGATCACCATTCGCCAGCCATTATAAAAGCTGCGTTAAAAGAAGCAGTACTTGCAGGGAAGATATCGCTTCGTTATATCGACCGTATATTATTCGAATGGAAAAAGAAAAATATTACGTCTATTAAACAAGTTGAAAAGCATTCAGAGCAATTTCATAAAAATATAAAGCCTGTGATGAATGAAAAACAAATTAAGAACGATAATACACAAAAAGTTTCGTTTTACAATTGGCTTGAAGAGAGAGAGTAGGTGAAATCATGCTAACAATAAAACAATGGCAACACTGCCTTGACGTCATGGACGGTATGTTTCCTGATGCCCATTGTGAGCTTGTTCATGATAATCCGTTTGAATTAACCATTGCGACACTTTTATCTGCTCAATGTACAGATGTATTGGTTAATAAGGTGACTAAGACACTTTTCCAAAAATACAAAACGCCAGAAGACTATTTAGCTGTCCCGTTAGAAGAATTACAAAATGATATTCGTTCCATTGGGTTATATCGCAATAAAGCTAAAAATATCCAAGCATTATGCGAAAAGTTAATCAATGAGTTTAATGGGGAAATTCCTCAAACTCGAGAAGAGCTTGTCACATTACCAGGTGTTGGACGGAAAACAGCAAATGTCGTGTTATCTGTAGCATTCGGGATACCTGCCCTAGCTGTAGACACTCATGTTGAGCGTGTTTCTAAACGTTTAGGATTATGTCGAATAAAGGATACAGTTTTAGAAGTCGAAGAAACGATAATGAAAAAGACACCAAAGGAAGATTGGTCGAAAACTCATCATCAAATCATTTTCTTTGGACGTTACCATTGTAAAGCACAAAATCCACAATGTAATGTCTGTCCGCTACTTGAAGATTGTAGAGAGGGGAAGAAGCGTCTTAAAAAGGGGCTAGTGAAAGTATGATTCCAGTAAAAAAAGAAGCCATCTCAAAAGAATTAATTGAACCCTATTTTGAACGGTGGGAACGATTGAGTGATCAAATTTTTCATGCCCACGATGAACGGAACGGGGAAGCAAAATCATTGATGGAAGAAGGTATTGCTTTATTCGAAGAGTTAGTATTGAACACCTCACTAGTTGAGCAAACTTCCTTGATCCAAACTAATGAAGAATATGAAGTATTTCCAATCAATGGGATGGAGCGTTTTCTATTTATTAAAGCAAGACCTGCACAATATGCTTGTTTCCGTCAATTAGATGAATTATTTAAGGAAATTAAAAAGCGTTATGCTCGGTTACGAATAAAAGCATAGTTGGAGGAGTTGTCGCAATGGGATTTGCGCAACTCCTTTTCTTATGTAATTAAACTAAGGCATTTAAGAAAATGACATGTCTATGCGCAGGAAAATCTAGGTGATCAACCAAGAGAAAAGTAGGAGAATTGATCCCAAATATAAAAGGACTCAACAGGTTAACTTTTTCCTGCTGAGTCCTTTTTATATTTTATTTATTTTTATTGACTATTTTCAGTTGGATTTATTGGAAGTTCAGGAGGTAAGAGGGTACCATCATCTACTTCACCAGTGCCTCCATTATTTCCGTTATTATTCCCGTTTCCATTTCCGTTGTTGTTTCCGTTCCCGTTGCCGTTTTCATTGCCATTCCCGTTATTATTCCCGTTTCCATTGTTATCTCCATCAGGAATGCCATCCCCATCTAAGTCGAAGTCTTCCTCGAATCCAGTATCTGGAACCTCTACTTCAGGTTCTTCTACAGACTGGTCAATGAAGAGTGAAACGGATGCTGAATCACTTCGTGCATCATTAGAAACAGCTGTCACGGTAAATGTATAGTTTCGGCCAGGCTCTATATTAGAAACTGAGACTTTTTTCGAGTCTGTTGTTGCAATGACTACAGGAGCATCTGCATCAACAGTCATTGTTACTTCAAATTGAACATTTTTCTTACCTTTACCTTTTCCTTTATAGTCCCAAGATAAGTTAATTACATTTTCTTTTTCTTTGTAATCAGCTTTTAATCCTGTAGGAGCATCTGGAGTTGTTTGTTCATATACTTCTGAAACTTGCTGTGGTTCAGTACCTTTTACAAATAGCTCAGTTTGGCGTAATTCATTAGGTGTATAATCACTTGCTAATCTTAATGGATCTGAACCGACTTCAATCGTTGCTTCTACAACTGAACTTGGCTTTGTAAAGTTAGGTGTTTCAATATCTGCTGAGATTTCTGACATAATAGTTTTAAATAATTTTTGTGGTAATAATCGCTCATCCCAAGTAGTAATTGGTTCTGAACGTTTAGAATAACCACTCCATATTGCAATAGAATAATTTGTAGTATAACCAGCAAACCATGAGTCAGGTACACTTGTACTTGGTAAATTATATTTCGCAAACTCATCACCTGAATAGTTTGTTGTTCCTGTTTTACCCGCTACATCTAACCAAGTGATTTGGGCAGTTTGACCTGATGCACCTGGTTTATTACTCAATACATCTCTTAAAATATCCGTAACCATATATGCTGTGGAGTCATTCATCGCGACTACAGATTCTGGTTTATAAGAAATTTTTGACCCATCACGGAATACCACTTCTTTTATTGAGTAGGGGTCATTATATACTCCGTTATTACCGAATGCAGCATAAGATGCAGCCATTTGAATTGGTGAAATATTTACTCGGCCACCACCAATTGCATCCGATTCTACTAGGTAATCTACATCGATTCCAAGTTTTGAAATAAAGGCTTGTGATTCTTCCAAACCAACTGATTGTAATGTTTTTACGGCTGGTACGTTTCGTGATTGATACAACGCTTGTCTAATTGTCATTGTACCATTATATTTTTCATCCCAATTTCGAATTACTTGATCAGATCCGGAATAAGTCATTCTCTCATCGACAATTGTTTGACCCGTTGACCATTTTAAGTTTTCGATAGCTGGTCCATAATCGACAAGAGGTTTTAAAGTTGACCCTGGTGAACGTGAAGTTAAATCTTGTGCAAAGTTATAATCTCGATCTGCATAGTCTCGACCGCCACCGATTGCTTTAATTTGACCTGATTTTGTATCGATTACTGACACACCAGACTGAATGTTTTCAGTAGGGAAGTTTTCAGAGTTATTCATAACATCTTCAACGACCGTTTGGGCATTTGGATCAAGTGTCGTGTAGACTTTTATTCCATCAGCTAATAATTCTCCATCACCGTTTTCTTCTAATTCTGTTAATACTACATCAAGAAATGCATCATATTTTGTCCCAGTAACACCTTGTCTTTGGTCTTCAGGAAGTAAGCCAGCAGTTACATCAGCTTTTTTAGCAGCCTCAGCTTCACTTTCTGAAATTTTCCCATGCTGTGCCATTAAACTCAGTACAATATTACGACGTTTTTTTGCGTTTTCTGGATATTTAAATGGATTATAGTTATTTGGACTTTGAGGCATCCCCGCAAGTAAAGCCATTTCATCAAGAGATAATTCACTTAATTCTTTACCATAAAAATATTCCGCTGCAGTACCAAAACCATAAATTCTTCCAGACATTAGAATCTTATTAAAATACATTTCAAAGATTTCTTCTTTTTCATAGTGCTGCTCCAATTGGATGGCTAGCCATGCTTCTTGAGCTTTACGTTTTAATTGCTTATCGTTACTTAAAAATGAATTCTTAACAACTTGTTGAGTAATGGTACTCGCACCTTGTGCACCAAAACCTTGTGTAAGGTTGGCAACTACGGCACTTCCTAAACGCCAAATATCGATCCCGAAGTGATCAAAGAAACGAACGTCTTCTGTCGCCAAAATGGCATCAACCATTTCTGGTGGAATTTCATCATATTCGACATATTTTCGATTTTCTGCACCAATTTTTGCGAAAAGTTCACCGTTTGTATCATAAAACTCTGAAGAAATAGGGTCTTTTAACAAGTCTTCATCTAGTTCTGGAGCCGAACTTGCGTAATAGGCGAATAGACCAACTCCACTAAGAAATCCAACTATACCGATAGCTACTAATGTTAATAGAATTCTTTTTGTCCATATTTTCAGAGGTTTTCGTTGTGCTCGTTTTTGTTGTTCACGTTGACGCTTTAATTCTTCACGTGATCTTCTTTTTTCTGTCAAAATAATCTCCCCACTTTAATAAACTAAATTACCCGTTTGAAATGATTTTTTTAATTGCTGATAAATAATCAATGCTTGGATTAAATCCGCGTTTAATTTCATAAGCTTCTTTTTCAAATATCTCTAATGGAATTGATTTACGACCACCGTCTTCCATCGTTTTCCAAGCAGTAAAAAGTACCTGAAAAGGTAAAACAAAATAACGCTCTAACACTGAAAATCGCACAATCGTAAATGCAATTCCTTTTTGGCTCACTACATCTTTCATATGTGTCACTTGGTGATGATGTATATTTTTTAACGGGAATGAAGTTTTGCTTTCTGTTTCTTTTGCTTCAAAATCTAAATAATACCCATCCCATACACCGTTAAAATCCGTTGTTGATGGAGTTCGAAAGTATGCCTCACGGATTACTGCAGCACTACGGGACGGATATTCTACTTTGACGATTTGAACTGGAACAGGTTTCTTATGAATGATGGCAATTTGTTGATTTAAATAGTATGTGTTCGTTTCGTTAATTTCATCTTCAAGTGTTTTACCTCGGTTACTAAAAGAGATGTCCTTCTTCTTTTTTACATTAGATGACGATGCATCATTTTTCGGCGGATTAAAAACCTTTCCATTAGGATAACGAATTGCCATAAAATCACCTCTTTTGAAATGATAGCTTTATTTTACATCATTCAGTAAGGGTACATATGCCCAAAGTTTATATTTTAGCTTTCGACAGTCTCAAATCCGCTATTGTTTATTTGAATAAACGTTGTAACTTGGAAAAATATCGAATTTATTGTTCTTTTAGCAACTGATGTCTAGTTTTGTTAAGTCGCAAGGGATTTTCTATTTTTCAATGAATATAATCAAAAAAGGAGGAATTCGTATGCATAACAAAATCCAACAACTTCTTTCCCAAATTGACTGTGTAGACAAAATGATGACAGCAAAAATTGAGAATGAACGGTCTTCGATTAATGACCAATTTTACTCACAATTAGTAACTACTCATCAAAAAGTAAGCTTAGCAGAAAAGCGGTATCATGTAAAGAATGCCTGTTCCCCTATTACTAGTGAAATAGATTGATTTTTGGTAAACTAATAGTACCAAAAAATATTCGAATATGCGTAAGAGGGTAATTAAATGCGATTAATTGAACAAACAAGAGAATTATTAAATGAGTGTGATGCGTCAATTAAACGTTTTTATAAAATGCGTGAACTTGACGCTTCACCTGATTTTTTTAATGATGTAAAACCACATGCTGATCAAATTCATACTATACTAGTGGAATGGCAACAATTAACAAAACAATGGATTAAAGATAATCGTCCGAAATATATACACGCACAGCAAGTTGATAATGCCGTGGATGCGGTGGATCAATTTGTTGTGCAATCATTTTATAAGAAAACTAGTAAGAAAAGATTTGAACAATCTGTACTAGCCGTACACTTCACACTTACTACGCTTTTGAGGAATTTAGAAGAAGGTGAAAGTGATGTTTAGTAAAAAACGATCAATTGATGAATTATTACAAGAATGGCGATATGACGAAGAGTTAAAACAATCTATTGTTCACTGGCAAACGCTTGAAGGTCGCCCAGCACAATATGCACCGTTTCCAGAACAATTGCATCCTTCAATTGAAAAAGCTCTTCAGTCACGTGGAATTGAACAGTTATATACTCATCAACGGGATGCTTTTGATCATGCATTAAATGGTCAATCATTTACTGCAGTGACACCAACTGCTTCCGGAAAATCTTATTGTTATCATTTACCGGTTTTGCAAAAAGTATTAGAGGATTCATCTAGTAGGGCTCTTTATTTATTTCC
Source organism: Lysinibacillus composti (assembly GCF_016908465.1). Taxonomy (GTDB): domain Bacteria; phylum Bacillota; class Bacilli; order Bacillales_A; family Planococcaceae; genus Ureibacillus; species Ureibacillus composti_A. Next base: position 31,648 of record NZ_JAFBDY010000012.1, on the reverse strand, counting down.
GACTAAAGCACTCGCTCAAGATCAAAAATCGGATTTAAATAATTTAATTGAAGCGATGGATGAGGAAATATTAAGTTATACATATGATGGAGATACTGCTCCTGCAATTCGGCAAAAAATTCGTAAGGCTGGGCATATCGTGATTACCAATCCAGATATGCTGCATTCAGGGATTTTACCGCATCATACGAAGTGGGTTTCTCTTTTTGAAAATTTAAAGTATATCGTCATAGATGAATTGCATACATATAAAGGGGTATTCGGGAGCCACGTAGCTCATGTAATTCGACGATTAAAACGAATATGTGCATTTTATGGAAGTGATCCAATCTTTATTTGTACCTCTGCAACAATCAAAAATCCGAAAGAGCTTGCAGAGAAATTAACTAATACTAAACACGAGCTCATTTCTAAATCAGGTGCACCAGTTGGTAAAAAGACATTTATCTTTTACAATCCACCGATTGTTCATCCAACATTTGGTGTTCGTAGAAGTGCCATTCTTGAGGTACGTGATTTGGCTACAAGATTATTTGAAGCAGGAATCCAATCTATTGTCTTTGCGAAATCTCGTGTTCGTGTTGAAATGCTCGTTACCTATTTAAAAGGATTAACTAAAAATAAAATTAAAGATGAATCGATTCGTGGTTATCGGGGCGGTTATTTACCAACAGAGCGACGAGAAATTGAGAAGGGACTTCGTGATGGGGAAATCCAAATAGTAGTTAGTACTAATGCGCTTGAATTAGGTGTCGATATTGGACAACTTCAAGCGTGTATTATGACAGGGTATCCAGGAAATATTGCGAGTGCATGGCAACAAGCAGGACGCGCGGGAAGACGACAAGACTCTGCGTTAATTATTTATGTTGCAGCATCTACGGCACTCGACCAGTATGTGGTCAACAATCCGATGTATCTATTAGGAAGTTCGCCGGAAGAAGCATTAATTAATCCGGAAAATATATTAATATTAATGGATCATTTAAAATGTGCTGCTTTCGAATTGCCTTTTTCAATGACAGAAACCTATGGAGAATTTGAGGTCCAAGAATTACTTGCCTATTTAGAAGAGGAAGGTATTCTAGTAAAAACAAGTTCAAATTGGTACTGGATGAGCGAAAGATTCCCTGCTCATGACATTAGTTTGCGCTCGGCAGCACAGGAAAACGTAGTTATTGTTGACCAAACGATTCCAGCTGCAACAAAAGTAATTGGTGAAATGGATACGTATAGTGCCATGACTTTATTACATGAAGAAGCTATCTATCTGCATCAAGGAACACAATTCCAAGTAGAAAAACTAGATTGGGAAGAAAAGAAAGCATATGTACGTGAAGTAGATGTTGATTATTTTACAGACGCAAATTTAGCAGTTGAATTAAAGGTCATGAGTGAGGATCTAACAAAACCATATAAATCCTGTCAAGTAAGCTATGGTGATGTGAGTCTTCTAGCCATTCCGACAATTTTTAAAAAGATTAAGTTTTCTACACATGAGAATATTGGATCTGGTCCAATTCATTTACCACCCCATGAAATGCACACAAATGCAACGTGGTTAACTTTTGATTTGCCAGAAAATTGGTCTGAAGAAATGTTAACAGATTCTTTAACAGGTGTTGCATATGCAATGCAGTCTTTCGTACCTTTATTTATTCAATGTGACCGAAGTGATTTATCTATAGTCCCTCAAGTGAAAGCAGTGCATAATAAAAAACCGACACTTTTTATATATGACAGTTATCCAGGTGGAATAGGTCTTTCAGAAAAAGTGTACGACATTATTGACCCTTTATTAAGACATACCTATAATCATGTGTATTCTTGTCCATGTCAACATGGGTGTCCATCTTGTATCGGAGCACAGGATCTTTCATCTCAGGGGAAAGAACAAGTATTGAAAATATTAACAATTCTAATGAATGAATCGATGTGAGTATCCATGTCATATGAAAATAAAATATTACAAATGAAGAAGTTGTTAGGCAAAAAGAAAGAAGTTAAAGAAGAAACTAAACCTAAGTATCAGAAACCTTCCCAACCAATCTATGTGAAAAATTGGGAAGATGCAGGGTTAACCTTAATAGAGAATGATTTTGGTGTGCTATTTAAAAGGGAAGTACGTTATCCGCTAGATTTCAAACACGGAAAAGTTTATCTTCGTTCTTTCTTTCATGCAGTAGATATGTGGCATAATTCTAACATAGACCACCCATTTTCAATAGATTCTAATGAGAGGGTTATCTTCTTTGATACGGAAACTACAGGCTTAAAAGGTGTTGGTACGTATATTTTTCTGATTGGTCTTTTAGAATTTTGTGATAAAGAATTCGTCCTAACCCAATATGTTTTAGCTGACCCTTCAAATGAAGCAGCTTTTTTATTCGAATCTAAATTTTGGAAACAACAAGCAACAATCGTTACATACAATGGGAAAAGCTTTGATTGGCCTCAACTTGAAACACGATGGACGATGAATCAAAATGTGTTGCCTAAGTTAAAACAAATGAGACAAATTGATTTATTACACAGCACGAAACGTTTGTGGAAAAATAATTTAGAGCGAATGAAATTAACATTGGTTGAAGAAGAGAAATTAGGATTTAAACGAATAGGTGATATTCCGGGTCATTTGGCTCCTATTATTTATCTAGATGCAGTTAAAAGCGGAAATGCACAGTCTCTCATGAAAGTGCTGTACCATAATGAATGGGATTTATTATCGCTTGTCACACTTTATAGTATTTCTACGAATCTATTACTAGAAGACGAAATACAGGACTCGGCTATAACCCATACTAATATTGGGAAGTGGTATGGGGATTTAAAATACGAAGAAAAAGCACAAAATGTACTTTATAATGTAACAGACAATTTCAACGATCATGAGGCAGGAAATGCATATTTTTTACTCGCATTTCAACAAAAGAGAAAATCATTTTATAAGGAAGCGGCTATTTCATTTGAAAAATCGTTGTTAACAATTGAACCACCACAAAAATTAAAAGCCCTTGAGCAACTGGCCATGTTATACGAACATCAATTTAAAGATTTTCAAAATGCATTAGAGTATACACAAAAAGGATTAGCGCTACTTGAAAATCATTATTTTTTAAAAGAACAGCAAAAAGTGAAGGCCAAGGAAAAATGGTACAAGCGCTACAATAGAATTGAAAAAAAGTTATCTACATTATTAAATGTAACTGTAGATTAATAAGACAAAGTGGTAGAAATTATTTTCGAAATTTCCTGGGTAAGCGCAAAATATGACAACGTTGTCAAAAGGTGTTACATTTAACTTCAATAGGTTAATATCCCTTACAATATTTAGGCTGATAAGTCAGCGCGCAGTACAAATATTAAAAGATGTATTTGATTATAAAACCTGTCACGTATATTTTAAAAAACTATTGTTTTTCAAGTCCCTTTACAATATATCGATATGCTATAATTAAGGTAATGTATGTTTGGAATGGAAGGACGATGTTTGAATGGAAATTAAATTAAATTCAAAAATTATATATGAAAAAGAATTTAAAAAAGCTATTAAAGGATATAGCGTAGATGAAGTTGACCAATTCTTAGATCAAGTATTGGAAGATTATGACGTATTTGAACAAGTAGTAGAACAGCTTAAAGCTGAAAATAAACGCTTAAAAGAAGAATTAGAAAATGCTAATCGTAAACCACAAGCTGCACCATCTAGTGGTAATACAAACTTTGATATATTAAAACGTCTTTCTAAGCTCGAGAAGGAAGTATTTGGAAGTAGATTATACGAATAAAAATTAAGCTATGGCCAACCATCGATGGGATTTTATACCTTGCATATATAACATTACTCTATTAAAATTATTCGTTTTAACGTAGGATTTAGGCAAAGAAATCTTTTACTAAGTCTTTGTGATTTTCGATGTGTTTGGAACAGTTTGTTATATATGTGGGCGTAGCATGTATAGCAATCAATGTAGTTTTTAGCTTTTGATTATTTATCTCATCAGGTTTCGACTTCAACTGAATTAGCGAAAACTGTAAAACAACTCCAAACAAATGAGTTATAAATCTTCGAATGAAAAAATTAAAGATTGATGTTGTTTTTTTGATAATTTTTTAGTATACTAATTGATGTCATAGGAAAATTCGAGTAATCGCTGCAACATTAATGTTGTAGAGGAAAGTCCATGCTCACACGGATCTGAGATGACCGTAGTGTTCGTGCTTACCGAAAAAATAAGGTAAGGCAGGCTAAGCCTGACGGCGGAAGGAAAACCTAAGTCTTAGGATATGGTTGACACTTCCTGAAAAGTGCCACAGTGACGGAGCTTCATTGGAAACGGTGAAGGTGGAACGAGGTAAACCCCACGAGTGAGAAACCCAAATTATGGTAGGGGCACTCTCCTGAAGGAATTGAACGGATGGAGGGACGAAAGATTTCTTTCGTAGATAGATGATTACTACCCGGTCGTACGAGGTGTTAACCGTTTGAGTACTCGGGAACAAAACATGGCTTACTGAATTTCCATGATTAAACCTAAAATAATTATTAACTAAAATACATTAAACTTTATTAATCATTCGTTAGTTCAGACTAATTATGAAATGTGTAAACACACACATTTTAACATTGGACGAATATGGTAAAGTTTAAAAACTGAGTAGATTGACTTAGTATGATAGGCTCTCCATCTTCATATGGAGGGCCTTTCTTTTAGGTATAAGAGATAGGGTGGTCGTAATGAAAGACTCATTTGAGGAGAAAACTTCCAATAGTAAAAATTCAAATTCTTATTACTCAGAAAATGTATTATTAAAGGTTTTTGAAAATATTACAGAAGGTGTTATGATTACTGACAAAAATAAAATTATTCAAGTCGTGAATCCTGCATTTGAATTTGTAACAGGTTTCAACAGTAAAGAAGTGATTGGTAAAAAACCGTCTATTATTCAATCGGGTGTACATAATTCCATATTTTACAATAAGATGTGGGACAGTATTAAAAAGTTTGGAATGTGGCAGGGTGAGATTTGGAATCGACGGAAAACAGGGGAAGTATATCCAGAGTGGCTTACCATTATGAGTATAAAAGATTCTAATGGTGAAATTACAAACTTTTGTGGTATTTTTACTGATTTATCTGAAAAAAAACTTGTTGAAAATGAATTAGAAAAACGAACTTTAACTGACTCACTAACAGAAGTAAATAATCGTTTTGCTTTTCTCGAAAAAATGAACACTTTATTAGAATCAAGTGAATTAATCTCCCCACAAGTACATCACGCAGTTTTCTTTTTAGATTTGGATCGTTTTAAACAAATTAATGATACGCTTGGCCATGCTATTGGCGATAAACTCCTAGTGGAAGCAGCAATCCGACTAAAAACATTACTAGAGCCGAAAGATATTGTTGCACGCTATGGTGGCGATGAATTTGTCATAACGTTAACAAATATTCAACATCCACGAGAAGCAGCAAAGTTTGCTGAAGAAGTCATTCGTTCATTTGAAGAACCTGTTCTAATCAACAATCAAGAAATTTTTATTTCAACTAGTATAGGTATTAGTATGTATCCACATGATGGTCAAACGACTGATGTCCTTGTAAAAAGTGCTGATAAGGCGATGAACTTTGTAAAGCAAAATGGTCGTGGGAGTTTTTCATTTTATTTTGAAGACTTAAATATCGACGCTAAACGAGTAATTCTGTTAGACCGTGAAATTCGTAAAGCAATCGAAAATCGAGAATTTACACTTAGCTTTCAACCCAAAATAGATGTTGTTCATAATACCATTGTCGGATTAGAAGCGTTAGTCCGTTGGCAAAATAAAGAGCTTGGATTTGTTTCTCCGGGTGAGTTTATTCCTTATGCAGAAGAAACGGGCTTAATTATTCCATTAAGTGAAATTATTATTGAAAAAGCTTGCGAAGAATTGGCAATACTAAGGGCTGCAGGCTATCGAGATATACCGATTGCCATTAACATATCAAGTATACATTTTGGGCAAAGTAACTTCTTAGAATCGTTACAAAAAATACTCGAAAAGTACAATACTGCTCCACATAATTTTGAATTGGAAGTAACTGAAAGAACGGTCATGAATAGCGATGAAGAAACAGTTCGTAAATTTGTTCGATTGAAAAAAGCAGGTTTTAAGCTTTCAATTGATGACTTTGGAACTGGTTATTCTTCACTTAGCTACCTTGTTCGATTCCCATTAGATTATTTGAAAATTGATCGAAGTTTTATTCAACATATTGCTTTGCTTGATGAAAAACAGGCAGTAGTTGATGCAATCATTCAAATGGCACATCGATTAAAAATGAAAGTCATAGCAGAAGGTGTTGAAAACATTCAACAGTTAAATTTATTACGTAAAATGGGCTGTGACTATCTACAAGGATATTATTATAGTAAACCGGTACCCATGGCCGAACTAATTGATTTCCTTCAAATTTGGGAAGTTGAACATCAAGGAAGGATAGAATAATGAGTAAATTTCAACTAGTAGCTACTTCAGCAATGGGTTTAGAATCAATTGTTGCACAAGAAGTACAAGAATTAGGATATGAAACACGTGTAGAAAACGGCAAAGTGTATTTTGAAGGAGACGAAACTGCCATTGCAAGATGTAACTTATGGTTACGTGTAGCCGATCGAGTAAAAATCGTTGTGGCTGAGTTTCCAGCACACACATTTGACCAACTATTTGAAAGTACAAAAGGAATTGAATGGGAACGTTATTTACCAGTAGATGCAGCGTTTCCAGTGTCAGGTAAGTCGGTAAAATCTAAATTATATAGTGTACCCGATTGCCAAGCGATTGTGAAAAAAGCAATCGTAGAGCGAATGAAGTTTCACTATAAGCGCTTAGGATTTTTAGATGAATCAGGTGCAACATATAAAATTGAGGTGTCTATTTTAAAGGATGTTGCAACCCTGACGATCGATACTTCTGGAGCAGGGCTTCATAAGCGCGGCTATCGTCAAGTACAGGGGGAAGCGCCATTGAAAGAAACCCTTGCAGCAGCTTTAGTAAAAATTTCAAAATGGAGTCCGTCTCGTCCTTTTGTCGATGTATTTTGTGGATCAGGAACGATTCCATTAGAAGCTGCTATGATTGGTCAAAATATCGCACCGGGCTATAACCGTGAATTTATCTCGGAACAATGGCCATGGATGAAGGCAAAAATTTGGGAAGAAATTCGAGATGAAGCGGATTCCCTTGCAAAATATGACCAACCTATTGAAATTTCAGGGTCCGATATTGATCATAAAATGGTGAAAATTGCGCAAGAAAATGCATTAGAAGCAGGATTTGGTGACCTGATTACATTTAAACAAATGCAAGCAACTGATTTTACTACAAGATTATCTGACGGTGTCATCATTTCGAATCCACCATACGGAGAACGTATTGGTGAAAAAGAAGCGATTGAAAAAGTCATTCATCAATTAGGACAAGTGATGAAAGATTATCCTACTTGGTCTGTGTATATGCTTTCTTCAATGGAGAACTTTGAAGAAGTGTACGGAAAGAAAGCAACAAAGAAACGTAAGTTATTTAATGGCTTCATTCGTACAGATTACTACCAATTCTGGGGTCAAAAATCGAAAAGAGAAGAATAATTTACTTTTTTATGTATAGAATACATGTTTTTACAATAGGCTTTATAAGATAAAATATATTTTGCGATGTTAATCTTCGTTTAGAGGGCGTAGAACTCCCCACTGAACAAAGATTATGCCTCCGGCGAGAGTCATGCGACTTCGTAGTGGACTTGATCGTCTAGACAAGTCCGAAATCGGGACGCAATGACGCCAAGGTAAAATGGATAGTAAATCGCAAAGGAGGTGTCTCATTGTAGTATGAGACACCTCCTTCAATGTCTATAAAAAATAGACATCTATATGAAGGAGTTACAAAAATGAGAGAGTCTTTACCATTTGAATTATCTAAAGATCGGTCGTTCTTTGAATCTCTAGGGGATTGGATCGGCGACGTTTTATATGATGAATTGCCAGAAAAAGGATTTGAATGCCGTGATGAACAGATTTTTATGGCGTATCAAATCGAGCAAGCATTAAAAGAAAAAAATGTATTATTTGCGGAAGCTGGTGTTGGAACAGGAAAGACGATCGCCTACCTGTTACCTGCTATTTCTTATGCACGATACACTGGGAAACCAGCATTAATTGCCTGTGCTGATGAAACTTTAATCGACCAGCTTGTTAAAGAAGGTGGCGATATTTACAAACTTCGTGACCATTTAGGATTAAATATTGATGTACGGCTTGCTAAATCACGAGATCAATACTTATGTCTTAAACGTTTCGAGGAAGCTGAAAAAGTAGAAGTTGATGATTGGATAGACGATATCGCATTTTCAATTCCAGAAGGCGTATATGCACAAGGTTCAATGAAATCAGCGCAATTGTTCGGTGCACGTAGCGATTATCCAACGGTAAGTGATGAAGATTGGCAAAAAGTTAACTATAACTCGTTAATGCAATGTGGTGTTTGTGAAATGCGCAATCGTTGTGGCCAAACATTACATCGTGCAAATTATCGCATGTCTACAGATTTAATAATATGTTCTCAAGATTTCCTGATGGAACATTTAGCGACAAAAGAGTCACGTAAACGTGAAGGTCAGTTAACTTTATTACCTGAAGTATCAATGATTGTATTAGACGAAGGACATTTACTTGAATATGCTGCACAAAAAGCGATGACTTATAAAGTTCAAGGATATACGATTTTGAATCTATTAGAGAGATTAATGGTTGATGGAGTTCGTGAACGTACGCTATATGCAATGGAGAAGTTACAGGATGATCATGAACTATTTTTTGATCAACTACGTGATGATATCGTCCGATCTGATGAAGAACGAAAAACAATCAAAAAATCTACGAAATTACTTGCACTCGGGAAGCAACTGGTTGCTGATGTGGAACAGCTTTTAGAAGAGTTTGTGTTCGAATCAGAACTTTATATGATCCCTGAGTATGAGTTAAATATGGCTGAGGAATTTTTAGAACAATACGTTGCTTCAATCCGAATCTTCATCGCACAGGGTGATGCAGTCGATTGGTTGGAAGAAACGGATGGCGAGGAAACATTAGTCATCATGCCTCGACTAATCACAGAAGTGTTACAAGAAACATTATTCTCTAAGAAATTACCAATTGTATTTTCTTCTGCTACATTATCGGTTAAGAAAGACTTTTCTTATATTGCCTATAGCTTAGGAATTACAAAGTATCAATCATTTAGTGTACCTTCTCCATTTGATTATGAAGAAGTGATGAAAATCTATCTTCATGCATTAAACCAAGCGGAAAAAGTGAAAAAAGTAGAGCAAATTTTACGGGATGAAAAACAAACATTAATTTTATTTAAGTCGAAAAAATCAATGTTAGAATTCAAAGCTAAACTTCCAATGATGGCTCGATTATCGACAGCATTTGAAGGGGACCGTGAATTATCGGCAATTATTCGAGACTTCCAAAATGGGGACATTAAAACGTTATGTTCGTATCATTTATGGGAAGGTCTTGATTTACCTGAGGAAGCATTAACAAGGGTTATTATTTTTGACTTACCGTTCCCACCACATGATCCACTATTTGATGCGAAACGTTCCTTTTCAGAAAATGCCTTTGAGGAAGTCGAATTACCATTTATGCAACTTCGCTTGCAACAAGGGATGGGAAGGCTCATCCGTACTTCTAATGATTATGGGGAAATTCATATTCTGTTAAATCCAGAAGAACAAAAAGTGAAAACTGAATTTATTGAAATTTTACCAGTTACACCAATCGAATAGAATTTAGCGAAATGTCCAAATGTGGCATTTCGCTTTTTTTATTGAAGATCATTTCGGAAAGATTTAATCCGGATCTGTATTTCTAAATTTCAGTTTAAGATGAAATTTGTCAAGAAACTCCCTCAATAAATGTTAACCTCTCATTTTGCTATTCGTAAGTATTTGTTGGAATTTATTCTACTTTCCATAAAAATGTTATGTAACAAAAGAACTCGAATTGTAATAAAATTTTCATTATTATGAAATTTGAAGTTTGTAAACGTTTCCACTTCATTTCCTCTTAGTCAGTCAGAATATTGTATATGAAGCTTTTAGCTGTGTTCAGCTTAGCAATCATGAATAGGTAGATGTTGAAGGGAGGTTTGAGAGTAGTATTCCTTTATTTGAACTAATTTTATGTTATTCGTTAAATAAAATCTAATCGGGGTGGACTATGAAAAAACTATTAATCTTCTTTTCTATTGTAATGTGTTCAATTTTGTTAGTTGCTTGTGGAAGTTCTTCTAAGGACGATACGGCAACATCGACTTCGTCAGAAGCTAAAGAAATTGTTTATCGTTTTGGTCATGCAGCACCTGAAGGAGACCCAGGAGATTTACTATCTGAAAAAATGGCAGAAGGAATTGATCAAGCAACTGATGGCCAAGTAACTATAGAAGTATTCCCAGGTGCTCAATTAGGTGGCGAAGTTGAAATGGTGGAACAAGTTCGTGCAGGTACAATTGATTTTGCCTTTGTAACTGGTGGTGCACTGTCTAACTTTGTTGAAGACGTTGCTTTTTTAGACATGCCGTTCCTTTTTGATGATTTAGATCATGCCCAAAGAGTATTAAAGGGTGAAGTGGGAGATCAACTAAAAGCAAAAGCAGAGGAAAAAGGTTTAAAGATTCTAACTTTCATGAATTATGGAATCGCTAACATTTCTAATAATAAACACGATGTTTACGGTCCAGAAGATTTAAAAGGGTTAAAATTACGTACATTAGAAAACGAGATTTTTATGGACACATACCGTGCATTAGGTGCTGACCCTGTACCAATCCCATATCCTGAGCTATACACTTCAATCCAACAAGGTGTGGTTGACGGGACAGATCCATTAAACGTAACAATGACTGGTGGTAAGTTATACGAAGTTACGAAGCACTTATCTAAAGTTGGAATTAGTTATCGTGCAGGTGTACTAGTAATGAATTTAGATAAATATGACGAACTAAGTGACGACTTACGCGGGAAATTGGATACGGTCGTAGGAGAAAGTGACGACTATTACCATAGCACAATCTATCCTGAATACGAAAAAAGTGCAGAGAAAATTATGACGGACAATGGCGTAAAAATAATCGAACAAGATGAAATTGACATGGAAGCTTTCAGAAAAGCGGTTCAGCCAGTTTACGATAAACATGAATCAAAGTTTGCAGAGTATATATCTAAAATTAAAGAGTAAAGATTTTATTCAACAGGCCCCATTTACCAATAAGGGGCCTCTTTAAACTCTAGAGGGAGGGACATATGTATCATTCTTTTGTACGTCAATTAAATCGTGTTACAGAATATGTCGCGATGTCATTTCTCGTGATCATGGTACTCCTAGTATTTTTCCAAATCATATCTCGTGCAATATCTGGTTTTTCCTTTTCTTGGACTGAAGAAGTAGCGAGGTATATATTAGTATGGGTGTCCTTTTTAGCAAGTGGTTTTGCCTACCAATACGGAGCACATGTTAGTATTGAGGTATTAGTAAATAAATTTAACATCAAAGCCAAGAATGTTTTTGCAATAATCGGGGCAATGGTCAGTATCTCTTTTGCGATTATACTTATTATTACTGGATTTGAGCTTTCTATGGAATCCATGACTAACACCTCTCCAGCTCTACATTTACCAATGTCATTAGTATATTTCGCCATACCACTTGGTGCCATTCTACAAATTATTAACATTATTGACCTATTGTTAAAAGGAATAAATAAAAGTCGTAACCTTGAGGTGAATGAATGAGTATACTTCTATTCGTCTTATTGTGTATTTTATTCTTTTTAAATGTTCCAATCGCAGTCGCTCTAGGATTATCAACAATTATCATCGTATTACTTACTGGAAGTTTTGAGTTAAGTACCGTTCCTCATCGAATGTTTACGACATTAGATTCATTCCCGTTAATGGCTGCACCTTTTTTCATTTTAGCTGGAAAGATTATGGAGCATGGTGGAATTTCAGATAAAATCGTAGAATTTGCATCTAGCCTAGTAGGGCATCTTCGTGGTGGACTAGCTCATGTGTCTATTGTTGCCTGTATGTTTTTTGCGGCCCTTTCTGGTTCAGCTGTAGCAACAACTGCAGCGGTAGGAGGTTTACTAATTCCTGCAATGGTAAAAGCGGGATATAATCGTGAATTCTCTGCATCTGTCCAAGCAGCAGGAGGTACAACTGGAGTCATCATTCCGCCTAGTGTTCCGATGGTATTATTTGCGGTAAGTGCAGGTGTATCAGTCAGTGATTTATTTATTGCAGGTGTTGTTCCAGGGATATTTATTGGGATTACTTTAATGGTTTGGGTATATATTTATTCACTAAAAAACGAGATTCGTAGCACGGAAACATTTAATCTTTCGAAAGTATGGAAAAGTGGATTAGGTTCAATTTTAGCATTACTAATGCCGATCATTATTTTAGGTGGAATTTATGGAGGATTCTTCACACCAACCGAAGCTTCTGTAATCGCGGTTGTGTATGGGTTCCTTGTTGGGAAGTTTGTTTATAAGAAAATTACTTGGAATGTTTTAAGAACGATTATTTTAGAAACGGTTATTGTATTATCAACACTATCTGTAATCATTGCATCGGCCTCTATTTTTGGCTTCTATTTAACAATCGAGAGATTACCTCATGAATTAGCGTCCGTCATTTCTGAATTAAACTTGCAGCCAGTCGTAGTCATGTTTGTTATTATTATCTTCCTTTTAATTGTTGGGATGTTTATTGATGAGATTTCGGCAATTATCATTTTAACGCCAATTCTACTACCAATTGCAACTTCAATAGGAATAGATCCGGTACATTTCGGCATTATAATGATTGTAAATTTAACAATTGGTCTATTAACACCCCCGGTAGGGTTAAGTTTATTTGTTGCATCAAAAGTAGGAAATGTGTTGCCTGAAAAAATGATTAAGCCTCTAATGCCATTTATCATAATAATGACAATCGACGTAGTGATACTCTGGTTATTCCCGCAACTTAGTGTTGGGGTAGTCAAGTTCTTCTCATAAAACTATTAAACTTTTCGTATAAATAGATAGGGACTTTAATGGCTGATTTAAAGGTTACTGCAACTTTTAACTCAGTCTTTTTATTTGCACAAGAGAATCTTTCTTGTGATAGATAGGTATTTTAAATATAATTTTATCGAACTATTAACTATTGAAGAACTTTTTGATGTCGTAATACAATGTCTAAGTAAAAGAGCGTTATAAAACTAGTGGGACATGTATTTAATGATCAAAAAAACCCCTCCCAAACAATAAGTAGGGGAGGGGGTAAATACGTTTTTAACAATGGATTATTTTATCACAATAGTTGAATCATCTCTGCTATACCAGAGGACGTAGCGCTATCGCAGACGCGGAATTAAATAGATGTTTCCAGCTTTCATTATTACCAGAATTTGTAACCCTTTGAACCAAGTGGTGAGTTTTGTACAATATCAATTAATGGAATAGTGTAAGCAATAAGGATTAATGCAACTAAGATAACTCCCCATACTTTAAAGTTTTCTAAGAGAGCAGGAGTTTTTTCAGCACCTTCAGCTACTTCAGCAATTGGGAACTCTTCTTCGCCTTTAGGTGCGAACCAAAGTAAGTTTACGACAATTCCAATGATGAATAAAATCGCGATGAATAATATTGTACCACCAACTGCTTGTGCGACTTGATAAGAAATCCATTCAGTAGCTTGCTCAGATCCACCGTAAGTAGAGTATTCAGAACGGCGAGGTGCACCGAATAAACCTGCAATATGCATAGCACCGGACATAATGACCATCCCAACTGACCATAAAATACCTGAAACAATTCCTAAATTGTTCATTTTCTTCGTTAATTTTCGACCAGTTAGATGTGGGATTAACCAATATGCTGTACCGAAGAAAGTTAAGACAACTGTAGTAGCTACTGTTAAATGGAAGTGTCCTGTTACCCAAATAGTATTATGAATTAATTGGTTCATCTGATAAGATGCGTTGACAAGGCCACCAGCACCACCAGGTATGAACGCAACCATGCCGATAAAAGGTAATAAGAAGCGTACATCATTCCAAGGTAAGTTTTTAAACCAACCAAATACTCCTTTAGCACCTAGCTCTCGACCACGTAATTCAAATGTTGCGAACATAGAGAATGCAGTAAGTAGTGACGGAATAACAACAAAGAATGTTAAAACCACTTGAACAAACTTCCAGAAACCATCAATACCAGGCTCAGTTAATTGGTGGTGAACACCAACAGGAATTGAGAAAAGTAAAAATAGCATAAATGACAGGCGAGCAAGGGCATCAGAGAAAATTTTACCACCAACAATTTTTGGAACGATTGCATACCAAACCATATATGCTGGTAATAACCAGAAATAAACTAGAGCGTGACCAAAATACCAGAATAAAGTACGAGTTAATAATACATCGATTCTTTCAATAAATCCTAACGACCAAGGTAATAATTGGAATAATACTTCAGCTGCAACTCCAAGTGTTGCAACAAACCACATTAAATTGTTTACAACAACCATAAACGAAAGAAGTGGTGATGTTTGACCTTTATTTTCTTTGCGCCACTGAATATAGCGTAAACTTTGAGCTAAACCTACGATCCAAGAACCTACAACTACTAATGTTAAACCTAAATAATAAATCCAGTGTGCTTGAAGTGGTGCATAGAATGTATAAAGTACAGATGCTTCATTTAAAAGTACCATAGTAGCAGCTGCTAACATACCGATTGTCATGATCCAGAAACCAACCCAACCAGTTTTACGTTGCTTGTTAGAAAGGGCACCCGCAGTTCGACTTACTGCTGCTGTTTGGAAACCTAGAATGAAATATGTTGTTAATATGAGTCCTAATAATACTCCATGTACAGTTAATACTTGATAATAACCAATGCCAAAAGGTAATTTGAATTGACCAGAACGAACTAAAACTTGAAGTAACCCACAAAGACCACCGACGAATAATGCTATGAATGCTACCATTATATGAGCTAATGCAAGTTTTGCATCTTTACGATCAACTTTTGTACTACTAATTACTTTTGAATTTCCTTTGTTGTTATGAGTGACCTTTTTATCCTTAGTGATTACTGCTGTCATTTGAGTTCACCACCATTAATTTAGAATACATCATTGCGTGACCTGCTCCGCAATATTCGTTACATACGATTAAAAACTCTCCAACCTTATCGGCAGTTGTTACATATTCTGAAACGTAGCCAGGTTCTAACATCATGTTAATATTAGTTCCTGCAACCTCAAAACCATGAATAACGTCTTTTGTTGTAGCAATGAATTTTACTTTTGAACCAACAGGAATTTCGATATTCATTGGGTTATAACTGAAAGCTGAAGCCACTAAAACTACTTCATAATCCCAATCTTTACCTTCTACTTTGTGAACACCAGGTTGATTGAACGGTGCAATTTCATCAACTTTTTCATAATTAATTGTCCATTTTGAATTATTGGGATGAGTTCCGTTATGGAAAGCACTCACACCTACAATGACTAAGAATGCAACTAGCATGGCTGCGCCAAACGAAAGCCACCACTTCTCATACTTGTGTATGTGCATAAGTTGTTCCCTCCTATAAAAAGAAATAAATTAAGTTAAAAACGATCAATAAATAAATTGAAGCATAGAGCCCAAACGATAATAATGAAAATTCCTAAACCGAAAGTAGCATATAAAGTACCTTTCAAATTTTCATCAGATTTTTTATGGTTTGCCATGAAAGTCCCTCCTAATTTTGAGAAAATATATTTCATGAACTCATCATATAAAAAAACGTTTTCACAGGATGTGATAAAAATCACACTATGGCATATGAAATGTGAACTTAATGTGAAACGTAAAAAATACACATATTTGAATCTTTTGGAATAAAAAAAACACACCAATCATAAAAAATTAGTGTGTTTACATTATTAATGGCAAAAAAGTGAAAAAACACTTTTTAGTCAAAATCCTAATCAATTGTAAATAATATAGTCATTTTACCTGCATTTTCGATTGTTAGAGGTAGAAGAAAGGCCTTTTCAAATCCATAGATAGTTGAGTTCCCATCGAAGACGGTAGGTGGAGTAATATCGATATTAGCGAATTCTTGTACTAAATGAGTGCTAAAATGGCCAGCAAACATATTTCCAAATTCCCCAGTAAAGGAAACTAGCATATCTCCCTCAACTGGAATGCCAAACATTCTTGCGCCTATAGCACTAAAAGTAGATGAAGTACTATCTATTAGTATTTTCCCGTTTATATCCCCAGTGAGACCTATTTGTACCCCAATATCTTCTTGTAAAAAAGGTTCGAGTGTATAAGAAGGGGATTGCAAATCAATTTTCATTGTTAAAATGGTATTCAAAGCTTGAATTGTGCTGTTTAATATTGTTTCAATGGTTGTTGAAGTAATCACCGAATGCACCCTTTTTTGACTTTTTTCATCTCGTTTCATGTTATTTCTACATTATAACAAAAGAGTTTAAGTGTAACTTGACGTATGTGTGAATTTTTCATTATAATTTAGTAAATGCAACTGAAAATGATTATCAATATTGGGAAGGGGATTGACTAATGGTCTATTTATTTGTTTGTGCAACAGTGATTATTTATATAGGAATTGGGTCTTATGTGCTAAAAAGAACTGTGAAATAAAAATGGAACCCCCAAGAGAGTCATAATCCAAAGTAAAGAACTTAGTCTATAAAAAAGTTAATAAAACGAATAATCTCCAAAAAATATAATGTTAAATCTTATAACAACCTCAAACATGCCCCCTCTAGAGCAAAATATTTTCCTAACTTAGTAAAAATAATTATATTATTAGATTTTTTTCTTATTTAATAGCCGATTTTGTATTCAAACCATGATATTATATATAAATATGACGAAAATAAGGCAAAGGGGCATTTGTGAATGAGTACTTTTGAAGACAAATTACAACAGCTACTTCAGCGATCGGCTGTTCAATACATAATTTATAGAAATAATGAAGATACAGAGCGTATGGAGAAGTTAAATCTTTTTGCACGAAAACTATTGCAAAAGGAATACGTCATCGGGTTTGCTGGGCATTTCTCTGCTGGGAAATCAAGTATGATTAATGCACTATCAGGAGAAGACATTTTAGCTGCAAGTCCAATACCAACAAGTGCAAACATAGTAAAAGTTCATAAATCAGAAGAAGATTTTGCAATTGTTTACATGCATCACGACAAACCAGTAAAGTTTGAAGCTGGGTACGATTTTAAAACAGTAAAAGAACTAAGTAAAAATGGCGATCTAGTATCTCAGATTGAAATTGGTCACTCTGGCTCAGCACTACCTCTTGGTGTGACAGTAATGGATACACCAGGTGTCGATTCAACGGATGATGCGCATGCAATGTCTACAGAGTCAGCGCTGCATATTGCAGATGTTGTATTTTATACAATGGATTATAATCACGTCCAATCTGAATTGAATTTCCAATTCACAAAACAATTAATGAAGTATAATCCAAACGTTTACTTAATTGTAAACCAAATTGATAAGCATAAAGAGCAAGAACTCTCTTTTGAAGACTTTAAACAATCTGTACAGCAATCATTTGCTGCATGGGGAGTAGAACCAAAAGGCATATTCTTTACATCATTACGTCAATTTGACCACCCACATAATGATTTCAGTCATGTAAAGAAAATCGTGATGGATTCTATGAACAATTGGCAAGAACAGCTTGTTTTAACTGCAGAAAGTACACTGGAAAAGTTACAAAGTGAACATATCGCCTTTTTAGAGGAAGAAAAATTACAACGAAAAACAGATTTTGAGGACTTAATCTCTGAAGAAGATTGGGAAAATAGAGAAGACATTTTAGATCAATATGAAAAACTGAAATTACAAACAGAATTGTTTTCAATTGATACATGGAATGAAACCTTTAAAGAAAAGCGGAACGAGCTACTTTCAAATGCAGCCATTATCCCTGCTGATTTCCGTGAAAAATTACGGGCTTATTTAGAAAGTAAACAGCCTGGCTTTAAAGTAGGGGGACTTTTCACTGCTAAAAAGAAAACTGAGGAAGAAAAAAATCGCCGTATCCAAGATGTATATGATCAATATCAAGTAGTTGTAAAATCTCAAATTATTGGTCACATCAAGCAATTGATGAAGCAATCATTAAAGGACGTTGGTGCTCTATCGGATGAGCTTGCTAATTCAATTGATCAAATACAATATGATGTACCATTCTCATTAATTGAGAACCAAGTACAAAAAGATGCACTTGTCACAGGAGATGCAGTTTTAAACTTTGCAAATCGTGTGGCAGAAGCAACGAAACGCTATTTTGTACAAGAGACAGAAGTTTGGAGAGAAGAGCAAAAATTGGTATTAAATGCAGTTGCTGAAAACATATCTGCACCTGTGCAATTAAAATTAAAAGCAATTGAAAATAAAGTAAAAGCAATTCATCAAATTTTAGAGATGGATGAACGAAAAGAGTTTTCTGAAAAACAATTAATAAAAGCTTCGAAGGAAACAAGAGATGGTGCAAAACAGCAATCTCATGTTTGGGAAAAAGGATTTGAGGAAGCGCTAAATGATATTCGTCCATTCGATCCAGCCATGTTAGCACCAAAAAAAGAAAAAATACAAGAAGTGCAAAATTTACAAAATGAAGTGTCAGAGTTAGCAGGTAAAGGTGAAGAAGTGGTACAAGCTGCTATTCGTACGGCCAACTTAGTTAAAAATGTTGATGGATTCCAAGAAGTAGCAACATATTTAATGAAAAAAGTTGAACGCTTACAGCAAAAAGATTTCACTATTGCTTTATTTGGTGCTTTCAGTGCAGGGAAATCTAGTTTCTCTAATGCGTTAATGGGGTCAAAAGTATTACCTGTTTCACCGAACCCAACAACTGCTGCTATTAACAAAATACGACCTGTAACACCAGAGCACCCGCATGAAACTGCTGATGTTCAATTAAAAACAGCGGAACAATTACTAGAAGATATTAAAAATTCATATGAAGCAATTGGTTTATCGATTTCTTCATTAGACGAAGCACTTAACCGTGCAGAAGAAGGATTACAAGTACAATTAAAAGATGAGCGACTTAATGTTCACAAATCATTTATTCGAGCTTATTCCCAAGGCTATCCAATATACAAGTCACAACTTGGCCAAACCATTCGTGTGGACCGTGATGAATTCGAACTCTTCGTTGCGCAAGAAAATCGTTCATGTTTTGTAGATAATATTGATTTCTATTATGATTCTCCTTTAACTCGAATGGGTGTTACGCTTGTTGATACACCAGGAGCAGATTCAATTAATGCAAGACATACAGGTGTTGCCTTTGACTATATTCGAAATGCGGATGCAATTCTATTTATTACGTACTATAATCACGCTTTTGCAAAAGCAGACCGCGAATTTTTAATTCAATTAGGTCGTGTTAAAGATGCATTTGAGCTAGATAAAATGTTCTTCGTCGTTAATGCAATTGACCTAGCATCAACTAAAGAAGAAGAAGAAGATGTTAAAGACTATGTACGCAATGAGCTTCAACGTTTCGGTATTCGATTCCCGAAATTATATGGGGTATCAAGTTTAAATGCTCTACACGAAAAGGTAGAACAGAAGGATCTACAATCTGGAATGGCTCCATTCGAACAGGCATTCCACCAATTCTTAAACGAGGATTTAGCAAATATAGCTATTCAAGCATTGCATGAAGAAGTCGAAAAGACTCATCAACGACTACATGGCTTAATTAAACAAACTGAGCAAAACCTATTGCGTAAAGATGAACGATTAGCAGAGTTGAAAGAATTAGAACAATATATCCGTAAAACGTATAGTACGACGTCTACGAATATGGTAGAAAGTGATGTAAAACAAGAATTAGATGAATTACTGTACTACGTTATGCAACGAGTTTACTATCGTTATCCTGATTTCTTTAGAGAAAGTTATAATCCGTCTACATTTGCTGCGATGCCAGCACAAACTGCACTAGATGTTGCATTAAAGGAAACATTAAGTGCTTTACGATTTGACTTTGCTCAAGAGCTTCGAGTAACTAATTTCCGACTAGCTCAATTTGTCCAAAAGAAAATGCAAGATCGCTATAAAGATGATGTTCGTTCATTAAAAGAATTAAATACAAGCTTCTCATTTTTAGCATTTGAGTCAGATGAACCAGATTTATTAGATTTTAAAGGACCATTCGAAAACATAGCTAAATATAGTTCTGTTAAATCATATTTCAAAAATGCAAAAGCATTCTTTGAAAAGAATGAAAAAGAGAAGTTGAAAGAAGCATTAGAGGAATTAACAAAACCTGATGCACAAAGCTATGTAGAAAATGAGAAATCTAATATTTACACATGGGCAATTAAATTCATTGAAGACGAAGCGGAAAAGTTAAGAGAGTTTATTCAACATCAAGCGATACAACAAATCGAAACAGAACGTCTATTATTACAAGAAGAAAGTAGACTTGCTACTTGGAAGGAAATCTTCCATGAATTACAAAAAACGGGGGTATAACTTTGGGGAAAGTTTTTGTAAAAGCAACTGAGATTCAAGAGAAGAATGCACGTTTTATCGATACTCGATTTAACTTACAAGATCAACAATGGGGACAACAAAGTTATAATGAATCGCATATAGAAGGTGCAGTTTATTGGCACTTAGAACGTGACTTATCAGATATGTCGAAATCAGAAGGCCGTCATCCAATGCCATCTAAAAAGCAACTTCAAAATTTAGTTGAAGAAGCAGGACTTACACCGAATGAACCTGTCTATGTTTATGATCAAGGTGGTGCTCCTTTTGCTCCAAGAGCTTGGTGGATGCTGAAGTATGCCGGATTTTCAAAAGTCTTTGTAGTGAATGGCGGTTTTGAAGCGTTACGGGCAGCTGGATTTAAATTGACAGATGCAATTTCATCCTTTAATCGTTCTTCTGTAACGCTAAAATGGGATGAATCCATTTATGCGAACCGACAAGATGTGAAATCGATAGTTGAAAAGAAGGAACAAGCGACTTTACTCGATGCACGTTCAGCAGTCCGTTATCGTGGCGAGAATGAGCCAATTGACGTTAAAGCAGGACATATACCTACAGCTAAAAACTTCGATTGGGAACAGTTAAAAGAAGGAACACACATAGCAGCTAATGAAAAGCTTCTACAAAAAGTAGGAAAAGATGAAGAGGTAGTTGTTTATTGTGGTTCTGGAGTAACAGCGTCACCATTATATGCAGTACTAGCTGATGAAGGATATGAAAATATTCGACTTTATATCGGAAGTTTTAGTGATTGGATTACAGAATACGACATTGAAACTGGTGAAAACGAATAATAATACTAATGCCTCCAAGGACTTGGAGGCATTTTTATATTCAAATCTTTCCATAAATGTGTAACCTTTTCAAATGTGGGTCGACTAATTGTACGAAGTAATTGAAAAGGAGAGAGAAAAATGAAAAAAGCGTATTCAGCAATATTGGCTACAACATTGATTTGTGGCAGTGTGTTTACAGCGACAAGCGCACAGGCTTCAACGGTAAATACTCAGTCAGTCCAAACTGAAAAAGAAACTGAAACTAACTTCTTACAACTTGTAGGAACTGTTTCCAAAATTACTAAGAATGAAAATGGGACTTTTTTAGCTGAATTTAGTAAAGGGAATGAAACACATAGCTTTACATTCGATGAAAAAACGATCATGCTTGACAACAGTGGGAAAGAGATTGAATTAAAAGAAGGTATGCAATTTACGGCCTATGTAGATTCAAATAAACCAATGATTTTAATTTATCCTCCACAATATGCACCAGAAATGGTCATAGTCCAAACAGAAGAAACTGGTACTGTTAAAGTAGATAAATTTGACAAAGATTTTCTTAACAAAAAAAAGGATTTAATCATAACAGTAAATGATGAAACAATTATTTCTAATTTATCAGGTAAGAAATTATTGGCTAGTGATTTGGTGAATAAAGAGGTTGTCATTTTCTATGATGTAGTGTTAGAAAGCTATCCAGCACAAACTTCACCGAGCAAAATAATAGTTTTAGAATCAGAACTTTCAGATCTCGATCAAGCTATTAAAATCGCAAATGAAGACTACTATGTAAAAAATGGTGTGAAAATGATTCCTCTTCGTTTAGTTGCTCAGAAGCTCGGATTTAAAGTCGAGTCAACAGGGAAGGGTGCCATTATTTCGAAAGGGGCGGTTTCCTTCACCGTTACTCGTGGATCTTTAGACTATGGCTACAATAAATCAATCCGAAAATTCGAAAATGCTCCTGCATTGTTAGAACCAAATAAAACATACGTGTCTGAAGAATTCTTACCATTACTAATTGATCATTACTAATATACTGGGCTACCAACCTTAAGTAAGCTTTCGGAATGTGGAAATTTCGCATTTTGGAAGCTTTTTTACTAAATTAAATTGCTGTTTCGCTGTTGGGATAATTTTATTCACAAATTAGACTGTGCTGTTTACTACTCAATATTTTTTGCATCTTTAAACTATATGATTTCTAATGAAGATGTTTATTATTTCGACAAAATCGGGTTATGCGGGGAGTTCGAGTAATCCTTGTTCGCTTTTACAAACACAAATTCTCCTTCTGGATAGCGGTAAGCAGTCAATTTACCACCAAACACAGCACCTTGGTCAATATTTATTGATTGATTAACTATTAAAGGCTCTGGTTTTGGATCATGCCCCCAAATTATTAATAAATCCCCCTGGCGATTTTGAAACCAATCTTTACGAATTGGTTTTCCGTTTTCATCAACACCGGAAACATCTCCATAGCGACAAAAGTTTTTAATGCCAGAAGACTCTCTCCCGATGAAATCATCCTTAATACCTGCATGGGTACAAACAGCCACCTGTTTCCCATCATTTACGATAACGTAGTGTGATGGCGCGTTTAAAAGTAGGTGTTTTAATTTCTTCTTTAATCGATTCGTTCTGTCGCTTCCATTCTGTTTTTCATATTCAATAAATTCCTCTTCTACTTTTTCATCGCCATGCTTTAGTATCACTTTTCTCCCATCAAGCCAGCGTGCGATTTTCCAACCATGATTACTATCAGTCATATAAGCTAATTTTTGTTCAACGTGTTGTTGAAAGAAGATCATTGTTTTTAAAGACTCTGGTCCTCTACTCATGACATCACCAACAGACATAAATTTTCTTCCTTCCGGATGAACGTAAAGGCCATCTTTGTTTTGAACATATCCAAGTAAGTTCAGTAAAGTGATAAATTCATCAAAACAAGCATGAATATCACCAATGAAATCGATTCCTTTTTTTAGTTCAATATAAAATTGAGGTTTTAAATCCACATATATTCCCCTTCCATAGAGAAAATCTTCTTTATAATATGGACAAAAAATGTAAAATTCAAAACAACATTTTAGTAAATCAGAAGGGGATATAAAAAATTAAATCAATTAATTATGAACATTTTGTGACAAACTGAATCGTAATTCATCTGAAAAACAAAAAAAGTTTGTGAATATTTTCATATATAGAATAAGAAAGTAAAACGTGTATTTATTCACATATTCTTAGTACTTATACAAGGGTTCATAAAATGGAAGCGTTTCCCTGTGTTTTTTTTGATATAATAATTTTTTTGTACAATTCTGCGGTTGTTATTTTGTGAAAAATCACACAATAGATGAATTTATTGTTTAAACGAAGAAATACTAAAATATAAACGTAAATTTTACGCAAATTGAATTGACTTTAAGTTAATAAAGAAATATCATACAAAACTATAGAAAACTATTGTTGTTGAAAGGGTGGCGCGTGTGGACTTGAATAAAAAATCATTAGAAATGCATAAACAAAATAATGGGAAAATGGAGATAAGCCCGAAAGTTCCAATTGATAATACGCACGATTTAAGTTTGGCATATTCTCCTGGTGTTGCAGCCCCTTGTGTTGAAATAGCAAAAGATCCAACCAAAGTTTATGACTATACAATCAAAGGAAATTTAGTTGGGGTCGTAACAGACGGTACAGCAGTATTAGGTTTAGGGGATATCGGTCCAGAAGCAGCACTACCTGTAATGGAAGGAAAGGCATTACTACTCAAAAAGTTTAGTAATGTAGATGCAGTTCCAATCTGCTTAGATACGAAAGATGTGGATGAAATTGTGCGTATTGTTAAAGCGATTTCTCCTACTTTTGGTGCCATTAATTTAGAGGATATTTCAGCACCAAGATGTTTCGAAATTGAATCGAGATTACGTGAAGAAGCTAATATTCCTGTATTTCACGATGACCAACACGGAACTGCAATTGTAGTAGCAGCGGGGTTAATAAATGCACTAAAAATCGTAAAAAAAGAACAAGGAAATTTAAAAATTGTGATTAATGGTGCAGGAGCAGCTGGTATTGCTATTTTGCGTTTATTATTACAACTTGGGTATAAGAATATGATTATGTGTGATTCAACTGGCATTATTTATGAAGGTCGAGAAAATGGCATGAACCCAATGAAAGACAAGATAGCAAAACATACAAATCCACAGAATTTACGTGGAAGTCTTGATGAGGCGTTAGTTGGTGCAGATGTATTTATCGGAGTTTCAGTAGCAAATTTATTAACTGAAGAGCATATTAAATCGATGAATGCTGATCCAATTGTATTTGCAATGGCAAATCCAAATCCTGAAATTACTTATGAAAATGCGCTAGCATGGGGTGTACGAATCATGGGGACAGGCCGTTCAGATTATCCAAACCAAGTTAATAATATGCTTGCATTTCCTGGTATTTTTAGAGGTGCATTAGATGTAAGAGCAACTGATATTAATGAAGAAATGAAAATTGCTGCAGTGAGAGCCATTGCATCATTAGTATCAGATGAGGAATTAAGCGAAGATTTTATTATCCCTAAATCATTGGATGAACGTGTAGCGAATGTTGTGGCTAAAGCAGTAGGTGACGCTGCCATTAATACTGGTGTTTCTACTCTATATCAGCAACAATTAAACAAATAGAATAAACTATAAATATTTATAAATAAATAGGGATCTTGAAGGCGTGGCACATGACCGACCTTCAAGATGCCTCCTAATTATTTTTCAATCTCTTCTGTTAATCGTTCTAGTTGATCAATTAACAATCCAATGTAAGTGATTGTATCACGTAATGGCTTCTCTGTTGTTATATCAACACCAGCCATCTTGGCAAGTTCAACAGGTGATTTTGTACCACCTGCATTTAATACTTGTAGCCAATCCTGAACAGCGACATCACCTTCATGAAGGATTCTTTGAGAAACTTGTGTTGCAATTGTTAGACCTGCTGAATAAGTATACGGATATAATCCCATATAGTAATGAGGCTGACGCATCCAAGTTAGTTCTGCACCTTCGTTAATTTCGACAACATCACCCCAGAAGTCCTCTAATACTTTTCTTTTAATATTATTAAGAATACTAGCACTCACACTACCACCTTCATCTATAAGCTCATAGACTTTACGTTGATATGCTGCTTCTAGTAAATGGGTAACAAAATTATGATAATATGTGCGAGAGATAATGGTTGAGATAACCCAACGTTTAAAACGTGCATCGCTAGAATTAGCTAATAAGTAATTCGCCATTAACATTTCATTCATCGTTGATGGAGCTTCAATAAAATATAGAGAAGGTTCAGCATTAAATATATTTTGTTTCGCATTAGCTAAATAAAAATGACCAGCATGTCCTAACTCGTGTGCTAACACAAATACCTCATTCATACGACTAGTCCATGAGATTAAAACATACGGGTGTGCTCCATAGGGCGCGGCACAAAATGCACCAGTAGATTTCCCTTTATTTTGTGCAAAGTCAATCCATCGTTCATCAAATGCTAAATCTAACATTCTGCGATAATCCTCACCCATAATGGATAATCCGTCTTTCATATATTTGCGAGATTCTTCAATCGTAATTTTAGGTTCATAGGATGGGTCTAATGAAATTTTTAAATCAGCAAAAGTCATCTGATCAAGGCCATGGACTTTTTGTAAAAGTTTCGCATAACGTTGCATATGTGGAGCTAATTCTGTAGTAATCAAATCAATCTGACGGTTATATAGATTTCGGTCAACATCTTGTTTAAACAATAGGAAATCGAAAACTGACTCATATCCTCTTAAATCTGCCTCTGTTTTTTCGATTTTTAAATGAGTATCATAGGTTTTTGCAGTTGTATGTTGATATTCTCGTAATTTTTTCGAAAACGCATCAAACGCAGCGCGGCGAATAGAAGTATTATTTTCAACTTCCCAATCTCCCTCGAATAAGTTGTAACTTAAAGGATAACTTTTATCTTCTGCATCGAAATTTGGAAACTCTAGATCAACTAATTTTGTAGTGTTATATAATTCGTATGGTGCTTCGAAAGTGGTACCAAAAGCAGCAAGAGCTTTTTCAGCTTCAGGATGTAGTTGGTATGGTTTTTGACGAATTAATTTATTAATGAATATTGTGTACTGAGGGGCTTGCTCTTTTGCTTTTATCAAAACAGTTTCATTAAGCTCTATACATTCACTTTTAATAAATGAAAGCTGAGCGTTAATTTTTGAGTAAGTTTGACCTACTTTTGAAGCGCGCATTTGTGCTACTTCATCTGTTTGATCTACGCTTAATGCAAGACTACTGTAGTTTCCTATAGGATCTAATTTATTAAGTAATTGTTCATAAGCCTGTAAAACTTTGATCACTTGTGATGCGTTTTTAATAGTTCCTTTATATGATTGTTCAATAGTAGTTGCATCGTGAATAGCATTGTTTAATGCTTCTTCAAACGCAATGTCTGATGGAAAGAGATGCGTCAAATCCCAAGTTTCTTTAATGTTTACTTCACTACGTACAACATTTGTCATAGGTATTCCTCCTTTTATTACAATATGTTAAATCAATTGCGACTTCGCGTAATTGCGTCCGGATTTTGTATTTTAGAAGCAGAATTAATTCATCTTAAAATCCGACTTAATGAAGATAAATTGTACCATATTTTTGAAATTTAGAATAGTTGGACAATATTGAACACTTTTTAATAAATGAAATCAAAAAGCCCTGCCAGCTTCGTTTTAATCGGAATGACAAAGAAATAGCAGGACCTTTTATAAAACAACTTCGAGTTAGATGGGAATAGTTAGGCAAATGAAACCCCCATGATAATAATAATTAAAATAAACATAAATATGATAATGAACATTAAAATAGATAATAGGATAGTAGGGAGTAAAATGGCGAGGATTGCTTTCCAGTAAGAAATGTTATGTGTTACAGCAACTGCAATAACGGATAGAACAAAAGACCAAATAAATACAATAAAGGTAAGGAATAGTACAAAAAGAGGGAAGGCGATTGAATCAGCAAAATCAGGATAAAACAAGCTTTTTGAATCAACAATCATCCATATTAAATAAAAGGGGATTAATATTACGTATGGGATATAGACAAGAGAAAGGGCTTTAAAAAGATCGGTAAAGGTTGCAATTCCATTAAAAAGCCTACCAAATAACATAAAAATAAAGGTGTAAATTGTGTTTGTAAGAATTCCAACAATAGGAGAAAGTATGAGAAGTAAAGCAATTATTCCCCATATAGGGATATGTGGGTATAGTTCACTGTCAATTAAACTAGTACATATGCTACCAATCGTACAAATACTTAATAATAAAATTACATAAGATATACTCTTGTGTTTAATCACATAACTAATTGTTTTTTTAGGCTGTGTCCAAATGCTTAAAAGGGGATTCAGTTTTTCATCATATACTGGATGTTCCAGCTTATTCATGTCATCACCTCATGGTAATTTATGAAGCATGTTTGGGCGTAAGACATTTATAATAAAAAATATGATAAGTTACCTAGAAACAAACAACGGAACTTCAACAAGTAAATGTGCTACAAAAAAAGAAGTACATTTCACCTAAGCATCCCCCTTTAAGATGCTATAGGTAAAATGTACTTCAACTTAATACAAACTATATATTAATATACACCCTCAGTTAGTAAACCATTTGCTACTTTAACAAAACCAGCAATATTAGCTCCCACAACTAAATTGCCTGCGTAACCGTACTTTTCAGCTGCTTCTTTACTTTCAGAATAAATTGATTTCATAATGTTACGTAATTTTCCATCTACTTCATCAAATGTCCAAGAAATACGGCTAGAATTTTGTGCCATCTCTAGGGCAGATACAGCCACACCGCCTGCATTAGCTGCTTTTGCTGGGCCAAATAAAATACCATTATTTAAGAATTCATTAATTGCTTCTAAATCTGATGGCATGTTTGCACCTTCAGCTACTACTTTAACACCGTTAGAAATTAATGTGCGAGCAGAATCTCCATTAATTTCATTTTGTGTTGCACAAGGAAGGGCAATATCACATGGAATTGACCAAACACCAGTGCATCCCTCAGTATAGACTGCATTCGGACGATAGTTTACATAAGTTGAGATACGATCGCCTTTAACTTCTTTGATTTCTTTTAGGACTTCTAAATCAATACCTGTTGGATCGTAAATATAGCCAGATGAATCTGAACATGTAACTACTTTAGCGCCAAATTGTTGAGCTTTTTCAATCGCATAGATTGCAACATTACCTGAACCAGAAACAGCAACGATTTTATCTTCGAAAGTTTCGTTTGCATCTAGTAGCATTTGCTCAACGAAATATACTAAACCGTATCCAGTAGCTTCTTTACGAGCTAATGAACCGCCATATCCTGGTTGTTTACCTGTAAGCACGCCAGCTTCATAAGCACCACGAATTCGTTTATATTGACCCCATAAATAGCCAATTTCTCGTCCACCTACACCAATATCTCCTGCAGGAACATCGACATCTGGACCAATATGACGGTATAATTCAGTCATGAAGGCTTGGCAGAAACGCATAATTTCAGAATCAGATTTACCTTTTGGATTGAAATCTGAACCACCTTTACCGCCACCAATAGGTTGACCAGTTAAAGAATTTTTAAAGATTTGTTCAAATGCTAAAAATTTCATAATTGATTCATTAACAGTTGGGTGGAAGCGAAGTCCCCCTTTGTATGGTCCAACTACATTGTTAAATTGAACACGGTAACCACGGTTTACATGAACTTGATTTTGATCGTCTTGCCATGTTACACGGAATGAAATGATGCGATCTGGCTCGACAATGCGTGAAAGAATGTTGTGCTCAATATATTCAGGATGTTGTTCAAACACTGGTACAAGTGAAATAAAGATCTCTTCTGCGGCTTGTAAGAATTCAACTTGATGTGAATTTTTTTGTTTTAATTGTTCAAATACTGAGTCAACGTACTGCTGTGCTGCTGATTTTTTGCTTAATACTTCTAACGTCATTGTGTAACCCTCCAAATGTTTTGTTGCTTTTATGTTATTAAGATTTTTCTAACTATTCAATCTTGTTTTTAGATGATAATAATACCGCAATTAGATATAATGAAATTATTACTATATTAAAAAAACATTTAACCTGTTTTTCACTAATAAATTGATTGGATGGTGAAGACTTATTTTACAATTACTTATCGATGCAGATGCATGTCCTGTTATAGATTTGGCGCTATCTATTTCATCACAATATGAGATTAATACAATCTTATTCTGCGATACATCACATCGGATTGAGAGAGAAAATGCAATAACAATTATGGTGCCGAAAGGTCCTGATTCCGTTGATTTTAAGCTAGTGAATACGGTTTCAAAGTTTGACATCGTCATTACACAAGATTATGGGTTAGCTGCAATGTGTTTAGCAAAAGGGGCTTATGTAATCGATCAAAATGGAAGGGAAATGACATCAGGCAACATTGATCAGTTGCTCACATTTCGTTATGAAAGTGCAAAATTCAGACGCGCTGGTGGAAGAACAAAAGGTCCAAAAAAGCGCACGGAGGAAAATAATATTTTGTTCGAAAAAAATTTTCGAACACTTTGTGAACGTGCAATAATTGCAAAAAAGGAGGCAAAAAGCTGATGGAAAATGTAAATATATATAAATTGGTTAAAAATTTCCCTTTACTTGGTGATGTGAGGAAAGGGGAACCAGTATTATGGATTAATCCGAATAAACAAAATCAACTATTGAATAACGGTGAGTTTACTTTTGATATGGTAGAAGATGCGGCTACAAGACTTCAACGATTTTCTTCTTATATAAAAGTGGCATTTCCTCAAACATCTCAACAGGAAGGAATTATCGAATCGCCGATTAAAGAAATTGTTTCTATGCAGAAGCAAATTGAAGCAAAGTATGAAATTGAATTACCTGGAAAGCTTTTATTAAAATGTGACCATTCACTTCCAATCTCAGGATCCATTAAGGCGCGAGGTGGAATTTATGAGGTATTAAAGTATGCTGAAAACTTAGCAATACAACATGGTTATCTTTCAATTCATGATGATTATGCAAAATTACAGGATCCATTTTTTAAAGAATTTTTTAGTCAATTTAAAATTGCAGTTGGTTCAACGGGTAACTTAGGGCTAAGTATAGGTATTATGGGAGCAAAATTAGGTTTTCAAGTTACCGTACATATGTCACATGATGCTAAAACTTGGAAAAAGCAAATGTTACGTAGTAAGGGAGTCCATGTAATTGAATATGAATCAGATTACAGCCTCGCGGTAGAAGAAGGTAGAAAGCAAGCGGAGTTAGATCCAACATGTCATTTTATTGATGACGAGAATTCAGTTGACTTATTTTCTGGGTACGCTGTTTCAGCATTAAGACTTCAAAAACAACTACAAGAAGTAAATATTCAGGTGGATGAAAACCATCCATTGTTTGTATATTTACCGTGTGGTGTCGGTGGTGGACCTGGTGGTGTTGCATATGGATTAAAAGCAATTTATGGAGAGCATGTACACATTTTCTTTGGTGAACCATTGCAATCGCCTTGTATGTTAATAGGAATGATGACAGGATTACACGACCAAATTGCAGTATCAGATATCGGATTAACAAATGTAACTGAAGCAGATGGGCTTGCCGTAGGACGTGCTTCAAAATTCGTAGGAAAGATGATGGACCCAATCATTAGTGGCTGTTATACAGTAGATGATGATTTCTTATTCGATAGTTTAATAGGGATGTACGAACAAGAGAATATCTTCATGGAGCCATCAGCACACGCAGGTGTTTTTGGACCTATTCAATTGGTAAAAGAGGGTAAAGACTATTTAGAAGCAACTTATCTTGTTGAAAAAATGACTAAGTCTACACACATCGTTTGGTCAACAGGGGGAGACATGGTCCCAACTGAACAACGTCAAGAATATTTGCAAAAAAGAAATAGAAACAAATAATGATATTATGTAAACTAAAAGGATTCGTTACTTAGAAGTGATTCCATTAAAAAATGCTCTTCATAATATAGAAGAGCATTTCAGACTGTAGACAAACTCGAAATTTCGAGTTTGCCTACAGTCTTTTTTCTTTTAAAATAAAAGTAATAGTTTTTGAAATAGAGTTAGTTGATC
>NZ_JAFBDY010000011.1 GCF_016908465.1 Lysinibacillus composti | reverse complement strand
AGATCAACTAACTCTATTTCAAAAACTATTACTTTTATTTTAAAAGAAAAAAGACTGTAGGCAAACTCGAAATTTCGAGTTTGTCTACAGTCTGAGCAATTCTACTTTTGTAGAATTACTTTTTAAATGATGTTATTTCTTTTATTAAGAGTCTCATATATTTGATAATTATTTTTTCCCCGTTGTTTTGCCTGATACATAGCCATGTCAGCATTCTTAATTAACTCTGTCGCTTCAAGTCCATGTTGGGGATATAGCGCTATTCCAATACTTGGTGTAACTTGAGCCCTTTTTCCAAAGATAATAATAGGAGAATTGAGACTTTCAATCATTTTTTCTGCAACCATTATACAATCTTGGTCACTTATTTGATCGAATATCACTAAAAATTCATCGCCACCTAATCTTGCGACAATCCCTTTTTCTGCTACACATTTTTGAAATAATTTACTAACTTGTTTTAGAAGGATATCTCCACAGTCATGACCAAGGGAGTCATTTACTTGTTTAAATCCATCCAAGTCAATAAACATTACACCAATTTTTGTTTGTTCCTTTTTTGATGTTTTCATTAATTGTGAGAGTTTGTCCATGATAGCTCTTCGGTTTGGCAAACCAGTTAACTCATCTTCAAAAGCTAAACGTTTAACATTATCTAATTCATGCTTTTGAATGGTGATATCTCTTGCAATCAGTTCTCGAACAGATTGACCTTTGAATTCAATCTTCGTTGATTTGAATTCCAAATAAATCATGGCACCATCAGCTCTTCTAAACTTGATTTGCTCATTAAATTCACGATTCGGGAACTGATTGGAGTTTTCCTTTAACTTTTTAATAATGTCCTTAGAATCATGATGGACAAATTCCTCTAGGTTCCGATTAATTAAATCATTTGCAGAACTTAATCCAAATAAATTTGCTCCAGTTTCATTTATATAAATGATTTTTCCTTTTTTATGAATTAATATGGCTTCGGGTGATAATTGGACCAAGCGTTTGTATTGCTCTTCTTCGTTTTTTATTTGGCATACAGCTTTTTTACCAGATAACAGAGCCCAAAACATTAAAGAAACCTCTATAATAGGACCGATAAAATCTACCGTAATTTCGAATGTCCCCTCATCTTGGAAGTTAAATATTCGAATGATGGTATCATCTAAAATATCAAATAGTGAAGAGACTATGATTAGTGTTGAGATGATAATGATCCTTTTAACGTAAATTTTCATTGTTTACCTCCCTTCGAAAGTTTAGAAATCATAACAAGATTACTTTAAAACTCTAGCAACAGTACCTATTATTTGATAGTTTGCCGAGTAGATTCGAGCTTGTGATCCTACTTAAAATATTGAGATTTAGCTACACTCACTTTTCTGTATGGTGGCAAGCTTGTACCATTGTTTAATAAAATATTAAAAGAATCTAGTAGAGTTGAAAGTGAAGCTCGCTCCATTGTGTTAATATTAAATTCAATTCCATATTCCATTAAATCTTCGTTTACCTCTTCTTTCCAAACGATACTACCCTTCAATGTAATGAATTCTCCAAGGATTTCTGATTTAAACTGGTAAATTACATCGCCTCTTGTAGGTAATTTAAGATTAGAGATAAATCGTAGACCACCAATACTAATGTCTTCAATTAATACTTTTGATACGCCTAATTTCATTCTACGGCCTGCAATTGATACTAGTTCCATGTCAGCTTCAAGCGGAGAAGGGAAATTCAAGCGGTAATGACGCCTCTTGCTTTGTTTTGCTTTTTGTTCTGCATCTACTGGAGGCAATACTTTTTTCTGTAAAAGTAATTTAAATTCATTTAGAGGGACAGGCTGACTGAATAAATAGCCTTGAATTTCATGACAGTCTTCATCTTGAAGTATTTTTAATTGTTTAACAGTTTCTACGCCTTCCGCTACTACTCTTAGTTTTAATCCTTTTGCCATATAAATAATTGATTTAGTGAGATGCAAGTCACGATCACTTTGGTGCATGTTTCGAATAAAGGATTTATCAATTTTAATTAAATCAAAAGGAAATTGAGTTAAGTAGGAAAGGGAAGAAAAACCTGTTCCAAAATCATCTAAGGAAATTTTAATTCCTAGTTCTTTTAAACTGAAAATTGAATTTTTAACCACTTCGGAATTGCTTAAGATGGTACTTTCGGTAATTTCAAATTCAATGTCATCTGCTTGAATTCCAGTCTCTTGAATAATCGTGGCAACTTTATTTGGCCAATTTGGAATCAGAAAATGGACAGCTGAAATATTAATTGAAATCGGAACAACATTTATGCTGTTATTTTTCCAATTTCTTATTTGGCGACATACTTCATTTAAAACCCAATCATCAATCTCCGTAATTAAACCATTTTCTTCAGCAATAGTAAGGAATTCAGATGGGGAAACAAGCCCCCACTCGGGGTGATTCCAGCGGATTAGAGCTTCTGCACCAATGATTCGATTAGTTTTAGCGTTAACGCGTGGTTGAAAATATAAAGTCATTTCTTTATTCTCTACTGCCTTTTTTAGGTCTCTAGCAATACTGTAGTCTTTATAGGATTGAATACTACTAGAGTGTGAAAGAATAGAATAGTTATTTTTCCCACCTTTTACCGACTGATGTAATGCAAGATTAGCATTTCTCATTAATTCTAAACTTGTTAATCCATTTTCGGGATAGGTACTAATCCCAATACTTGCAGTGATATATAATTGGTAACCATTTAAATTAAATGGCTTATTCATACCTTCGATCATCTTATTGATTAATATTTTTAGTGCCTCAATTGACTCTATAGTTTCAATTAGAATCATAAATTCATCCCCACCACGGCGAGCAAGCATATCTTTTGATGTTAAATGCTTTTGAATACGGTTACTAAATAATATTAATAGCTCGTCTCCAGCTTGATTTCCGAGAGTGTCGTTAACATATTTGAAGCCATCAATATCTAATTTTAAGACAGCAAATTTATTATTGGTGTCGGCATACTGATCGATTAATAGATCTAAAGTTTCTATGAACTTATAACGATTAGGTAATTTCGTTAAAGTATCATAATTAGCCATGAAGCTAATTTTTTCTTCTAATGCTTTTTGTTCTGTAATGTCAGATATTAGACCAAATAAGCGCACCATATTCCCGTTATTATCCAATTCAGGGATTACATAATCTTGAAGCCATCGATAACTACCATTTTTATGTTTTATTCGATATTGATGTTTAATGATATTTCCTGTTGCTAATTTAGGTTGGTTACTCAAATATGTCTGTAAATCTTCAGGATGAATAAGGGAAGACCATTGAAGACCATTATTAAAATCATCTATTGTATAACCTGTTATATAGTTAACTCCATTTGAAATATCTAGATACCTACCTCTTTGAATATCTAAAGACCAGATTCCTACATCTGGGTTGTCGTAAAGTATATTCATTTGTTTTTCTTTTTTCAGTACTTCGCTAGATATCGTGTGATCAGTAATATCTTGAATAAACCCAACTAATCCTTCCAGATTCCCTTTTTTATCGAGAAGTATTCCCGTTTGTTCCTTCACGAGGCAGAACGTTTGATCTTGTCGGATTAGACGATATTCGATTTCAAAACCAGTCTTTTTGTTCAATGCAGTTTGCAGTGTATCTCTTAAACGCTCCCTATCTTCAGGGTGTACATAGCGTAAGAAGTGGTTAAAAGAAGGTGTAAATGTCGATTGTGGATTGATTTGAAGCATATCCGCGATTTGCTTAGAAAAATAAAGGAAATCATTAATTGCATCATAGTAAAAACTACAAATATAATCGACTTCATCAAACGCTTCTCGCATTTTAATAAATTGATTGAGCTTCTTTTCTTGCTTTTGCAAGTCAGTGTTATCTTTTAAAATGACATAAACTTCTTTACTTGTTTTACTTTTGATAGGTATAAGGATCATCTTGAGATCGATTGGCTTTCCTTTTTTCGGGAAACCTACAGCATTAAATATCTGAGTTTTTCCTGATATAGCATTTTCAAAGTAATTATTAACTTTTGAAGAGGTATCTTTTAGCAGAAGATCAAAAAAGGGATTTTTTAAATCTTGTTCGTTAAATCCAAATCTGTTAAGAAATATCTGGTTGCAAGAAATGATATTCCCACTTGAATCTAATTTAACTACCGCATTTAAATAGTCATATATTTCAGGCTTGAGATTTAATTCGTTTTCTATAAAGAGTTGCTCTTGCTCATTTATTTTTTTAAAAAACTTTTTAATCATTTTAACTACCCTCACATAACTTTTATTATTTAATAGTAAAATAGTGCTTTTATAGAACTTTCGAATCGATAATATGAAATGAGTGAATTCTTTATTAAATCTAGTAAATAATTGATTAACGTGTAATGAAAAAGACATATATTATTTGTTTAAAACAATAAAATTGTTATGTAAAATTTCAACATTATTTCATGGAAATTAGAATTAATGTCAAATGATTGATATTGTATACATTTTGATTATAGCAAATATTACTCAGGAAAAGGGATGTCAAAAATATGAAAAATGGTAAAGGTGGGGCCTAATTGGATGGTAATAATTTACTAAGTTATTATATGAAGTTTGAATTTATAAGTGGCATTTACCCGAATCATAACGACGATGAATGGCAGGTAGCGTCGGAGTAATTATGCAATTCAACATTTCAAGATGACCTTCTATTAAGTATTGCATTCCTCGGGCAAAACTAACTGGCTCATACTTTATCCCATTAAACGTCAAAATCATTATTCATGGTTTTGGCGTTTTTGCTTTTTCGTTTAACCTATAATCTCAACCACATTTGTGGTCGATTTAGCATCCAATTCAAAGCTTACATCCTAATATAAATCACGCTTAAAAGTGTTAGCCCACTACCTATATTAATTTGTAGTTATATTGTCTAAAAAGTAAAAAAGAAACTTCATACAAATTGAATATTGTGCAGATTAAACAATTTAATTAATATTGTGAATATATAGAAAATTGTAGAATAATAGGTTTTGATAGAGAAAAGCTTTAAAAAAATCGTTCCTATTTTTAGAAAAAAGTAAGTTTTAAATTATACAAGGACTGAATGTTCCTTGTATGTGGACGAGCATTCTTAGGTAGGATGAGGGATCAGTATTAGCAATCTAATTATTTCCAACTGTTCATGTGGTGCTCTTTTTAAGAAAACCATTTGGATGTTGGGGGAAGAAGTGTGATAAAAATTCAAGTTTTTAAGGAGGGAAAAGTATGGTTAGTAAACAAAGGAATTCTTTAGGAAAGTTTGAGAGTAAGTTGAAAAAAGAAGATGTAATTGTTGTAGACGCTAAGGCTGCTAAGCGAACGGTTTTCGTTACTTCACTTGGTAACGCAATCGAATGGTTTGACTTCGGTGTGTATGCATATTTAGCAGTTACCATTGGGAAAGTCTTTTTTCCAGAGATTGATCCTTCCTATCAATTAATCTATGCGTTTGCCACATTTGCCATTGCCTTTATCGCCCGTCCAATCGGTGGTTATGTTTTTGGAATGTTGGGAGATCGAGTAGGTCGAAAGAAAATCCTTGCTCTTACATTAATAATGATGGCAGCCTCTACATTGTTTATCGGTCTGATTCCTAGCTATTCGACTATAGGGGTAGCAGCTCCCGTTTTGCTACTGATTGCTAGATTAGTCCAAGGATTTTCAACTGGAGGCGAGTATGCGGGAGCTATGACATACATAGCAGAGTCAACTCCAGATAAAAAGCGCGGTTATTTAGCGAGTGGTTTAGAAGTCGGAACTCTCGTAGGTTTCTCTGTCAGCGCTGCATTAGTTACTTTATTGACGTTCATCTTAGGTCCTGAAAAGATGGTTGAATGGGGTTGGAGAATTCCATTTTTGATTGCCGGTCCTTTAGGAATCATTGGTTTTTATTTACGTTCCCGTCTAGAGGAAACGCCTGCATTTAAGGCTATGGAAGAAGTGAAGGAAGAAGAAAGTCATCAAGTTTCTATTAAAGAAATTTTGACAAATCATTGGAAACCTCTTCTAATTTGTATTGGAATTGTATTGTTTTATAATACAGCGCTTTATATGGTTCTCACTTATATGCCATCTTATTTAACTCAAGAGCTTGGTTATGGTGAAACAAAAGGATTAGCGTATTCACTTCTTGTGATGGTTTTGATTATTCCAATCATTTTGGCTGCGGGTTATTGGAGCGATCGAATTGGCCGCAATCGCATTGTGATAGGTGCATTGATTGGAACTATTTTACTTAGTATACCTGCATTTATCATGATGGGTACTGGACATGATTTTGTTGTCTTTTTAGGATTATTTATCCTAGGTATTATGCTTGCTGCTTTCCAAGGAACGCTTCCTGCAACATTACCATCTTTATTCTTTACAGAAGTACGATACGGGTCACTCGCGATTACTTATAACATTTCTACCTCTCTATTTGGTGGAACTACACCACTTGTTATTGCTTCGTTAGTTAGTATGACGCATAATAGCATGGTTCCTGCGTATTTATTAATGGTTGTTTGTGTAATCGGACTTGTCGTAGTTGGCTTTTTTGTTAAAGAAACAGCGGGTAGATCGCTACGTGGTTCGGCTCCAACTGTCGAACATGCAAGTGAAATCGCCGAAGTATTAAAAAATCCTGATAAAGCGCTTTGGTGGAAAGAAGAATTGCCGTCAGAAAAAGCGGTTGAAAGTGATTATAAAGAACATGCAACAGTAAAATAATAAAATTGAAACACCTCGTAAAAGATTGGAATTCTCTTTTATGAGGTGTTTTTCATTTTGTGTTTTACGGATAAAAAATTATTTTCTAATAATTAATGTAGAGAAATTCTTAATTCTGAATTATTTTTCTATATTGATAATTGTATAAATTGATAGAAAAGTATAATATAGGGTTACAAAAACTACCAAGCGATAGATTCTTCGGAATGTTATAAATATTTATTCCCCTTGGTTACAAATCTAAATACTCTTTTTATTATGTTGGACATCTAAAAAAATCTGAAATGATTACATTCGAAAGGAGAGAAAGTTTAAATGCTATATGTTCGTGATATTACACAACTTCCTCTACTAAAAACTTCCAAAGTAAAATCAGGTAAAGACGTTTTAGGTAACAAGAAAATTGAATGGGTTTCAGTTATTGAGAGTCCCGTTGAGAATTTTGTCAGAGAAAATGAATTTGTACTTACTACAGGAATAGGTTGTCATGAGGATCTAGATATTTTATTAGAATTTGTAAAAGATGTATATGATTCTGGTGCATCTGCATTGGCCATTGCTACTGGTCGCTATATATTTGAAATTCCTGATGAAATTATTCAATTTGCAGAAGAAAGAAATTTTATATTAATAGAAATCCCGTGGGAGATTCGCTTTGCAGATATTGTTCATGAAGTTATGCGAGAATTAAATCAGATTCAACAAAATGATTTAAAACGGTCGAAAGATGTTCATCAAAATTTAATTCAAATGATTTTAGATGGTAAAAATATTGGGGAAATTTCAAGTTATGTAGAAGAAGAACTGGGTCTTCCCATATTAATATTAAATGAGAAAGGAAGCCCGACAGCCGGCAGTGCTAATCCAACAAAGGTTTTTAGTATAAGAAATCGATTGATTAGAATGCATCAAGATAAGAAAGCTTCCCAACATCCATTACACTCTAAAATGAAAACCATATCAGACGAAGATTCGAGCTTGTATCACTTGTCAATTCAAACAAATGGAGTACATGAAGGTGAAATTTGCGTACTAACTGATTTAGAGTATCAATTGAATCAACAAGACATACATATTATTGAACATGCTATGATGGCTAGTGCATTATGGTTTTCTCGAAATAGTGTTGTAACGAGAGCTGAGATGCGCTTGCAAAATGATTTTCTATTAAGGCTTATTAAGGGTGAAAGTCTGTCCGAGGAATATAAAAACGCAAAGGCGGAACAGTTTCAATACAATTTGAATACCGACTATGATTGTATCATTGGATATCCTGAGAATTTAGATTCATTAATGGAAAAGGATCACAAAAAACAATCCTTAAAATACAATTGGCTAGAAAAAATGATTGTTTATTTAAAAGAAGAATTAATCTTTGCAGCTGAAGCTGTTAAACATCAAATGTTATTTGCTTATGAAGGAAATCAGATCATTATTTTTTTAGAAGTAAAGAAAGAATCCTCTTCTGATTCAGTTAATCATTTTTTAGATTTGGTTGAACGAAGATTAAATCATTTATTTCCCAGCGTGACTTTTTCATGGGGAATCGGAAAATATAAAGAAGAGAATCAAGATTTCTCTCATAGTTTCAAAAAAGCAAAAGCAGCATTGGACATGGGAAGGAAACAAATTGGGATTGGCAAACGAGTAAACTTTGATGAAACTCGCATGAATCGGTTATTACTCAATTTGGCAATCAATGCAGAAGTAAAAGAAATTATGGCTGCCACGATTTTACCGTTAGTTGAGTATGACGAGAAACGGGATATGGATTTAATTAATACGTTCATAGGCTATAACCGAAATAGTGGAAATGTTAGTCAAACTGCACGCGATCTAAACCTTCACCGTCAATCACTTTTATACAGGTTAAGAAAAATCGAATCTTTAACTGGACTATCACTCGTGAATCCCGATGATCTATTCCTATTGGATTTTAGTATTCGCGTATGGTCAACAGGTGTTATTAAGAGGGAACAAATCAATACAGATCTTTCGAATATTGATGGGTTGTAAAGATATAGAGATATAGTTTGAGGCTAGGACAAAAGTAGATTTTAGAAAAAACACTATTATTTATAAAAGATTCTACTTTACTCGATGCCCATCCGTGCCAACTTGATAAAAGTTTTTTCTAATAAAGAATCTGATCTAGTGTCTGATGAGAGCGGTCTAAGCACACAAGCCGCAAAGCCATGTTGAAACATGTCTTTTCGACTTGTCTATGAGGCCAACAGGACGTTGGTCATGGTGGCAATGCTACAGGACGTAGCGTTTTTGCCACCGGCTTTGTGTAGGACCGCTCACATAAAATGTACCCTTCTAAACGTTCCGGAGATATTGCGCGGCTTACAGTGGTAGGCCGCGGTTTCTGGAGAGTGGCTAACACTTATTAACATGTAGTCGGCATTAACAACAAACATACAAACAATCAAACACCATTTCTCTATGAGAAGTGGTGTTTTTAATTTTGGCCCAACCTCAGACTCTCTTTTTATACACTTTTCAGTAAAAAAGAGAAAGGGTCCACCTGTTTGATTCAAAATTGTATAAAAGAAACTTCAGAAAATTCATACACATTATCGGATGTTTTATAAAATCGTTCTCTTTATAATGAAATCAACAAAGGTTACTAAAAAACAAAACAATATTTATACGCTGAAATGAGGGATTATGATGTTGCCATTTAGTTTAAAAGAGTATAAAAACCGTTTAGATCAAACAAAACGAAGTATGTTGGAAAGAGGAATTGAAGTATTAATTGTCACGAACCCAGCAAATATGAATTACCTTTCGGGATATAATAGCTGGTCATTCTACGTTGACCAAATGCTAATCGTTATTGTTGATGAGGATCAGCCAATTTGGATTGGAAGAAAAATGGATGCCAATGCTGCAAAAGCGACTACATGGCTATATCACGAAAATATTATTCCTTATCCAGAAGATCATGTTCATTCTAAAACAAAACATCCTAGTGAATTTGCTGCAAAAATATTAACGCAAATTGGCCAATCTAACCGCCGAATTGGAATTGAAATGGATTCTTATTATTTTTCAGTACAATCCTATGAATGTTTGAAAAAGAACCTGCCAAATGCAAAATTCTCTGATGCTAGTTTACTAGTTAACTATGTACGACTAATTAAATCAGATGCAGAAATTGAATTTATTAAGCGAGCATCAAAAATTGTTGAAGTCGGCATGCAAAGAGCAGTGGATTCGATTCAAGAAGGTGTTAGAGAATGTGATGCAGTTGCTAATATCTATCAATCATTAGTTCGCGGAACGGATGAGTTTGGTGGAGATTATCCTGCCATCGTGCCAATGCTTCCTGCTGGAGAAAATACATCGACTCCACATATCACTTGGACAGATAAAAAATATAAAGATAATGAAATGGTCATTATTGAAATTGCAGGATGTTACCAACGCTACCATTCTCCACTAGCACGTACGGTTTCACTAGGTAAGCCAAGCCAAGAAGCGTTAGATGTATCAAAAATTGTAGTTGAAGGATTAAACGCTGCCCTTGATGTGGTTAAGCCAGGAGCTACTTGTGAAGATGTAGAAATGGCATGGTCAAATGTGATTTCTAAGCATGGAATCGTCAAAGACTCAAGAGTTGGTTATTCGATGGGCTTAAATTATCCTCCAGATTGGGGCGAGCATACAGCAAGTATTCGTCGAGGGGATCTTACAGTGTTACAACCAAACATGACGTTCCACTTAATACCGGGACTATGGTTTGACAACTACGGAATTGAGATCAGTGAATCCTTTAGAGTAACTGAGACTGGCTGTGAAGTGCTAGCTGACTTTAAACGAGAATTGATTGTCAATGAAGACCGAAATATTCGAGTTTAAACTATAAAACTACTCCAAATTCCTAATAAGGGATATTCCAGGCAAGGAGGTAAATTTCTAATGTTAGTTTTAAATGATCTTGTCGATGAGGCAAAGGCGATCGAAGACAAGCTTGTAAGTTGGAGAAGACATCTTCATCAAAACCCTGAATTAAGTTTTCAAGAATACAAAACTTCTCAGTTCGTTGCAGAAACATTGGGTGAAATAGAGGGCGTGTCTATTCAAACAAATGTGGCGAATACAGGGATTGTCGCAACCATTTCAAATGGTGAAGGAAAAACAGTCGCCATTCGTGCTGATATGGATGCCTTGCCGATAGTGGAAAAAAACGAGCACGGTTTTCAATCGAAGAATCCTGGTGTTATGCATGCTTGTGGTCATGACGCGCATACCGCAATTTTGCTTGGCGTTGCAAAAGTTCTTGCAAAAAAAGCAAAAGAAGGATTATTTACAGGGACAATCAAACTAATTTTCCAACCTGCAGAAGAAGCAACAGATGATGAAGGACTTTCTGGAGCACCAAGAATGATGCAAGAGGGAATATTGGAGAATGTTGAGTCCATTATTGCTCTACACATGTGCCCTTGGGAACCTGTACAGACAATTCAAATGAATGACGGTTATAGTATGGCAAACGTTGATGTATTCCACGGGAAAATTAGAGCGACAGGTGGACACGGTGGCTATCCTCATTTAGGTACTGACCCTATTTGGATGCTAGGATCTTTCCTTCAAGCATTTTATGGAATCATCTCCAGGAAAGTATCAGCGCTAGATACAGCCGTTGCAAGTATTGGTCAAATACAGACGGGTACTGCAAGTAATATTATTCCTGAAGAAATATCGATTACGGGTACATTAAGAACTTATTCTCCTGAAGTAAGAGATCAGCTTGCAAACGAAGTAGAGCAAGTATTTAAAGTGGTTGAGCCACTTGGTGGATCTTATACATTTGAAGTAGAACGGGGAGAGCCTGCATTAAACAATAATCAAAACGTAAATGAAATCATAAAACATACTGCAAAAGAATTATACCCAGAGATGAAGATCATTCAAAAACCATTTGGACTTGGCGGAGAAGATTTTGGCTATATGACAAGACAGATTCCAGGAGCTATGTTCTTCCTTGGATGTGCAATTCCGGATGGGATTTCACGAGACTTGCATACCAATATTTTTGATATCGATGAGCGATGTCTACCAATCGGTGTATCAATTCTAACTGCATCGGCTCTTAATCTATTAAAGCAAAATTAAACTGCCACTTAAAATTTCTAAGGAAAGGTGTGTGTGTGATGAAAACAGAGCTACTTGGGATGGGCATGTACATTGCAGGTGAATGGATTACGAAAGAGGAGACGATTCCTGTTTTGAATCCACAAGACAATTCATTCATTACAAGTGTTCCTGCTGCATCGGCTGAAGATATGCTTTTTGCCATTGAAAAAGCAAAAGAGGGTGCAAAAATTGCTGCTGCAATGCCAGTTCACCAGAGAATTAGCATTTTAAACAAGGCAGCTAATTATATCAA
Source organism: Lysinibacillus composti (assembly GCF_016908465.1). Classification (GTDB taxonomy): domain Bacteria; phylum Bacillota; class Bacilli; order Bacillales_A; family Planococcaceae; genus Ureibacillus; species Ureibacillus composti_A. The sequence continues at coordinate 109,720 of NZ_JAFBDY010000011.1, read as the reverse complement.
TGAAAATAAAGAAGAATATGCCATAACGATTGCTGAAGAAGGGAGTAAAACCATTCTTCAAGCTAGAGCTGAAGTAAAACGCTGTATTCAAACGTTACAAATTTCAGCAGAAGAAGCAAGACGTATTCAAGGAGAAACGATTCCTTTCGATCAAAGGGAAGGCAGTGAAAATCGCGTAGGCTATTACTACAGGTTCCCAATTGGGATCATTGCAGCGATCACACCTTTTAATGACCCACTTAACTTAGTTGCACACAAAGTCGGTCCTGCCATCGCATCAGGTAACGCAATTATTGTAAAGCCTGCAACCGCTACACCTTTAAGTGCTCTTCTTCTTGCGAAAGCATTTGAAGCTGCAGGATTACCACCTAAAGTTTTCTCTGTAATCACAGGACACGGTGGGGAAATAGGCGACATTTTAATCACTCATCCAGACATTCGGATGGTGTCATTTACAGGGGGCCTAGAAACTGGGGAGAATATTGCACATAAAGCTGGATTGAAAAAAATTAGCATGGAACTTGGATCCAATTCTCCTGTCATCGTTTTGAAGGACGCGGATTTCGAAGATGCAGTTGAATCTACTGTTTCGGGGGCATTCTATGCAGCAGGTCAAAATTGCCTTGGCGTTCAACGTGTTTATATCGAACGTGATATTTACGATGAATTTTGTTCAAGCTTCGTTGCTCGGACTGAGAACTATCAAGTTGGCGATAAAATGCTAGAAACAACAGATATGGGTCCGATGATCAGTGAAAAAGAAGCCATTCGAGTAGAAACTTGGGTAAACGAAGCGGTTAGTAAAGGAGCAAAAATTTTAACTGGTGGCAAGCGTCAAGGTGCGTATTATTCGCCGACAGTCTTAGTTGATGTTCCAGAAGATTGCACGATCGCTCAGCAAGAAGTGTTTGGACCAGTTGTTTTACTATATGCAGTTGATGATTTTGCTTCTGCTATCGAAAAGTCAAACGCTGTAAATTATGGATTACAAGCGGGTATCTTCACGAGAGATATTGAAAGAGCCTTCGAAGCAATCGAAAAATTAAATGTTGGCGGCATCATGATTAATGATAGTAGTGATTATCGAATTGATGGGATGCCATTTGGTGGAGTTAAAGGATCTGGCCTTGGTAGAGAAGGTGTGAAATTTGCCATCCAAGAGATGACAGAGCCAAAAGTAGTTAATTTTAAGTTGAATTATAAAAGAACGGTTTAAATTCTAAATGTGCGAGATTTATTCTCAGACAAAATAAATAGAAGTTTAGTTGAACGGAAAATTACAAAATGACATCTGGAGGGAATTTATTATGACTTTATCAGTAATCGAAAATGGACAAAAAAGATACGAAGAATTAGCAGAATTGGATAAAAAGCATTTCTTTCATCCATCAACATCTTTTAAACTGCAAAAAGAGCAAGGCCCTGGATTAGTATTCACAGAGGGTAAAGGAGTCTACTTAAAAGATGTTAGAGGAAAAGAGTACATTGATAGTTTATCTTCTCTTTGGAATGTAAACATTGGCCATGGAAGAGCAGAACTTGGTGAAGCTGCAGCAGAACAAATTAAAAAACTAGCATTTAGTTCGACGTTTGCAGGAAACAGTCATGAATCTGTTATTCAATTAGCAGCGAAAGTTGCAGAATTGGCACCGGGAGATTTAAATTATACATTCTTCACTTCAGGTGGATCGGAATCGAATGATACAGCATTTAAAACGGCTCGCTATTATTGGAAGATGAAAGGCCGTCCAAGTAAAAAGAAAATTATTTCTCGTACAAAATCTTATCATGGAGTATCTGTCGGTGCATCAGCTGCAACAGGATTAGCACCATTTAGAGATTTCCCATCATTAGCACCAGATTTCCATTATGTTGACTCTTCCATCGAAGCGATTAAAGAAATGATTGAACGTGAAGGCGCAGAAACGATTGCTGCCATCATTTCAGAACCAGTTCAAGGATCTGGCGGTGTAAACTTACCACCACAAAACTTCTTTAAAGAGTTACGTGATATCTGTGACCAAAATGAAATCTTATTAATTGTTGATGAAGTTATTAACGGATTCTACCGTACGGGTACAAACTTTGGTATTGATAACTTTGGCATTGTACCAGATATCATGTGTATTGCAAAAGGGATTTCTAGTGGTTATGCGCCAATCGGAGGTATGATCATTACTGACCGTTTAAAAGAGGAGTTAACAGATTTAACAGATGGTGTATTCATGCACGGTTATACGTACAGCGGTCATCCAATGTGTAGTGCAGTAGCTCTTAAAAACCTAGAGTTAATTGAACAAGAAAAGTTAAATGAAAATGTAAACTTGATGGGTGCTGAATTACTAAAAGGATTCCAGTATTTACAGCAAACACACGGTGGCATCGGTAATATCCGCCAAATTGGTTTACTTGGTGCATTTGAGTTCTTTAAAGATGAAGAATCAAAAACAAGATATGACGAACCGTTTGCTCCAAAAGTAGTAGCGGAAGCTTTAAATAATGGCATGATTGCAAGAGCCATCGTTTATGAAGGTCAAGATACTCTTGCATTTGCACCACCATTCTGTATTACAAAAGAAGAAGTAGAAAAAATGATTTCTATCGTTGATCAATCAATCAGCGCGGCAAAAAATAAAGCTTAATTGAGGATCCCCCTTTCAATTATAAATGCAAATATTCGAACTAAACGTCAAAATCCTAGATTATAGGTTTTGACGTTTTTTATTATGTTCGAAATAAATTCAAATTTTTGGAAATTTTTTTGTGATTTCTTACGTCATAGGTTTAAGGTTCTATGGACGAGGGTACGAAATTTTTGTGAATACTTCATAAGGCACAGTAGGTAAACATAATTATAGGAAGTTGGTATTGATAATTCTAATTGGTGGAGTGGATACATTTTGAAAAAAGTCTATTTCTTTTTTATGAGTCTGTTTTTATTTTTATTATTTGCAACGCAGGTATCTGCAGAAGGAGATTTAATTTCAGATCAGACACATGTGTATTACGTCAATAGTTGGGATAGTAAAACTGGTATTTATAAAGAAAAACAGAATGGATCGGGAATTGAATTAATTCTCCCACTTACCGTGGATGGTGATCATCATCTTGAACTATTAAAAGTGAAGGACGGCTGGGTTTTTTATAGTTATAAAAATTATCTAAACAAAAACCATGGAATTTACAAAGTTCAAATCAACGGTAAAAATAATACGCTAATTCAAAATATAAATTATGATAGTTATCAAATGAAGATGGCAGGCAGTTGGATCTATTACTTGGAGAGCTCGAGTTCCAATGGATGTTCTTACAAGTTGAATCGCTTAAATTCTGTAAATTTAAACCAAGAACAACTTCACAATTGCATCAACATGCCAATCTTTGAAATTGCAGATGGATATATATATATGAATAATTTGGTAAAGGGAGAAATGGTATTTACAAGATTAAATCTTGATGGCACGAAAAAGCATCAATATACAAACTTTAAATTTGATGGTCCGAAATTCGCTGTAGTCGGTGATTGGATTTATTCCCGTAAAGAAGATGCCCCGAATAATGTGATTCGCGTCAATATGAAGCAAGGTAAACAACAAACTTTGACTTCACATACGGGACGCCCTAAATATAGTGCAGATGATATAAAAGTTTCTAATGGATACGTCTACTACACTATTTGGAATGATAAACTACAAAGCTTCGAATTATATCGTACGAAGTTGGATGGAACAGGGGATCAAAAAATCGGTCCAGCTTACAGAGATTTTTATATATCGAATAATAGAATATACTCATTTTCAAGTTTGAAGGAGCCACGTAAAATTTACGCCATTAATGGTTCGAAGGTGACTGTTGTGAATGCTAAAGGAAATTCTTCTACGGGAGCTGTTAATGTAGAAAAAATCAATCTCACTCCAAAATACGGAAATCAATTGTATCCTGGCTTTGGCAAGGGACTTAATTTTACCGCTAATTTCGTCCTTGGAAAGAATAAGCGTATTTATTTGCTGGAGGATAATGGTACTTTAAAGAAAATTGACGGTCGGTTGACGAACGTTCATCAATTTGCTGAGACGAGCGGATACGAACTGATTGTTTTAAAGTATGATGGAACGGTTTCGCAATGGGATGGTAATACAAAAAGTGAGAAAGGAGTATTAACTCCAGCAAAAGGTATAAAGACAAAGGTTGTTGATATATCTGGATATTCGACGAATAAAATTGGATTGCTTGCGAATGGAAATGTTGTATCCTTAGTCTTTCAACCTACGTCAAAATTGACTGAGAAAGATTTAGTTGTCCCAGGTCTGAAAGATATCGTACAAATTAGCGCTTCAGATGAATATTCGTTAGCCCTTAAGAAGGACGGAACAGTTTACGCATGGGGAAAAAATGAGTTTGGCCAGTTTGGCAATGGAAAGAAAAGTTACAATTACCAAGACCCTACAAAAATAAGTGGATTAAAAGATATTGTACAAATTCATGCTGATGAAACCTACGCACTTGCTTTAAAGAAAGATGGAACAGTTTGGGCATGGGGAGAAAATGAACTTGGTCAACTTGGCAAGGCAGGGTCAACAAAGCCAATTATGCTCAAAGGTCTGTCAAAAATTGTAAAACTTTCACCAGGAGAAACGAACTTCGCAATTGATAACAAAGGCGAAGTATGGGCATGGGGAGCCAACCATTATGGTCAACTGGGGAATGGTAAACCGAATTATATATGGAAGAGTGATGATGATCCAATGTTCAGATCGGTAGACACTTATTATTCAGCTTTACCAAATCCTACTCCAGTCAAGATAAAGGGAATTTCAAATGTTGAGGATATTGCTATTCGTTATCCGCATCAAGTAATCGCATTGACAAAAAACGGACAGATTTGGAAGTGGGGGAACCAAATTAATATTTCCCTCAGCTATGATGGTTATGTAGATGAAGCAAAAAATGAGCAGATGCTTAAACAGCTGAAGCTACAATTAACGCCAAAGTTAGTTACTACAGTGAAATAGGCTGAACTTTTGATATTAGTTCAATTCCGCTTAAAGATAACATTTTCACCACTTTGAGAAAGACTGCACGCCAATTGTTAAACGCATTCTAACAATTGGAGGTGCAGTTTTTCTATTTGAGACATACTGATTAATTCAAATAAAAAAGGCTACCCTAATTAGAAATGAAATTCATCTTTTGGAGATGTTCCGAAGACTATATATAACCATTTCTATAACATAAATGAAGGAGTTACTCGATGACAAACATACCACTTATTGTTGAAGGTGACTGGTTAGAAGCGCGTCTAAATGACAAAAACTTGCGCCTCATTGATGCTACAACCTTTTTAAAAATTCCAGAGGGTGAAGGTTACCCAGAGCTTTGGTCTGGTTTTGAAGCTTACCAAGAGGAGCATATTCCAGGGGCGGCTTACGCGGATTTATTAAAGGATTTCACAAACCCTGAAGGAAAAGCTCCATTTACGATTGCAACACGCGAGCAATTTTTAAAGGCAGTTGAACCGCTAGGGATAACTAAGGATACGTATGTAGTCATTTACGATCGCGGCCCGCTAGTCAATGTGGATATTTTAGCGTCTGACTGGTCAGCACGCTTGCGATGGCAGTTAAAATACGAAGGCTTTGACAATGTGGCAGTATTAGACGGTGGCTTTCGTAAATGGAAACTCGATGGACGCCCAACAGAGTCCGGTATTTCAACATATACTCCAGCCCCATTCCAAGGCAAGCGAAGCGAGCATTTAATTGTCACAAAAGAAGAAGTGAAAGCGGCACTTGGAAATGAAAACATAATTTTAATCAACAGTCTTTCAGAAGCAGATTTCCGCGGTGAGACGACAACTTATCCTCGCCCTGGTCATATCCCAGGCAGTAAGCATGCATTTTTCGGTTCTCACTCAAATCCCGAGACACGACTGCTTTACGATGATGAAACATTACGGGCAACATTTGAAAAACTGGGCGCTTTAGACCCGAATAAGAAGGTGATTACCTATTGCGGTGGTGGTATCGCTGCAACATGGAATGCTCTTTTATTAAACAAATTAGGACAAGAAAACGTTGCTGTTTACGACGGTTCGATGAATGAATGGGCAAGTGACGAAAGTTGCCCATTAGTAACGCTTGTTTAGCAAATATAAAAAGTAGCCAACAATAACTGTTAGCTACTTTTTTTCTTTAATGTGATTACGAACTAATCAGCTTTAGGAACTGATTCCGTTTTCCCTTGCCTGTTTTTCAAGAAGAACGCACCAACCACGACTACTAGCAATGCAATGAGAAGTCCTAATAGGATGCTTTTTGAGAATCCTACAACTAGGAAGCCAATAATTGACGAAATACTCGAAAGAATAGCATAAGGTAATTGAGTCATCATATGGTCAATTGGGTGGACAGAGCTTCCAATCGACGCCAGAATTGTTGTATCAGATAATGGAGAACTGTGCTCACCAAACACGGTTCCAGCTAAAACTGCGCCAATGATGGCAATTAAAAATGTCACATCAATGGCAGCTACAATTTCAGCTCCAATTGGAATCATAATCCCTGCAGTTCCCAGTGTACTTCCAATAGAGTAAGAGATAAATGCAGCAAATACAAAGAAAATCACCGGTAGGAAAGCGATGGACATATTTCCTTGGATTAAAGACGCTAAATATTGGCCAACACCCAATGATGAAATGACTTGGGCCGTAACAAGTGCTAAGAAAAGAATTGTTACACTTGGTAAAGTCGTTTTGACTCCAGAAATGATCGTCGTTGAAATGTGGTTTGTAGAAGTTTTACTTATAACGAGTCTGATTAAAATTAAAAGATTTGCAGTTGCCCCTCCATATAAAAGGGAAGTAATAATATCGGTATTTTTAAGAACTTCGATAGCTGAGCTAGAACCTTCTCCTGTGCCAATCGTGACAGCCGCAATGATTGTTACGACGATTAAAGTGGCAACAGGTAATAGAATATCCATCATCGTCCCATTTGTTCTTGTAGGAAGTGTTGATTCTTCAGCTCCAGGGATTTTGCCATGTTTCGTATCAAATAAAATCCCTTTTTCCGTAGCACGTTTTTCATCGCGCGTCATTTGTCCCACATTGATGCCAAAGATTGCAACAATGAACACTAAAACAATCGTAGTGATTGTATAAAAGTTTGCAGGAATCGCTATTAAAAATGCCTCGAGCGCTTGATATTCTGTAATATGAGTAGAATCTAATACACCGTCAATAATTGAAATAATGAATGCGGAGAGGGCTGAAACTGGTATAAGAAGTGCAATAGGAGCAGATGTGGAGTGAATTAAATAGGATAATTTAGAGTGGGAAACATTATATTTATCAGTAACTGATCGCATAACGGTTCCACGGAAAAGACAACTGAACGCATCATCAAACCAAGTGAATAAACCTAGTAAAAGAGCAGCAACTTGAGATTGGGCTCTTGTTTTGGCAACTTTAACTCCCCATACCGAGAAAGCGTTGATACCGCCAGAAAGGTATAAAAGGGAAGAGAATATACCAATTAAAATAACAAATATTAAAATCTTTCCATCACCCAGTAACACTTCTACGCCGATATTGATTACATTTGTCACACTGTCAAACACATTCCATTGATTATAAAGAAGTGCACCTAATAAAATGCCAATACCTAAGGATGTTAATAAACGTTTCGTAAGGATGATGAGTGCAATCGTAATAATAGGGGGGACAAGTGAAAAAATAGTACCTTCCATGAAAGACCTCCTCAATAAATTTTTTAGCTTATCATGTAAAAACATCATTACCTTGTAAGCGTTTACGTTCCATTGAGAAAAAAAGATCATTCGAGACTGAAGGTACTAGTAAGGTGTGTGCTGTTAAGAAAGGATATTTTACGAATGATCTATAAGATTTAAACAATAAATCTATTGAAAGTCTAAAATATTATGCAAGTCGGTTCACTAAGCGGCCTACTCCTTCAACTTCACATACGATTTCATCGCCTGCTTTTAACCAGACTTTGTCTTCTCGACCTAAGATGACCCCCTCTGGAGTACCTGTAAAGAGAACATCCCCTGGCTCTAACGTCATAATCTTTGATAAATCGCTAATCATCTCTGCTATTGGGAAAATCATATGTTTTGTATTTGAACTTTGGCGTAAATCTTCATTTACCCAGCATTTTATATTTAAATCTTGAGGATCAGTGATTTCATCTGCCGTTACAAGATAAGGTCCAATTGGGGCAAACTTATCAATGGCTTTCCCATACATCCACTGAAGACCGCGGAATTGTAATTCGCGAGCCGATAAATCATTTCCAACAGAATAGCCAAATACATAATCAAGTGCATCTTCTTCAGAAACATTTTTTGCTTGTTTCCCAATAACAGCAACTAGTTCTACCTCGTAATCTATTTGTTTTGATATAGAAGGAGGAACAATTGCCTCATTATGAGCTGCTAAACTGCTTTGATATTTAGGGAAATAAATAGGAAACTCCGGAACATTAATATTCGATTCAGCGACATGAGCAAGATAATTTGCTCCAGCGCAAATAATTTTTCCTGGCTTTTGTATAGCAGGAGCGTAAGTAATCTCTGCTTCATCGATAAACTCTTTCGATTGTGATAGAACTTGCTGAATTTGATTGATCGCTGTTTCACCTGTTGCAATGACTTCTTCAATTGTACTAGGTGCATTAAGTCCAACCTTTTCTGCAATTGCACGTACATCAACAATTCCTTTATCTGTCACAACACCTAATTTAACTCCGTCTGCTGATTGAAAAGAAACAAATTTCAACGAAAAAACACCATCCTCTGATCTAATTTGTTTGATATTGTAAAATAAAGTTCAATAATATAATACATAAGGTAAAGTTCATGAAGTATATCATTATATAGTTATAAATTATTATTTAGAACATAATATTTGGACAATTGTAGTTACAATTAGAACGAGGGATTGGCTGAGAGATTTGTTGATTGAATAATAGAAAAGAGACAGTTCATTTCGGTTGAACTGTCTCTTTTGCGTAAGGGCGTTCTGCGAAGAGCATTAGTTTATCGAAGCTAGAGTCAGGTAATGAAATATTAAGCTGCTCTAAATAATGGATCAAGATGGGGATATAAGATTTAACTACCTTATTCATATACTTATCTTTACGATAAATTAAAGCGGTTTTCCGATTCAGGCCATTGTGTATAATCGGACGTGCACAAAGATTGTCATGGCGATTTAGTTCATAAAGAGACTCTGCAACAATTGTCCCGCCGATCGTCTCTTTGACAAACTTAAAAATGGTATCAATGCTCGCCGTTTCAAAAATAGGGTTTAGAGTTAAATGCTCTTGTTTTGCAGTAAGGTTCAAAATGTTCCTACATTTATGGATGCTTGGGAATAAAATCAATGGAGTTTCACTTACATCATGTAGCGATAATTCATGCTTTGTCATCAGTGGATGCTCTTTTGAGGAAACAAAAACAAATTTCTCTGTATAAAGTGGGATTTTAAGAAACGGTTCATCGTCAGTTAGTGTTACATCATCCACATAAGAAAAGGCATAGTCTATTTTATTATCCTTCAATAACGTATACACATCGTCGGAACTCGTGACGGACACTTGAACAAGCGGATATTCTTTTGCGTATTGTAGTAAACTATCAGATACAAGGTTCGTTAGTTCCCCAGGTAAAGCCCCAATTTTTATAGAACCACGCTGAACCATTTCTAATTCATTGATTTGTAGTTTTGTATTTTCAATTGTATTAAAAATATTTACGCACTGTTCGTATAATATTTCACCAGCTTCCGTTAAAGTAATCTTTTTACCGATGCGATCAAACAGTAGTGCGCCAACTTCATTTTCAAGTACTTTTATTTGTTGACTTAATGTGGGTTGTGAAATATGTAGTTTTTCTGAAGCTCGTGTAAAGTGTAACTCGTTACACAACGTCAAAAAATATTGTAATTGTCGAAATTCCAATTTGAACTCCCCAATTCTATATGATCTTACGTACATTATACTATATCGTTATTGTGAGAATTCGAGATTTATTATTAGTGTGCTAACCATAAGAACTTACTACAACAAGTTAATTCTAATAAAGAATCTAATTAAGTGGCTGGTGAGAGCGGACTAAGCACACAAGCCGAAAAGCCACGTTGAAACGTGTCTTTTCGACTTGTCTTTGTGCTTTGTGTAAGTCCGCTCACATAGAATATGTCCTTCTAAACGTTCCGGAAACTTTGCGCGGCTTACAGTGGTAGGCCGCGGTTTCTGGATTATGGCTAACACTTCTTGCTCTCAAATATAAAGTTTCAGAATCCCTTTATAGTAGTTAATGGCTCTTCTTAAATATTCTACTATGTCCAGTCTCGCAGTCCCGAAGTCCCGAAGCTTTTATTTATTTGATAGTTATTAAATAGCGTTCACCCAAAATTTCCTTCGCTTCATACTGATTTGGTAAGAGCTCTTTTTCTAAAAAGCTGCTCACATCTGTTTGTTTAAGGTCATACATGACTTCAATTTCTTTTGAAAATAGGAGTTTTTCTTTTTTAAGCAATTGAGAAAAGGAAGGTTGTTGTTTTGGTTGTAGTTCATCCACATTTAGAACCTGCTTTAATCCATCAACGTATTTCTCAAATGGACGGCTTCCAACGAGTTTAACTCCTTTATTTTCCTTATTGATGATAACAATCGTTGGAAAACCTCTTACTCCAAGGCTTCTTACAAGAGAGAAGTCTTCATCTAATAATTGTTGTCCGATTCCTTGTTCTGCTTCACGTACAATGGCTTCTCCATCAAGTCCAAGATGGTTGACGATTTCAACCATAACAGATGGAGCTGAAATATTTTGATTGAATGCAAAAAGTGCTTCTCTTGAACGACGTAAATATTCATAAGCTAATGCATCCGTATGATTTTTTTGAATTACTTTAAATACACGAGAAGGTGGGTAGGATGACTGAACGGGGTTAAAGGTCATAAGAGACCCATCAATCGGCATACGAGAATATTTTCCAACTTCTCTCCAATGTCCCGCAACATCAGCAGGTCCAAAAATTCCGTTTCCAGGATCGACAGGACCGTCACCCCATTTTTCCAACAACCCACCCATTACTGGATGGAAGTTAAAATAGTGTCCATATTGTTCTTTAAAACGCCGAAGTACAGGTTCAATGGCCCAACAATGAGAGCAAATTGGATCCGTTACATAATATACTTCAATCGTTTTTTGAGGTTGATTAAAATCAATCATTTCCATTTCTTCCTTACCTGCTACTCCACAAACACCTGTATCTAAATCACAAATCATAGTTTGGTTGTTTGTCATTTTATTTACCTCGCTTCTACTTTATTTCGTATCGTTTTTAATGCAGTCGACCATGCTACCACATCATCTAGCACTTTGTTTAATGAATCTTCATGGAAAGACGCTGGACTAAATTCGCGCATATCCTGGAAGTCCGTAAACAAACTCATGGCAACACTTGGGCCAACTACTGCTACTTTTGGAACACTTAAAATCAAACGTAAGTCGTTTGTTGCTGTAACCCCTAATGTAGAACCATAGCTTACAATACCAGCTGCCTTGTTATTCCACTCAACATATAAATAATCAATTGCATCTTTTAAGCCAGAAGTAATTGCTTTGTTGTATTCCGGTGTTACAAAGATGAACCCGTCAAGTTCGTTTATTTTCTTAGACCAGACATGTGCTTCGGGTGTTGTGTAATCTTTGGACATAATCGCAGGGATGGGCTCATTGAATCTTGGTAAATTGTAATCTTTAATATCGACTAGTTCGTAATCTGCATCTCCACGTTTGTCAGCCATTGATTTTACCCATTCTGCAACTTGACTATTTACTCGAGAATCACGAGTACTACCAGTAAGAATACCGATTTTAACCATTTTCAAATCCTCCTATTATGTTGCTTCATTTTTAATGAGGCCTTATTTATTTGCCTTATATTGGTATCATAGTTAATAATCAAAGAGAGCAAAACCAATAGTTCACTGAATCTGTTGGATATCCAACACATTGATGAAATTGTTTAAAAAGTAGGAGGGACAAGAAAATGACTCAATCAAAGACGGACCCCCGTGTGTTACGTACTCGCAAATTAATCATGGATTCTTTCATTGAACTTTCAGCTAAAAAGGAATTTAAGGATATTACTATAAAAGATATTACGACAGAGGCCATGATCAATCGGGCAACCTTTTATTATCACTTCGAAGATATTTATGACTTATTAGAAAAAGCATTGTCGGAAGTATTGTTAGTTAATTTAAACTTTGATGTCTACCAAAATAATGAGTTAAATGAAGAAGCATTTATTAGTATTTTCATAGCGATAACCAATTTCCAAAAGGGATTATCAACTCGTTGTCACAGAGGATACGAGGATACGATTGCTCGAATCATTAGGGAGCAGCTCGAAATCATTTTCTACAAAATGTTGGTAAAACAAAATACAACTAAAGATGATGAAGCACTTAAAACGGTTGCAGTTATATTAAGCTGGGGAATTTACGGAGCATCTATAGAATGGCGAAGAAATGGAATGACAGTCCCACCAGAAGAATTTATTAAACCGGCTATTCCTTATTTAATGAATGGAATCCATTCCTGAAACTAACGACAAGCACGATATATTTTTAAATTTAAGCATTCAAAAACCATATTGGTCACGAATGCTTTTTATTTTTCAGAAATAGTTTGGAGTATTTTATCAATATAATAATTATGCAGAGTTAAGTAACTTTATAAATTTCTGAAAATTAGTACTAGTGATAATTATAATTATAGTTTATAATTTAGGTCATAACCAAAAATAGACCTAATTCGAGAATTAATAGGTTACAAAGAGGAGGGAAATCAAATTTGCTAACGGTTCAATTAAAAAGCGTCATCGAAAAAATTGAGGATGAAGTGATTTCTTGGAGACGATATTTGCATCAATTCCCTGAATTATCTTACCAAGAGGAAAAAACATCTCAATTTATTTATGACACTCTTCACACATTTGGAAACTTGGAAATTTCACGTCCTACTAAAACAAGTGTAATGGCTCGGTTAATTGGGTCTAAGCCAGGGAAAGTGATTGCACTCCGCGCGGACATTGATGCACTACCGATTCAAGAGGAGAACACGCTTGCCTATGTCTCTCAAAATCCTGGTGTTATGCATGCATGTGGCCATGATGGACATACAGCTATTTTGTTAGGAGCTGCAAAAATCCTTTCTTCTATTAAAGAACAAATTAGTGGGGAAGTTCGCTTTCTTTTTCAGCATGCAGAAGAACTTCCTCCAGGTGGCGCAGTTGAAATGGTTCGAGCAGGCGTAATGGATGGAGTTGAAGCCATCATCGGCGCTCATGTTTGGACACCTTTAGAAGTAGGAAAAGTGGGGGTTAGACCTGGCCCAGTCATGGCATCACCCGATACATTTTCTATTACGATTACTGGTCAGGGAGGCCATGCTGGATTACCACATCAAACGGTCGACTCCATTTCTATAGGAGCGCAAGTGGTTACGAACTTACAACACATTGTCTCTCGTAATTTAGATCCACTGGACAATACGGTGCTTTCAATTACGAAATTCTCTGGTGGAACAGCTTTAAATGTTATTTCAGGAACAGTTGAGATTGCTGGTACAGTTCGTCTTTTCGACGCAGAACAACGCTTAACGATTACTCGTTTAATGGAACGAATTATTAAAGGGATTACAGAGGCGCATGGAGCTACTTATAGTTTTAAATATAATGCTGGGGTTGACCCTGTTGTGAACGATGAGAAATTGGTTTCGGTCATTCAAGATACGGTTTGTGAATTATTGGGAGAAAATGCATTAGCTCCGATTAAGCCGAATCTGGGCGCGGAAGACTTTTCAGGATTTTTGAAAAAGGCACCTGGCGTCTACTTCTTTATAGGAACAGGGAACGCCGCCAAAGAAACGGACTACCCACATCATCATCCTCGTTTTAACATCGATGAAGATTCCTTAACAAAAGGCGTGAAAATGTTTGTCTATAGCACGTTAAAACTATTACATGAAGACAGTGAAAACAGCATTGGTCTTTTAACTAAGGTAGAAGAATTAACTTAAAAAATAGTGTCATATATTAAAGGGGGATAGAATTGGATGGGTTCTAGAATAGTTGAAACGGAACAGGTAGTAGTGAAGAAGAGAAAAAAGTGGGAAATGCCAGATACATATGTCATGCTTTTTCTAGTTTTATTAGTGGCAGTTGTTGCAACTTATGTTACTCCAGCTGGTATGTTTGAACGTGAGGTTGTCGATGGAGTAGAACGAGTCGTTCCTAATACTTATAGCAGTGTTGAAAGTAATCCAGCCGGCATCATGGACATTTTCTTAGCGCTTCAATCAGGGATGGTTCAATCGGGTAGTTTAATTTTCCTTGTTCTTTTTGCTGGTGGGGCATTTGAGGTTATTGAACGAACTGGAGCAATCAGAGGTGGAATGCTATCCGTTATCAATAAAACAAAAGGAAAAGAGCTTTTACTAATTGTCATTGTTTCTATTTTGTTCTCTTTAGGGGGAGCGGTAGGCGCAGTTGCAAACTCAGTTATTCCTTTTGTTGCAATTGGTATGATTATTGCAAGGGCACTTCGTCTTGATGCTCTTATTGCAGTAGCGATTACGTTTGGAGCTACATTCGCAGGATTTAACGTAGGATTCTTGAACCCTTATACAGTAGGGGTTGCACAATCAATTGCAGGACTTCCGTTATTTTCTGGAATGGGATTCCGTATCATCGCATTTATTGCCATCGTAGGGGTTACGATTATCTATACTTGCCGTTATGCAAAAAAAGTAATGGCCGATCCATCGAAAAGTTTAATTGGCATTTTGGATGATGCAGAGGATTCAAAAGAAAGTCTAGATTCAGCATTTACCTTACGCCATAAAATACTATTGAGTTTTGTGGGGTTAGCATTACTATTCTTCGTCTATGCAACCGTTCAATTTAAATGGGGCATTGATCATATGGCGGCATTTTTTATTGTTATTGGACTTGTTTCTGGGGTTATAGCAGGAATGCATTACAATAAAATCGCGGTGGTCTTTTTGGAAGGATGTCAAAAACTTGTTTATGGTGCGTTAATTATTGGTGTAGCGAGAGCTGTACTAATTGTTATGGAAGATGCAAGAATTTTGGATACATTTGTCAATGCACTTGCCGTACCATTAGAAAGCTTATCACCTGTATTTGCTGCACTGGGTATGTTTGTGGCAAATGGTGTTCTAAACTTCCTTGTTCCTTCAGGAAGTGGACAAGCAATGATTGCTATGCCAATTTTATCACCGTTAGCAGATATGATTGGGGTTACACGCCAAGTTGCGGTACAAGCATTCCAATTTGGTGATGGATTTACGAACAGTATTTTCCCAACATCTGGTACACTTATGGCCAGTCTAGCTGTTGCCGGGGTGTCTTGGGTTAAATGGGCAAAGTGGATGCTTCCATTATTAGTTATGTGGTGTATCATTTCTGTAGCCATGCTTGTTACAGGTGTACTGATCGGCTGGGGTCCTTTCTAAGAAGGTAAGTGGTTTAGTCACGTACAATGCTCATAGAAGAAGGGGCTATCCTAAAACGGGATAGTCCTTTTTATATTCTGGGTTAATAGAAACCTAGTGCCAATAACTAAGCTATCAATTAAAATAGAAAATATGAATGAAATCTATAATCATCGACAAAATAACAAGTAAACTAACTATTGTCACGGTGGAGTTTATCTTGAGAGAGAGGGACCCTGATGTTGAACAAAATTCGCTTAGGTCTATTTGGTGCAGAGGATTCGATAGAAATCATGAAATCGGTCATCGTAAATTTCCCTGAATTTACTATTGTTCCCGTTTCTTATTGGCAGGACGATGAAATCATAGAGAAACTGTTAGCCCATGAAGAAAAAGTAGATATGTGGTTATTTTCTGGACCAATTCCTTATAAGTTCGCAAAAAGGGGGTCTGGGATCACAAAATCTATGTTTTATGTTCCTTATTCTGGGTCTAGCCTTTATAAGACTTTATTGCAAATTAGCTATCATCAACAAATCCCTTTTAATCAAATAAGTTATGATACTTTTCGACCTGATGAATTAAGACAAGTTGCAGTAGAGTTAGAAGTTTCTCTTGAACCATTGTATGTAAATTGCTATGAGGGTGAAATCCATACAGATGAGGTGGTACGATATCATTATGAGCTTTGGAAAAAGGGACAAACGAAGGCAGCTGTTACTTGCTTAAAAAACGCTCAACACGAATTGCTAAATTTAGGCGTACCCGCTTTTCGAGTTTTACCTTCTCAATCTGCTATTATTTCGACATTATCGCTTATTCGTCAAACACAAGAAACAATCCACTTTAAGGATTCTCAAATTGCCGTCCAGATGATTGAATTTGATTCGTTTCTTAGCTTAACGAAGGATTCTTTTTCGACCGATGAAATACATAGAGTAGAAATCAAAATGACTGAAAAATTGTTAGAGTATGCTAAAGAAATAAATGGATCTTTAAAATATGCTGGACCTGGACGTTATGTCATATTTACGACTCGCGGGATTTTACAGGAGGCGACAAAAGGGTTTACTCAAGTTCCGGATCCTGGGAAGAGAGAGTTAACTGCCAATGATGCGGTGACCTCTGGAATTGGAATAGGACAAACTGTTTATGAAGCAGAAATCAACTCAGGCACTGCCTTGTTACATGCTAAAGAACACGGGAATGGGTCAATGATGGTTGTCTTTGATGATAAAACAATCAGTGGCCCATTAGGACAGCCTGAGCAAATTACGTATGATTTTTCTTCAGAACATCTGCAGTCAATTAGTGAAAAGACGGCACTGAGTGTCACTACATTAAGTAAGTTGGAATCGATTTTAAGAAAGTTAGGGAAAAAAGAAATCAATGCTCACGAGCTTGCTCAGCAAATGAAAATTATGCCAAGAAGTGCTCGTCGCATCTTAACAGAGTTAGAAGGAAACGGGCTTGCGCAAGTAGTAGCTGAGGAAACAATACACCCAAGAGGAAGACCTAGAAAAGTCTATCAAATCGAGCTTAAGTAGACGTAGTGGGAGATTGTTATATTTCTATTTGTATTTTTTACCTGAATTTTTGATTAGGATTTATTATAGGTAAATCGCAATTAAATTGGAAAGAATAAGAAGCATTTGATACCAAAGTGGTTCAAAGTGCTTTTTATTTTTGTTGATGTATGTCGAAAAAAGTAAAAAATATGGAAAATTTAGACTAGTACGATTCGTTTTAATAGTTTATAATTTTTGTCATTCTATTAATAGACCTATTTTGGCTTATAGATGAAGAAAATTACATATAGAAAAGATATTAAAAAGTTTCTTTTCAGTAATTATAAATGAGAAAAATTATTTAAAAGGAGAACATAAAATGAAAGTTCAAAATTATGAATTGGCAAAGAAACTACGTCGTGAATTACATCAGCATCCTGAGCTTTCTAACGAAGAGGTTTGGACTAAACAATATTTAATGGATTTTTTGAAAGCAAACACAACTCTAGAACTTGTCGATAAAGGCAATTGGTTTTACGCGATTTATCGAGCGGGTGCGGATAAGCCTAACATTGCATTCCGTGCGGATTTTGACGCACTACCATTGGATGAAGTAATCGAGTTGCCATGGGCTTCAAAAATTCCGGGAAAAGCACACAAATGTGGTCATGATGGCCATTCAGCAACTCTAGCTGGGTTTGCCCTTGAGGTCGATCAAGAAGGTGCAGACCAAAATATCTTTTTCCTCTTCCAACCTGCTGAAGAAACAGGAGATGGGGCGGTTCAATGCACGGAGCTTATTAAAGAACATCAAATTGATGAAATTTATGGTTACCATAATATGAGTGGTCAGCCTTATAAGTCGATAGGGATCATAGATGGAACAATCATGTGCGCATCTAAAGGGATGACGATACATTTTGAAGGAGCCCCTGCCCATGCTAGTCAACCAGAAACAGGAAATAATCCTTCCTTTGCAATCGGTAATATTCTTGGTGCGATACCTGGGTTCATTGCTCCAGAAACACATAAAGGCCTAATTCTATGCACTGTCGTACAAATTGATGTGGGGGAAAAAGCTTTTGGACTCGCAGCATCGAAAGGAGATCTTCGTATGACCATACGAGCTCTTTATGAAGAAGAAATGGAACGCCTACAAGAAAACCTTGAAAACCTTGCGAAAGAGCAAGCAGAAGAATTCGGTTTAAAGGTTAGTTTCGAGTACAATGATGAATTCCCGGAGACGGCCAATCATAAAGAAAATGCAGATAAAATTCGTCTTGTAGCAAAAGAGAAGGGAATGGAATTAGTTGAATTGAAAGAAGCAGCTCGTCCCTCAGAGGACTTTGGACATTATACAAAGTTAACAAAAGGTGCATTTTTCTTTATTGGGAACGGAGAAGACTATCCACATATCCATAACACAGCTTTTGACTTCCGTGATGAACTAATCGAAACGGGCGTTGAATTATATAAAGGGTTAGTACAATTAACCGGAAATTAATGCGAAGTGGGGTGGAAAGGTGCTTAGTTGTGGTGATGAAGACCAAAACTAGATTGGATTCCATCTAAGAAAGTCTTCATCAAAGTTATGAAGACCCAACTGAGATTAGCAACCATATATGAAGGTCTTCATCAACGTGATGAAGACCAAAACTAGAATAGATTCCAAGAGAAAAGGTCTTCATCGAGGTGATGAAGACCAAAACTAGAATAGATTCCAAGAGAAAAGGTCTTCATCGAGGTGATGAAGACCAAAACTAGATTAAATTCCAAGAGAAAAGGTCTTCATCGAGGTGATGAAGACCAAAACTAGAATAGATTCCAAGAGAAAAGGTCTTCATCAAAGTAATGAAGATCAAACCGAGATTAGCTACCCTATAAGAAGGCCTTCATCCAGTATTGAAGACCTAAACGTGATCATCGACGAAGGAACTAGTCTTCATCAAGGAAATGGAAGTACACAAGCTAACCACATTCTTAAATATGTAGGTAAGATTCCCCACATCTTCTCCATAAGTAATAAGAAACCACGCAATGTTTAGTAAAACATAGCGTGGTTTTAAAAATATATGTTATTGTAATATTAGTTTAATATACTTGTAAAATTAGGGGCAAAAAATAATCCCCCAAACATTAGGAGGATTTGAACTACTTACTATTTACTGGTTGATAGAAAGGTACTATTTAAACTACTAAAATTATTAGAATCCGATGAACCAATGATCAGGTTGTACTACTGGTGGTACTGTTGTTATAAGACCAGCTGCAGCTGCAAATAAAAAGTATTTCATAAGATTAGTATATTTTTTCATAAATATAATCCATCCTTCCTATATTATTTAACTGAATTGTACCAGAGAATAATAGAGTTAAGTGAAAATGTAAACAAAATTATACATTCTATTTTTGATAAGGGGTTGCACATATGGAAATAGGTCAAGTTATTAAGTTGATTCGTAAAAATAAAAGTATTACTCAACAAGCACTTGCTGACGCCATTGGTATGACGCGTCCATATATAGCTCGTATAGAGTCAGGGAAGAATAGTATTTCTTCTGATCGTCTCACAGAAATACTTGAATATTGTAATGTAACCTATAATGAATTTTTCTTTATGAAAAATGATTATCAGATTTCTTTAAAAATGAATGAATTTAATAGAGTAATCAAAATGTATTATGCAGACAAAATCGATGAGATTATTCAATTTAAGGATGAAATAAAAGAGAAGCATGAACAAACAGGAGATATTTTATTTAGACATCTATACATTCTATGTCATTGTATGGAGAATAAATTAGATCTTAATAAAATCGAAAAAGATTATATTGATGAAATATCTGATTACTTGTTGAGTATTGATGAATGGTGCTATTACGAATTAGCATTATTTAATAACTTCTTATTCCTATTTAATCCTTCAACTGCTTTTTTAATGACAAAAAATGTGTTATATCGAGCGGATAAATATAAAGAATTGAATTCAGATAAAAATATTTTGAGCTTTTTACTTTTCAATCTTCTAGATTTAAGTATCAACCATCATGAATACCAATATACAAAAATGATATTAGATACAACAAAGCGATACTATGCTTCTAGTACCGACTTCTTTGAACAAACCCTAATTTTATTTTATGAGGGAACGATCGATATCATTGATAATTCAATTTCAGAGGGAATGGAAAAATGTAATAAGGCATTTACTATTTTCCAAGTATTAGGGCATGAAAACATACATAAAAAGTACAAATCTGACCTAGATAAGCTACTAAATAAAATTGTCCCCTCTAATGTTTAAAATTGACAGTATAAAATAGTGTACAAAAAAGATTTGTTCCTCAAATTTAAGTTTAAATTAAAATAACAAACTAAGATATTTCATCATTTCTATATACCTAAATTGCGTTTGTGATTATTAGTAATATTGAAGTAAGAGGTGAGGAATAATGATGGGTACTAAAGATGGTTATTTTGACTTGTTTGGGGACAATTTGATTCATGGTATTATCAGTACTGTTTTAATTACTCTAACTTGTTGGACTTTATTTGTGGACAATTTACAAGGAATCTATAGCATCATTTTTTCACTTGTGATTATAGCTCAAATTTGGCTAGCCGCTCGATTTAAGTCCCTACATGAAAATGTGATTAAGAAACTACAAGATTCGGAAAAAGAAAAACATCATATGACGTACTATGATGAAATTACGAAGCTTCCGAATGAGCGATACTTATTAAAAAAGATAAAAGATAACTTAACTAGTAATACATCTGAAAAAGCGGTTTTAGTTTTAGAAATAGAGCGTTTATCTACCATTAAATCGTCACTTGGATCTTTTTATACTGACCGCATGCTACAAATGGTTGCGGACAGGTTACAGAAGAACCTACCAAACGATTATCTCATTGGTAAATTACGTGAAGATCAATTTCTACTTTTACTGGAAAACCAAAATGATCATTCCCGTATTGAAAAGCTGTGTAGGGAGCTTCAAGACTTGATGAAGTCCCCATTTTTAATCCAACACTTTTCAATTAATGTAAATATTAATATTGGGATTGCATTTTACCCAGAAGACGCCGGGTCAGCAGAAGATTTAATTCACTTTGCACAGTTTGCCATGGATGAGGCAAGAAAAATTCCTGAGCATTTTGCTTATTACAGACCATCCATGTCACAAGAACGAGCAGAAAAAATTACGTTAGAAAATGATTTATATACGGCGATTCAAGATAACCAGTTAGTTTTACACTATCAACCACAACTTGAATTAAAAACAAATGAAATGATTTCGATGGAAGCTTTAGTTCGATGGAAACATCCTGAAAAGGGCTGGATTACACCCCTTGACTTTATCCCTATTGCAGAAGAATCAGGGTTAATTGTTCCAATCGGAAAATGGGTGCTTGAAACAGCCTGCCGACAAACGAAAGAGTTGCAAGAATTAATTGGGCAGCCAGTTCGAGTAGCAGTGAATTTATCAATTAGACAGCTTTTCCATGAAAACTTTGTTCAAGTTGTACGTGATATTCTAAAAGAAACTGAATTACCTCCTGAATATTTGCAATTAGAGATTACGGAAAGTATGACAATGGATACATCTTATATGATGCCAATCTTAAATCAGTTGAAAGAAACAGGAGTTACAATTGCGATGGATGACTTTGGAAAAGGGTATTCGTCATTGTCTTATTTAAAAGACTTGCCAATCGATTGTTTAAAGATTGATCGCGAATTCGTACGAAACATCGAACAAACAAATAGCGAACCAATTGTTGATTTGATTATCTCTATGTCAAAACACTTAAATTTAAAAGTGGTGGCAGAAGGGGTAGAAACGATGGAGCAATTAGAATATTTACTGAATAGTGAATGTGATACAATTCAAGGATATTTAATCAGTAAACCGATTCCATTTTGTAATATTGCGAAGAACTTAAAACGTCTTCGTGAGGAACGAAAAAATTTACAGTTTAGAACGCATGCCAACTACTATGGTTTAATAAAAGAAGTATTTAATTAATAAAAAATTAACTAAAAGAAAAAAAGGAAGAGCTAATTTAGCTCTTCCTTTTATTATCATGGATTAAAGTTTTACTACGTTAGTAGCTTGTGGTCCACGGTTGCCTTCTTCTACTGAGAATTCAACTTTTTGACCTTCGTCAAGTGATTTGAAACCGTCACCTTGGATTGCTGAGAAGTGTACGAATACATCGTTTCCACCTTCAACTTCGATGAATCCAAAACCTTTTTCTGAGTTAAACCATTTTACTGTACCTTGTGTCATTTAAAAAGACCTCCAAAAAAATAAATTAATAAATAATTAAATCTCATTAATATAAGAAATTCACATATTACGAAAAGTACCGAACGAACACGATTACTCTTTGTAATATGTGAATTCATTAGATAATAAAGTAATTTAATTATTTCCCTAACTATATACCATAAATTGTTGTTTGTCCAATATTTATATCAATTCTTTAAAAAATAAACCCGAAGCTTGCTTAAATAGTGCTTCGGATCAATGTTTAATTAAACTCAATCGTCGATAAAAATAGCTCTTTTAGTAACTGAGGATTGGTTTTAGAGTGAATCATGGCCTCTAAATAAAGATCACGATCAATTAAGGTGATATCCCACTTTATATTTTTCATCAGTGCATATTTTTGGATAAAGATCCGAATAGTACGTCCATTTCCTTCGCGGAATGGATGAAGCATATTCAGTTCTGTTTTAAAATAGGCTAGTCTTTCTGAGGCTTCGTCTAAACTTTTCCAATCTTCTTCATTTTGCAACTCGTCAAAAAGAACCTGGGCATTCGTTTCGATAAATTGATGCTGACAAAATCTTGTGTTTCCTTTTACTAGTTGTACATTACGGAATTGTCCAGCGAAAGGATAGATATCTTGAAAAAGGTGTTCATGTAAATTTTTAAAATCTTCTAGTGTGAAGGAAGAAAGTAGATAAGACCCTTGTTCAACTTGTATCGCACGAATAAAAAATACAAATGCCTCTGCCTCTTCTAAATCACGGTTATTTGTTAACCCCAACTTATTACACTGCAAAAGATAAAGGTCGTTATTAAACTCATTATAATTTTTCATGATTTAATGCACCCTTAATGATGGATGGTGTTATTTTTTTTCCTGAGTTGACAATGTCAATAGCCTTTTGTTGAAGCGAAGGAGATAAAGTCAAATTCTCTAGTTCCAAATTCTTAAGAACAGTGTTCATTTCAGTTGAATTTTGTTTTAGTTGTTTCATTATATTCTCCTCTCCGCTTTTCGTTAATGTCATTATACATTTTGTTTAAGAAATTGAACAAAAACGGGTGATCATCATTTTGGTTAGACAGGATTAGCAAAATGTAAAACATTTTTATACCCAACATATTATTATATGTTGAGCCGTAAAATAAGTGACAGATAAGGAATAAAGTCATTACTGTACCTACCAATAGTTTGTATACATTTTTAATTTCCTCGAACTGGAAAATTTATTGTATTATAATAAAGATATTGATAAACCCCTCATAAAAGGAATATGATGGTGGAAAGTAAAAATAAACATAAATAGAAGTAAATGAACCTTTAAGGAAGGAAATTATGCAAAAGTACTAATTAATACTTTGCTATGTTTAACCAACATAAAATTTGTTCATATAACAAGTTTAACTAATACATATAATTTGAAAGAGCTTTTAAAGATGAGAACGAGTGAATTTTTAGGTGTTTGAACAGTGTCTAGCTACGAATGCCAGCTCCGAGGACAACTTCAGAACCGCCTTCAAGGCCAAAAATTATGTAGTTTCATTGAAACAACATAATTTTTTGCGCCGAAAGTGAAACAACAGGCGCAAAAAGCGACCTTTTGTCATTTCTTCCGACGTACAGGATGTACTAGTGCCGACAATGCCACAGGACGTGGCGCTTTTGCCGGCCAGTTGTTGAGGCAGGCGCGTGCTGAGTCATGACGGCAATGTGACATGACGTCGATGTTTTTGCCGGCGCGGAGCTAAACGGGCGTTCTTCGCTTTTCTTAGAAGTTCGTAAATGGGGTGTGCGTTATGGAAAAAGTATTTGCAATCGGTGATATTCATGGTAGTTATGAATTGTTAGAAAAAATCCTACAGTGTTGGAATAGTGATGAAGAACAATTGGTCTTTCTTGGAGATTATATTGACAGAGGCCCAGATAGCTTAAGAGTAATCCAAAAGGTCATGGAGCTTTCGGAAGAATATGATGCGGTTACGCTAATTGGAAATCATGAGCAAATTTTTTTGAATTGGTTAGAGAAGCCAGACCAAATTTCAGAGTTCTATTTTAACTTAAAGGTAGGTGGAGCTGCGACAGTTCAAAGTCTCCTCTCATTCGATTCTACGATTGAAAGCACTTCCTACACATCGAAAGAAATGGTTGATAAAATTAAAGAACAACATCCTAAAATCGTTAGCTTTATGAAAGGATTAGGACATTATTATTACTGGAATCCGTTTGTATTTGTTCATGCGGGTATTGATGCAACGGTTGAAAATTTCAAGGATACAAAAAAAGAGGATTTTCTTTGGATTCGTGATGAATTCACGTCAACCCCACATAAATCAAAGGAAACGGTTGTATTTGGTCACACCCCAACCATTTTTTTAAACGAAGATCGAACTAGTAAAGTTTGGTTATCTCCATGTAAGAAAAAAATCGGGATTGATGGTGGAGGCGCAATTTATGAAAATGGACGCCTGCATGGAGTTGTATTTACGAAAGGGTCAGATGACGTAACTGTGTTTTCAACAAGTTTGAATGAAGAGGTCTATTCTTATATCATACAGCTTTAAATAACCACATTATGTGAGTAGTTGTGCTAATTTAGAATATGCCAGCGAAATGCATGAAATAGTTTTCTGCAAGCGTTTACAAGGCGTTTTATAAACTAAATTCGTAATGAAATTAATTTAGTATAAGGCAAGAGGGATTCGGAATAGCGAATCCTTTTTATTTATTTTTAGCAGGTGAGAGTGTGGTCTTTTCAATTCAACCTGTCTCATGACAAATGGTATAGTTAAATTAAATATTAAGCGAGGTATAAAATGGAAAATATCGCAGAACATAAATTTACATTTAACGCAAACTGGACTGGTGGACGAAATGATATAGGGGAAATTCAATCTGGAAATTTAACGACGAAAGTTTCAATTCCCTCAAGTATGGATGGACCAGGAATTGGGACAAATCCGGACGAATTGCTGCTTAGCGCGGCTTCTACCTGTTATTTAATATCCCTTGCAACGATGTTAGAATACTCGAACGTCAAAGCAACATTGTCTCTTCATTCAGAAGGCATTGTACAAGTTTCGAAAGCAGTTCTTACATATAAAAAAATAATACACAATATCGAAATATCGCTTCTAGACAAGTCCGAAAGAGCAGAAAGAATAACAAAGAGGCTAGCTGTAAAAGCTGAAGAAACATGTATGATTAGTAAAGCTTTAAAAGGTAATGTAGAAATTATTATTAATTGCACAATAATATAAATTAAACACGTTTACTAACATTGAATGGGGTAAAGTGAATGGGAATAATTCAACAAATCATTTATTTATTGATTATAGCCGCACTAATTTATTTTATTAGTGGAAGATTAATCGGTTCAAACGTAAATATATTTAAACGAATTTTATCGGTCATCTTAAGTGTCTCATTTACAACATTCGTATTTTGGTATTCATATTTAAGAAACAGAGATATTGCTCCAGAAAATATTATAGAAAATGTAATTAGTGTTTCGACCTTACTCTGGATTGGTAGTATGATGCTAATTTCAATGTTAATTTATTTGTTTTTTGAGTTATTCGATCCGATTGCCCTTGATGAAAAGACGGGCCGTGCTGGTAGAAAGACAGTTTTTAAGAAGTATGTCGGCTATTGGCGTTATCAAAAGCGGTTACGTGCAGTAGTGAAAATAGCTGTAACCAATGGGATTACACGAACAGTTAAATATGCTAGAAACCGTGAAAACGAGAGAGAGTTTGCTATAGCGCTACGAGTAACATTAGAAAAATGTGGTGGCATCTTTATCAAATTCGGTCAGGTTTTATCAACAAGAAAAGAATTATTTTCCCGTACAATTATTGAAGAGCTTGAAAAGTTGCAACAAAATGTTCCAGAAATGACGGAAAAAGAAGTAAGAGAAGTTTTAGCGCAAAATTTACCCGGAGATGTGGATGAAGTATTTACGTCATTTGAAATGAAACCAATGGCTGCAGCTTCTATAGGACAAGTCCATAAAGCGATTTTAAGGGAGACGAATGAGGAAGTAGTTGTTAAATTATTGCGTCCCCAAGTAAAAGAAATTATGAAAGAAGACTTAAGTATTTTATTGGAATTTGCCAATTGGATTTCAGACCGTTCACAATTAGCGGAAAGCTTAGGTTTTCGTACGTTAGCTGAAGGGTTTGCGTCATCATTGCGGGAAGAAACTGATTTCAAGATAGAAGCACGTAATACTATTCAAATCCGTAATGTGCTAAAAAATAGTAAGTTAAAAGTTGAAATTCCAAATGTATATGAAAAGTACAGTAATGAAAACCTTCTCATCCTGGATTATATGAGAGGACAAAGTATTGCACATGGTGATGTACTAATCACGAAAAGCATGGAGGAAAGACATCAGATTGCTGAATCACTCTTAGCCTCCTACTTAGAGCAAGCGCTAGTGGCTGGGATTTTCCATGCAGATCCTCACCCAGGAAATATTTATTACGATCCTACGAGGGATGAGTTATCGATCCTGGACTTCGGATCCGTTTGTCGATTATCTAATCTACATCAAGAAGGATTAAGATTGTTTTTTATCGGGATCCAGCACAATGATGCCTCCATTTTATATGAAGGGGTTGCATTATTAGTAAAAAATATGGATCATGTAAAGCGAGATGAAATTGAAAATTCGATTAGTCAGATCCTACAAAAAATCGTTTATGTGAATCAAATCCAAACAGATGAATTAGTGTATTCGATTTTTAATGTGATTCGAGAATATGATCTTCAATTTTATCCGTCAGTAAGTATTGCATTACGTGTCATTGTAACATTGGACGGGACACTTAGAATCATTGACCCTCGTTTCAATATTTTTGAAGAGTCAAAGGCATTTTCACGTGACTATATGAGAAATTCGATTCTTGAACCGTTTAGAGATCCAATGGAGGCAAGGCGCCGTCTTGAAGAAGAAATGGCGATGCTTTTACCTAACTTAAGAAAAATTCCAAGACGAATCGACCAACTTGTAAAAAAAGTGGAAGATGGAAAAGTGATCTTGCATCATGATATCTTTTCCGATAAAAGCAATTCAAGCTTTGTTCTACAGCTTTTTTCAAAATTCATCCTGTTAGCAGTTGGGATTACCTTTGGGATTATTTCAGTGAATTTATTAGACATTGCACAAAGGATTGAAACAGTGTATGCCATTTTTTTAAACACTGCTGCATACTTAGGACTATTCTTATGCGCCATCTTACTTGTACGATTAGCCATTCAAGCAATTCGTGATATAAAAAAGTTTAAGTAAAATGCCATCCTTTTTGTGAAGGGATGGTATTTTTTATGAGGAAATTTAAAATGCTAATCTAATTAATTGGAAGAGCTAGCAAAAAGTTATTCTAAAAAATCTTTGATTGTTTGATATAATAGTAGGACTAGAAGAAGAGAGGATGTAGATGATGACAAGTAAACCACATCTTTTAATAGTAGATGGTATGGCACTTCTGTTTCGTTCATTTTTTGCATCCGCAGCAATGGGCCATTATATTCGATTAGAAGACGGAACGCCAACAAATGGAGTTCAAGGCTTTGCCCGTCACGTTCTAACAGCACAATCCCTCATGAAGCCTACGCATTTAGCTGTTTGCTGGGATATGGGTGCGCAAACTTTCCGAAATGAATTGTTTGATGGATATAAAGCAAATCGTCCTGCACCACCAGAAGAAATGCATCCACAATTTGATATGGCGAAAGAAGTATCTGAATTGATTGGATGGCAAAACTTTGGTGAAGTCGGAATGGAAGCAGACGATACAATTGGATCAATGGTTGAAAAGTGGAAAGAGGATGCGGAAATCACCATTATCAGTGGCGATAAAGATTTACTGCAATTACTAAACCCTAATACAAAAATTGCCTTTACAAAAAAAGGTTATACAGAATACGACGTCTATACTGAGTCGCGTTTTAAGGAAGAATATGAAATTGAACCATACCAATTTGCTGATGTAAAAGCATTTATGGGGGACTCAAGTGATGGATACCCTGGAGTGAAGGGGATTGGTCCTAAGACGGCATTACAACTGATTCAAAACTTCGGTTCAATTGACGGTGTACTAAGCAATATAGACGCTTTAAAGCCAGCTCAACGAACGAAAATTAATGAACATGTTGAAATGTTAAAACTTTCTCACCAATTAGCCAAAATATCTAGAGATGTTCCAATTCAAGCGCAATTAGATGAATTACTGATCAATGATTATTCGACCCAAACAATTGATACGTTACAGCAAAAAGGACTTACATTGATTGCTAAGCATGCGAAATCATTGTATTCGCTAGTTTAAAATAAAAAGAGATTAAATAACATACTAAAGGCATGGTATTGAACCATGCCTTTTTATTTGTTCGTATTTATAAAATGAACAGGGGAGAAATTCAGGTTAATGGATATTGTGTAGGCTTTCGATTTAAGGGAAATTTGTTCCGTTAATGTATATAGAGGGCCCTTAAAATGCCGATATAAGAGAATAAATTTCCGCTAACTGCTGGAAAAAAGGTGAAATCTAGAGATTTAGACGAGATAACGGTAATATATTCCTTTATTTTAGGGAAAATAAAGGGATTTTCAAATATAAGGGAACTTTCTCCGCTTATTTCAGTGGACAGAATAATCAAACAGAACCATTCACACCATTTATCATTATCAAATAGAGACATATAACCGCAAGATCTAATTTGTCATAATAGTCATAACCCATTGCTCATTAAACAAAAAAACGGGGTTAGAAATTCAATATGATTTCTTACCCCGTTTTCATATCAATCTACTAATTTTGCACTTTTAAAGAGTACTATTACCTCAGCTCTTTTACTTTACGTTGGTTTCGTACTTGGTGAACGTCTAATTAGCCCTACTCATTAAGCTTTTTTTTCTAAAATGCGATTTTGTTTTCTTCTAACATTGTGTAGCAAAATCCATTTCAGTATAGGTGGTACGGCAAAACAGATGAAAAACATTCGGAATAGCTGATAACCCGTTACTGTTGATAGGTCTGCATGAACTTCATGTGCAACAATGACCATTTGTTCCAATCCACCGGGGGCCAAACTTAAGAAGGCTGTCTCAGTTGAAAATGGATTAAAGTGTACAAAAATGAAGCTTAAAATAAAGGTACCGCCAACCAATACAAATCCGTTAAGAAGAGCTAAAGTAATAAGTTTGGCTTTGTTCTGCAATTTTTCTGGTTTTAATAATAAACCGATATATCCCCCAATCATTAATTGGGAAAGATCTAATAATGAAGAAGGCACTGCGGGTCCTCCAAAACCTGATATGTTGAGGATTGCCGTTCCTATAATAGGACCTACTAAATAAGAAGTGGGCAATTTTATCTTTTGACCGATCTTCGCAAAAATAAAAGATAAAATCAAAAAAAGAACGAGCAATGGAGCTGAAAAATCAATAACTGTTAAATCCTTTAGAAGTGTATCTGAAGTGACTTGTTCTCCCATCGAGAAAAAAGGAGAGAAAATGAGAAGTGGGACAAAAAAGACAATCATGATCATTCTTGTAACCTGAAAGAAGGTGACGGTCGTTATTTCAATCGTTTTCATCTCTTCAGCAAAAGTAATCATTTGTGATAGTCCACCAGGAATACTCCCAGTTAATACAGTAGGGTAATCCACCCCTGATAGCCTAGAAACAACGAAGGCCATACTTGCTGCGATGATAATAATCGTCAAAGTTAACAAAAGCATAGATGGTAGGTTAACGATCATTTGTATAAGAGAGTCTTGTGTAAAGGATAAACCAATTGAATAACCAACGATGATTAATCCCATATCTCTTATCCAACTTGGCCAAGTTAAAAATCGAACTGAACGAAAACGTGATGTAATTAACAGAGCCGTCATGGAACCCAATAACCATGGGATAGGGGAGCCAATAAGGTTAAAAATCCATCCGCCGATGAGTGCGATTACAAGTGTACCTAAGAATTGTATTGCTTGATGATTTGTTAGTAAACGCAATTTTTCCATCGCAAAACCTTCTTTTTTGTAATATTCTTCTATTCTTGAATTATAGTATAATCTAGTTAAAAGAACTATAAATTAGAGTTCAAAGTTTAATCGATTATTTTTATCACCCATATAAATATTTATTATTAGAAATATAAATATGGCGAATGTGTATGTATAAGGTTCTTTAATTACGTCTTAAAAACTAACCAGAGGTGAAGCTAAGATGAGTGAGAAAGAAAGTGTATTACATCAATTCGGTAAAAATGCAGAGAAATATGTAACGAGTAAAATCCATGCTAAAGGCAATGATTTGGCAATGGTTGTGGAAATTGCAAGAGAAAATCAAAACGGGGATTTACTTGATATCGCAACAGGTGGAGGTCATGTGGCCAACGCTCTGGCACCTCTTTTTACAAACGTTGTAGCTTTAGATTTAACACCTGAAATGTTGGAATCAGCTAAAAAATTCATCACATC
Source organism: Lysinibacillus composti (assembly GCF_016908465.1). Classification (GTDB taxonomy): domain Bacteria; phylum Bacillota; class Bacilli; order Bacillales_A; family Planococcaceae; genus Ureibacillus; species Ureibacillus composti_A. The sequence goes on along the minus strand of NZ_JAFBDY010000011.1, from coordinate 78,893 downwards.
CAATGGCCATACGAATGTATCGTTTATACAAGGAGATGCACTAAATTTACCGTTTCCTAATCAAACGTTTGGTACGGTTACTTGTCGAATTGCACCCCATCACTTTCCAAATGTAAATCAATTTATTAAAGAAGCTTTTAGAGTATTGAAAGACAATGGCCTTTTCATTCTGGTAGATAATGTCGCGCCAGAATTGGATGAGTATGATCATTTCTATAACTTTGTAGAAAAGAAGAGAGACCCAAGTCATGTTCGAGCTTACAAAAAATCTGAATGGATTACGTACTTAGAAAAAGAAGGATTTACGATTCAAACTTTCTCGACTTTTAAAAAGACATTTAACTTTGATGTTTGGTGTGAAATGATGGACGTGCCGCAACAAGACAAAGAGGAATTAAATGCTTTTATGAATGCTGCATCCAAAAACCTTCAACAGCATTTTTCTATTGAACTGTTAAATGATCAAGTACAATCTTTTCAAGGGCAATCGATGCTTTTAGTGGCGTCAAAAGGGGAAACGCACTAAGTTGTTTAGTGCGTTTTTATTGTGTGCTATTTGCGTATTAAAGTGTACCAAAATTACCGCCTTGGCTCTATTTTTACAAAGCTTAACACATTATGATTGTTGGCATATCGTACGACACGAATTTTATTATTTTTAGTCCGTCCACCATTATCATGAAGTATTAAATAGAGCTCATCGTTTTTAATTTCATAGCCGATTAGTGGTACCCAGTGATATTTAAATTCCGGTTTTGCCATCCATTGAAACGTAAAGTAACAATCAAATTTCATTGCAACCGGTCTACCTTCATCAAGTTGTTGAAGAGCCTCATAAAGCGTACAGCTAGCCACATTCCATTTAGGACCTAGATATCTTTGTAAATTTTTAATGAGCCTCCATTTAAATAATCCAATTTTTGTTCCCCCGAGCATTTCGTATAATATATTCACGTCTTTCGAAACAGTGGGATCCTCAAAAAGATAATTTAGAATAACGTGTACTGTCGTAGGGCCACATGCTGAATTTTGATATTCCGGCTTAACTTCCTCACTATATTGTGACATCCCTTTAAAATTAATTAGCATATATCTCGAACCCCCTTATATCAGTTAAAAGTGCTCTGTAACAAATCACGAAAGATTAAGTCTAATTATATATAACTTTTATTATAGGGAGATTAAAGGAATGCAACAAATGAAACAAATGATCTTAACAATGGGAATGATTTTACTGTTAACGACGACTGCTTCAGCTTTATCTTGGGCGTATGCATTTGTAGTCTATAATGGGAATGTCTATGAAGTGACTGATGAGGTAGTATCGGTATCAGAGGTTGATGAACAAATTGGAGAAGTAAAATCAAAACCAGATGATCAAACAGGAGACTACTATGGCGATGCTTCGAATTTTTACGAAATCGGGACAAAATATTATGAAATTAAAGGGACCTCCAAAAAAGAAGCAATAGCTATAGAAGATGGTAACCACCAGTTTAAAAAGGCAGAGTTCAGACATGAAGCACCTATTAAATCCAGAATTCCGTATCGGTCAATCATGTACGGTGTATTCGTAATCATTATTATATCTTTTGTTTATCAGTGGAGAAGAAAGATAAACGCCTCCAAGTCATAGGTGGGTTATGTCTGATTTTTTATAACAAATTACGAAAAGGTGCGGTGGAAATTACAAGAATGTATGGTATCAATCTTAACTTTAAGACGAATTGAATATAGGAAAGGCTTCCTGCTATAGAAATAGGAATCACTAGCTATATCAATTTAATAATCTAAAAGTCATAATAACTACTCAGAGTATTATGGATGTAAAGGGAGAGAGTGTGCAAATGATCTTTAAAAGAGAAGAAGCATTTCGTTATATATTTGGTTTTCCTATTCCAGCTGAATTTACAATTACTCAAATAAATTACAGAGAAGTTAATTCTTCTCCTGGAATGGCCGAAATCATTGATATTAGTCCTGAAGGGTTACGAATTAGAACGAATCTTCTTATTCCTGATGAGGATGCAAAGATTGTCCTATCTGTTACCTTTAAGATAAATGAGGTCGACTTAACAGTTGATGGGGAAATTATTTGGGCAAAGGAAATGGGAAGTTTAGTAGAATACGGCATTCATTTACTAGTTGATGCGTCTATGAAAAATATGATTATTGAAGAACTTAAAGTATATTCTAAGAGTAAAAACTAAAGCTTTTTACCTGAAGCAAACATTCAATTAATAATAAGAGAAATGTGAATGATTTTGCTTCTGATAAAACATCTTTTTGAATCACATTAGTAAAGAATTAGGTGTCGAAAGTATCGGTAGCATTCAATATCAGAACACAACATATTGGTGATATTGAGATTTCATTTAGAGTAAAAATATAAATATAGGAGAATCCATGACTAAAATAGGGAAAATCATAACAATTACTATAGCAGTAATATCCATTGCAAATCTAATGGATTTCTATTTACGAACAAAATTTGTAAATATACTAAATCTTCTTTTTTGTATATTAGTATTAGTCCTTACTTGGTATTTTAGTAAAGAGCATGATAAAGCAATTAGTAATTATGAGCAAATGAAATTACAAAATGAAAAATTAATAAATGAAAAAACTAAAATAACCCAAAAATTTGAGGAATATGAGCAATTTTTTAATACGTTTGATGTAGCAACATTTTTTACGTATACCTACGATCAAAATCAATATAAGTTTTCTAAAGGTGTTGAGAATTTATTTGGCTATAAACAAAAGGATTTCAATTTGGATAAAGATTTATTAAAACACTTAATTCGTAAAGAGGATGTTTATAAATTTGAAGAAGCTCAAAGAAAACTAATGATTGGGAAGGGTGTGGAAGAAGAACTTCGAATTCTACATCCTGAACAAGGAGAAAGATGGGTTTTCTTTAAAGCGATACCTTTTAATAATAAAGAGGGTTCAGTTTTGAAAATCAATGGTCAGTTTGAGGACATAACTAAACAAAAAGAATTAGAGTTTGAATTGAAAAGACTGGCTTTTTTTGATGATTTAACAGATATACCAAATCGGAAAATGTTAGATAGACAAGTCCAAAAGGCACTGTCTCGTTCAAAACGTCATCATCATAATTTTACACTTATGTTTATTGACCTTGATGATTTTAAGAAAGTCAATGATACCCTAGGGCACGATGCTGGTGATCACTTATTAAAGGAAGTGGTATCAAGAATAAATTGCTGTATAAGAGAAGAAGACCTCATTTCACGAATTGGTGGGGATGAATTTATTGTAATGTTTGAAGAAACAGGGAAAGATGAAATTGAACAAATTGCTGAACGGATTATTGAGTATGTTGCGCAACCTTATGAAATTAATGAAAATAATGCAAGCATCTCTTTAAGTATAGGGATTAGTATGTTCCCTGATGATGGAGAAGACAAAGACGCACTGATTAAAGCGGCGGATAAAGCTATGTATTATGCAAAAAGTAACGGAAAGAACAATTATAAGTTATACACTAATGAACTAAATGACATGGAAGTAAAAGACAAAAGTATTTTCAAAAAGTGGATGGAAGTATTACATATCCCTTTTATATAATCAAAAAAGAGTAAGAACTATTTCTACAGTGAAACATATTAATGGTGATCATCGTACACATCACAATTTGCGACGTGTAACGCAAGTAGCAGGACGTGGTGTTTTCGCGAACGAAAAGTTAAATAGGCATTCTTTTGCTTTTATTATTTTAGTGGTAAAAGTAAAATATTGAGTGAAGTATATGAAGTAATGGGGGAATACCTGTTGAAAAAATATAAAACATTACTATTCGATTTAGATGACACACTACTAGATTTTGGGGCAACGGAAGACGCTGCATTACGACAACTTTTCGATGATCAAAAAATGACCCTAACTCTTGAAATAAAAGCCCATTATAAAAAAATAAACGAAGGATTATGGAAGTCATTTGAAAGAGGAGAAATTGACCGAGAAGAACTCTTGAATACTCGTTTTTCAAACTTTTTTAAAGAATACGGAATTGATGTAGATGGCGCATTATTAGAAGCAAAATATCGCACCTTCTTAAAAGAAGGGCATCATTTAATGGAAGGCGCAATGGAATTAATCAGTACGTTACATAAGAACTTTGAATTATATATAGTGACAAACGGTGATTCAACTACGCAATTCCAACGGCTGAAAGACTCCGGACTTGCGCCATTTTTTAAAGATGTGTTTGTATCCGAAGACGCAGGTTTTCAAAAACCTACAAAAGAGTTTTTCGATTTTGCATTTAAACAGATAGAGAATTTCGAAAAAGAAAAATCCATCATCATCGGCGATTCTCTAACAGCAGATATTACAGGTGGATACAATGTTGGAATGGACACTTGTTGGATTAATGTCAGTGAAAAGACCAATGATACTAATATTATTCCAACATATGAAATTAAACATTTGAATGAGTTGTACCAAATCCTTGATGTGGAATTGTGATTTAAGGATTGAGATGAAACACACTTGGGTCTCTTTTTTAGCTTCTACATCAAAAAAAGAAAAGTTATCAACTTAAAATCCTACTAACGCTGAAAACTAAGAAGGGCTGTCCAAAATCTAAATGGACAGCCTCTTAATTATAAAATCCTATTTTCCTTCTTTACGACGAACCGTTATCGTTTCTCCGCCGATACCCCAGTTATCTGTATCTACCTCGTCGATCACAACAACAGTAGTGTTAGGGTTTTTACCTAATACATCTACTAATAATTGTGTAGCTCCTGCAATTAGTTCAGCTTTCTTTTCTGGAGTAACATTTTCGTTGGTAATTTTAATATTTACGTATGGCATTTTTACATCCCCCTTTAAATGATTAATCTAATTATAATTCATAAAAATGGTAATTCACACAAATTAATATATAAACAATTAAAGAAGTAAGATAACTGGGGTTCCATAGTGAGTTATTTGTATCGATGACCTATAAAATGATTCCATAGTTATTAGCTGTTTCACATAATTTCATCTTCGAAACATCTTTGTTAACATAGTAGGTAGGAGGAAGGTAAATGAAATTTATTAATAAACAACTAATCAATTATGGAGTAGATCCAACATTTTCTAAGTATCTTTCAGTAGTACTTTTGATTACTTTTATCGTGCTTATTTGTGTCATTGCAAATTTTATAACGAAAAAAATAGTGATTCGTTTAATTACACATATTGTGAACAATAATAAGTTTCAGTGGGATAACATTCTATTAGAAAAGAAAGTTTTCCATAAGTTATCTCACTTCGTTCCAGCGATTATTATTTATTATTTTGCACAATCTTTTCCAACCTATCAATCTCTCATTGAAAAAGGGGCAATTACATATATAATTCTTGTCGCATTAAGCGTACTAAACACACTATTGAACGCTGTTAATGACATATATCAAAACTTTGAAGTGTCAAAAGTGAAACCTATTAAAGGATATATTCAAGTCGTTAAAATCGTCGTTTTTGTTCTAGGGATTATTTTGGTCATTGCGAACTTAATCGGTGAAAGTCCACTCATTATTTTAAGTGGTCTAGGTGCACTTTCTGCTGTATTACTGCTAGTATTTAGAGATTCTTTACTAGGCCTTGTTGCAGGAATTCAGTTAACGTCGAACGATATGGTACGAGTAGGGGACTGGATTGAAATGCCGAAATACGGAGCTGATGGGGATGTTATTGATCTTTCACTAAACACAGTAAAAGTACAAAACTTCGATAAAACCATTACAACCATTCCAAGTTATGCTTTAATTTCCGACTCATTTAAAAACTGGAGGGGTATGCAAGTAACTGGTGGTAGGCGGATAAAGCGCTCAATATTTATTGATACAACAAGTATTTCCTTTTGTTCGATGGAGATGATTGAGAAATTTCGGAACATCCACTATCTAACGAATTATATTGAAACAAGACAACATGAAATTGCAGAATTTAATATCAAAAATCGTATCAATATAAGCAATTCTGTTAATGGTAGAGCTCTTACAAATATTGGCGTTTTTCGGGCTTATATTAGTCAATATATAAAAAATCACCCGGGAATCCATAAAGAGATGACGACGATGGTAAGACAATTGGCTCCGACTGAACATGGATTACCAATTGAGATATATGCTTTTTCAAATGATGTGAATTGGGCAGTATATGAATCTATTCAATCTGACATTTTCGACCATCTCTTTGCAGTAGCACCAGAGTTCGGCCTTCGACTATTCCAAAATCCAACTGGAAATGATTTTAAAGTATTTACTCCATCCCCATTAAATAATACTGAACCCGATTCTCATTAAAATGTGATTGTAAAATTAAAGGTGCTATCCAAGAAATCTAAATGACCTAAGGATAGCACCTTTTAAAACTGATAAAAATATGAAGAATGCAGTTTAAAGTTTAAATAAATGCCTTCCATTTCTCGCCCTAACTTTATACTAAACAAAATTGGAGATTTTCCCTTCTTACATTAACTTCAAGTTAACTTAATAAATGTAAAACACAACCTTTTTTGTGTGTAAAAGGAATTAACTTATATGCCGATTAATTGGTTATTAAGAACTGTATTAATCTATTTTTATCACGATAATTTGATAAATAGAATAACTTTATTTTAAGTGTTTTATTAATTTAATAACAGTCGCTATTATATACCTATCTAGCTATGCGAAGAACAATTTGTTAAATATATTTCACCTATTTTTCAAAGACTTTAAAAAGCACATATTTATAAACATAATCAGGAATGTGTCTAAATACCTAATTTGAACCCTGCTAAAATTTAATGTTACAGTATAAATATATTACTCTATTAAGAGGAGCGATAATTCTTAGGTTTATCCACCCATTTAAAAGAGGATTTAATTTCTAATTTAATGTCGGAATTTTTAAAAAATAGTCAAAAAAGTTTCGACAAATGCAATGTTTGAATTAGGTTAAAAAATTGGAGGTACTTATGATTAAATTTGAAAATGTATCAAAGGTGTACGAAGGTGGATTTCAAGCTGTTAAGTCTCTTAATTTTGAAATCCAGAAAGGGGAATTACTTGTACTGATTGGGCCGAGTGGTTCGGGGAAGTCAACAACTATGAAGATGATTAACCGAATTAACCCTCATTCAAGTGGTCGAATTACGATCAATGGCAAAGATATCACCACTTATAATGTTGCAGAACTTCGAAGGAATATCGGTTATGTAATTCAGCAAATTGGACTTTTCCCCCATTACACAATCGAAAAAAATATTGCGATTGTTCCCCAGCTCAAAGGTTGGGCTGAGAAAGACATTAAATCTCGAGTTAAAGAGCTGCTCGAATTAGTCGGACTGGATCCCGAAATTCATGCAACTCGTTATCCCAAAGAACTTTCTGGAGGACAGCAACAACGTGTCGGTATTGCAAGGGCACTTGCTTCAAATCCAGATATCATTTTAATGGATGAACCGTTCAGTGCGTTAGACCCGCTAACTCGGGAACAACTGCAGGTAGAGCTGATCAGTTTACACAAAAAACTTAAAAAGACAATTGTTTTTGTAACCCATGACATCGACGAAGCATTAAAAATGGGTGACCGTATCGCAATTATGAAGGATGGAGACATACTTCAATTAGACACCCCAGAAAAATTACTACATGAACCAACTCACGGATTCGTAGAGGAGTTTATTGGTAAACACCGCATTACCCAGAATCCTGATCTGATGCCAGTCACTGAAATTATGACAGAAACCATTGTTACTTCTTCTCCTCAGAAATCTCCAGAAAGGGCGATCTCACTTATTCGCCAACGGAAAATCACGAATCTTATTATCCAAGACACTGATGGTAGATTGCTAGGTATTGTATCTGCTTATGATCTACTCAAAAAAATAGGTACCGTCAAAACGATTGATGAAATCATGGTACCTGCTGAGCCATATTTACTTGATACTGCAACAGCGAAAGATGCTATTGTTCTCATTGATGTTGCTCCTTTTGGAATGATTCCGATTGTTGACAAAGACCATAAGCTTGTAGGACTTGTCACACGGGGCTCCTTACTTTCTGCCTTATCTAGTCAGTGGATAGAAACGGAGGAGGAAGATCAAGATGAATAATATGAATATATGGCAACAACTAGTTGAGCAAACACAGTTACGTTGGGGAGAAGTACTTGAAGCAACATTTGTACATATTCAACTCGTATTCTTCTCAATGATTATCGCAACTGTATTAGCAGTTACTCTTGGAATTGTAGTAACACGTGTACCTTGGCTCAAGACCATTGTACTTGGCGGAACAGGTGTCCTTCAGACAATACCAAGTTTAGCGTTGCTCGGTTTTATGATCCCGATTTTTGGAATTGGTGTATACACTGCCATTGCGGCATTATTTCTTTACTCATTACTTCCGATTATGCGAAACACCTATACCGGGATTAAAGATGTTGACCAGGCAACTATTGAAGCAGCAAGAGGATTAGGTATGACGAATATGCAAATTTTATTTAAAGTGGAACTCCCTCTTGCAATTCCAGTTATTATGGCCGGTATCCGTACAGCTGCAGTTATTAATGTCGGAAATGCTACTCTCGCAGCATTTATTGGAGCAGGTGGGCTTGGAGACTTTATTTTCCTAGGCATTACACGTGGAATCGACGGGTTAATTTTACTAGGAGCAATCCCGGCTACCCTTCTTGCGATCGTCATCGAAACTTTCTTTAGTGCTGTTGAACGTTGGACAACACCGAAAGGATTGAGAAAATAAAATGAGGCTTAGAAAAAAACTTCCACTAGTAATGCTGATGTTTCTCATTATAAGTACGCTATCAGGCTGCATTTTCATCGAAAAGGATTCGCTCCGACTCGGATCAAGAAATAATACGGAAAGTATTATCTTGTCAAATATCATGGGACAACTAATTGAAGATCGATTGGGGATTGAAGTTCTTTATAAAGAAAATCTTGGTGGTTCAAACGTTGTCTGGAACGCAATGACAAATGGACATATCGATGTAATTCCTGATTATACAGGAACCATTGTCGTTACTTATTACCATGAAGAGCCAGGAACAGCAGAGGAAACATTGGAGGCAACAAAACGTCTTGTTGAAACCGATGATATAGTCGCATTGAACCCTTTTGGTTTTAACAACACGTATACACTTGCATTGGATGAAGCGAAAGCAGAAGAACTAGGAGTTGTAACATTTAGTGACTTCGCCGAGTATTCACAGGACTTCAGATTAGGTGCAGTATTTGAATTCATCGATAGACCAGATGGGTTGCCCGGCTTCCAAAAAGAATATAACATTAATTTTAAAGACGTTAAAGGCATGGACCACGGTATGATGTATCGCTCCATTAACGCGGGTGAAGTGGACGTGATTAACTCATATACAACAGATGGACAGCTTCAAATATACGATTTACGTGTGTTAGAGGACGATAAATCTTATTTCCCGCCATACCATGCGCTTCCCCTTGTCCGGAAAGAAACACTTCATGAATATCCTGAACTAGAAGAAGTGCTAGGTCTTCTTGAAGGTATGATCAATGAAGAAACAATGCAAATCATGAATGGAAAAGTCGACAACGAAGGCATGATGGTCGAACGTGTTGCACAAGAATTTCTGATTGAGTCGGGTTTAATTGATAAGAAATAAACTAGGCACACCTTAGTGATATTAAAAAAAGGCTATCTTTTGAGAATATGAATTCTTAAAAGATAGCCTCTTCGTTTTCAATTATACATTAGCCGATAAATATTCTTTTACATCTTCTGGTGTTTTTGCATTGGCACTGTGTAAGTGTGCTTGTTTTTCGCCATTTTTGTAGATTAGTAAACTAGGAATACCCATCACTTGATATTTTTCAGCTAGTTCAGGGAATTCATCACGGTTAATTTCATACCATTCGAATTGGCTGTACTCTTCAATAATTGGATCGATGAACATGTTCATACGTGTGCAATCTGGGCACCAACCTGCATAAAATTTTACTACTACTGGTTGTTCAGAACCAATAATTTCATTAAATTGTTCAATAGATGTAATTTCTTTCATGAATATTCACACTCCTTACATGCTAGTTTACACATTAAAAGGCATGGCGAAAAGAAATTTGCTTAAAACTACTAAAGGATCTAGATGTATACATTTTGAAGACTATAAAAGAAAGTGAATTTATTAGGCATCTTATAAAAGGTATTTTAATACAATGAATTAACAGAAAATTAAAATAAAAGCATTGCCAAAATTAAGAAAATAAACTACACTAAGAACAGAAAAGTTGCATTTTTGAAATTACAACGAGTTTAACTAGAAAATTTTCTACATATAGAATTGTAGAGAAGGAATTAGAGGAATCGGAGAGGTTTCATTTTTTTTAACCTAAAAATGAATGGCCATTCATTCAAAACCATAAGGGTAAGGGGGATTTGCTCTTGACGTTCAAAATTCAAAAAGTAGCCGTATTAGGCTCGGGGGTAATGGGTTCAGGTATTGCAGCGCATTTAGCGAATATCGGGATTCCTACATTATTATTAGATATCGTTCCAAAACAACTTACAAAAGAAGAGGAACAAAAGGGATTGACACTAGAACATGTCCAAGTAAGAAATCGATTTGCACAAGGAGCGGTACAAAAATTATTAAAACAAAAACCAGCTCCACTTACTTCGAAAAGGAATCTTTCCTTAATTTCAGTCGGAAATTTAGAAGATCATCTAGAACAATTAAGAGACGTTGATTGGATTATTGAAGTCGTCGTTGAAAATCTAGAAATTAAAAAGAAGGTTTTTGAAAAAATTGACCAAGTACGAAAACCGGGTACTATCATTAGCTCTAATACATCGGGTATTAGTGTGAATGCAATGATTGAAGGACGTTCAAAGGATTTCCAAAATCACTTTTTAGGAACGCATTTCTTTAATCCACCAAGATATTTAAAATTACTTGAGATTATTCCAACAGAGAAAACATCTCCTGAAGTCATTTCGTTTATGAAAACGTTTGCTGAAGATGTATTAGGGAAAGGCGTCGTGATCGGAAAAGATACGCCAAACTTTGTTGCAAATCGAATCGGAACATATGGTTTATTAGTTACATTACGTGAAATGCTAGAACGTGGCTATTCGGTTGGTGAGGTAGATTCTGTTACGGGACCATTAATTGGGCGCCCTAAATCAGCAACATTCCGTACTCTTGATGTCGTGGGACTTGATACATTTTTACATGTTGCAAAAACAGTATATGACCAAACATCGGGAGAAGAACAAAAAGTATTTGAAGTACCTGAACTAATGCAAAAGATGGTTGAGAGAGGTTGGCTTGGGGCAAAGTCTGGTCAAGGATTCTTTGTGAAAAAAGGAAAAGACATTTACGAGATCGAGCCAAATTCATTTGAATACGTTCCTGTGAAAAAACTTCAAACACCTTCTATTGCATTAGCAGGTCAAACGAAGGGTCTTCATAATAAAGTGAAAACGCTAGTGTACGCGAAAGATCGAACTGGTGAACTACTATGGAATATCTTTGCACCTACATTATTATACTCAGCAAACCTTGTAGGAGAAATTGCAGATACGATTGTAGAAATCGATAACGCAATGAAATGGGGATTTGGTTGGGCTCAAGGGCCGTTTGAAATGTGGGATGCAATAGGAGTGAAAGATTCTGTTTCGAAGATGGAGGCAGAAGGTAGAGAAGTCCCTCCATTTGTAAAAGAGTTTTTAGCGCAAGGCTATGAAACTTTCTACGCTGAAATAGATGGAGATTTAGCTTTCTATGATGGTGCTAGTTTTTCAAAAGTGCAAGTAAATGAAAAAGTTATAGATTTAAAACGTTATAAGAAAAAGCATGGGGTCATTAAATCGAATAGTGGTGCTAGTTTAGTAGATTTAGGAGATGGCATTGCGTTACTAGAATTCCATTCTAAATCAAATGCCATTGGTTTAGATATTGTTCAAATGATTAACTATGCCATTGATGAAGTGGAAGCAAATTATAAAGGTCTTGTGATCGGGAACCAGGGTAAAAACTTCTGTGTTGGGGCAAACCTTGGCATGATTTTAATGGAAGCCCAAGATGACAATATATTCGAGTTAGACTTTACGATTCGATCGTTCCAAAAAGCGATGCGTCGTATTAAATATTGTAAAAAGCCTGTTGTTGCCGCGCCATTTGGTATGACACTTGGTGGAGGTGCTGAGGTATGTTTACCTGCAAGACACATTCAAGCATCTAGTGAAACGTATATGGGATTAGTTGAAGTAGGTGTTGGCTTGATTCCAGGTGGTGGCGGAAATTTAGCTCTTTATGAAAAGTTTATTCAAGGCCTCCCAAATGGAGTAGAAATCGATTATCAATCGATTGCAACTAAAGTATTTGAAACGATTGCCCTTGCAAAAGTTTCGACTTCTGGGGAAGAAGCACGTGAAAATAACTTCTTAAACTTTGCGGATGGTATTTCTGTTAACCCCGATCACTTAATTTACGATGCGAAACAAAGGGCGCTTGCACTGTATGAAGCTGGTTATGTTGCACCTCTACCTCAAAAAATTAAAGTTGTAGGAGCTCCAGGTTATGCAACGTTAGTATTAGGTGCACAAGGCATGTACAGTTCCGGGTATATCAGTGAGCATGATTTAAAAATTGCAAAAAAATTAGCTTACGTAATTGCTGGTGGGTTAGTGCCATATGGAACAGAAGTAACAGAAGAATACTACTTAAATTTGGAAAGAGAAGCATTCCTTCAATTAGTTGCTGATCCAAAATCACAACAAAGAATGCAACACATGCTGTTAAAAGGAAAACCATTAAGAAACTAACTTCTTTTTTCAATAAATAAATTACTAAATTAGTAGATATGCAAACGTTAAGGGGGTTATATGAAATGCGTGAAGCTGTAATCGTTTCTGGTGCTAGAACACCGATTGGAAAAGCGAAAAAGGGGGCCCTTGCAACTGTTCGACCAGATGATTTTGGAGCAGTTGTTGTAAAGGAAACGTTAAAAAGAGCAGGTTACGATGGACCGATTGATGATTTAATCATGGGCTGTGCTATGCCAGAAGCTGAACAAGGAATGAATATCGCACGTAATATTGGTGCATTAGCGGGGTTACCTGATTCCACACCTGCCATTACAATAAACCGATTTTGTTCATCAGGACTACAATCGATTGCCTACGCAGCAGAGCGAATTATGCTCGGTCACTCGAAAGCAATTGTTGCCGGTGGGGTAGAGTCAATGAGTATGATTCCGATGACAGGAAATACGATTCGACTAAATCCGAAGTTAGCTGAGGAAGCACCGCAATACTATATGAGCATGGGTCATACGGCCGAAGAGGTAGCAAACCGTTATGAAGTTAGTAGAGAAGATCAAGATGCCTTTGCCGTTCGTTCCCATGAGTTAGCGCATAAAGCAATTCAAGAAGGGAAATTTCAAGACGAAATTGTACCAGTTGAAGTGGTTCAACATTATGTAGATGACAATCATCAATTAAAGCAAAAGAAATTTACATTTTCACAGGATGAAGGGGTTCGACCAGGTACAAGTGTAGAAGTTTTAGGAAAATTACGTCCAGCATTTCATGTGTTGGGCTCTGTAACAGCTGGTAATTCATCGCAAACTTCTGATGGGGCTGCAGCTGTTCTCGTTATGGATCGTGAAGAGGCTGAGGCACAAGGTTTAAAACCGATGGCGAAATTTTTAGGATTTGCTGTTGGCGGGGTTCCACCTGAAGTAATGGGAATTGGTCCAATCGTAGCAGTTCCAAAAGCGTTAAAAATCGCTGGACTAAATCAAGAAGATATCGACCTATGGGAGATCAATGAAGCATTTGCTTCCCAATCCCTCCAAGTTGTCCGTCATTTAGGAATTGACTTAAATAAAGTCAATGTAAATGGTGGTGCCATTGCTTTAGGCCATCCACTAGGAGCAACAGGAGCAGTTCTAACACTAAAATTGATCCATGAATTAAAAAGACAAGGTAAAAAATACGGGGTAGTGACGATGTGTATTGGTGGCGGTATGGGGGCCGCTGGGGTGTTTGAAATACTTTAAAACTTTAACTTTTTGAAGTTGGTTAATTTTATGAGCAATGATATCCAGTTTCGGACGCCACACCCTCGAGGTCGCTTCTGTCACTCGGTCGAAAGCTGAAAAGATGCTTTCGATTCGTGCCTTCCAGCGCTTGTCGGGTGTAAGCGGGCGTCCTACACTTTTAAGGTAGGGGAGGAAATAAATATGGTTCAAACAAAGAATGTAATTAAGGGTGGAAGTTTTTTAATTGAAGAAGTAGATGTAGAACGTGTATTCACTCCTGAAGACTTTACAGACGAGCAAAAAATGATCGCGAAAACTACGGAAGAGTATGTAACAAATGAAGTACTACCTTATATAGAAAACCTAGAAAATCATGAGTTTGAACATTCTGTGCGATTATTGAAGAAAGCGGGAGAGTTAGGACTATTAGCAGCAGATGTTCCTGAGGAGTATGAGGGCCTTGGATTAGATAAAGTCTCTTCTGCTTTAATTGCAGAAAAAATGTCAGTTGCCGGAGGGTTCTCAATTTCCCATGGTGCTCACGTTGGTATTGGGTCACTTCCAATTGTGTTGTTCGGTAACGAAGATCAAAAACAAAAGTACTTACCAAAATTAGCGAGTGGGGAATTGTTAGCTGCATATGCCTTAACAGAGCCAGGTTCCGGTTCGGATGCATTAGGCGCGAAAACAACTGCCAAGTTAAATGCTGCTGGAACTCATTATGTCTTAAATGGTGAGAAACAATGGATTACAAATGCTGGCTTTGCAGATGTATTTGTTGTGTATGCGAAAGTGGATGGGGAGAAGTTCACTGCATTTATCGTAGAAAGAAAGTTCCCAGGTGTTTCAGTTGGGGCAGAAGAAAAGAAAATGGGTATTAAATCATCTTCTACTCGCACATTGATTTTACAAGATGCCCAAGTGCCAGTAGAAAATGTACTAGGTGAAATCGGGCGCGGTCACGTGATTGCCTTTAATATATTAAACATTGGACGTTATAAATTAGGAGTTGGAACGATTGGCGGTTCAAAACGAGCTTTAGAATTAACAATCCAATATACAAACGGGCGTCAACAATTTAAAACACCACTTTCTGGATTTAATTTAACAAAAGAAAAACTCGCAACGATGGCGTCACATCTTTATGCATCAGAATCCCTTAACTATCGTACAGTGGGTTACTTTGAAGACCGTTTAAGCCAATTATCTGAAGAAGAACAAAAAGACGGTAAAGTAATTGCTGCAGCTATTGCAGAATACGCCATTGAATGTTCAATTGCAAAGGTAGTAGGATCTGAAACATTAGACTATATTGCTGATGAAGCAGTTCAACTGCATGGTGGATATGGCTTCATGTCAGAATATGAAGTAGAAAGAATTTATCGTGATTCAAGAATTAACCGTATTTTTGAAGGGACAAATGAAATTAACCGTCTAATCGTTCCTGGAACATTTATGAAGAAAGCGCTAAAAGGGGAACTACCACTTTTACAAGTAGCTCAAAATTTACAACAAGAGCTATTAATGTTAATGCCTGAAGAAATTGAAGATGCGCCGTTAGCTCAAGAAAAGTACCTTGTGAAAAATGCGAAGAAAATTGGGGTTTTAGCAGCAGGTATAGCTGCTCAGAAGTTTGGAACAAAATTAGAAGCGGAACAAGAAGTGCTTGTTAACATTGCTAATATTGCGAACCAATTATATGCGATGGAATCAGCGGTCATCCGTACTGCGAAGGCAATTGAACGTGATGGAGTAGAAAAATCAAAGCAAAAACTACTTTATACAGAAATCTATTGCCAAGAAGCGTTCGCTGAAATTGAAAAAGAAGCAAAAGAAATCATTTTAGCCTCAACTGATGGGGACGCTGGTCGTATGACTTTATCTGCATTACGTAAATTAACTCGTTCCAATCCATATAACTTGATCTTAAAGAAAAGAGAAGCAGCGAGTAAATTAATTGAAGCAGAAAAATATATTGTGTAGCAAATAGGGAAATGAATAATTAGTACAAAGCTGTGACAACAATAATGTCATAGCTTTTTTCTGTTATACTAGAATTGTTATTTTTTACACTAATTTTTAGCTATCAATGAAGGAGCGTTCTTTATGACACTCAAGATTTATCAATACCCAAAATGTTCTACTTGTAGAAAAGCACAAAAATGGTTATCTGAAAATGGAATTGAACACGAAGCCATTCATATTGTGGAAGATACACCGACTTTAGAACAACTAAAAGCATATTGGCAAGCAAGTGGTTTACCATTGAAAAAATTCTTTAATACCTCTGGCATGAAGTATAAAACACTCGGCTTAAAGGATAAATTAACTACGATGACAGAAGAAGAGCAACTTGAACTGCTTGCATCTGATGGAATGTTAATTAAACGGCCTATAGTTACAGATGGTGAAAAAGTTACTTTAGGATTTAAGGAAATAGAATTCACAGAAACTTGGAAGAATTAAATGTATTTAGAAATTACTCACAACAAATTAATGATCGATTTTCTGTCTGAAAACGAATATTATTATTTAATATAGTCAAAATGTTCGTGTTTAGTAAGTTGGTAAGAAAATTGTCGGGACTGTTATATATTCTGCGTATTTCAAAAGGGCTATGGCTCATGAGGGATATATGCAATACTGAAATGTCAATCGGGTAAAAAAGTAATGTTCGGCTTTACTGAAAAAATTCTATTTATGAAATTATCTCAAGTATCTTGTTTTTGATTTGAAATTATGTCAAACTAAACATGAAATTACATATTTGGAGGGGTTTTTAGTGAGTACACCTAAAGATTTACGTTATTCAAAAGAACACGAATGGGTAAAAGTTGAAGATGGAAAAGCACGCGTTGGTATTACACACTTTGCACAACATGAATTAGGTGATATCGTGTTTGTTGAATTACCACAAGTTGGAGACGAAATTCAATTAAACGAACCATTTGGTAGCGTTGAATCAGTTAAAACTGTATCTGAGCTATATGCACCAGTTTCAGGTAAAGTTGTAGAAGTAAACAGTGAGTTAGAAGATAGCCCAGAGTTCGTAAATGAATCTCCATACGAAAAAGCATGGATGATTGTTGTTGAACTATCTGATGCTTCAGAAGTGGACAGCCTGTTAACACCTGAACAATACAAAGAGTTAATTGAAGAATAATTTATTATTTTAAAAACGCCGGTATCCAACTGGCGTTTTTTCTTTTTATAATGAATTGAATTACCTTTTCTTCTATTATTCATAGCCTCAACTATTTCGCGGAATTTGTATTTTCGTCCTTTTTAATTGAGCAATGATGTTATGATAATCCTCCACATTGCGATTTGACTTAATTTATATGCTGCTTGAACTTCGTCTACTTTAATTTTGGAGCCAATAATTCCTTTAAGTTCACTTTCTAAGTTTAGTTAATCTTATGAATCATACAATTCTCGTTATTGTTGGCAAAAAACATGTTGTTCTAATAATATAATAATGAAGACATTTTTTATTTTTAGCTTTTACCTTTAATTGACAAATCGTGGGGTGAGCCAAATGACTGTTGAAAAGTGTATTATTGTAGAAGGTCGTTCGGATAAACTGAAAATAGAACCGATCTTTGCTGAAGATGTTACAATTCTTTGCACAAATGGAACAATTAGTGAAGATGATCTTTTAGATTTACTCGAACCTTTTGAACAACATGAACTCTATACATTATTTGATGCAGACAATTCCGGTGAAAAGTTACGGAAGCTAACAAGAAGAACGTATTCTGAAGCAGTTCATTTATTGATCCCGAGAACGTATATAGAGGTTGCAAATGCACCTAGTAAGGTATTGGCCCATATTTTAAATGAAGCAAGATTTGTTGTTCATAAACAATATCTAACTTTACCAGAATAATATTCTAAAAAAGAAATTGAAAAATTGATGTTATAGGATGAGAACGATGGAAGAATGGAATCAACAAGAATGGGAAAAACATATTAACGAAAATGAAGTGTCGGCATTTTATTTATATACACCAATGTGCGGAACATGTGCTGTGGCATCAAAAATGATGGAAGTTATTGAAAATGTCGTGCCAAACATTCCAATTGGAAAAGCCAATATTAATTACCTAGAACAGGTTGCTTATGATTATAAAGTCGAGAGTGTGCCATGTTTACTCATTAGTCGAAATGGCAAAGTGGAAGAAAAAGTATATGCTTTTCAATCAGTGCAACATCTATATGCAAAGTTAAAAAATTAATTGACTAAGTAGAGTACGCATGATACATTTACATTCGTAAAATTAAAATTTAATAACTATACTCTTATAAAGAGCGGTGGAGGGAAGTGCCCTATGAAACCCGGCAACCATCACGAAGGTGAAAAGGTGCCAAGTCACGCGAAGTGGATACTTTGGAAGATAAGAGGACGGTTAGCGTGTGATAGATATGTACTTGAACGATAACCCTTCTACTTTTCTTTTTGTAGAAGGGTTTTTATTTGTAATATAACTACCTCACTAAATTGCACATAATAAATGGAACTTACAGTGTAGTAACAACTAGAAGAATCAGCAGTTAAATGCAAATGAATTCATTTGTATTTAGAATAAAGGAGCTTTTTATGATTCAATTAAAAAATGTATCAAAAATATACAGAACGAAGAACGGTGAAATTTCTGCAGTCAATGATGTGAATCTATCAATCAATAAAGGGGAAATTTTCGGAATTATTGGTTATAGTGGTGCAGGTAAAAGTACGCTTATACGCTTGTTAAATGGGTTGGAAAAACCTACTGATGGAACAGTTGAAGTAAATGGACAACTGATCTCCTCGATTACTGGCAATAAGCTTCGTGTTGCTCGCCAAAAAATAAGTATGATCTTCCAACATTTCAACTTATTATGGTCACGAACTGTAGCGGACAATATTGCATTTCCTTTAGAAATTGCAGGAATTGCAAAAACTGAACGTGATAAAAAAGTGAAGGAACTAATTGATTTAGTGGGCTTAAGTGGAAGAGAAAATGCCTATCCTTCTCAATTATCTGGTGGTCAAAAACAACGTGTAGGTATTGCAAGAGCACTTGCCAATAATCCTGAAGTATTACTTTGTGATGAAGCAACAAGCGCACTGGATCCGGAAACTACGGATTCAATACTAGAACTTTTATTAGATATTAATAAGAGACTAGGCTTAACAATCGTATTAATCACTCATGAAATGCACGTCATTAAAAAAATATGTAATAGAGTTGCAGTAATGGAAGCTGGACGAGTTGTAGAACAAGGTGAAGTATTACAAGTGTTCCAAAACCCACAAGCAGATATTACGAAAAACTTTGTACACCAAATAACTGGCTCAAAAGAATCGCAAGGATCTATTGAACAGATATTAATTAATTACCCAACAGGGAGAATCGTTAAACTAACATTTGTTGGACAGAAAACGGAACAACCTGTCATTTCAAAACTTATTAAACAATTTAATGTAGAAGTAAATATTGTTCACGGAAATATTTCACAAACAACAAGCGGACCATATGGAACATTACTAATCCAAATTGATGGAGATGCACAAAATGTTCAAAATGCATTAGCATTTTTAGAAACGAATGAAATTCAAACGGAGGTGATTGAGCATGCTTAATCAATTATTTCCGAATGTTGACTGGCCAGATATGTGGCAAGCAACGTATGACACAATTTATATGACAGCGATTTCGACTGTCGCAACATTTATAATAGGATTAGCTATTGGGCTTCTGCTCTTTTTAACAAGTCCACATCAAATTTGGGCCAATAAGGTGGCTAATTTTATCACGGGTTCGCTCGTTAATATTTTTAGATCGATTCCATTTATCGTTTTAATTATTTTACTAATTCCATTCACAAAGTTTTTACTTGGTACAATTCGTGGGGTCAATGCAGCATTGCCAGCTTTAATTATTGGTGCCGCTCCTTTTTATGCCCGTCTTGTATTAATTGCTCTTCGTGAAATCGATAAAGGTGTTATTGAAGCAGCTCGTTCAATGGGGGCAAAAACTTCTACGATCATTTGGAAGGTCCTTATTCCTGAATCTTTACCAGCTTTATTTTCTGGTATTACTGTCACAGCGGTTATGTTAGTTGGATATACAGCAATGGCTGGTGTAATCGGTGCAGGTGGTTTAGGGAACTTAGCATTCATTGATGGTTTCCAACGAAGTAGAGATGATGTAACATTAATGGCAACGATTGTAATATTAATTGTTGTATTTGTTATTCAATTTATTGGAGATCTCATTACTTCAAAAACAGATAAGCGTTAAATTACCTTTTTGGTGTTCAGGCAATTGCCATCACATAAATTATTATTTTTAAAGGAGAGCCAAAGATGAAGAAATTTTTATCGTTCTTAATTTTATCAGCTTTCGTACTAGTATTAGCAGCTTGTGGCACTAAAGAAGAGTCTACTACTAACGAAACAACTGATGAAGGTACAGCAACTGAAGAAACTGAAACTAAAGCTTTAAAAGTAGGGGCTTCAAACGGTTTACATGATCTAATTTTAGAACAAGCAAAACCTATTTTAGCTGAACAAGGTGTCGAATTAGAAATCGTCCCTTACCAAGACTATGTAATGCCTAACCAAGATTTAGAATCTGGTGACTTAGATGCAAACTATTTCCAACACATTCCATACTTAGAAAATGAAATGAAAGAAAAAGGTTATGACTTTGTAAACGCTGGTGGAATTCATATCGAGCCAATCGGTATTTATTCTCAAAAATATAAATCTTTAGATGAACTTCCTGATGGTGCAACAATTATTATTTCAAACTCTGTAACAGACCAAGGTCGTATTTTATCGATGCTTGAAGTTGAAGGGTTAATCAAATTAGCTGACGGAATCGATAAAACTGCAGCGACTATAAAAGATATCGTTGAAAATCCTAAAAACTTAGTGATTGATGATAGCTCAGCTCCAGAAATGTTAGTAACTTATTATGAAGAAGGCGAAGGTGACGCGGTTGTTATTAACTCTAACTTCGCAATCGACGCTGGAATTAACCCGATGGAAGATTCAATCGCAATTGAAGGTTCTGAATCTCCATATGTAAACGTTATTGCTGTTCGTTCAGAAGACAAAGATAACGAAGCAATCAAAAAATTAGTAGAAGTATTACGCTCTAAAGAAGTTCAAGACTTCATCGTTAAAGAGTGGGGCGGCGCAGTAGTACCTGTAAGCGAATAATGATGTGTAAAAAACCTTTCGAACTTAAGTTCGAAAGGTTTTTTTGTAGGAAGTATGAAGTTTTAAGTAAATGCAGTGAAAGAAAAATTGTCAAATAGGAAAAGGGGTGACCCGAAATTCGTATGTAAAAAGGACTCAGAAGTAAAATTTACTTCTAGTCCTTTTGTTTTTTAGGAGTCTCAAAACAATGGAGTTGATATGCTCCTAAGATTACCGTGCGAGTAACGTCGTTTCTCAAATTGAACAAAACGTAAAATTAGCCCCTACAGAATCATCATTGAAATTGGTTTAATCTTGAAAAGAAGTCTTTAATAAATTCAAGGAAAACTTTTTCAGATGGTGCCAGTTCACGGTTTGTTGAGTAAATGACCCCTACTGTACGACGAATGTTGGGAGTTTCAATAGCAACTTTCGACGTGAATCGAGGCGTAGAATCGTACAAAGAGCTATCCGGTAATAATGTAACTCCGATGCCTGCTGCCACAAGTCCCTTTAGTGCATCCATATCTTCACCTTCAGAGGTAACGTTTGGCATAAACCCAGCAGCTTTACATGCGTCTACAGCCACTTTATTTAAAATATACCCTTGCGGAAAAAGAACGAAATTTTCATTTCTTAAATCATGAAGATGGACCGATTCCTCGTTTGCGAATCGATGGTTTGCTGGGAGAAGTACATGGATACTTTCACTAAATAAAATGGTTGTATCTATACTTTCATCTTTTTGTGGTACAGGTCCTAAAAAAGCGAGATTTAATTCTCTGTTTTTTACAGCATCTATTAAAAAACGATAGGAACCTTGACGTAGATGGAACGAAACATCGGGGTAATCCTTCTTAAATGCGGAAATCACGGTCGGTAGTACATAACTAGCTAGACTAGTAGGGAAGCCAATTTTAATTGTTCCTTTTGCAGGATCTAAATATTCTTCCACCTGTTTAGCGGCAAAATCAATTGCCTTCAATGCGATAAGAGTGTGTTCTAAAAAGACTTTACCAATTGGTGTAAGTTTGACATTTCTTCCTACACGTTCAAAAAGTGATGCGCCTAGCTCTTCTTCAAGGTTTGCAATCTGTCTGCTAATAGCTGACTGAGCTACGTGTAAATGTTCGGCTGCTTCAGAAATATGTTCTCTTTCAGCTACCTCTACAAAGTATCGTAATTGGCGTAATTCCAACGTTTCCACCTCATTTATCTAAAAGTGAGATTGATTTATTCCAAAGTATATATTGTTAATATTAATTTAAAAACCTTAAAATGTAAATACGTTATTCGATAGATTTGGGGGGAATAAAAAAATGACTTTTCATCAATATCCAAGCGAACAAGGCTTGTATTCACCAAGCTTTGAACATGACGCTTGTGGAATAGGATTTTACGCAAATTTAAAAGGACGCGCTTCACATCAAATTGTAAAAAATGGGTTAGAAATGTTATGTCGACTAGATCACCGTGCAGGACGTGGAAGTGATGGGAAAACAGGTGATGGAGCCGGATTAATGGTACAAATCCCACATGCATTTTACAAATTGAACTGTCCAGAATTAAATCTTCCGGAAAAAGGTGAATATGGCGTAGGCCAGTTTTTTTTCACGCAGGACAATGATGAGAGAGAAGCCATCGAACAAAAAATTAATGAGTTAATTTTGGAAGAAGGGCAAATTTTAATTGCCTGGAGAACTGCTCCTACTAATAAAGAAATATTGAGTGATATTGCTAAGTCTACTGCTCCAACGGTTCGCCAAGTATTTATTAAAGCAAATAATGTAGAAGATCGTTTAGCATTTGAACGAAAATTATACTTAATTAGAAAGCAAGCGGAGCATTGGGCAAAAGAAAATGGCAAAAAGTTTTATTGTCCTAGTCTGTCTAGCCAAACAATGGTATTTAAAGGGCTATTAACTCCTGAGGAAGTTAGTGAATTTTACCTTGATTTACAAGATGAAAGCTTCATTTCTGCTTTTGCAATAGTACATTCTCGTTACTCTACTAATACATTCCCAAGTTGGGAGCGTGCACATCCTAATCGCTATATTGTTCATAATGGAGAAATTAATACATTACGTGGCAACATTAACTGGATGCATGCTCGTGAACAACAATTTGTTTCAGAAGCCTTTGGCGAAGACCTAAAGAAATTACTCCCAATTGTTGATACAACAGGTTCGGATTCTTCAATGTTAGATAATGCTTTTGAATTTTTCGTACTAGCTGGACGTACCCCAGCTCATACAGCCATGATGTTAATTCCAGAACCATGGACAGAAAATCCGCATATTTCTGATGAGAAAAAAGCATTTTACAGTTACCATTCAACGTTAATGGAACCTTGGGATGGACCAACAGCAGTCTGTTTCACAGATGGAAAACAAATTGGTTCAATTCTGGATCGAAATGGTTTACGACCTGCGCGTTACTATGTAACAAAAGATGATATGATCGTCTTTTCTTCTGAAGTCGGAGTTGTTGATATTGAAGAAGAAAATGTACTTTATAAAGAACGCTTAAGTCCAGGACGCATGTTATTAATTGATTTAGAAAAAGGCGAAATCATTTCTGATGAACAATTGAAAAGTGAAATGGCACTTGCTAAACCATATAGTAATTGGTTAGAAGACAATATGCTAACGGTAAATGCCGAAAAAGAAATACCTAAGGAGATCCCACTTTTAACGGAACGTCAAAAAGTCTTCGGTTACACATTCGAAGATCTTCATAAATATATTGTTCCAATTGCAAGTAGTGGCAAGGATCCGATTGGTTCAATGGGGAATGATACACCGCTTGCAGTGCTATCAGATCTTCCTCAATCATTGTTTAATTATTTCAAACAATTGTTTGCACAAGTAACGAATCCACCAATTGATTCAATTCGTGAACATATTGTCACTTCTACGATGACGTTGTTAGGGGCGGAAGGGAATTTATTACATCCATCAGCTGAAAATGCAAGAAGGATTTATTTAGATACACCAATCTTAACAAACGGTGAGTATGAAGAAATTATCGAAAATACGGAAAAACAATTCCAATCTGCAATCATCACTCTTGAATTTGCGGAATCTTTGGAAAAAGGACTGGAACGTATTTTTAATGAAGCAGATGAAGCTATTAAGAATGGGAAATCAATTTTAGTTCTTAATGATCATTTAGAAAATGTGAATACACCTGCGATTCCAATCCTTTTAGCCGCAAGTGCACTACATCAATACTTAGTGCGAACAGGTAAGCGTACGCTTGTGAGCTTAATCACAAATAGTGGAGAAGCTCGAGAAGTTCATCATTTTGCAGCGTTAATCGGTTTTGGTGTAGATGCCATTAATCCTTATTTGGCATACGCTTCTATCCAACAAGCAATTGAAGCTGGCCATATCACAATTAGTTATGAAGAAGCGGTGAAAAAGTTCCGTAAAGGGATTGCTGACGGTGTCGTTAAAGTAATGTCAAAAATGGGGATTTCGACAGTTCAATCATATCGTGGAGCACAAATTTTTGAAGCAGTTGGAATCAGTAAGGAAGTAATCAATCAATACTTTACTGGTACAGCCTCACAAATAGATGGTATTGATTTAGAAACAATCGGAGAAGAAGCGAAACGACGTCATGCTTTAGCATTTAAAAGTGAAACAAAAGAGCTAGAGTCAGGAAGCGACTTCCAATGGCGTGCTAATGGTGAACACCATGCGTTCAATCCAAAAACGATTCATACTTTACAATTAGCAACGCGTAAAAATGACTTTGGTATTTACCGTATGTATGCTGAAATGGCAAATGAAGAACGAATTGGCTTCTTAAGAAACTTACTTGAATTTAAGAAAGCTTCAAATCCAATTCCTCTAGATGAAGTTGAATCAGTTGATTCTATTGTTAAACGTTTTAAAACTGGAGCAATGTCATTTGGGTCGATCTCTAAGGAAGCCCATGAAACGTTAGCTATTGCAATGAATAGACTTGGTGGACGTTCAAACTCAGGTGAGGGTGGGGAACACTCAGGCCGTTTTGAAATCGATTCCAATGGTGACGACCGTAACAGTGCCATCAAACAAATTGCTTCTGGGCGTTTTGGAGTAAAGTCGCATTATTTAGTGAATGCAAAAGAACTTCAAATTAAAATGGCTCAAGGTGCAAAACCAGGTGAAGGTGGTCAGCTACCAGGTAATAAAGTTTACCCGTGGGTTGCGGAAGTGCGCGGCTCTACACCGGGGGTTGGATTAATTTCACCACCACCACATCATGATATTTATTCTATTGAAGATTTGGCTGAACTTATTTATGATCTGAAAAATGCTAATCGACATGCAAGAATCTCAGTGAAATTAGTAGCTAAAGCTGGTGTTGGAACCATTGCGGCTGGTGTTGCAAAAGGTGGAGCAGATGTCATTGTCGTTTCAGGTTATGACGGCGGTACAGGAGCGTCTCCGAAAACTTCTATTAAACATACAGGTTTACCTTGGGAGCTTGGTTTAGCAGAAGCACATCAAACATTAATGCTAAATGGACTGCGTGATCGTGTAACTCTAGAAACAGATGGGAAACTAATGACTGGGAAAGATGTTGTCATGGCTGCACTACTAGGAGCTGAAGAATATGGTTTTGCAACTGCTCCTTTAATCGTTCTAGGTTGTATTATGATGCGTGCTTGTCACTTAGATACATGTCCTGTAGGGGTTGCAACACAAAATCCAGAACTACGTGCGAAATTTATGGGTACTGCGGATCATGTTGTAAACTTCATGCGCTTTATAGCAGAAGAAATGCGAGAATATATGGCAATGTTAGGCTTCCGTACAATTGATGAAATGGTAGGACGTACTGATGTTTTACAAGTAAGTGAAAGAGCAAAACAACATTGGAAAGCAAGTCAACTTAACTTGTCTACATTACTTCATCAAGTTGAAGGGTCTCGTACAAAACAAACGAACCAAGACCTTCTAATAGAAGAAACATTTGACCTTCGTGAATTATTACCGAAAGTTCAAAAAGCAATTAATGAAAAAGAGCCAATTGAATTAGAATACACAATTAAAAATACTGACCGTGTAGTTGGAACAATTATTGGTAGTGAGATATCTAAAAAGTACGGAGAAGCGGGTCTGAAGGAAGGCTTGATCCACTTGAAATTTACTGGTCATGCTGGTCAAAGTTTCGGAGCATTCGTACCAAAAGGGATGACATTATCAGTTGTTGGTGATGTGAATGACTATTTCGGTAAGGGATTATCTGGTGGTAAGCTAATTGCCACAGCACCAATTAAAGGAAAGCAAGAGAAGAACGTCATTGCTGGTAACGTTTGTCTTTATGGAGCAACGAGCGGAAGCGTCTTCATCAATGGGCGAGCAGGAGATCGTTTTGCTGTTCGAAACAGTGGTGCTAATGTGGTTGTTGAAGGCATCGGTGACCACGGATGCGAGTATATGACTGGTGGTCGTGTCGTGATCTTAGGTGATGTAGGTAAAAACTTCGCGGCTGGTATGTCAGGAGGAATAGCTTATATACTACCAACGGACGAAAATGAATTGAAAGAAAAATGTAATAAAGAAATGATTCATTTCGAACGTCTAGAAGATAAAACGGAGATTGAAGCAATTCGTTCAATGATTATTCAACATTTAGAACAAACGGATAGCTCAATTGCGTTAGATATTTTAGCAAAATGGGATGAATTTGTTCCGAAATTTGTAAAAGTTGTACCAACAGATTATCAAAAAATGATGGAAAAAATTAACCATCATAAATTCAATGGATTAACAGAAAATCAAGCAGCTATGCAGGCATTTGTAGAAACAACTGGCAGCAAAGAGCTAGCGATTTCCAAATAAGAGGGGGTTCTAGAAATGGGGAAACCAACAGGATTTATGGAATATAAAAGAGAGAAAACGAAAGAACAGCCTCCACTAGAGCGTATTCTAAATTGGAATGAATATGCTTCAAGGCTGTCAGATGAATCACTACAAACACAAGGTGCACGTTGCATGGATTGTGCTACACCATTTTGTCATATGGGGATTGAAGTACGTGGAGCTGCTGCAGGATGTCCAATTCAAAATGTGATTCCAGAATGGAATGACTTAGTATACAAAGGGAAATGGCAAGAAGCATTACAACGTCTTCACATGACTAATAATTTCCCAGAATTCACAGGGCGCGTTTGTCCAGCGCCTTGTGAAGGTTCTTGTACTTTGGGTATTAATGAGCCGTCAGTAGCTATAAAATCTATTGAACGCTCAATTATTGATAAGGGCTTTGAGAACAACTGGATTGTTCCACGTATTCCATCACACCGAACAGGTAAAAAGATTGCAATAGTTGGATCAGGTCCTGCTGGATTAGCAGCAGCAGATCAACTGAATCAAAAAGGACACAGTGTCACTGTATATGAACGTGCTGACCGTCCTGGTGGCTTGTTAATGTATGGAATTCCAAATATGAAATTAGAAAAAGAAGTAGTAGAACGCCGTGTGAATTTACTTCAACAAGAAGGAATTGACTTTGTATTGAATACAGAGGTTGGGGTAGACATCACTGGAGAGCAATTAAAAAATGAATACGATGCTGTCATTTTATGTGTTGGAGCACAAAAACAACGAGCACTTCATATTGAAGGCAGTGAGTCAGAGGGTGTTCATTTAGCAATGGATTACCTAACAGGGGTGACTCAAAGCTTACTAGATTCTAAATTTAAAGATGGCAAAGCTTTAAATGTGAAAGGTAAGGACGTTATTGTCATTGGTGGTGGAGATACAGGTGCTGACTGTGTGGCGACTGCTATACGTCAAGAAGCTCGCTCAGTTTATCAATTTGGTAAACATCCAGAGCTTCCAAAAGTGCGTACAGATGAGACGCCTTGGCCACAAGACCCGAATGTTTATAAATTAGATTACGCGTATGAAGAAGTAGCAGCAGTAAAAGGTCGTGATCCTCGTGAATATTGTATTCAAACGAAAAAAATTGTTAAAGATAAAAACGGCCGTGTAAAAGAACTTCATACGATTCAAATGGAAAAGGTTTTAGGCGAAGATGGTTTCTATTATTTTAAAGAGCTACCAGGTACTGAAAAAATATGGCCAGCACAATATGTATTTGTTGCCATCGGTTTTGAAGGGGTAGAAAATAAAATTGCAGATCATTTTGGCGTAAACTTAGTTCGTAATCGAATCCAAGCTTCCATTAAGGATTTTGCAACGAATGTTCCAGGTGTATTTGTTGCTGGTGATGCTAGACGTGGTCAAAGTTTAGTTGTATGGGCAATTAAAGAAGGTCGTGCAGTGGCTGCAAGTGTAGAAGAATTTTTAACTACATCTGTCAAAGCATAATCAAAAAAGCGCTTTTTGAGTGAAATATACCTCAAAAAACGCTTTTTTATTTTATTATTTCTGGACTTCTGATTAAATGGTAAGATGGCATAGTGAATTTTTATTTCATATTAAAAAGGTATAGTATTTTTATGGCAAGCTGAAAATGAATTAGATGCGAAATTTCTGTAATCTGTCGAGATTTTTAAGTGAAGACCATTCTCAATTAGAAAATGATTATTGAAAATGATTATGTTCACAATTTGTTGATGTAATTTTCATCAAAAAATTTCAAGGAGTTAAAAGTCCTTAGATTTTATGGATTTATTTGATTTATTTTCATTACAGAATAAATGTTTGCATGGTAAACGGTTTTGAGTTAAGATTAGAATGATAATAAATTAGAAATGGTACTACCATTCAATGTATCTAATACGGAGGTAATATAATGTCAACTTTAGTAATTAAAGATCTTCACGTATCAATCGATGACAAGGAGATTTTAAAAGGTGTAAACCTTACTATTAATACAAATGAAGTACACGCAATCATGGGTCCAAATGGTACAGGTAAATCAACTTTATCATCTGCAATCATGGGACATCCTAAATATGAAGTAACACAAGGTACAATCGAACTTGACGGTGAAAATGTACTTGAAATGGAAGTTGATGAGCGTGCAAAAGCTGGTTTATTCTTAGCTATGCAATATCCATCTGAAATTTCTGGTGTTACAAACGCAGACTTTATCCGTTCAGCAATTAATGCTCGTCGTGAAGAAGGTAACGAAATTTCATTAATGAAATTTATTCGTGAATTAGATAAAACAATGGACTTCCTTGAAATGGATCAAGATATGGCTCAACGCTATCTGAACGAAGGTTTCTCTGGCGGTGAGAAAAAACGTAACGAAATTCTTCAATTAATGATGATTAAACCTACTTTTGCAATTTTAGACGAAATCGACTCTGGTCTTGATATCGATGCATTAAAAGTTGTTGCAAAAGGTATTAACGAAATGCGCGGTGAAGGATTCGGCTGTCTAGCAATCACTCACTACCAACGTTTATTAAATTACATCACTCCTGACCAAGTACACGTAATGATGCAAGGTCGCGTTGTTAAATCTGGTGGTCCTGAACTAGCACAACGCTTAGAAGCAGAAGGTTACGATTGGATCAAAAAAGAATTAGGTATTGAAGATACAGACGCAGTACAAGAAGCTTAAGTAGAGGAGGACGAAACAACATGACAGTTGAAACAAAATTAGCTGTAACTGCAGAGGATGTTCGTGCTTTCTCTGAAGCTAATAATGAGCCAACATGGTTTGCTGAGGCACGCTCTACAGCTCTTGCAAAAGCACAAGAGTTGGCAATGCCAAAACCAGATAAAACAAATATTACAAAATGGAATTTCACTGAATTCCCAGTTCATACTGTTGAAAGCGAAACTTTTGCTTCATTAAACGAACTACCAGAAGAAGTGAAATCTTTAATCGATATTGAAGGACAAGAAAACCTTTATATCCAACGCAACAATACACCAGCATTCCTTAAAATTTCTGAGGAATTAAAGAGCCAAGGCGTTATTTTTACAGATATTCAAACAGCTATTCGCGAACATGGTGATTTAGTACAAAAATACTTCATGACAGAAGCAGTTAAAGTTGATGAACATAAATTAACTGCTTATCATGCTGCACTTGTAAATGGTGGAGTATTTGTATACGTGCCAAAAAATGTAATCGTTGAAAAACCACTACAAGTGATCTTTTTAAATGATAATGAAGCAGCTTCATTATTTAATCAC
Source organism: Lysinibacillus composti (assembly GCF_016908465.1). Lineage (GTDB taxonomy): Bacteria > Bacillota > Bacilli > Bacillales_A > Planococcaceae > Ureibacillus > Ureibacillus composti_A. The sequence continues at coordinate 48,526 of NZ_JAFBDY010000011.1, read as the reverse complement.
GTATTAGTTGTAGCTGACCAAAATTCTGTTGTAACTTACGTTGAAACTTATGTTTCTACTATTGAACAATCTCAAGGACAAGCAAACCTAATTGAGGAAGTTGTTGTTCTTGATAATGCACAAGTAACGTTTGGAGCTGTAGACGTTTTAGCAAAAGGGTTTACAACTTATGTAAACCGTCGTGGACATGCAAAACGTGATGCGAAAATTGACTGGGCATTAGGGTTAATGAATGATTCAGATACTATTTCTGAAAGTATCACACATCTTATTGGTGATGGTTCATTAGCAAACACAAAAACAGTTGTTGTTGGCCGTGGTGACCAAAAACAAAACTTCACAACTGAAATTCGTCACTGGGGTAAAAGCTCAGAAGGATTTATCCTTTCACATGGTGTAATGAAAGATGCAGCTCAATCAATCTTTAATGGAATTGGTAAAATTGAGCATGGCGCAACAAAAGCTAATGCAGAACAAGAATCTCGCGTACTTATGCTATCTGAAAAAGCGCGTGGAGATGCAAACCCAATGTTATTAATTGATGAAGATGATGTAATGGCAGGTCACGCTGCCTCTGTAGGACGCGTAGATCCATTACAACTTTACTATTTAATGAGTCGTGGTATCTCTAAAGCAGAAGCAGAACGCTTAGTAATTCATGGTTTCCTTGCACCTGTTGTTAATAGCTTACCAATTGAGGGTGTAAAACAACAGTTAACGAAGGTAATTGAAGGGAAAGTTCGCTAATGAATGACATTAGAAAATATTTTCCAGTACTGAATCAAGAAGTAAACGGGCACCCGCTCGTTTACCTTGATAGTGCCGCAACATCGCAAAAGCCTACTCAAGTACTTGAAGTGCTTAAAAAGTATTATGAGTTCGATAATTCCAATGTACATCGCGGTGTACATACATTAGGTAATCGTGCAACAGATTCATATGAAGGAGCACGTGAGAAAATCCGCAAATTCATCAATGCCAATTCGACTGAGGAAATCATTTACACTCGTGGTACAACAACGTCTATCAATACGGTTGCTGCTGCTTACGGTCGTGCAAATGTAAATGAAGGTGATGAAATTGTCATCACAAAAATGGAACACCATTCAAACTTCATTCCTTGGCAACAACTTGCTAAACAGCAAAAAGCTGTTTTAAAGTTTATTGAGCTTGAAGAAGATGGAACAATTTCATTAGAAACTGTTCGTCAAACAATTACACCGAAAACAAAAATTGTTGCCGTAACAATGGCATCCAATGTTTTAGGTACAATAAATCCGGTAAAGGAAATTACAGAAATTGCTCATGAAAATGGTGCTATTACTGTAATTGATGCTGCACAAGGTGCACCGCATATGCCGATTGATGTTCAAGATATTGACTGTGATTTCTTAGCCTTTTCAGGACATAAAATGTGCGGCCCAACTGGTATTGGTGTACTATATGGTAAAAAAGCGCATTTAGAAAACATGGAACCAATTGAATTTGGCGGCGAAATGATTGACTTCGTAGATTTATATGATTCTACTTGGAAAGAGCTCCCTTGGAAGTTTGAAGGTGGGACACCTAATATTGCAGGTGCAATCGGTTTAGGAGCTGCAATTGACTTCTTAAATGAAATCGGGCTTGAAAATATTGCTAAGCATGAGCATGAACTTGTAGAATATGCTATCGCTGAAATGGAAAAAGTCGGAGGTATATCGATTTATGGACCACTGGATCCTAGTAAACGATGTGGTTTAATAACTTTCAACCTCGATGGTGTACATCCACATGATCTTGCAACAGTTCTAGATATGAATGGTATTGCAATACGTGCAGGACATCATTGTGCACAACCGTTAATGAAATGGCTTCAATGTACTGCAACAGCACGTGCAAGCTTCTATATGTATAATTCAAAAGAAGATGTAGATGCTTTTGTTGCAGGATTGCGCATGGCGAAGGAGTATTTTAACGATGTCTTTTAATAATTTAGATCAACTATACCGCTCAGTAATCATGGATCATTATAAAAAACCAAGAAACAAAGGTTCTTTAGATGAAAACAGTGTGACGATTGATATGAATAACCCTACATGTGGTGACCGTATTCATCTAACATTAAAAATCAATGATGGTTTAGTTGAAGATGCCAAATTTGAGGGTGAAGGCTGTTCAATTTCAATGTCATCAGCATCTATGATGACAGAAGTAATTATAGGTAAAAAAGTAGATGATGCTCTTCAATTAGCAGACATTTTTTCAAAAATGATGCTAGGAGAAGATTATAGTGATAAATATGACCTAGGAGATGTTGAAGCACTACAAGGTGTTTCAAAGTTTCCCGCTCGAATTAAATGTGCAACACTTGCTTGGAAGGCTATGGAAAGAGGAGTCCAAGCAGAATCTAAATAAAGCTGAACGGAGGAGTTAAAATGGCTAAAAAAATGCCTGAAATTGGCGATTATAAATACGGCTTCCATGACAAGGACGTATCAATTTTCCGTTCAAAACGTGGATTAACTGAAGAAATCGTCCGTGAAATTTCAAATATGAAAAAAGAACCTGAGTGGATGTTAAACTACCGCTTAAAGGCTCTTGAAATATTCTACTCAAAACCAATGCCACAATGGGGTGGCGACTTAGCAGGTCTAGACTTCGATGAAATTACTTATTATGTAAAACCATCTGAAGCTACTCAAAAATCTTGGGATGAAGTTCCTGATGAAATCAAAGCAACATTTGATAAATTAGGGATTCCTGAAGCTGAACAAAAATATTTAGCTGGTGTATCTGCTCAGTATGAATCTGAAGTAGTTTACCACAACATGAAAAAAGACCTTGAAGACTTAGGTATTGTATTCAAAGATACAGATTCTGCACTTCGTGAAAACGAAGATATCTTTAAAAAACACTGGGGTACTGTAATTCCATCTTCAGATAACAAATTTGCTGCTCTTAACTCAGCAGTTTGGTCTGGTGGATCATTTATTTATGTGCCACCTGGTGTAAAATTAGATACACCACTTCAAGCGTATTTCCGTATTAACTCTGAAAATATGGGTCAATTCGAACGTACATTAATTATTGTTGATGAAGGTGCGAGTGTTCACTATGTAGAAGGATGTACAGCTCCTGTTTACACAACAAACTCACTTCACTCAGCGGTAGTAGAAATTATCGTTAAGAAAGATGCATATTGCCGTTACACAACAATTCAAAACTGGGCAAACAATGTTTACAACCTAGTTACAAAACGTACTGTTGTTGAAGAAAACGGTACAATGGAATGGATTGATGGTAACATCGGTTCAAAATTAACGATGAAATACCCAGCATGTATTTTAAAAGGTGAAGGTGCACGTGGTTTGACACTTTCTATTGCTATTGCAGGGAAAGGTCAACACCAAGATGCTGGTGCCAAAATGATTCATTTAGCACCGAATACATCTTCTACAATCGTATCTAAATCGATCGCTAAACAAGGCGGTAAAGTAACATATCGTGGTGTTGTTCGTTTTGGTCCAAAAGCAACTGGTGCTCGTTCAAACATCGAATGTGATACATTAATTATGGATAATCAATCTACATCAGATACAATTCCTTACAATGAAATCTTAAATGATAATGTTTCATTAGAGCACGAAGCAAAAGTTTCGAAAGTATCTGAAGAACAATTATTCTATTTAATGTCTCGTGGGGTCTCAGAACAAGAAGCAACAGAAATGATCGTTATGGGCTTCATCGAACCATTTACAAAAGAACTTCCAATGGAATATGCAGTTGAAATGAACCGCTTAATTAAGTTCGAAATGGAAGGTTCTATTGGTTAATGCCAATATAAAACCAAAGCGAGTTAGCAAATTGCTAGCTCGCTTTTTTCTATATGGGGGAGTATGATTCCTCGTAAATGTTAATGAATTTAAATTCTTCTTTTCTTTGAATGAAGAAAACGTATGATATCATTTTTTGGTAATGTCTATGGTATGATATTGGAAAGGAGAAGGTATTTATTGGTATACATTGGTCTAACAGGTTGGAGTGACCATCCTGATCTTTATAATGAAGGAACTACAACCCGCGATAAACTTTTTGCTTATAGTGGGCATTTTCCAATTGTTGAAGTAGATACGTCCTTTTATGCAATTCCTTCTCAAACAAGTATTGAGAAATGGTGTAATGAAACTCCTGATAACTTTCAATTTATTGTGAAATCCTATCAAGGTATTACAGGACACAATCGGGGGGAAATTCCTTTTGAAACTAGAAATGATATGTTTAATTCATTTATAGAAAGTGCCAATGTATTTAAAAATCATGGCAAGCTAGGAGCAATACTTGTTCAATTTCCTCCATGGTACGATTGTAATGTGAAGAATATTAACTATATACGATATATTAAAGAACAATTACGGGGATTCCGAGTTGCCATTGAATTTCGAAATCAAACTTGGTATGCAGGTCAAATGAGACATAAAATGTTGAAATTTTTGAACGAAAATGACTTAATTCATACTGTTTGTGATGAACCACAAGCTGGTTCTGGCTCAGTTCCTCTAGTAAGTGAGGCCACTACAGATCGAGTTATTGTTAGAATTCATGGTCGAAATATACATGGGTGGCGGAGTGCAGGTCAGAAAGAAAACTGGCGAGAAGTTCGGTTTTTATATGATTATAATGAAGAAGAACTACAGGGATTAGCTCAAATTATATTACAATTAAAGCAACAGGCAAAAGATGTTTATGTGTTATTTAATAACAATTCCGGTCATCATGCTGCGAAAAATGCCAAGCAATTACAAAGCATATTAAATATTGAATATAGTGGCTTATCTCCTAAACAGTTAGATTTATTTGAAGGAGATTAAAATAATAATGGAGTTTTTCTTACTTGCAATGATCGCGTTAAGTTCAGGTATTATTGGTGCGCTTGTTGGCTTAGGCGGCGGTGCAATCCTCGTACCTGCAACATTATTTATAGGTATTTCATTAGGATATATTCCAGATTTAACACCGCAAACAGTTGTTGGTTTATCAGTCGTCATGATGATCTTTACAGGACTATCCTCAACGTTGTCATATGCTAAAACTAAAAGAGTCGATTATAAAAGTGGCTTTATCTTTTTTATTGGTAGTGTACCGGGAACAGTTTTGGGTGCATTGGTTAATAAAGGATTAGATCTTCCTTCGTTTAATACTTATTTTGGAATAGTATTAATTTTATTAGCTATTTTATTATTAGTGCAAGATAAGCTTAAGCCGATAACATGGTTTGTAGAACACGGTACAAAACGTCATTTTACTGATGACGCTGGTACAGAATTTATTTACGGGTATCCTATTTGGTTTGCGTTATTACTTACCTTTTTTATTGGCTTTGCTTCAGGTTTATTTGGAATCGGAGGTGGCTCTATGATTGTCCCAGCCATGTTACTTTTATTCCGATTTCCTCCGCATGTTGCAGTGGCAACGTCAATGTTTATGGTATTTTTAACGTCAATCGTAAACTCAGTTAGTCATATTTCACTTGGTAATGTACCATGGATTTATACAATTCCGGTTATTATTGGCGCATTTATCGGAGCAAAAATTGGTGCATCATTAAATAAAAAGTTAAAATCAGAGACACTAATATTTGCTTTACGAATTATTTTACTTTTATTAGGAATTCGATCAATTGTTGATGGTTTATTTTAACCTTTTGCGAAAAGGATGGATTACAACATGCTTGAAACAATTCATATATATCATACAAATGATATACATAGTCATTTTGAATACTGGCCACGTATGCAATCATTTATTAAAAAACAACGCATAGAAAATGCAAAAAAAGGTGAGCCAAGTTTTCTTTTTGATGTTGGTGACCATCTTGACCGTTCAAATATTTATACTGAAGCGACATTAGGAAAAGGTAACGTAAAACTATTAAATGAAGCGCAATATGATGTTGTAACAATCGGGAATAATGAAGGAATCACGCTATCCTTTGAAGACCTCTATTCGCTGTATCATGAAGCTAATTTTGATGTTGTAGTAGCAAATATTGAACCCTTACATGGACGTGCGCCAAAGTGGCTAAAGCCATATACAATACTTAAAACAGAAAGTGGTACAACAATTGGAGTAATTGGCGCAACAGCGTTGTATAAAGTTTTTTATACTGAACTAAATTGGAATGTAACAGAACCTAAAGAAAAATTAATCGAAATAGCTAATCAATTAAGAAGCGAAGTAGATATATTACTTTGTCTATCTCATTTAGGGATTACAGAAGATGAACTTTTAGCAGAGGCTTGTCCTGCCATTGATGTTATATTCGGTTCGCATACACATCATTTACTACAGGATGGAAAAATGGTTAATGGTGTATTACTAACTGGTTGTGGGAAATTTGGTGCTTATACAGGTCATCTTACTCTTCAGTTTAATCCGCAAACACACCAATTAGTTAATAAAGAAGAACAGGTCATTGAAAACGCACTCCTTTCAGAGATTGAAGAGGAAGAGAAATTTTTGCAAGAGCTTTCCGGTGTGGGGAAGGAATTATTGCAAGCTCCTGTGTTTGAAACAAAAAAAACCTATAATAAAGAATGGTTTCATCACTCGCAAATCTCAAAGTTGTTTGCTCAAGCTCTGTTAGATTTCACAAATGCAGATTGTACCATGTTTAATGCAGGGATCTTTTTAGATGGATTACATAAAGGAGTTATTACTTCATATGATATTCATCGAATTTTACCTCATCCCATTAATGTATGTGTAATCGAACTAACTGGAACGGAGCTAAGAGAAATTTTATCCCAATCCAAAAATGAGGAATGGCCTCTATTAGAGTTAAAGGGATTAGGGTTTAGGGGATCGATTTTTGGAAAAATGCTCACTTATAATTTTTCACTAAACAAGCATCGAGAGTTGTTCGTGAAAGGGGTAAAAGCTGATTTGGATGCCACATATCAGTTAGCAACCCTAGATATGTTTACATTTGGTTACTTCTTTCCAACATTTAAGTATGCAAAGAAAAAGTATTACTTACCACTCTTTTTGCGAGATATTTTAGTTGAACATGGCAAGAAGTATTTATAAGGTTATTTTTTAATTGAAAGCCGGCTCACCACTTCTACAAGTGGCGAGCTTTATATATTGCGTTAAGTCAGTTTCGTTTCAATAAGTTGTTGAAGTGGTATGAATAGAACGCATATAATAACGGCAGTGGTATTGTTATGAGAAATGAATTGGAGCAAAATTTATGAGGCTAATTTCAATAAATATACTAAAATCGGGAATGAAAATTGGCAGAACAATTTATAATGAGGCTGGTCACCCTTTATTAAAAGCTGATGCAATTGTCTCTGACCGTATTATTGAACGATTAAAACAATTAAATATTCGTTATGTATATATTGATGATTTGATTTCTAGTGGTATTGAAGTCGAGGAATCAGTTCCTACTGAAAAGCGGATGAAGATTGTTAATCAGATTACCGATTCTTTCCATAAAATTAAAGGACTAAATTTCAAAGATGCGTCCTTAGTATTGGATAAGCAATCCAAGGTAATTGGTGTTATAGTTGATGATTTATTAGATTCAATATTAAATAGTGAAGAAATTTTAACTGTACTCACAGATGCATTTTTATATGATGAGTATTTATATCAACATTCATTTCAAGTGACTCTTTATTCACTTGCTATTGCAAAGGAATTAGGTTATTCCTCTAATGATCTTCGAAATATCGGAATCGGTGCGATGTTACACGATGTAGGGAAGTTAATGGTTCCTACTAGTATTTTATTAAAACCGGGTCGTTTATCAGATGAAGAATATGAAACGATGAAACATCATACTACATATGGATTTGAAATTTTACGTAATTTACATACGATTTCACTACTTGTTGCACATTGTGCCTTCCAGCATCATGAGCGACTTGATGGAAGTGGCTACCCTCGAGGTTTAGTTGATTATGAGATTCATCCTTATGCAAAAGTCATTGCTGTTGCAGACGTTTTCGATGCAGTTACTTCTAATCGTGTTTATCGAGAAAAAATGTTGCCTTCGCAGGGAATTTGTATTATTGACGCTGGTAGTGGAACGCTTTACGATGCCAAAGTTGTAGAAGCATTAAAGAGAAGTGTTGTTCATTATCCAAATGGTACAATTGTCATGCTATCGGATGGTCGACGGGGTGTTGTAGCAAAACAAAATATAGCTGATTCCTCAAGACCAATTATTCGAATATTCGAAGAAAATCAAATTCTGTTAAAAGCAACTTATATTCTTAATTTATTGGAAGTGACTAATTTAAAGATTTTAAAGGTAGAAACAGAATATGTAATTGGTGTCGAATAGTCCACTCCTCTTGTTCATAAATTGGAACAGGAGGAGATTTTTTGTTTTCTCGTCGACCACCAAAAAGAATGAAATTTTATTATAAGCGAAGAAGTAACAAATATAATCGATTAGGTTTATTTGTTTTGGCATTTATGGCTACGCTGATCTTCTTCCTATATTTATTAAATTCCCGATTAATGCCAACGTATTTGCAATATGCTGAAGTGCAAACAACAAAAATTGCTTCACATGTTGTCAGTAAAGCAATTAATGCTAGAACATCAACAGTTTTAGATGTTAATGATATTATAGAGGATTTACCGACAGAATCTGATTATATGGTTACAACAAAATTTAATACCGAAATTATTAACCGAGTACGTGGTGAAACAGTTGCCTTAGTAAAGGAACATTTAGAACTAGCCGAAAATGGTGATTTGTCTAAATTACCAGAGTTAGACAATATCGAGTATGATGTAAATGAAATCCAAGCTGGAGATGGGATTGTTTTCTTGGTTCCAATCGCACAAGCTTTAAACCTCCCATTACTGGGGAATTTAGGTCCAAAAGTTCCAATAAGATTTCATATTATTGGGAATGTAGCAAGTGGCGTTGAAACAACATTTAAAGAGTTTGGTATTAATAATGCATTAGTTGAAGTAAATTTAAATTTAATTGTAAATGTACAAATCATCGTCCCATTTGCTAGTAAATCAACAACAGTTGAACAAAAAATTCCAGTAGCGATTGGTTTAATAAGAGGGACTGTTCCAAATATTTATACGAACGGTGGAGAGGGAGCGCAACCTTCCATCGAAGTACCTTATCCAAACCCGGTTCAAGAATATAATAATTGAAAATTTTGAACATTGGTATAGAAAAATAAGTTAGTTGTTGCAAGGGAAGGAATATGTTACATTGACAACAGTATGTATAGTACAATTATTAAATAGTAATGTATAGAACGATAGGAGCGGAAAAAATGACTTCTTGTAAACCTACTAACAATAAAGAAATTTTACGTAAACCTGAATGGCTAAAGATAAAGTTAAATACGAACGACGAATATAAGGGTCTAAAAAAATTAATGCGTGAGAAAAACCTTCATACAGTTTGTGAGGAAGCACGTTGTCCAAATATCCATGAATGTTGGGGAGAGCGTAGAACAGCAACAATGATGATTTTAGGTGCAGTTTGTACACGTGCTTGTCGTTTTTGTGCAGTTAAAACTGGATTGCCAAATGAACTTGATTTGGCAGAACCAGAACGCGTAGCCGATTCTGTTGAAATCATGAATTTAAAACACGTAGTAATTACAATGGTTGCACGTGATGATTTAAAAGATGGTGGAGCAGGAGTTTTAGCTGAAACAATTCGCGCAATTCGTCGCAAAACACCTCAAACATCCGTTGAAGTATTACCTTCTGATTTAGGTGGAGTAGAAGAAAACTTACAAATGGTAATGGATGCAAAACCGGACATTTTAAACCATAATATTGAAACAGTACGTCGCTTAACTCCAAGAGTTCGCGCACGTGCAAAATATGATCGTTCACTTGAATTTTTAAGAAGAGCGAAAGAAATGCAACCTGATATTCCAACAAAGTCATCTTTAATGATCGGATTAGGTGAAACGTGGGATGAAATTATCGAAGTTATGGATGATCTTCGTGCAAACAATGTGGATATTATGACAATTGGTCAATATTTGCAACCATCTAAGAAACATCTAGCAGTACAAAAATATTATACACCTCTAGAGTTTGGTAAACTTCGTAAAATTGCAATGGATAAAGGGTTCAAGCATTGCGAAGCTGGTCCGTTAGTTCGTAGTAGTTATCATGCCGATGAGCAAGTAAATGAGGCAACAAAAGAGAGACAGCTACAAGCAGAAGCGTAATTAGGCTTTGTGGAGGAGGTATATCAATGATTGTTGCAGAAGGATATGCATACGAAATCGTAGAAAATGTGCGTGAAGGTTTTAAAGAAGATGTATTCCTTTCACGTTTCTCAGACATTTTAACAAAGTATGATTATATCGTCGGTGATTGGGGATATGGTCAACTTAGACTAAAAGGATTCTTTGAAGATAAAAACCACAAAGCAACATTTGATACAAAAATTAGCAGTGTAGAAGATTATTTATACGAGTACTGTAATTTTGGCTGCGCATATTTTATTTTACGAAAAACAGGTAAAGCTCCAAAACAACTTGAGTCAACTACTCATGTAGAACAAGCTGTAAATGAAGAAATTCAAGAGGGAATAGAACAATAATCAATTACGTCTTGACGTAATTGCGTCCGGATTTTTCATTGTGCATGCACAATGAACTCCTAACAATATCCGTGACAACCGCTGGAGGATTTATCTTCATTCAGCCTGGTTGCCTACCCATTAAAAATAATAAAATATGATCCATTCATATTTTTACCTTTATAGGTGAAAGTGAAAGTCTTCTACTGAATGAAGATAATAGATTAAAACGCCTCACATTTGCTTTTATAGCTTATGTGAGGCGTTTTATTTTTTAATGAATCTTATTTATCAAACTTACTAAGAAACGTGACTATATAGCCAGATAACACGATTAAGGTATTCCATTTTTACCTATGCTAATAATTCTATTAGATATTCTCTAAGATCTTCTGCTTCTTCTTCTGTTCGGTTAAAAACATGTTCTAAATATCCCGGCTCTTCAAGGTCATCTGTACCGATTATTGCAAAACGGTTAAATTGCATATCTAAAACTAATACTTTTCCAAAAAAGCGATTTGACTGCATAATCGCTAAGTCATAACGCAGTCTTTTACCTGTGAAACTTACAAATCGTGTTTTTGTATCTTCAACATCATCATATAAGAAAAAACGTTCCATGCTATTTTGAACTCCTTCCAACTCTTAAGAATATGTTACTATATATAAGAAACAGCTATCAACTTTTATATTTAAAGGAGTGCTTATCTATGTATTTTGTAGATCGAAGTAAAATTGGTGCAACATTAAACTATTTGGATAAAATTTTAACGTTATTTGAGGAAGAATCGAATTGGTTAAATGATGATAAATCTAAATTAGCACTACAATGTATTGGCCATAATACAATCGAAGCGTTAATGGATGTAGGAAATCTAATGATTGATGGCTTTATTATGCGCGACCCAGGAAGCTATGAAGACATTATCGATATTTTAATCGATGAGAAAGTGATTACGGAAGACATGGAAAACCCATTAAAAGAAGTAGTCGCTTTACGCAAAATGCTTGTTCGTGAATTTATCGATGTGAATGATCAACAGGTTGTTGATGTGATGACAAGCAACTTACCATCTTTGAAGAAGTATTCGGGCCTTGTTTTAAGCTATTTAGAAAATGAATTAGGACCTGTTTCTGCATTTTTACCGGAGAACCATAATGAATAATTATAAAGCCTACTGTTTTGATTTAGACGGTACGGTATATCGAGGGAAAGAAGGAATCGAAACAGCAGTTAAATTTATACAAAATCTTCAAAAAAATAATCTCGAATATTACTTCGTGACGAATAATTCATCTAAAACTCCTGCACAGTTACAAGAAGCTTTACGCAATATTGGTTTAATTGTAGAGGAAGAGCGAATATATTCGAGTTCACTTGCAACGGCTAAATACGTTGCAAACCACTATCCTAAAGCCAAGATACATACTATTGGTTCAGATGGTTTACGGTTTGCTTTAAAATCAGTTGGATTCAATCACATAGAAGATGAGAACCCTGATGTTGTTGTAATGGGAATTGATCGAATGATTGACTATCAAAAGCTATCAAAAGCTTGTTTAGCGGTTCAAAGAGGGGCAAAGCTAATTGGGACAAATGAAGATGTGAAATTCCCAGATGAAAAAGGTTTCGTACCTGGAAACGGTTCTTTTGTAAGATTAGTTGCAAATGTTGCAGCAGTTGACCCAATTTTTATTGGAAAACCTTCCCCAGTCATGCTTGAAGTCATTCAAAAAGAGCATGGGCTAGATCGAAAAGAGATGGTCATGATAGGTGATAATTACGATACGGATATCCTCTGTGGAATACGTTTTGGTTGCGATACAATTCATGTGAATACAGGTGTTACGAACACTGAGATGGTACAACAGAAAGAAGAGCAACCAACATATTGTATAGAGAATCTGGATTTTTTTAATATTTAAGGTTCATTTGATATAAGAAAGCTCAGGCAAACCCAAAAACACCATTTTTCTCATTTGAGAAAAATGGTGTTTTTTTGTTTTTAAGCAATGATTAAAAATAGGAAACATTCAAATCTTAATTCTAATAAAGTAGAAGCAGAGAGCGGTATGAGCACACAAGCCGCAAAGCCATGTTGAAACATGTCTTTTCGACTTGTCTATGAGGCCAACACGATGTTGGTCATGGGGGCAATGCCACACGACGTGGCGCTTTTGCCCCCGGCTTTGTGTTAGGACCGCTCACATATAAAGTAACCTTCTAAACGTTCCAGAAACTTTGCGCGGCTTACATTGGTAGGCCGCGGTTTCTGGAGAGTGGCTACTTTTAAGGTACTATTTTCTTTAATTATGTCCAAGCCTTATTTATGTAAATAATACACAATTCAAAGTATATTTGTATTTACTATTATTTTAAAATAATGGATTTTCTTCAATGTAATCATAAATCTTTTTTGTTAATTCCTCTGGTGTTTCAGCTTCAACAATATCTCCATTAACGATGGCATAAAAGTTACGATCACATGTTGTACAGTAACTTAAGCAACCATATTCAAGAACATCAATATTTGGATCCTTTTCTAATATTTCATATGTTTCTTGAGCGCCTTTTGCTAGGTTACTAATACAAAATTCAACCAATGGATTCACATAGGTCACCTCACTTAATTCCAATGCTACTCTATTTTTAAAGCATTCGTCAAACTATAAAGTGAAACATCAAAATAGAAAGGGATTTTTGATCACTGCGGAAGGTATCTTGTGCCAGAATATAGGCTATACAGTCTTTCTTACAGGACATAGTGTATTAGAGTAGTACCTGTTTTTTCGTAATGAAATTTTGTGAAATTATTCACAAAAACATCTTGTGAAGTATCTCACAATGATATATACTCAAATATGTATTCTTTGTGAACGACATGTTCTGTAATAAAGTATTTTTATACTTCATTCTGCCTAAGATTATTTTATAAATAAATTTCAGAATGAAGAAAAGCTTTGGTTGAAGTCACAGATTTGAAAAGGGTAAAACGTTTGTTTTAATTTGTCTCGTTCAAATAACATTAGCAAAATTACTGTGTTATAAGAGATTAATCTTTTCAAAATCAGAACTCGAATACCAGAGACATTATCGAATATATGATTTTGAGGGAGCTTAACATGAAAAAACTGGTTTTATTAGGCGGGGGTTATGGCAATATGCGTATTTTGTTACGCTTATTACCAAATGGATTACCTGGTGATACAGAAATTATTTTAATTGATCGAACACCATTTCATAGTTTAAAAACAGAATTCTATGCACTTGCTGCTGGAACTTCTACTGACAAGGAAATACGTGTAGATTTTCCTGAAAATACAAGATTAAGAAAAGTGTATGGCGAAATTACGAAGATTGATAATCAAGAAAAGTGCGTACATTTAGAAGATGGTCAAATCATTCAATATGATGACTTAGTAATTGGTTTAGGATGTGAAGATAAGTATCACGGAGTACCTGGTGCTGAAGAATATACTTATAGCATTCAAACTATTGCAAAATCGCGTATTACTTTTGAAAAGCTTTGCGGGTTACCACAAGGATCTAGTGTAGCAATTGTAGGGGCAGGATTAAGTGGAATTGAACTTGCAAGTGAATTACGTGAAAGTCGTTCGGACTTAGATATTAAGCTATTTGACCGTTCACCACGTATATTAAAAGATTTCCCAGAGAAATTAAGTAAATATGTAAAACAATGGTTCGTTAAAAATAATGTAGAAGTAATTGCAGAATCCAACATTACTAAAGTCGAACCAGGTCGTTTATATAACCACGATCAAGTCATTGAAGTAGATTCTATCGTTTGGACTGCTGGAGTTCAACCAGTAAAAATCGTTCGTGATATGGAAGTGGAAAAAGATCGCAACGGTCGTCCAATCGTTAATCAATACTTTACCTTACCAAATGATGAACATGTGTTTGTAATTGGAGATTGTGCATCTTCAAAGTTACCTGCAAGTGCACAATTAGCCGAAGAACAAGCCGAACGAGTTGTAAGGGTATTAAAACTACGTTGGAATAATCAAGAATTACCTGAAACAATGCCTGAAATTAAACTTAAAGGATTTATGGGTGCTTTAGGTAAAAAACAAGGGTTTGTTTATTTAGCAGATAAAACTGTTACGGGTCGTATTGCTCGTTTAATGAAATCAGGATTTTTATGGATGTATAAACGACAAACAGACTCAATATAATATAAAAGAAGGTAACTCATATGGTTACCTTCTTTTATGTTCGTTATTCTGCAGCTGTAAACCCGAGTTTTTCAAGTGCTGCGAAAACAGGTTTCAGTTGAATATATCCTTCTCCGATGACTTCATCATTAATTAAAACAAGAGGGTAGAAGAACTCATCATCGAGAATACGAGTGGCCCACTCTTGATCACGATCATTCTCAGTTGGCTTTTCAATATCGATATAACGAATAGTAAATGGTTGATTTGGATACTTACGGCTTATAGCTGCTTGAAGCCATTCATATGTATCGATTGAAGATGGTGCGTTCACACAACTTGCACAAATAATTTCTGCACCAAAAATTTCTATTATTGGTTTCTGAGTTTTCAATTAAATCAACCTTTCATCACTCTATAATGGATTTTTTCTCTTGTTCACATTATAATAATTTTAAAGAAAGGAGTCGAGGGAAATGACAGAATTAGAACAAAAAGAACAAGTACAAGAAGTTTTAGATAAATTACGTCCGTTCTTATTACGCGACGGTGGAGACTGTGAATTAGTAGATGTTGAGGATGGCATTGTAAGACTTCGCCTATTAGGAGCATGTGGAAGCTGCCCAAGTTCAACAATCACACTTAAAGCCGGAATTGAGCGTGCTCTTTTAGAAGAGGTACCAGGAATTATCGAAGTAGAACAAGTATTTTAATAGATATTTAAACCCGACTCTATTTTACGAGTCGGGTTTTTTAGTGGTAAACAACTATATTTGGGAGATTGAACCATTGTCTAGCTAAGCGGCTACACCCTCGAGATCGGCTCAACACTATCACGGGTAGTGTCTCCGAAGTACAAGGATGTACGAGTGAAGACAATGCTACACGACGTGGCGTTATTGTCGGACAGCGCTTGAGGCTCAAACGATGTGAGCCAGGTCAGCATTGCTCGCGCATGTAGCGTTTACCAAGGCGGGTGTGAACGAGCTACCTCCGTTTTGCTTACTGAGCTTTACTAAGTTTTTCTCGTTCTTCACGAACGAATTGCCATTGATCTTTAGCCATTTCAATCAATTTTACTTCTCCACCAATTCGTTGGTTTTCAATTACCTTAGAGAAATATCTAGTTGCAGTTTCTAAATCTCCAATACGTCTTGAAAGTTCTGCAATCATATATGTGACACGTGTTGCAGACATAGGCGTTCCAGCGAAATCCTCAGTTGAATAACAGTCAATGTAGAGGTCACGTGCTAATGATAAAAAGCGTTGTTCTTGCATATCATTTTCTAATGCGCGGTATAACCAACCTATACGAAGTGCTAGGCCAGCAAGTGCAACAAACTTTTCTTTTTTAATTGACCCACAAACGAGTGCCAGTTGATAAGCTTGAAGTGCTTGTGAAATAGTACGCTCACCACTAAAACTATGCGGAACCCACTTCTGTGTAATTTTACGTTCGATTTCTTCCTTTATACCAGGTGCAAAATATTTTGAGAAATCTTCAGTAAAAGAAAATCCGCAATGTTCACAAACAAAAACATTATAGAATAATGCATTCACATTTGAATCAGAATATATAGGACGAAAATCGCTATCCGAATGAGCTACCTTAATAAATTTAGATCGAACCTTTAATGTGGGAAATGTATCTTTACAATTTAAGCAAACCACTTTTTTTTCATAAAACGGTGATATTTCCATAGGTATATCTCCCCTAAAATAGCAAATTTGTAAGACTATTATATCATTCCAAACGGCGCATGTACTAATGATATTTTCCTATTTTCGTCAGAATCAGTTTTCTTGTAACACAGTTGATTTAATTGGTATTATATTAAGTAAGAAGGAAGGTGACAGGGATGACAAATGAAAAACAAGTTATTGAGTTAACAGAATCAGCTGCATTTCGTGTGAAAGAAATGCAAAAACATAATGAAGAAGAAGGTTCATTCCTAAGAGTTGCTGTTCATGGTGGCGGATGTAGTGGTCTATCATACGGTATGAATTTCGATCAAAATAAATCAGAAGATGATTTTCTTGATGAACAACATGGATTAAAAATTATTGTTTCCCGCGAAGATGCACCAATCTTAATGGGAACGAAAATTGATTATAAGCAATCACTAATGGGCGGCGGATTCACCATCGTTAATCCAAATGCCATTGCATCATGTGGCTGCGGTACGTCATTTAGAACAGCTAAAGTTGAAGGTACGCCAGAAGTTTGTGAATAATCACGATAAAAAGGATATTGTAATCTATTAATACAGAATCCAAAAATAAAATAACTACTGTTCTACTAAGAATGGTAAGTAAAGTACAAGTCTCTTCTATTTGCTAAAACAATAGCAGATAAAGGAGACTTTTTATTTCTTAAAAAGAAAAATCCACGAGAGAATTCTCATGGATTATTTAATAGTTATTTCTTTGGTTACGGTAGTTATTTGTGAGTAAGAGTAGTCACTTCTGGAGATTCAGTTGCTCCTCCATAACCACCTTCTATTGGTTCAGAAGGTGTTTCAGTTTTAGATTTCTCAGGGACAGTTGATAATTCATCTTCTTCAATATTTTCAACTGTAAATTCCCATCTACCTATAAGTTGAGGAATTATTTGATCTTCAACAAATTCAACTATTATTTTAAGATGACCAACTGTAAATGTGCCTTCTTTTAACTTAAAAACATATACAGGTACGTTTCTTCCTAATGGATAATTATTATAAACTTCATAATCATCAATGAATGAAATTACATCATTATCAAATGATTTAATAAGCTGTATAGCTTCTTCTTCAGTTAAGCTTACTTTTTCAAATTTCCAATTTAAACTATCGTGAGAAACAAAAACTATACCTGATTCCTTAAATTTTTTAAGATTGTACATTATGTTACCAAACTGTGAACGCTTAATTGGTTCATTAGGTCTAAAAGTATCGTCATTATAACCACTCATAATCCCTAAATAATCAAGTGTTGCTAAAGCTTCTCCCCACTGGCCTTTAAAGTTCTTACCATCAAATATATCAGATACTTCACCGCCACGTTCTTTATATAATTCCTTAGAAATAGCTGGAAGATGGTTGCTTACTAATATACCAGCAACTTGGCCACGAGTTAAAGAATCATTAACCCCAAATGTTTCTGCCCAATATCCATATCCACTCATAATTCTATTTCTAACTAAGGTATCAATAAATTCATAATATTGGTTAGTTTTTGGGACATCATTAAATTTCGTTTCACCTAATCCTTTTAATTGAAAAGTATGATGATATAGTTTTGTATAGATACTTGCAAATTGACCGCGTGTAATATTTTCATAGGGTCTGAATTTAGGGAGTGTTTGGCTAATCGCTCCATCTTCTAGTAAGTACTCAACTGAATTATAGAAGTTATCAGATTTGTTTACATCCTTGTAATGTACTTGTGCTGCTGCATTACCAGTACCAAGAGAACTAAACAGTATTCCTCCTACAAGTCCAACTGTAGCTAAATTCTTCGTTATTCTTTTCAACTTAATTTCTCCTCAATTCTTTCAATCTATTACTGAAGTTTCTTTACAAATAATAATAGTATAAAAGATAATTCCTAATATTGGAAGTTTGAGGAACTATAAAACTATGTTCACTGGCATATAGATACTGTGTAAATACATAGATTTAAATACAAATGCGAAAATGGATTTTATTCCTCGCTACCTCTTTAATTGATCATGTATTCATGAGCAAAATTAAAGAGTTTTTTTGTTCATAGGTCAGTAGGAAATTCATTGTTAGTTAAATAAAAACTGTATAATATATTTACTTACATACTGAAAGGTGATGGAAAATGGGACGAGATCGAGGGAAAGTGTGGCTTGGAGCAGCTGGAGTTGTAATTAACGCGAATGGTCAATGGCTAGTTGTGAAAAAACGCTATAGTGGACTTAAAGGAGTGTGGTCATTACCTGCAGGGTTTGTTAAGGAAGGTGAGACTGCAGATGAGGCAGTGGTTCGGGAAGTAAAAGAAGAAACAGGTATTGAATGTGAAGTAACAGGATTGATTGGATTGAGGACGGGGGTTATCAGAGAAGTTATAAGTGACAACATGGCAATATTTTATTGCAAACCGATTGATCCAGATCAAAAAATCACAATTCAAGAAAGTGAATTATTTGAGGCAAAATGGTTATCAATTGAAGAAATTGTTCACGGTGGCGAGGCATCTGTAATGCTTAGGGAAATGGCAAGTAATGAACTTGTAAAACATCAACTATTTCGAAAAGATGATATTAACCCAGGAGAAGTTTTTGAATACTCGACTTATAGATTATTTTTCAATAATTAGGAAAAAATAATTAGCATGTTTGGATTATGACATTCATAAATTTTGGGAAAGTGCTCGAGCAACTTTTAAAGCGTTTACTTGTTTTGGGTGTAAATCATAAGTCAATTTTGTTCATTGGAGAGTATAAATTTTCGAAGTTGAACAGTGTCTAGTTGCGAACGCCAGCTCCTCGACAACTTCGAAAACCCCTTCGAGGACAAAAATTATATGGTTTCATTGAAACCATATAATTTTCTGCGCCGAAAGTGAAGCGACAGGTGCAAAAAGCGTCCTCTTGTGGTTTCCTCCAGTTGTTGAGGCTCACACGATGTGAGTCATGACGGCAATGCGATAGGACGTCGCGTTTTTGCCGTCGCGGAGCTAAACGGGCGTTCTCCACTTTTCCTTAATGGGGGTTCATTATGAATGCATTATCTATTGTAATTGGTGCTATTTGTGTACTGGTGATTGGTTACCGATTATATGGTTATTTTTTCACGAAAAAAGTGTTGAAAATCAATGATAATACACCTACTCCTGCACATAAATTAAATGATGGAAAAGACTATGTACCAACAAATAAATGGGTTGCATTTGGTCATCACTTTGCTGCAATTGCTGCTGCTGGTCCACTTGTAGGACCTGTTTTAGCTGCTCAATTTGGTTATTTACCAGGTCTCTTATGGTTGTTAATTGGTGCAGTAATTGGTGGAGCAGTTCATGATGCAGTGGTGTTATTTGCCTCCATGAGACGACAAGGTAAATCACTTTCAGAGGTTATGAAAGAAGAATTGGGCCCAGTGGCAGGTTTTTGTACGGGTCTAGCCATGCTGTTTATCATTACTATTACAATGGCTGGCTTGTCGATGGTTGTTCTTGGGGCATTAGAAAGAAATCCATGGGGTACATTTGCTGTTGCGATTACGATTCCAATTGCCATGCTTGTCGGAATTGCGTATAAAAAAACCGGGAATCTAGTCGTCACTTCAGCAATTGGTTTTATTTTATTATTAATCGGTGTCTTTGTTGGACCATATATACAAGGAACTGCAATTGGTGATTTCTTGACATTCGATCGTCAAACATTAGCTATTATTTTACCTATTTATGCATTCTTTGCAGCTGCTTTACCTGTATGGTTTTTACTGGCTCCACGAGATTATTTAAGTAGTTTCATGAAAATTGGTGTGTTTATTGCATTAATCATTGGCGTCTTCTTTGTGAACCCAGTTATACAATTCCCAGCGGTTACTGAGTTCGTTCACGGTGGAGGACCAATTATTGCAGGACCTGTTTGGCCATTCGTTTCTATTACAATCGCGTGTGGAGCAATTTCTGGATTCCATGCATTTATAGGGTCAGGAACAACACCAAAAATGTTAAATAGATGGGAAGACATTCGTGTAGTAGGATTTGGCGCTATGCTTGTTGAAAGTTTAGTAGGGGTGATGGCGCTTATAGCTGCAACAGCATTACATCCAGGTGACTATTTTGCAATTAATGCTGCACCTGCAGTCTTTGCAACATTAGGTATGGAAGTAGTCAACTTACCAGCACTTTCTCAAAGTGTTGGAATAGATTTAGAAGGACGAACAGGTGGTGCGGTATCTCTTGCCGTAGGGATGACACAAATTTTTACAGGAATTCCCTGGTTTAGTGGATTATCAACCTACTTCTATCAGTTCGTCATTATGTTTGAGGCAGTATTTATTTTAACAGCCATTGATGCAGGAACAAGAGTGGCCCGTTATTTAATTCAAGACTTCTTAGGAGACGTTATAAAACCACTAAAGCGGACAGATTGGGTTCCTGGTACTATATTTGCTAGTGCATTAGCTTGTTTAATGTGGGGGTATTTATTGTACTCAGGTGAAATAGGTCCAATCTGGGCGTTATTTGGGGTATCAAATCAATTGATGGCCTCAATTGGCTTAGTACTTGGTGCAACCGTCATTTTAAAAATGGCTGATAAACGAATCTATGTTTTAACTTGTATTATTCCTTTAGTATATTTATATATTACGGTCAATGTGGCAGGAATTTGGATGGTTAAAAATGTTTATTGGAACAGTGCCGCAGCCGGATATTCTGTATTAAATGGAATACTATCGATCATTATGTTGATACTGGGTCTAATTATTGTCATCACGGCTTTAAAAAGTTGGATCCAACTTTGGAATAGTCCGAGATTCCTACGTCGAAAAGTGGCAAAAGGGACATAGGGGACAGGTACCTTGTCCCAGTATTAGAATTGAATTTAAAAATTCAAGAGACTGTCTAAAAGTCATAAATAGACTTTTGGATAGTCTCTTGTCATTTACTTTTATTGATTATCCACTTTTTTACGTCTTGGTTTGTGGTACAATCCGAGTTCTTTCTTTTCATTCGCTAAAGAACGATAAAGCGACATCATCATTATGATCATAATGATTGAAAATGGAAAGGCTGCGATAATTAAGGCATTTTGCAGCGCTTGCAAACCTCCACTATATAAAAGGACTAAAGCTACAATTGATTGTGCAACCCCCCATGTTAACTTTACGGCAGTTGGAGGAATAAGGGACCCATATGATGTTTGCATTCCAAGTACAAATGTTGCTGAATCAGCAGATGTAATAAAGAATACACTCACCAGTGCAATTGCTACAATTGATAAAATAGTCGACCATGGTAATTCATTAAAAACTGC
This sequence comes from Lysinibacillus composti, assembly GCF_016908465.1. Classification (GTDB taxonomy): domain Bacteria; phylum Bacillota; class Bacilli; order Bacillales_A; family Planococcaceae; genus Ureibacillus; species Ureibacillus composti_A. The sequence continues at coordinate 26,783 of NZ_JAFBDY010000011.1, read as the reverse complement.
AAATAACACTTCCTCAGTAGCTAACTGTGATATATCAATACTAGCAGCTTTTTGGACCTCGATTGCTGATGTACCAAACACAGTAAACCACATAAAACTAACAAGAGTTGGTAGTAATAAAACGCCGATAATAAATTCACGTATCGTTCTTCCTCTGGATACACGGGCAATAAAAATACCTACAAATGGCGACCACGAAATCCACCAAGCCCAATAAAAAATAGTCCAAGTATTAATCCAAGAACGGTTCTCTTCATTTAGCGGTGCAATACGAAAGCTCATTTGAATGATATTTTGTATATAGCCACCAAGTGAATCAGTAAACATATTTAAAATAAGGATTGTAGGACCTATAATAAACAGTAAAATTAATAAAATCACTGCCAAAATCATATTAGCGTTACTTAGTATCTTGATTCCTTTACCTAACCCTGTTGATGCTGAGATGGTGAAGAGGATGGTAACAACAGCTATGATTATTAATTGAATAGTGAAGTTACTAGGTATCCCAAATAAATAGGATAGCCCACCATTAATTTGGGTTGCACCAAAACCAAGGGTAGTTGCAACACCAACAACTGTAGCAAAAACAGCTAATACATCAATAATTGTTCCAAGAGTACCTTCCATCGCTTTTTTACCTAAAACAGGTTTTAATGTAGATGAGATCAGCGCGGGTTCACCCTTACGAAAATTAAAGTATGCTAATGCCAATGCTACGATAGCGTATATTCCCCAAGCATGAATGCCCCAGTGGAAAAATGTGTACCTTATCGCCTCTTTTTGAGATGCGATTGTGCCAGATTCAGCTAGTGGTGGTACCATGAAATGAGAAAGTGGTTCCGCTGCTCCCCAAAATACAAGACCAATTCCCATGCCTGCACTAAATAACATCGCAAACCAAGAAGTTCTTGAAAACTCGGGTTTCTCATCATGTTTACCTAATCTAATAATTCCAAGTGGGCTAAAAATAAGAAAGACACAAAAAATGACAATGATCGTAACTAGAATTAAATAATACCATCCGAATGTGGACGTAAGAAAAGCTTGTATATTTCCTGTAGCTTCTTCAAAACTTACTGGAGCTGTAACACCCAATACGCATGTTGCGAGAACAATCATAACCGCAATCCAAAAAACGTTTGAAACTTTTCGCATCTCAAATTCCTTTCTACTTCATATATATTCTTTTATATTCTGTACTTAAAAAAGTTGGGGTCTTTTAATGTGGAAAACTTTACCTCACTGATATTAATTAAAGTTAGAATCACATCAGTAATTTCCATATAAAATAAGGGTTAATGGCAATATGACTTGTCCTCCGTTTTTTATTCTTTCCCTGAGTGCATTCCTTTATGACAGGGAAAATTAATTGGACTATCGACGTATGATAATTAGTTTCCTCAAAGAGTTTCATATTAACTATATTGTGGAGTAAATAGGAATTCAAAAGGGAAAGGAAAGAGACACCTATTTGGTGGATTAGGGGAATAAAACAATGTATGAGATAAACACGAACATGTAAATTAAGCTAATGTCTTACTAAAATACAGAGAAAAACGTAAATAAAAAAGAGTGTAAAGAAAACTTTACACTCAATAAGTTCATTTTTACTTTTGTTTAAGATACTCTAAAAAGGCATTTGAGATTTCAATACCTTGATATGTTAAAAGAGTTAAAGATGTCAGCGAGAACATACCAATCATAATAAATCGAATCCACATCATTTTCATTTCCTCCTTTGAAATAGGTTTTACATGTCTATTTCAAAGAGTTGATTAAATAATTCGATTGATAAAATATGGTGGTAACTTGCATAAGTCTCCTAGTAACTGAACTAATAAGACTAAAGAAACAAGTAATACTTAAGACAATCAAGACTAGAACCGTTTGTGGGATATCGTTAAAGACCTTAAGTTTTCCATTATCATCAATAGGGTCGTCAAAATTTTGGTGATGATCAACTAGACTGATTCCTGTATCAATAATAGCTTGTGGCTGCTCCGAAATAAAATGACAACAAAAGCTATATATGATAATCAAAACAGTGAGGGACAAGTATCTATTCAAAATAAAATCACGCCCCCTTTAAAGATTTAAATGATTCTTAGAATATTTATAACATAAATTAGCAAATTAGTATACAAATTAGTATATGTAATTTTTAAATGTACAATATGGGTTGTTGTAATGAAGCAAGGAAGAGGATTTATTCTTGGTGTTTTTCATCCATTGCCATTGAATCACTATACACTATATGAAACGATATCATAATTAATTCTACATTTTTTTACAAAATTCACATAACTACACGCACCGCATTATTAACAATAACCCAAAATACGTAATTCTTTTTAAAATTTCAGAAGGAAACGTATTCCATAAATAGGTTGGAAATCCAATAGGTATCAATAGTTAAAGGAACCTTCGCCCGTCACTCTTTTAGTCTTTTCTAATTGAAAGAGAAGCTTTTATCATGTAAACTTATGGGAGAAAACGGAGGTTATACATAATGGGCGGCTCAGTATCTGTTGTGCAATTAATCATCAGCATCGTACTTTTTTTTGTTATGTTTTTTGGAATCGGTTTCTTATTAAACATGCTTCTTCGTATGACGTGGTTAATGGCTATTATTTATCCAATCGTTGTTGTATTTATTGTAGATGAAGTTAGTTTTCTAGATTACATTTTTAACGCTGGAACAGCATTCCCTGCATTATTGGATAAGCTTCAAGCATTGCATATGGTTGATATTTCAATTTTAGCTGGGGGATTTGCAGGTGCTATTGTAGCAGGTATTGTTATGATCATTTTACGTAAAAACGGATATCGAATGTTTTAAAAAGGTTACAACGGTTTACATCATTACCGTTGTAACCTTTTTTAGTGGATAGGAAACGATATGTTTTATGTAATTCGCATTATGAAAAAACACGATTAGTCTATTGTAATGACAAATCGTGTTTTCTGAATAGATATAGATGTTTAAGATTGACCGATATCTACATTTAGAAAGGGCATCTGCTAGCCAGATTTAAACATACCTTTCTAGGTTGGTGATTGTTAGGTGCTTAAGTTGATCCGTTTATGTGATTCTAAATCAATGCATAAAAGATAACGGAGATTAAAATCCCTGTGATTGCACCTGTTAGTACTTCACTAGGTTTATGTCCTAGTAATGTTTTTAATTCTTGTATTTTTTCATTTTCTGTTTTTTCAGGCCAATGTTTGATTTCCTCAAAAAATAGTGTTAATTCACTACGCATTTTGTTAATGATGACTGCATGTTGCCCCGCCTGATAACGGACACCACTTGCGTCATACATCACTATAATGGCAAACATTGCGGCAACTGCAAAGGTAGGGGAATCTAACCCAGTTTCAAAACCCACTGCGGTAGCTAAGCTAGTAACTGCTGCTGAATGTGAGCTGGGCATGCCACCAGTAGATGTAATTAAAGACCAATCAATCTTGCGGGAAATTAAAAAGTTAATCGGTACTTTAATTAATTGTGCAAAAAATACAGAGAATAGGGCTAGAAGTAAAGGTATATTTTGAAAAAGTGCCAAAATGATCCCTACCTTTCGTTAACTTTGCTCTAGTATAACATAACCTGAAATTGAGTTATAAATATTTCAAATTTACAAACTTTACATTCGATAAACAAATAGTGGTTATTTATAATAAAACCGTGGAGGGATCGACATGAAAATTATAAAAGAAGCAAAGACATTTGAAAAAGTCACAACAGAATTATTAATTGTTGGGGTTCAAAAGAATTGTAGTCATATTAAGGGTTGGGATGGATTCGTATCGTTTTATGATGGCCAAGTTGAAGACTGGATTCGCAGCGGGGATATCAATACCGAACGTAAACAGATGACGAAAATTCCTTACGTCGGAAAAAATAAAAATTTAAAACGTATTTTATTTGTTGGGCTAGGGGATCCAAAATCCTTAACTGAAAATGAACTACGTGATACTTTTGGTTTAGTTGGGAAACAATTAAGAACTTTAAAAACAAATGATTTTACGATTTGGTTGGAATCATTTACAGCTAGTCCAATAGATGAAAATGATATCGCTTATTTAGCTGCTGAAGGAATTGGATTAGGGTTTTACACGATTCCTCATTATAAAACCACTTCCAATGAGCAGGACTGTTACTTAGACAATGTACATTTTGTCACAGAAGCAGATATTGATGAAATTGCTGCAAGTTTTGAGGTTGGACGAATTTATGCGGAAGCGGTAAATGAAGCAAGAAGCTTAATTAATTTACCACCAAATTTATTAACTGCAACGGATTTAGCAAACTATGCTGTTGAACTAGCAAAGCAATACGATTTTGAGGTGGAAATTTTAGATAAAGCCCAATTAGAGGAATTAGGTATGGGCGGTATATTAAGTGTAAATAAAGGGTCTTCAGAAGAACCTAGAATGATTACATTAAAATATCAAGCAACCGATGAATGGAAGGATGTAATTGGGCTCGTTGGTAAAGGTGTAACTTATGATACAGGTGGTTATTCCATTAAAACTAAAACTGGAATGGTTGGCATGAAAGGGGATATGGGTGGTGCTGCAGTCGTACTTGGTGCCATGAAAATTATCGGCGAAATAAGACCAAATAAAAACGTCGTAGCAGTAATCGGGTCAACAGATAATATGATTTCAGGAACTGCATTTAAGCCAGATGATGTCATTACGACGTTCAGTGGAAAAACAGTTGAAGTATTAAATACAGATGCAGAAGGGCGTCTTGTATTAGCTGATGCGGTAACATATGCAAAACAACACGGTGCTAACTATTTAATTGATGTTGCGACGTTAACAGGCGGTGTAATTACAGCTCTTGGATTCGATAAAACAGGAGCTTTAACTAATAATGAGGGATTCTTTGATGGATTTATTGAAGCTTCGATTGAATGTGGTGAATTTGTTTGGAGAATGCCATTAACAGAACGTGATAAAAAACGAATCCGTAAGTCAGAAATGGCCGATTTAAATAATTCTCCTGGTAGCGACGGCCATATGATTTTTGCGGGTGGTTTTGTCGGAGAATTTGCTGAAAACACACCATGGATTCATTTAGATATTGCCGGTACATCAGATGCAGCAACGCCACATGATTTAGGTCCTAAAGGTGGTACTGGTGTAATGGTGAGAACGATTGCAACCTTTATTGAAAAATTAGGTGACAATCAAGTTGAAATTTAACTCTTATAAATTATCGTGATTCCTCTTTGTCAATGGGCGAATGGCATAGGCGACCTTCACCTTCTTTCATATGTTACTTAAGAAAAGGAGGTATTGTATGAGCAACTTCGGTTATGGTGGTTACGGCGGTATTTATCCATTTTTAGGGGGATTCTTAGGAGGGCTTCTTGGCAATACATTTTATCCAAATTATTATCCTCAGAGGTACTATCCAAATTATTATCCTCAGAGATACTATCCTAATTACCACCCTTATCCATACTACCCACGATATTATCATCGCCCATATAGACGCTACTAATAAAAACAGAAAGCTTGTGACCTACAGTGTGAGGTCACAAGCTTTTAACTTTTTATTTAATTCCTTGTTCTTTTTTCATTCGTTCAATTTCGGGTTTAAGATCATCTCTTACAGTACCTGACCATGGTTTTACACCAGCAATATAAGATGAACGACTCATAATATGTCCCCCTACTGGGCCTGTAATAAAGAGGAATAACACTCCTAAAAGAATAGCAGGGTTGAAATGGTTCTCAATTAACCAAAAATGTAGGAAAACTCCGATTAAAATACACATAACCCCAAGCGTTGCGCTTTTAGATGCTGCATGCGTACGAGTGTACAAATCGGGTAAACGAAATAATCCGATAGCTGTTACTACAATAAACACTAAACCTACAACTATAAAGAAAATGATTAGAATATTAGCGAGAATTGTCACGTGTAATAATATCTCCTTTCTCTATAAATTTAGAGAAAGCGATTGTTCCAATAAACGATAAAATCGCCAATAATAATATAATCTCTAAGTAAAAACTTGTCTCAACTAAAATGGAGAAAAGTCCAACTAAGCAAATAAGTGCAACACCAATGGCATCTAATGCAACGACACGGTCAGAAGGATGGGGACCTTTCACAAGACGATAAAACAGTGCAATCAATGATAGTGTAACAATGACAATGGAACCCCAAATAAAGTATGTCATGAACGGCTCACCTCCAAGATTGCCTTTTCAAATGAGTATTTAATAGAATCTATTGTTTCGTCAATATCCTGACTATCAATTACGTGTATAAATAAAGACTTTGAATCGTCAGAAACGTGTACCACTACCGTACCTGGTGTTAATGTAATTAAACTTGATAAAAGTGTGATTTCCCACTCTTCTGTTAAGGTCGTGTCATATTTGAAGAATGCAGGTTGCATATCTAGTTTTGGTTTAATGACTAGCTTCAAAACAGTTATATTCGCTAAAATTAACTCTTTAATAAATAACACAGTTAATTTGATGACGGCCCATACTCGGTCAACATAGAGTCGCGTTTTAAAGAATTTTCTAAGTGCAATAATGACTAGCAAGCCTAGTAAATAACCTATTATCAATCGAGATAATGAGTAGTTAGAGGATAAAAACATCCAAAGAAAAGCCAGAAAGAAATTTAGTAAAATTTGAAAGGACATTTATTCTCCTCCTTTCATGACTGCATCAGTGTAAATTGAAGGATCGATTAACATTTTAGCTGCATGATCCATGAATGGTGTAATCCATTCCGTTCCAACCCCATATGCAACAGAAATGAACACTAAAAGCATCGTTGGTATGAATAACCCTTTATAAGTAGATGGGTTCACATTAGGTGAAATTGTGCCTTGTTCACCCCAAAATGCGTAAATAAAAATACGAATAACTGATAGCAAGACAGCGATACTTGACGCTAAAATAAACACGCTACTCCATAGGTTTCCAGCTTCAAATCCACCCTGTACAATTAGCAATTTACCTACAAACCCACTTAAAGGAGGTACACCAGCTAAACCAAAAGCAGCGATGATATAAAACCATCCTAAAGCTGGGTATGTTTTCATTAATCCTCCCATTTTACGTAAATTGGTTGTCCCTGTTACATATATGACAATCCCAATCAACATAAACAAGGCTGCTTTAATGATCATATCATGAATTAAATAAAACATTGCTCCCTCTAGAGCTACTTCGTTCATTTGTGCTACACCGAATAAAATAACCCCAACAGCAATCACGATATTATATATAATAATTTGTTTCACATCGAAATGGGCAAGGGCACCGATACAGCCTGCCAAAATAGTAATGACTGATAGAATTAATAATAATTCATGCGTATACGCCAAATCATGAGTAAAGAACAATGTGTATGTACGCATTATTGCGTATACCCCTACTTTTGTAAGCAATGCACCAAATAATGCTAAAACAGGTATTGGTGGTGCTGCGTATGCACTTGGTAGCCAAAAGTAAAGAGGGAATATAGCTGCTTTCATACCGAATACAAGTAAGAATAGTACTGCGATTACAGTAAGTATTCCAGGCTGATTCAGTTCAGCTATTTTAATTGAAATATCGGCCATATTTAAAGTGCCGACAACTGAATATAAAAATGCTACTGTAATAACGAAAAATGCAGATGAAAGTACATTGACTAAAATGTACTTAATTGATTCTCGTAATTGCGCTTTTTCTCCACCTAATACAATTAGTAAATAAGAAGACATAAGCAGTACTTCAAAGAATACAAAGAGGTTGAAAATATCCCCTGTTGTAAATGCACCATTCACCCCAGTGATGATAAACATCACCCCAGGATAATAGAAGAACTGTTCACGTTCTTTACCAATCGATTTGAATCCATACCAAACAATGAAAAAGGCAAGAGTTAATGTTGTTAAAACAAGTAAGGATGAAATACTATCGGCGACCATTGTAATACCAAATGGTACAGGCCAATCACCAAAAGTAACAACTTGTGGTCCATTTTCATAAACGTTAAGCAGTAGTAAAAAAGCACAAACGATAGAAATAAGTAACCCGACTAAACTTGTAACTCGTTGATAGCTTATATTCTTTTGTCCAAACATTAAGATCATGCCAAAGAAGAATGGGATAATAATGGGCAATAAAAGAAAGTTATTCATCATGCTCACTTCCTTTCATTAATGTCATATCATCCGTTTTCAGCTCATGATAGGCACGGTATGCAAGGACTAAGAAAAATGCTGTTACACCAAAACTAATAACAATCGCAGTTAATATCAGGGCCTGTGGAAGTGGGTCAACATAATCGGTTACCCCATCAGCTAATACAGGAGGAGCACTTCCACCAAAGCTACCCATTGTTAGTATTAATAAATGAGCACCATGACTAAGTAATCCTGTTCCGATGATAATACGAAGCAAACTGCGAGATAATATTAAATACATTGCAGCCATAAATAAGAAACCACAAACAAAAGCCATAACTATTTCCATTATTCATCATCCCCAATCGTTTGAATAATGGTCATCGTAACGCCAACAACAACCAAATAAACACCTAAGTCGAACAAAGCAGCGGTATGAAGGGAAGTCTTACCTAAAATCGGTAGGTTAAAGTAATCAAAGAAATGAGTAAAGAATGGCTCCCCAACAAACATAGAAAATGCTGCCGTTCCTAAAGCTAAAAGTAATCCTACTGCAACTAAGTACAGATAATTTATTGGTAAAATCGATTTTACTGTTTTTAAATCGAATGCAATAATTAATAACACAATTGCACTAGATGTGACTAAGCCTCCAACAAATCCTCCTCCTGGTGTATAGTGTCCAGCAAAGAAGATATGAACAGCATAGAAGAAAATAATGAAAAAGACGATTTTCGCAGTAAACTGCAGTATTACATCATTTGTTTTCATAATTTCCCTCCTTTTTTGCTCATTCGAAGTTTAATCATACCGTAAATAGCCATTCCAGCAATTGCGAGTACAGTAATCTCAAATAATGTATCAAATCCACGGTAATCAACAAGAATAACGTTTACAATATTTCCTCCACCTGCAAGAGAATACACTGTATCCTTATAGTAATCTGCAATCGATGGAATCAATTTTTGAGAATGTGAAGATAGTGCCACAAGAGTTACCATAACTCCTACCGCAATAGATACAAATGCTCTTCCAAATTTAAATCGAGTACGTTCTTCTGCCTTTTGGAATTTTGGAAGATGGTAAAAGGCTAATAAAAACAATGCAACAGAAATTGTTTCAATAACTAATTGCGTTAACGCTAAGTCAGGTGCGTTAAAAATAACAAAGAATAAGGAAACTGTATATCCAACTGCTCCTAAAGCGACGATCGATGTAATACGTGATTTTGCGAAAACAGTCGTAATTGTACCGATTATTAAAGCAATGATTAAGATGATTTGATACACATGAATTGGTGATGCACTTTCAAATGAAACAACAAATGCATCTTTAATGAATAAGGTACCAATTACAAGCATGGCAAATGCAGTAAACATATAGCTTAAATATCGACGATTTGACCCCGTCATATAGGATTTGGATAGGCTGTCCATCCAAGAGTCAAAGAGTACATTGATCACAAAATCATACAGTCGATTAAGTGAAAATTTCGCAGGAAATACTTTATAAACTTTTTGCCATTTAGCTAGTGTGAAGTAAAGTAGCAACCCTATGACAAAAATTCCGATTGTCATGAGTAATTCTGTGTTAACCCCATGCCAAGCTGCAACGTGTATGTCCACTTCATTTGGATTGTTGTACAGGAATGGCTGAATTGCAGTAACTGCAGGTTTCACGAATGTATCTGTAATCAAGTTTGGAATAAAGAAGATGACGATAACTAAAACAGCCAAAATAGCTGGTGAAATCAACATACCAATAGGTGCCTCGTGTGGTTTATGAGGTAATTGGTCTGATTTAAGTTTTCCAGAAAACGTTTTAAATACAAAGTAGAAACTATAGACAAAAGTAAATATACTAGCAATCCAAGCAAAGATAGGGAACAGTACACCCCAAGTAGAGAATTCGAAAAGTTCAAACTCTTTAACTGCTAACATTGCTGTTAAAAACATTTCTTTACTTAAGAAACCATTAAATAATGGCACACCCGCCATTGAAAAGCCGCCAATTAAAGCAATCGTGAAACTTATTGGCATAATGCTCATTAGACCACCAAGTTTGCGAATATCACGTGTGCCTGTTTCGTGATCGACAATTCCTGCAATCATGAACAGACTACCTTTAAATGTAGCATGGTTAATTAAGTGGAAGATTGCGGCAAAGGCGGCATATTTAAATACCGTATCTTCTGCACCTTCAACATGATAAGCAATTGCCCCAACACCTAATAAGGACATGATAAGACCTAGTTGACTAACCGTGGAGAAGGCTAGTATTGCTTTCAAGTCTGTCTGTTTTACCGCAAAGAATGAACCCCACATTAATGTAAGTAGCCCTATACCAGATACTAACCAAATCCAAACTTCGGAAGAGGCGAAAATTGGTGTAAAACGAGCAACTAAGTAAATCCCAGCTTTAACCATAGTGGCAGAGTGAAGATATGCACTAACTGGTGTAGGTGCTTCCATTGCATCTGGCAACCAAATATAGAATGGGAATTGCGCGGATTTAGTAAAGGCCCCTAGTAAAATAAGGATCAATGCCATGATAAATGTATCATTTGTAGCAAGTTCAGGTGCTTGACCAATCAATTCTCGAATCGAGAATGTTCCTCCCATAATAGAGAGTAAAACGAAACCACCAAGCATCAACATTCCGCCTGCAACAGTAATCATCATTGACTTTAATGCACCAAAGCGGGACTGATCACGGTTATACCAATATCCAATTAATAAGAATGAGGAAACTGATGTTAATTCCCAAAATAAATAAAGTGTGATCATATGATCCGATTGCACGACCCCGAGCATTGCAGACATAAACATTAATAAGTAAATGTAAAAGTTATGTAACTGCTCTTTCGTGCGGTCTAGATAAAAGATAGAATAAAGTACTACTAGTGCACCAATTCCTGTAATTAGCAAGGAGAAGAGAAGACTTAGGCCATCTAAATAAGAAACAAATGAAATCCCTAGTGAAGGAATCCATTGAATTGTTCCAATAAATGATTCTCCAGCTGCAATTGATGGAATATACGTAGTGTAAAATGCTACAAGTACTACTGGTACAATTAGGACAAACCACCCCGTATGTATGGAACGTATTTTCTTAAAGAAAAACGGCATAAATAACGCAGCTATTAAAGGAATGAAAATATATAAGACTTGATTCAAAAGTATCCCCCTTTCTTTTTAAAAAACACTATTTTTAGTGATAAATCATGTACATTATACATGATAGAGACACCATTTTCTACGTAACCAAGGTAAATCTACACTTGATAGACCCTATAAAAGTGATATGATGTTAGAGATTAAAAGAGATAGAGGAATGAAAATGAAAAACCCTTACATATATGGATACTTGCCGCTTTTTACAATTTTATTGTTTAGTTTAACTTTTGGAATTTATACAGTTGGGGAGTCAATTGAGATTTTTACATCGATTGGTGTTTACGCTGGAATGCGAGAGTTTTTAAGTGATATACAATTACGTGTTTTTTTATTAATTATATTTACCTTACTATTTTTTATGATTTTTTCTGCGCTAAAGGTCATAAGTGAAACGATTCATGAAGTAGGCATGTTGTTATTTTCGAAAGATAAAGAAGGAGAGACGATGCGTGTAGCAAGAGGCGGCTATGTTATTTTATTTTTCGGTGCCTTAATCTCAGCTTTCTTTATCCAATCGATTATTGCATTAATGATTGTTGTTATGGTCACAGTGTTAGTTTACTTTGTGTTTACAGTATATAAAATGAGCCATTTCATGTCCTTTACAGGAATGATCGGCTTAATTTTTTTTGAAATTATCTTTTGGGCAACTTTTATCACTACGATTGTATATGTGATTTTTAAACTATATAACGGGATACTTGCAAGTTTACCATTTGCAAATTAAAAGGGGTGCGTCTTAATTAGACGCACCTCTTTAATTATTAATTATGGTATTAAAGATTTTAAAGTGGATTTGGTCGTCTTCGAGTGAATACATAGATTTTGGTGTGTCAAAGCCCACCCAAACGGTCGCTGTATATCGATCAGTTAAACCAGCTAACCAAAAATCTTTATAGTCATTTGTCGTACCTGTTTTTGCTCCAATATATGTGGAGTCAGTATATAGACCACGACCGGTTCCACTTGTGACAACATCATTTAACATAGAGTGCATGTAGCCAATTGTTTTGGTTGACCATACTGTTTCTCTTTCATGATTCCAACTATAAAGTTCCTTACCTTGTAAGTCTGTTACTTTTCGTATGCTATGAATTTGTTCATAGCTTCCATCAATGAAACTAGAATATGCATCAGCCATTTCAACCGGAGTGACTCCATAAGTGAGACCACCTAATGCAGCAGAATAGGTATGATCTTCTTGAACGAGTGATTGGAAGTTAAAACGGTCAAGATATTGAAATCCTGTTTCAATGCCAATGGTATGTAATAGTCGAACTGCAGAAGTATTGAAACTATTTTTAAATGCGGTTGAAATAGAAACATTCCCGTATACCGCGCCCCCGTAGTTTTGAGGACAGAAGTTTTCTACGCAGTAACGCCCCCCGCTAACAATTGAGTACGGCGAATAATTTGTTTCTTCAAAAAGCGGTGCGTAGACAATGAGTGGTTTAAATGCTGAACCGGGTTGTCTTGCAGCTTGATATGCGCGGTGAAAATCGTACTTTTTATAATTCTTTCCTGCATAAACACTAACGATTTCACGTGTATTATTTTCAACTACAACAGAACTTGCTTGGAGACCGTTAATCGAAAGTAAAGAATTAATAGTTTGTTCATCTTCAATTTGTTTATTTTGGTCTAGTGCGGTATAAATCCTTATTCCAGATTGTAATAATTGGTCAATCTTATGATTTAGTTCATTATTAATTTGTTCTTTTTCTTCAATTGTTGTTGCTTCATTTAATTGCTGATCAAATCCTTCATTTTTCGCGACTAGCCATTTTAATTCTTCTAATACATAGGTACTATAAGCAGGAGATTTTTGGATTTTTTGTTTTGTGTTAATTGTGATTTTCTCAAGCTTATGTATTTTGGCTTCTTCCACAGTTAAAATGTTATGTTCAACTAAAATATCTATTAATCTTTCTTGTCTTGCTTTTGTGTTATTAAAATTTCTTAATGGATCATATAAAGACGGATTATTAGGAATCGCTGCAATAAAAGCCATTTGTGCTAGAGATAACTCTGATAATGGTTTTTGGAAATAATACGAAGCAGCGGCTCCTATACCATAGACTTGATTTCCAAAATAGATTTCATTTAAATACATTTCAAAAATTTGCTCTTTATTGTAAATCGTTTCAAGCTCGTGAGCATAAAACAGTTCCATTAGTTTGCGCTCATAAGATTTTTCTTCAGAAAGATAACGCATTCGAACAAGTTGCTGGGTAATTGTACTACCACCTTGTTGAATGGACTGTTCAGAAGAATTGACAACAACTGCCCTCATAATTGCGCTTAAATCAAAACCGATATGTTGATAAAATTGACTATCTTCACTTAGTAAATAGATTTGCTTGATTACTTCGGGAATATCTTCAAATTTCATTGGCTGTCGCCATTCAATATATTCTTCATTAAATATTTTACCGTTCCGATCTACCATTGTAATTGGATGATGATTCTCGACAATAGGTAGTTGGATTCTATCTTCTAATTGTTGTTCTCTCTCCTTTGCTACTGAGTACTCTTCTGAAATTTTAGCACCTAGAAAAATAAGCAATGGAAAACAACAAAAAATGAGAAGAAACCCGACGCTTTGTTTCATGCATATTCCTCCCAAAAAGCTGCCTACATGAAAGAATAGCATATTTATAGAACAATAGTTAGATTGGATAGAATTACAATGTTACTGGTGACTTTTTAAGACATCTTCAAAATATTGTCTTGGTACTCTTTGAATTAGGAAAACGATAATAGATGCGATGAAAAATAAAATACCTGTTGTATAAAAAACAGTTGAGATGGTTGCTATTCCACTTATAATTCCCCCGAAAACTGGACCAATTATATTTCCTAAAAAGCGGAAACTTTGGTTGTATCCCATAATTTCTCCTTGTACTTCAAGGGGTGCCTCACGCCGAATAAGTGCAGTTGTAATTGGAATAAGCCCCCCAGAAAAAATACCAAAAAAGAATCGTAATAAGATCAATTGCCATAGTGAAGTTACTAGGGCTTGAGGGATGATGAATAAAACAGTAATGAAAAGTAAAGTGGCTAATACTTTTTCATAACCAATTTGGTCTGCTAAGCGGCCAAAAAATCGAGAAAATATTAGACTACCTACTCCAGCAGCACTAAATGTTAACCCGGAGAGGAATGCAACTTGTTCACTTGTAGTTAAATCAGAAACGTAAAGTGACAAAAGAGGCTGAATACTAAAATTACCAATTTGAATTAGAGCAGTCACCAACATTGTGTTAAGTATTAATCGATGATGGAAAATAGCCCAAATAATATTTTTCCGTGAAAAAACAGAACTTTTTTTCTTAGTATCTATTTTTGGCTCATGAATTCCGATGATAATAATAAATGCAGCAAGTGAGATGGTAATAGAGGTTAAAATGAAGGTATAACTAAAACCTACTGCATCTGCAAGTGAACCACCAATAATAGGGCCGAATAAGGTTCCACCGACACTTCCGATTTGGAGTGTACCTAAAGTTTTACCTGCCACATTTTTAGGCGTATGTTTACTTATAAATGCCATGGAAGTGGGAATGAATCCAGTTACAATTCCCATAAATAAACGCAAAAAGAAAAACTGATAAACATCTTGTACATGGCCCATTAAGAAAATACTTAACGCAATACCAAAACAATTGATGATCATGATAGGCTTGTAACCATATTTATCTGAGATTCTCCCCCATATAGGAGACATTAGAAATGCAGAAATAAAAGTAGCACCAAAAATTAAACCTGCCCATTTTTGTACATAACTTTCTGAAAAATTCCCCATCGTTTCAATGTAAAGAGAGAGAAATGGCATAATCATTGTCAGTGAAGAGGAAACAATAAAATTAGAGATGAGAATTATAATAAAATTTCGTTTCATGGTTGACATAGCATCACTTTCTTCCGAACATAGTAAAAATCTATTTTTCAGTATACCTAATCACACTTTATGAAGGAAGTAAAGGGAAAGGTTATTTGCGGAAAAAATAATGGTTATATGGTAAACTGTTACGAGGTAATGCCAAGAACAACCAATAAAAACAAAATTTTTAATTAGAGGAGAGTTAATATGTACCCACAATTATCGAAAGATTTAAATCCTGGTGAAGTTTTAGTTGAAATGAATACAACACTTGGAGCAATTAAACTAAAATTATTCCCTGAACAAGCACCAAAAACAGTTGAGAACTTTTTAGGTCATGCTAAATCTGGATATTATAACGGGATCATTTTCCACCGTGTTATTACTGATTTCATGATTCAAGGTGGAGACCCTACAGGAACTGGTATGGGTGGAGAATCAATCTGGGGATCATCATTTGAGGATGAATTCAGTCCAGAATTATTTAACTTACGTGGAGCACTTTCAATGGCAAATGCTGGTCCAAATACAAACGGTTCACAATTCTTTATTGTTCAAATGCCTCAAGTTCCTAGCAATATGATTAGTCAAATGGAACAAGCAGGATTCCCTAAAGAAGTTATTGAGGAATATGCACGCGTTGGTGGTACACCATGGTTAGATTACAAACATACAGTATTTGGCCACGTAGTGGAAGGTATGGAAGTTGTTGACAAAATTGCGAACGTTGAGAAAGATATGCGCGATAAACCACTAGAAGATGTTAAGATTGAATCGATCACAGTATTTGAACAATAATTTGAAAGAAGCGTGACAAAATGAATAAGTTTGTCCTTGGTTTTCTATATTTTCCAGAAGACAAATCGGGCTATATTCCAGCTGCATTCGAATTTTTAGTTTTAATCATTCTATGTGCTTTAGTCTTCATGTGGGTGAGACGTATATCTAAAAAACAAGAAGCAAAAGCAAAAATTTTAGAAGATCGTATTTTAAGTCAACGCCAACAAAGCACACAAAAGATAGAAAAATAACAAAAGGGGGACGGTCTCATAAAGTTTGAGACGTCCCCTTTTCTGCGACGAAAGGCAAAGACGAGGCCGCAAAAAGGTCGACTCACAAAACACGAGTCGACCTTTTTTATGATCAGGTAATTATTTAATTAATGAATGAATTAATATAAAGATTTTTTGAAGCGTTCGACACCGTCTTTAACAGTATCAAAAGGACATGCTACATTCATTCGTAAAAATCCATTGCCGGCCTCACCATATTTTGTACCTGGTTCAAGAGCAAGTCTTCCTACTTCTAAAATGCGGTGCATCATTTCACTTTCAGTTAAGCCAGTTCCTCGGTAATCAATCCATATTAAATATGTAGATTGTGGTTTTGTTACAATTACACCCTCAAGTTTATTTAATTCTTCTACTACATAGTCCATATTGTTTGAAACATATTGAATCATTTCAGCTAACCATTCGTCGCCGTCTTCGTAAGCAGCTTTAAGTGCACTTGCAGCAAGGATGTTAAGGTCTTCTTGTCCATGTGCATTTCTATTTTCAATTAATTTTGCTCTAAGTTCGTCGTTTGGTACAACCATCATTGCTGCATGAAGCCCAGCCATATTGAATGTTTTTGTAGGAGCAATACAAGTAACAATTTTTGCTTGTTCAGCACCTTCAATTGTTAAAGTAGGAATATGCTTAGCGCCTTCAAATACGATATCTGCATGTATTTCATCAGAAACTAATAAAACATCGTACTTAATACATAGTTTAACAATTTGTTCAAGGTCTTCTTTTGACCAAACAACTCCACCAGGATTATGTGGGCTACATAAAATGTACGCTTTCACTCCTGCTTTAAATTGTTCTTCTAACACAGAAAAGTCATATTTAAATGAATTTTCTGATTGTACTAAATCTACTGCTACGAGTGTACGCTTTTGTGCAGTCGGTATGTTTGTGAAGGCTGGATATACAGGTGTTGAAATACATACTTTATCGCCCGGTTGAGTAAATGTCTCAAGTATCGAAGCTAAAGCAGGTACTACACCATGATGGAATAGAATCGTATTTTTATCGATATGCCAATTGTGGTGACGAATAAACCAATTTTGAATGGCAGTTTTACATTCATCACTAATATATGAATAGCCAAATACAGGGTGGTCTAATCGTTGTTTCACTGCATTGATAATAACTTCTGGTACAGCAAAGTCCATATCTGCAACCCACATTGGTAATATGTCTGATGCATCTTCTACGTTATATTTTGCTTTTAAGCGATCTTTGAATTGATCCCATTTTAGAGAGTTTGTATTTTTACGATTATAGATTTGATTAAAGCTGCTCAAAAATATCACTCTTTCTTTATTAACTTTTATAACTATGATACCATATTAGTTAACATAACAGTAGTTAGGTGAAAATTAATGGATACATTTGAAATAATAGAAATGAATCGAAAAGCGATACGCTTATTAAAAGAGTGGGATCCTTTTCAGGTTGGTGAGGATCACTATGATACTGAAGCGGCAGATGTAGTAGCGGCCCTTCAAAATATTGATGATCCGAGTGCATTAGCAAAGGTAATTCAGATTGTGTATGAACATTCTTTTGAAGAATGGATCCCTTTTGAAAAATGTGTTTCTATATCGTATAAGTTAATAGCTATAAAGTTTGAAGCAAAATGTATTGTTTAATAAAAGTAATAAAAGTAATCTCCAATAATAATTGGAGATTACTTTCTATGCTTTAATTCCGTCTAACAAATTCGAAGTAGGCACTTCTAAAACAGTAGACAGTTTTAAAATCGTTTGTAATGAAGGAATCCGTTCACCCTTTTCATATTGTGTTAGTTTTTCTACCCCGATTTGTGAAAGTTTTGATAACTCTTCTAGTGACAAGTTACGTTCCTCTCTTAAAAATCTAAGTTGTTCGTGAAATAATTGTTTCATCTCTTACACCCCTTTCTATTAATAAAAATAGTATATTCATAGTTTAGATCATTAATTAGATATTAATGATCTAAACTATAAATATTCTTACTAGTATGATTAAAATTCCTCCTTAAAAAATCGTAATTTTCCTTAATGCGAACTTTAGTAAATATGTTGTTTTACAAGTTTGAAGATTCAGTGAGATTCTTTGTCCAGTATCTATACATATGTTATAATTTAACATGACATTTACGTAGATAAAGAAAGTAGGAAAACTTTTTATGACAAAAAAATATGAAGTAGGTGACGTGGTAACCGGCAAGGTAACTGGTATTCAGCCTTACGGAGCTTTCGTAGCTTTGGACGAGAATACTCAAGGGCTCGTTCATATTTCAGAGATTACTTATGGATTTGTTAAAGATGTGGCAGATTTTCTAAAAATAGGAGATGAGGTCCAAGTAAAAATACTTGAAGTGGATGAGAACTCGGAAAAAATAAGTCTATCTACTCGAGCTTTACAGGATGTACCTCCCCAAAAGAGGAAAGAACAATTCCCTCGTAAGTCTTTGCAAGATCGTGTGGATGAAAGTGATGCAAATGGTTTTAAATCACTAAGAGACAAGCTTCAAGATTGGATTGAACAATCAGGTCATTAGAATGTAGGGAAATAACATAAAAGAGTGTAGAGAGATTATAACTTTCTACACTCTTTTTTTATTTTTCTTATTGGATATTAGTTTCTTTAAATCCTTAAGTAATCATAATGTTGCGGGGGGACAAGGGTAAAATGAATTTTCCTAAAATTCTAAACCTTTGCGGAGAAGAAAAATTATTTAAGAAAGGCGATAGAATCTCTTTTCGACATTTCAGGTTGAGGTATAGAAATTGCTATAGAAGTAAAATAATAATATAAGTTTGTTTTTAATACCAAAAAGTATGCCCTTTAGTGTTATTTTTAGTAATTTGAATGTTTCCCACAAGGTAGAAATATTAAATTATTGCAATTTTTTCGCATCTTATTTATAAAAATTAAACGTAATATACAGCGTTACGGGAGGAAAAATAATATGATTCCATACAAGCATGAACCATTGACTGATTTTTCTGTTGAAGAGAACCGAAGAGCTTACTTAGAGGCTTTGAAAAAAGTAGAAGGTGAACTAGGACAACATTACCCTTTAATTATTGGTGGGGAACGTGTAACGACTGAGCAAAAGATTGTTTCTTATAACCCTTCCAATAAAGAAGAAGTGATTGGGTATGTATCAAAAGCAAGCCAGAATATAGCAGAAAAGGCAATGCAAATTGCAGATTCAACATTTAACACATGGAAGAAAGTAGACCCTCGCATACGAGCTGAAGTTTTATTCAAGGCTGCAGCAATTACTCGTCGACGAAAATACGAGCTTTGTGCATGGTTAACAAAAGAAGCGGGTAAACCTTGGGCGCAAGCTGATGGGGACATTGCAGAGGGTATTGATTTTTTAGAATATTATGGCCGTCAAATGCTAGAACTTGCCAAAGGTAAACCTTTGGCAGAAAACCAAGGACAAATCAACAAGTATACTTATATTCCACTTGGTGTAGGAGTTATTATTTCACCGTGGAACTTCCCATTTGCTATTATGGCTGGGACAACAGTTGCTGCCGCTGTCACTGGTAATACTGTATTACTTAAACCAGCTTCTACAACTCCTGTTATTGCTTACAAATTTGTTGAAATAATGGAGGAGGCAGGACTTCCAGCAGGAGTTATTAACTATATCCCAGGTTCAGGTGCCGAAGTTGGGGACTACTTAGTTGATCACCCACGAACTCGTTTCATCAGCTTCACGGGTTCACGTGATGTAGGCTTACGTATTAACCAACGTGCTTCTGTATTAAATGAAGGACAAATTTGGATTAAACGTGTTATAGCAGAAATGGGTGGGAAAGATACAATCGTAGTAGACGACAATGCAGACTTAGAATTAGCTGCTCAATCAATTGTTACTTCTGCGTTTGGTTTCAGTGGACAAAAATGTTCAGCTTGTTCACGAGCAGTAATTGTTGGAGACGAGGCATACAATCAAGTTGTAGAACGAGTCGTTGAATTAACAAAAGAATTAGTTGTTGGCGACCCAACAAATGAAGATACATTCTGTGGTCCAGTTAATGATGGCGGTGCATTCAAAAAAGTATCTGAGTAT
Source organism: Lysinibacillus composti (assembly GCF_016908465.1). Classification (GTDB taxonomy): domain Bacteria; phylum Bacillota; class Bacilli; order Bacillales_A; family Planococcaceae; genus Ureibacillus; species Ureibacillus composti_A. The sequence goes on along the minus strand of NZ_JAFBDY010000011.1, from coordinate 6,438 downwards.
ATTGAAATTGGTAAAAGTGAAGGTCGCATTGTTGTTGGAGGGGAATATGACGATTCTAAAGGCTTCTTTATTCACCCAACCGTATTCGCTGACGTAGATCCACAAGCAAGAATCATGCAAGAAGAGATCTTTGGACCGGTTTTAGCATTGACAAAAGCAAATAACTTTGATGAAGCACTCAATATAGCGAACAATACTGTATATGGATTAACAGGTGCAGTTATTTCTAACAATCGCTTTAATCTAGAAAAAGCCCGTGAAGACTTCCATGTTGGTAACCTTTACTTTAACCGTGGCTGTACAGCTGCAACAGTAGGATATCAGCCATTTGGTGGATTTAACATGTCAGGTACTGACTCGAAAGCGGGTGGACCAGATTATTTAACTCTTCATATGCAAGCTAAGACCGTATCAGAAAGCCTATAATATCTTAAACATAAGAAAGTGGGCATAGCGAATCTACGTCTGCTTTCTTATAATAATTGATATGTGGTTATTTAATACTTGTGAGCATATGGATATAATGAAAAGACTTTCAATATCTAATAACTAATTTATGAGGAAGAAATAAAAACGTGGTAATAATGTGAAATTTCTATGACAAAAAATCAAGGTACTATGTTACAATATGGGCGGTATTACTTTAAATGTAATACTTATAAGGTTATTTAATTATTATTACTAATTAAAGAGGCGAAATAAAATGGCTGAAAACTTAAATCTTTTTACTTCTACACAAGAAGTAGTGAAAGAAGCGCTTAACAAACTAGGTTACGACGAAGCGATGTATGAATTACTTAAGGAACCGCTTCGACTTTTAAAAGTTCGTATCCCAGTTAAAATGGATGATGGTACAACTCAAGTCTTCACTGGTTATAGAGCTCAACACAGTGATGCAGTTGGACCAACTAAAGGTGGGGTTCGTTTCCACCCAATGGTTAGTGAAGATGAAGTAAAAGCACTATCAATGTGGATGACATTAAAATGTGGAATTGTAGACCTTCCATATGGTGGTGGTAAAGGTGGAATCATTTGTGACCCACGCCAAATGTCAATGGGAGAACTTGAACGTTTAAGCCGTGGCTATGTTCGCGCTATTAGTCAAATTGTAGGGCCTACTAAAGATATCCCAGCGCCAGATGTATTTACTAATGCACAAATTATGGCATGGATGATGGATGAGTATAGCCGTATGGACGAATTTAACTCACCTGGATTCATTACTGGTAAACCATTAGTTCTTGGTGGTTCAAAAGGTCGCGACCGTGCGACTGCTGAAGGGGTAACAATTGTTATTCAAGAAGCTGCAAAAAAACGCAACATTGATATAAAAGGCGCTCGCGTAGTAATTCAAGGATTTGGTAACGCGGGTAGTTTCTTAGCTAAATTTATGAGTGACTTAGGAGCAAAAGTAATCGGTATTTCCGATGCTTATGGTGCTCTACATGATCCGAATGGTTTAGATATCGATTACTTACTTGATCGTCGTGACAGCTTCGGTACAGTAACTACATTATTTGAAAATACGATTACAAACCAAGAATTACTTGAATTAGATTGTGATATATTAGTTCCTGCAGCAATCGAAAACCAAATTACTGCAGAAAATGCTCATAATATTAAAGCAACAATCGTAGTTGAAGCTGCAAATGGTCCAACTACTTCAGAAGCTACTAAAATCTTAACTGAACGTGGAATCCTATTAGTACCAGACGTATTAGCATCAGCTGGTGGTGTTACTGTATCTTACTTCGAATGGGTACAAAATAACATGGGTTACTATTGGGAAGAAGAAGAAGTTCAAGAAAAACTATACAAAAAAATGGTTGATTCATTTGAAGCTGTTTACACAACTGCAACAACACGTAATATCGATATGCGCTTAGCTGCATATATGGTTGGTGTTCGCCGTACAGCCGAAGCTTCTCGCTTCCGCGGTTGGGTTTAATAGTATAAAATTAAGCTATGTAAAGGTATGTCCTTTGCATGGCTTTTTTTATGGCTAGAAATGAAATTTCTATATGTATAAGAATGGCAATTTATTGCGTTAGTCATTGACTTTCTAATGCATATAAAACATAAAGGAGAGAAAGTATTGAACGAATTTACATTCTATAATCCAGTAAAATTAATTTTTGGAAAAGGCGCACTAGAGAATTTACCTACAGAAGTATCTCAATATGGAAAAAAGGTTCTTGTAGTTTACGGTGGCGGAAGTATTAAGAAAAATGGTGTTTATGAAGCTGTTTTAAATAAATTATCTAGCATTAATTGTGAAGTATTTGAATTAAGTGGTGTTGAACCGAACCCAAGAGTTGAAACAGCAAGAAAGGGCATTGAAATTTGTAAACAAAATGAAATTGACCTCGTATTAGCAGTGGGCGGTGGGTCTGTAATCGATTGCTCGAAATTAATTGCTGCTGGCGCTAAGTATGAAGGTGATCCATGGGACTTTGTAATAAAAAAAGCATTTCCTAACGATGCACTTTCACTTGGGACGGTACTAACATTAGCCGCAACAGGTTCAGAAATGAATGCCGGTTCTGTTATTACAAATACCGCAACAGAAGAGAAGTTTGGTTGGGGAAGTCCATTTGTATTTCCTAAATTTTCAATCCTAAATCCTGAATTTACATTCACTGTTCCAAAAGAACATACCGTTTATGGTATGGTTGATATTATGTCTCATGTATTTGAACAATATTTCCATAACGCAACAAATACGCCAATTACGGATGAAATGTGCGAGGGTGTTTTACGTACCGTAATTGAAACAGCACCAAAATTAATAAATGACTTAGAGAATTATGAGTTAAGAGAAACAATTTTATTTGCAGGAACTGTTGGGTTAAATGGATTTTTATCGATTGGCTCTCGTGGAGATTGGGCTACTCATGATATTGAGCATTCTGTATCTGCCATTTACGATATCCCACATGGTGGAGGGTTAGCAATTTTATTCCCACATTGGATGCGACATAATGTGAAATACAATCCAGAAAGATTTGCTAAACTTGCAACTCGTGTATTTAATGTCGATCCTAATAACAAAACTGTTGAAGAGATTGCCTATGAAGGAATTAATCAACTATCAGAGTTTTGGAAATCTTTAGGGGCCCCAAGTAAACTTTCTGATTATGGAATTGATGACTCTAAATTTGATCAAATGGTCAGTCATAGTGTAGATAATGGACCATTGGGCAATTTTAGAAAATTAGAAGCAGATGATGTTTACGAAATATTAAGAAATGCATTATAACAAAAACCCTTGTGCTCATTGGGCACAAGGGTTTTTGCTATTTTCTGTCGCTATCTGTATTATCTTTTGTAATGTGATGCTCCCAATCCTTAACATTATCATCTTCATCGAATGAGATGGTTACCTTCGTAACGCCTTTTTGACTTTTTAGGATTTCTGTTAAATGATCACGAACATCGTCTAAATAGGCTAAAGAAAGATTAGGATCAGTTTCTGCTACTAACTCAACATGTAAAAATTCGCCCTCTTTCACTACTTCCAATCGAGCAATATCTTTTACATTTGGATCTTGCATAACCAAGTTGCCAATGTGAACATACATTTCTTCATCCGTTTCACCGATTGCACCGCGAGCATTATCTAGGAATACACGACCTACAACATAAAACATCATAATACCAATGATCATCGAAACTAATCCTTCAAGTGGTGTATAACCAGTAACGTTTGCAATAATAATTGCTAAGAACGCTAATACATTTCCTGCTGTTGCCACGGCGTCTTCCATCCATACGAGCTTCGTTGCAGGTTTTGCACGATTTAAATAGCTAAATGATTTAGGAACAGCAATAAGACCTACATGTTCTACTCCCACTTCATGTAGTACCTCTTTTGCTGCCTTATGAAGAACACTTCCTTCTAAAACAATACCGATTAGTAAAACACCTAATGCAATCCACATTCCACCACTCTCTTCAGAAGGGTGTAAAAAGTGATGCCAACCTTCTTTAACTGTCTCATAAGAAAGGATTCCAACAATTAAGACAGCCCCTAGACAAACTAGGTTCACAACCCGCCCAAAGCCATTTGGGAAATTTTTGGTAGGCGCCTTTTTAGATAAAGCCGAACCTACAAAAACGAAAAATTGGTTTGCTGAGTCACCTAAGGAGTGCATCATTTCGGCAAACATAGCAACATTACCAGTGAAGAAGTATGCTACCCCTTTAATGATTCCTAAAAATAAGTTTACTAGTGCAGCTACAAGGGAAGGTTTATTTCCTCCCTTTAGTAATTTGAATATTTCTCCCATTATTTCTCCTCCAATTAAGCTATAATTTCAATTTCAATTTTTTGTATATACGGTAAAGAATGCAGGGTATGATAAATTGAAATAGTATCTGTTGAAAATAAAGCTGAGAATTTAATATCAACTTCATATAAAGATTGAGTCTCCGATACTAGAACATCCCGAATACGAATATTGTCAATAAACATCTCATTTTCTTTCATAAACTCAAGTAAATTATTTATATTTTTATCTTTGTCTACTCGAGCTTTCAATGAATGTTCACGCATACGTAATCTTCTAGGACCGATTTTTAATAAGAATGGAGCGATTAATTCTATACCTAAAACGACAATTACAACTGTCGCGAATGCTTCTAAATAAAATCCAGCACCAACTGCAATCCCTATTCCAGCTGCTCCCCATATCATGGCTGCTGTTGTTAGACCTGTAATACTGTCATTACCTTTACGCAAGATGACCCCTGCACCTAAAAATCCAATACCACTTACAATCTGTGCTGCTAAACGTAGCGGATCCATCGTAATATTAATATCGTCACGAGCGGGTGTACTATATGCAGTTTCAATCGAAATAATTGTTAATAAACAACTAAAAGTTGCAATGACTAAACTTGTTTTTAACCCAACTGGCTTCTTTTTTAACTCTCTTTCAATTCCGATAATCAAACTGAGTGTGGCTGCAATCATTAATTTGTATATAACTCCTAATAAAAATGAGTCCGTGTTTAATAAATGCATGAAATTTCCCCCTTTTATTTATTGCTAACCTTTCTTGAAAGTGACAAAATAGTAATAATTAACAACATGTCAAAACAATTTGGAGCTGTACTTACATATGGAAAAACCAACAATTCATCCCTTTATACCAATTGTAATTGGTGTTATATCTATAGCGTTATCAGCTATTTTGGTTAAATTAGCTGAGGCAGAAGCAGGTGTGATCGCTTTTTATAGAATGCTTTTCTCAGTTTTATTAATGAGTCCAATATTCTTTACAAAATATGTACATGAAATTAAGCTCCTTTCCAGGAGAGATTGGATCTTCTCTTCTATTGCGGGTGTATTTTTAGCGTTCCATTTTATATTATGGTTTGAATCTCTGAATTACACTTCTGTTGCAAGTTCGACTGTCCTTGTAACACTTCAACCTTTATTTGCATTTGTGGGAACTTACTTCTTCTTTAAAGAACCACTATCGGTTAAAACAATTATTTCAGGATTAATCGCTATATCAGGAAGTATTCTTATTAGTTGGGGTGACTTTAAAGTAAGTGGAACAGCATTATATGGAGATATATTGGCATTGATTGCGTGTGGACTTGTTACAGGTTATTTTTTATTCGGTCAGGATGTACGAAAAAGATTATCTTTAATTACTTATACTATGGTTGTCTACTCAATTAGTACAATTTGTTTATTCTTCTATATGATTATTGGAAGAGAATCATTTGGTCCTTATTCAACAATGACTTGGGTTTGGTTTATCTTACTTGCACTTATACCTAATTTATTAGGACATACACTTTTTAATTGGGCATTGAAATGGGTAAGCACGAATGTAATTTCGGTTGCTGTATTATTTGAACCAATAGGAGCAGCTATACTTGCGTATTTTGTTTTTGAAGAATACCTAAAGGCGACACAATTATTAGGTGGAATCATAGTTATTTTAGGTATTATGTTATTTATAATTGATATAAAAGTGGTCAATAAGATATTTAGAAGAAAAAATGCTTGATTTCTATATTTGTATAATGTATATTATTACTTGTCCTTAACGAAGGAAGCTGTTTTGAAATCTAAAATTTGATTTATAAAATAGTTGACTTCGAAAAGGAAAAAGATTAAGATATAAGAGTTGCTCTTGAGAAAAACTTCTAAAAATACAAAATAAAGTATTGACATCATTTAGTTACGGTGTTATAATAACGGAGTCGCTTAAAAAGAGCGCTATTCAAAAATGAACCTTGAAAACTGAACAACAAAACGTTAATGAAATAAACGTTTCTTTTAATTAAGAAACAAAATTTTGGACATCAAAATTGATGCCAGCTAAAATTTGAGCTTTATCAAATTTTCTTTTATGGAGAGTTTGATCCTGGCTCAGGACGAACGCTGGCGGCGTGCCTAATACATGCAAGTCGAGCGAA
>NZ_JAFBDY010000010.1 GCF_016908465.1 Lysinibacillus composti | reverse complement strand
ATCAACTAACTCTATTTCAAAAACTATTACTTTTATTTTAAAAGAAAAAAGACTGTAGGCAAACTCGAAATTTCGAGTTTGTCTACAGTCTGAAAGATATGCCTTTGCATATCTTTTTTTATTTTTACTCTGGAATATAGGGTAATTCTAAGTTTTTCGGTATGTTGATGACATGAGTTTCCGTATATGATTTTAATCCTTCTTCACCATATTCTCGCCCTACCCCTGATTGTTTCACGCCGCCAAACGGAAAACGTACATCCAATCCTTGAATCGCTGCCGTATTAATCATTGTTGTACCTGCTTCTATACGACGAGCGACACGAATAGCATGCTCAACTTCTCCCCATACCGAACTTGTTAAACCGTAAATACTTTCATTATGCAATTTAATAACTTGCTCCTCATCATCAAACGGCAGAATTGGTACAGTTGGTCCGAATTGTTCCTCAACGACGATTGGGTCATGATAATCAGCACCTAAAACAAGGGTTGGTTGAAGGAAGTAGCCATTATCCATAAGTTCAGGATTTAGGATTGTTCCAAGTTTAACGATTTTTGCACCCTTCTTCTCAGCTTCACTGACTAAGCTTTGGACATATTTTACTTGGTTTTGATTATTGACAGGTCCTACTGTTACTTCAGGATGGAATGGGTCACCTACACGAATCCATTTATTTGCTGCTTCAATATATTTTTCAACGAAGGCATCATAAATGGAACGATGTACATAGACACGTTTTGCAATCATACATATCTGACCAGCTGTTAAGAAGTTCGAAATCACCATTCTGCGTAGTGCACGCTCATCATTGACATCGAAATCCTCCAGTACGATAGCGGCATCATTCCCACCTAGTTCGAGGGTCATTTTTTTAATGGTTTCTGAAGCGGCTTTCATAATGCTCTTCGCCGTTTTTGTACCACCAGTAAAGGCAATTTTCGCTACCTTTTCATTAGAAGTAAGTTCTACCCCAACTTCGGCTTCCCCATGTACAAGGTTTAATACACCAGGAGGGAATTCATCCGAAATGATTTCACATACACGACTTACAGCAAGAGGAGCAAATGGACTTGGTTTTAACACCATCGTATTTCCTGTTAATAATGCCGGTGCTATCTTAATAGTAGATAATGAAATGGGATAGTTCCAAGGCGTAATGGCAGAAACCACACCAATTGGATCGTGGGTAATAATTGTTCGACCATTATCATGTTCTTTTTCTTCAGGAGCCACAACATTTTTTACATGATCACAAGCAAATTCCATCCACATTAAAGAAACAGCTATTTCTCCATGAGCATCATATAGCGCCTTCCCATGTTCACGAGATAATAATTCAGCAATCTCTTCTGTAGAGTCTTTAATTTTTTGAATTGCCTTTTTCATTCTAGCAATGCGATCATCTACATCACTCCATGCCCAACTTTTAAATGCTTCATACGCCGCATCGATGGCTTGGATTGTTTCTTCTTTACTATTAATAGGAGCATAACCAACAATTTGATCCGGATGCGTTGGGTTTTCACGAGGTAATTTATTCTCTGTTTCAATTTTTTCACCATTTATAATTGAATGTATTGTAATTGGTTCTGTAGTCATTGTTATCCCTCCAAGTTTTTTAACCAAATTCAGTATGCTATTGAGGGTAGTAGAATATTCTTCATAATCGAAATCAAATCAAACGACGAAAGTTCAATTGAAAGCTTTATTAGAATGAACAGAAGAACAACTAGAGAAACAGGGTGTGAATCTACCTAAGAAGTTTTAACAAAAAAGGACGGCGCTAGAGGCAACCGTCCTTGCAAATATGTGAATGCTTGTATATCAACTGAACAAACTAACTTAAAGGTTTATTTTGAAGGCGTTCAATTTCGTGAATACGACGTTGATTTTTTTCTTCAAGATGTTCAAGTTCTTCAGGCCCTGCAAATTCCTTACTAACCTCAGCTACACGCATATTATCTTTAATATTTTTAATCATATCTTCTTTAGGGACATAATCTTTTGTCACATTGGGTTTTGATGGATTTTGTTTTGCCATTTCAAAAGCCTCCTATACAATTTGGTTTCAGTATAGTTTGCTTTTCTTGGCGGATATTATACTTTGAGGATTGCATCATAAAGCACGTGTAAAAACATATAAAATCCTAAGTTACTTTAATTAGACTTTTTTATCCCCTTCAGTATCAGTTTGATCTAAGTGGAGATAGGATTCTTTTTCTTTTATATTTAACTTTTCATCATTTTCATTTCCTTCAATTAAATCTTTAACATTGGTTTTTTCGACTTTATCTTGAATATTTTTGGATGTTTTTTCTTGAACGTTTTTGAGAATGCTTTCTAAATCCTTCATATATTCCTTTAAATTCTGTATATCCCTTTTTAATTGTTCATTTTGTTCATGTAGTTTATTTTTTTCATCAATATCATCTGTTTCTTGTGCTTTTCTAATATTATCTTGAACTTGTTCTTCTTTTTCCTTAGTTTGTTTACTTTGATACTTACGAAATTCATTTTTTATTGTAACAAAAATAAATTCAATTATTTCTTTAGCAAATAGAGTAAATATCTTTTTACATACAGGCCATACAATTTCTACGATTTTTTTTATGATGGTATCTTTAAACAAGAAATAATACCTCCCCGGCTTAGTTTATTATCAAAGGAAGATTATTTCCTAAAAACTAACCATTATTCTTATATTTCGAATTTTTCTTCCTAGGAAGTTCAACTAGTCTACTGAATGTTGCTCATAAACTAAGAACTTTTTACTCTTTGCCGCGCATAATGAGGCCAAAAATCATACTTCACAGGGTGAATTGATTTAAAAAAATAAAGAGCCATCCACTAAAGGGACAGCTCTCATTACAATCATCAAATCGTATTTTTCATATTGGCGTACATCGTTTTAACGGACTCGTCAATTTCGTCTCGTGACATTCTCATAGCAGATGCTGCACGTGCGTAACCAATTTCTGTTTTACCTTCTTCAAGTCCTTTAAATATAGCATCAGCAAATTCATCGACCGGGGTGCCGAAAGTATGAAGGCCTGCTCCCCCTAAATCGGTATTTACTGCAGGCGGTGCAATTTCGACTACCTCAATGTTCGTATCTTCGAGTTGATGACGTAAACTCATAGTAAATGAATGAACCGCTGCTTTCGTAGCAGAATAAATCGGTGCAATGGCCATTGGGGTAAACGCTAAACCGGAAGATAAATTTAGGATTGCTGCATAATCTTTTGTTGCAAAGTACCGCGCAAATAACATGGAAAAGTGAAATGGCGCCTCGACATTGGAAGCTATTTCATTACTATAATAACTCCAATCTTCTTTTGCATTCGCCTTCAGGACATGGTAGCGCTGCTGTATGCCAGCATTATTGACAATCACATTCACATCAGGATGCTCGTTTGTTACCCAATCGAACAATGCGATTCGATCAGCTTCTTTCGTCACATCACAAACTCTAGTAATTAGTTTAGGGTATTGATCCTTTGCCTCCTGAAGCTTTGTTTCTCGTCTGCCGCAGACAATCACTTTATTTCCCGCTTTAATAAATCTCTTGGCGAATGCAAAGCCAATTCCTGCAGCTCCACCTGTAATCAGTACTGTATTCCCTGTTAGTTTCATCATATCCCACTCTCTTCTTTACATATAACTAATCTAATTTTGTCTATTTAGTACTTTCATCATAACTTTCAAAATACTTTCCAAATGGGATATAAAATATTCATGTGTTGCCGCGCTTTTCACTTTCACCTTTTAATCCAACTTTACTTCAAAGACAAATGTATCCACCTCATTTGCATCAATTGTAGTGAATAGTGAAATGGGGCCTTCTGATTGATCGAACGATTGACTAAAGGATAATTTCTGTAAGTTCGTGCGTTTTGCTTCTAGCATGATTGGTGGGAGTCTTTCGCCGTTTTCAATCTCTAACATTAAGAAGGCATTTTGTAAATTTAGCTTTCCTTCAATATCGTAATAAACGACCGTTTCATCTTCTAACTGTTCAACACCTGTGACAATTAACTTGCTACCATCTGGATAGTTGAGGGTATATGGGAGTTCCGATTCCGTTAATGGGATGTTGACTTCTTTTACTTTCGAGGATTCATAAGGTCCTCCATGATTGTTATATACTTCAATCATCAACCCAGTAGGAACCTCTTCACGCCCTTGTAGTAGGATTGTATCCTTAAAGTTCACTAATCCGTTTCCTACGTCAATGACCGAACTACCAGAGCCGCCATGGAAACCGAGCGATGTGCCGTTTTCATCATAGACCGAGAATCCATAGTCAAAAATATCATCTTTTGGTACTGTACGATCGATAATAATTTGTGATTGCACCGGTGTGAATTCAACCTTTTCCACTACGAAGGCTGCATCTTCCCATGTAGCGGAAGTCATCGGAGAGAAAGTCTTTGTAGCTGCTTTCGTCTTCTCCAAATCAATCGGTAAGGTAAAGTTCCACGAGCCAGTTACGCCAGCAATTTCCTTCACTTTAAGATCTAGCACAGGTTTCTCTGATAACTCAGATTCCAACCCAATACTCATGTCAATAATTCCTTTGGCGACACCTTCATCTACACTTTGTTCAAACGTTGTCGAGTGGCTAAATTGCTCACCATCTATTAGAGCATTGTAATGTAGAGGTACTCCTCTTCCTTTTACAACACGCTCTAGCTCAACTTCTTCTGATTCAATCGTATAAGCAATGACTAAACGACCACCACCAAAGTAAGTTTCCGTTATCGTAAGGGTGATTCCTTGATCTGTTACCGTCTGATTTAATGTAGAAGCTAGGTCTTGTTCATCGATGATTGTTAATGAACGATCCTCGGAATTACTAAAAATTGAACCAATGATTGGCACTTCTTTCAGCATTTGCGCCATCGTTGGGGAGATAAAACCTGAACCAATGACACCAAAGCTAATGACTGCAGCAGCAACAAGTGACTTTGCGACTAAGCGTTTCTTTTTAGGCTTCGTTCGCACCATACGTTCGTTTGTCGGAGTAGCTGTTTCGGGTAGATTATTTAATACATCATCAATTCCTTTTGAAAAGAAGTCTGGCACCTGTTCCTTGTTTTTTCCCCAGGCACGAAGTTGTTCTTCCACTTTTTTATTCATGAATTAATCTCCCCTCTGCATGGTTATTTAAAAGACCGCCCAATTTCGTTCTTGCTCTATTTAAACGTGATTTCACCGTTCCACTTGCAATATCTAAAATCGTCGCAATTTCCTTAATGGAAAGATCCTCATAATAATATAAAGTAATGACTGTGCGAAGGTCAGGTTCTAGACAATTAATGGCTGATTGCACATCAACAATCGCATCTGTCTGTTCACTTACAGTAGTAGGTTCAAGATAATCATCCATTTGGACAATTCTCGTTTGAACTTTGCGGATTTTATTGCATTCGTTAATTAGAATTCTCGTAATCCATGTTTTAAAGTATTTTGGTTCGCGAAGTTGAGAGATATTTGTATAGGCATTTAAAATCGTTTCTTGTACGGCATCTAAACATTCGGAATCCGATATAAGAATCGCTTTCGATACTTTATAAAGCGACGCTTCCATGCTTTTGATGAGCTGGACAAACGCATCTTTGTCCCCTTGTTGCGCACGTCTTACTAATCGTTCATCATTCAAACTCTAGTCCTCCTTTTCTTTTGACATTTATTAGAGCAATTTATTGTCCACTTGGTTCACAAGAATTTAAATATTTTTACAAAACTTTACTTTTGGATGAATTATGTGCTAATAAAGCTTTTAATAAATTTCTGGCAAGAGCGTAGAGAGGCGCAGTTTAGTGCAAAGCCAAAAATGCCAAAATAAAAAAGCTAAGAGAAAGATCTCCTAGCTTTTGATTATTATTTTATTTATTGTATTTATCAAGAGCAATTGGCGCATATTAGCAATCGTGATTGCAGGCCGCTGATTCTTATGAATTCTCTAACTCGTCCACGATTGCTCCGGCTTCTTCTAATTCATTGTCTCTAACTAACGTCGCCCACTGAGCAACTTTTTCTAAGCATGGCATTTACAATATTTCAATATATCCTTCTGTTCCATGCACACGAATTCGCTGTCCATCTTTTATTAAGTTAGTTGCATTTTCAACCCCAACCACAGCTGGTAAACCATATTCTCGTGCGATTACTGCTCCATGCGTCATGAGCCCACCTACTTCAGTGACGAGGCCTTTTATGGAGACAAACAATGGTGTCCAACTAGGGTCAGTAAAGGCAGTGACTAAAATATCTCCATCTTCTAGATTAGCTTCTTCTAGTTTTGAAATAACCCGTGCGCGTCCCTCGATTACACCAGAAGAAACAGGTAGACCTACAATCGCTTCGGCTGGGAGATGCTCTCGTTTGTACACACCTGTAAGGATTTCCCCATCAGACGTGATGACACGTGGAGTAGTTAGTTTCTCATATAATTTGAACTCGTCTTTTCGTTTGCGAAGGATTTGATGATCTAACTTTTTAGTACGTGCGACTTCATGAAGTTCTTCAAAAGTGAAATAATAGATATCTTCCAGATCCTGTAAGACACCCACTTGAACTAATCTGTGGGCTTCTTTTAGTAAAGCCTGTTTATATATGAAGTAACGATGAATCATGCCGTATTTCGGATATTCGCGATAACCGCTGAAATTCCGAATGATATCGATTCGCTCTTTTGTTTCTTTTGCTTTTTGTTCACCATCTGGCAATTGCTTTAACCGCAATAATATTTCTTGTTCTTTTTCTAATGCTTTCGTGCGCCCTTGTTCAAATTTCAGTTTACCCGCATTCGGTTCAAAGTTTTTGATATTCCCCAAAATGACAGGAATGAGTGTCGTTGGCTTTTCGCTCCAACGGGTTTTTGTCATATCAATTTCACCGCTACATCGCATTCCATATTTATTGAGAAAAGCAATAATAGCTTTTTGCGTTTCCCTTCCACCACCAAACTGCCCGAGTTGATCTAAAAAATTTTCTTCTTTTACATGCTCTAAATATTCGATTACTTCCGGATAAGGACGAATCACATCGGCGACATCCAAAAGGGCTAACCCCATTTCCGACGTAATATTGTTTGGAACAGATTGAGAAAGGATGTCTGCCACGTTTTTCTCACCTAACCACTCATAGATTTTGTCATTAATCCATGTGGAAGCCCCCATAGTAGCCATGATCACACTGGAACTTTTAGGGTTAAATAAAATCTTTTTTAGTTCTTGGAGATCTTCTAGGATAAAATCAAATAAATCCGTTCCAGATTTTGTTTCGATGTTCTGTTTTAAATCTTCAATGGATTTTTCGCTATTCTGAATCAACTCAGTAACGATATCCGGATTGGTTTCAATCTGAACCGGTCCCCCTAAAGATGCCGGAACCTTTTGGGGCGTGCTCGGCTTTTCCTCATCAGCAGGAAGCAATTTGATAAAATCACCACGATCAATAACAGTCATAAGTGCGTCTTTCATGAGCGGATCGTGTTGCCCCATAGTTTTTAACAACATTTCTCTAGTTACAGGTGATGAAAGATGTTGCGTCACATCGACAAACAGCCTTCCACCCGCCTTACGCATAGGTGCAGGAGTCGTTAATAGGAAAAAGGATAATCCTAATGGTTTCATCGCATCTGTCATCATCTGTTGATGACCAACCGATATATAGACGTGATTTTCCCCATCCCCTGCTTCCGGTATTGGGAAAAGAGTCGTGATCGGTCGACTTTGGACAATGTAAAATGTATCATTCACTAAACACCATTCGATATCTTGCGGGCGACCAAAGTATGCTTCAATTTGTCTTCCAATACTAGCTAGCTGTAAGATTTGTTCGTCCGTAAGTGTTTGGTTTTTTTGTAGATTCGAAGCGATTTCCTTTGTTTCTGTCCCGCCTTCTTTTAGCCCGTAGATTGCCAATTTTTTAGTAGCGATCATCTTGTCGACGATTTCCTCTTCTTGCACTTTATAGCAATCGGCAGATACTAAGCCTGAAACCAAGGCTTCTCCAAGTCCAAAGCTCGCATCAATGGAGAGTAACTTCCGGTTTGAAGTAATGGGATCAGCCGTAAACAAAATCCCTGAAGCTTGCGGGAAAACCATTCGTTGAACGATTACAGCTAACTGAACCTCACGATGGTCAAAACCGTTTTGAATTCGATAAATGACAGCGCGGTCTGTAAACAAGGAAGCCCAACATTTGCTGATATGCTTCAAGATGGCTTCTTTTCCGATGATATTTAAATAGGTGTCTTGTTGACCAGCAAACGAGGCATGCGGTAAATCTTCAGCTGTGGCACTAGAACGCACGGCATAAGCATGTTCTTCGCCAAACTGAGAGAGTTCATGAGCAACTGCTGTCACTAGTTCAGAAGGAAGTTCAACTTCTAAAATGACTTGTCGTATCTTGTTGCTAATTTCAGCAATCCGGTATTGATCCTCTACTTTTAGCAGTGCGAGTCCGTCCAATAACGTTTGAAAGGTTTCGTTTTGTTCGAGGGCTTTTTGGAATCCCACGGTCGTTACACAAAATCCTTCTGGGACATGGATTCCTTGGATTTTTGATAATTCTCCTAGATTGATTCCTTTTCCGCCAACAAGCAAAGTCTGCGTTTGATCCATTTCTTGAAAACTGACAACGAATGAACTCACTCTACATCTCCCCTAACCTATAATGTTCTATGATTTTAGCAGTCGTACACGAGAACTAACAGTCTATAATGAAGATTTTTTATATGCTATAATTAATATAGGGAGAGGTGCACAAGGATTGATTTGTGCCCTATTTTTGCGTTATTTAGGTTATAGAGGGAATTTCCCTGTTAGATACGGGATCGAGGTTGATTCTGGGTAATGTAAGGGAAACTTCCTCCGCTATTTTGCTTATTTTCAGGGGTATTTTCTAATTAAGGGAATATTTTTCCGTTAATTATAGTAGCAGCCCTTTTTTCAGGTGATATAAGGGAACATTTTTCCGTTATACTTAATAAAATGCCGCTATTTCCGTGTTTTTCAGGTCAATAAGGGAATTTTCTTCCTCTATTTAAACTATTTTCAGGATCATTTTCGAAATAGGGGAATATTTTTCCGTTAATTATAGAATCAGGTCTTTTTTCAGGTGATATAAGGGAACATTTTTCCGTTATGCTTAATAAAATGCCGCTATTTCCGTGTTTTTCAGGTCAATAAGGGAATTTTCTTCCTCTATTTAAACTATTTTCAGGATCATTTTCGAAATAGGGGAATATTTTTCCGTTAATTATAGTAGCAGCCCTTTTTTCAGGTGATATAAGGGAACATTTTTCCGTTATACTTAATAAAATGCCGCTATTTCCGTGTTTTTCAGGTCAATAAGGGAATTTTCTTCCGCTATTTAAACTATTTTCAGGATCATTTTCGAAATAAGGGAATATTTTTCCGTTAAATAGATTTGTTGCTTGTTATATTTTATAACCCTAAAATAAAAAAGCTAAGAGAATCTTCTCCTAGCTTACCTTTTCGTTAGTCGAGCAACCCCTTCATACTCCTTCGTCACTCTCACACGCTTACGGTTATATCCCAAGCGATTCTTTTAATACGTTTGTTAAATACTCCACATCTGTTATTTTTTTATTACATTCACTGCTGTCGATGCAAATAAGATTGCCGATTGACTTGTAATAGTCCGGGTTATTGGTTTTTTTCGCTTTTGTTACCGTAGAAAAATAGGCAACTTCGTTCATGCTGTTACAGAAGGAACAAATATTTTTTTTACTCGTTGCTGCCATTTCACACTCAATGCCGACCATTTTTCCTTCTAGCTCATATACAATAAATTTTTTATTATATCTGGAGTCTTTCCAGCTTAAATAAGTGATCTGACTAAGGTCAATATTCGATAAATCAGGCAGTTTGAGTTTTTTATGTTTCGGAAAGATTTTCTTTAGTTGTTGCTCCGTGATGTTAGGAAATGGTCGTAAATAGTTCGATAGATGTTGGATATATTGGTCATACTCTTTATCTGATTTCAATTTGGATAGATCGAATAGTTTTTGTTGTTCCGCTGACGCTTCTGGAAAAAGATCGAATATTTTCGCATTCGCTAAGTCGATTGAAGCTGCTAAAACATTTGGGGGAACATTCTTTCTGATACAATCCTTTATTAAAGCAATTTGTTTATTAATAAAATTGAACTGCTCGTTTTTAATAAATTTTTCGATCATACATATTTCTCCAATCATTTTTGCTCTTACCCTTATTGTAATCAACACAGCAAACAAAAGAATTGGATAAAATGATTTATAAATGTTTTTTACATAAAAACAGCACTGATAAAAAGCTCCACCAGTGCTGTTCGCTTACTTTTTATGCGAATAGACAATTTTCTTAATGGTTTCAGTTGAAAGGAAATATTCCTCGGCTAGTTGTTGGATACTACTGCCGCTTTTAAAATCATTTCTAATCTTGTCATTGCGACGGTCAAGTATCCCTCTCCCACCACTTGAGGTTCCCCATTTCATATAATCCGTTTCCGGCTTGGGAATGTAAAGCGTTGCCCCTTGGACATACTTTTGGATTTCTTCTAATAGCTTTTCAGGTAAAACCTTGTTTGCATTGATATATTTCATTTTGCTCGCTCCTTATTTGATTTAAATAAATAAGGTGCAAAGCCATATATTAGAAAAGCTTGTTTAGCGATAAAGTTTCCCGTTTCGCCCCATGCAAAGTATCGCCTCTCTAATAATAGGCTTTGCATGAGTGGAAGAAGTACCGGATAGTCTTGAATGATTATCCAACTGTAAGCACCCCCTTTAATTGAATTATATCTAAATTAAAGCTTAGTTGAAATCATCTCGACCTGATTATTTTATGTTAAATTTTTGAAATAGAATAGTACAGGCAGACCCAAACCTTTGCAATTTTATGTGAAGCGCATCACAAAGGACAGGCACCCATTTTGTATACACTACATACTATAATTCGGAATACTAAAGTAAAGGTGTGAAATTTTGTTTTATCATATTAAAGAGTTGCAATATCAAGCAAAACCGGAAAGACCCGATCCACTATTCGCTAAACAATTACAAGAAGTGTTAGGTGGTCAATTCGGGGAAATTTCCGTTGCTCTACAATATTTGTTCCAAGGCTGGAGTGTCCGTGGAAACGGTAAATATAAAGATTTGTTAATGGATACAGGAACTGAAGAATTAGCCCATATCGAAATGCTTGCTACGATGATTGCTAGATTGTTAGAAGGTGCCCCTGTTGGTGACTTAGAGGTTGCAGCAAAAGACCCAATTATTGGTGCAATACTTGGTGGGATGAATCCTCAGCATGCGATCGTGTCAGGACTTGGGGCATTACCTGCAGATAGTGTTGGCAATCGTTGGACAGCCGATTATATCATTGCAAGTGGTAACTTACTTGCTGACTTCAGAGCAAATTTAAATGCTGAATCTCAAGGTAGATTACAAGCTGTTCGACTATACGAAGCCACTACAGACCGTGGCGTTAAAGATATGCTTGCATGGTTAATCGCAAGGGATACAATGCATCAAAATCAATGGATTGCAGCGATTAAAGAGTTAGAGGAAAAAGAAAACGTGGTCGTGCCAAGCACATTCCCACGCGAGCTAGAAAAGCGTGAGGTATCCCATGTTTTATTTAATTTCTCTCGAGGTGAAGAAAGCGCTACAGGTAGATGGGCAAGTGGACCAAGCATGGATGGCGAAGGTGATTTCCAATATGTCCAAAAACCTCTCCCACTAGCCAAAAAACCGGTCTTAAAACCTGCCCCTCCTTATATACACGATACATTACCATCTGTCATTAAAGGGGATATGCTTCCCCCTAATATTTGTTAATTCCTTCTTAGCAAGGATTCCTTCTAAAGCAAAAACCCATCATTCGGCCAAACAAAATGATGGGTTTTCCCTTTAATCTACCTTCAAAACGATCTTCCCAATATTTCGGTTACTCTCCATATGTTCATGGGCTTGTTGAATTTGATTAAGCGGATATACACAATCAATAATCGGTCGAAGCTTGTTATGACGGAAAAGTTCCTTTGTTTTAGAGAAAAAATCAGTTGTCAGTTCCGCTTTGTATTCATCACTTCTTGGAGTGAGCAGTGTTCCTGTTAGTTGGATTCGTTTTAACATAAGATCCATTAAATTTAACTTTTCTATTACGGCCCCACCTAAAATTCCAATCAGCACCCAGCGGCCATCTACTTTGATACTAGCGTAATTTTTATCCCAATAGGATGAACCGACAAAATCAAGAATCAAGTCCACCCCTTGATTGTTTGTCTCCTTCAACACTTCCTCGTCAAAGTTTTGTTCCTTATAGTTAATACAAACATCCGCTCCTAATGAACGGCAAACTTCCAATTTCTCATTGGAGCCAGCTGTTGTAATGACCTTGGCTTGACCTAATTGTTTGGCAAGCTGAATTGCTGCAGTTCCAACGCCACTTCCACCAGCATGAATTAACACGGTTTCACCAGCCTGTAATTGACCAATCCAAAATAGTGTTTGATACGCAGTCAAAAATACTTCCGGAATGGCTGCTGCTTCTTCAAATGAAAGGTTTTCTGGTATTTCGATCGCTCGATCATCCGGCATCACGACGTATTCTGCATAACCGCCGCCATTGACAAGTCCCATCACCCGTGTGCCAACTGATGTTTTTGTACCTGCCCCAGCACTTTCAACAATCCCAGCCACTTCAACACCTAAAATAGGATTTTTCAAGTACCCCGAACTTTTTTGTCTATTGACGATATCCGTACGATTCACAGCCGCCGCCATTACTTTGATTAATAATTCTCCATCTTTTGGAGTTGGTTTTTCATAGTCCACCACTTGCAATTGGTCGGCGCCACCTGGTTGTTTTACCTTAATCGCTTTCATTTATAAACCTCCTTCTTTGGAAATTGTTTTTCCTTTTTTGCTCTTTGAGGTATGATTATTTATTAGTTGTGTCATAAAAGGTTGAAGCGATTGAAAATACACAAGCTCCATTACGTATTGTATGTATTAATCCCCGTGTTTTAGAAAGGCTCACTTCCATTCACGATTAAAAAGGTCTAATCAAAAAAGCGTGTTAGCAGCAACGGAGAATCCCAAGTAACAAAACTCCACTTTAATCCCAATTTCATATACAGGATTTTATGCATTATCCTATACAAATCCCGTTTTAACGAGCAAAAATACAACCATTTTTCCCCAGTTTACATAAAAAATAAAAAAATTATAAATTTTTTATAAACGATTATTCATCCTATTTTCAAGTGGGCATTTTCTTCATTTTTATTTTTTGAATATAAAATAAATTGCGAATCAATACTTTGAATTGTAACTAGTCTTAAACATCCTCAATTCCATATTTATCAACCATTAAATCCATTTTCTCCTACTAAAATTTCACATACAAAATAAATAAAATACAATCTTAAAATTATTTCATTAAAGTGACAGGATGTGAATTTCCCACATAAAATATATCTCAATAAATGAAATTGATGGTAAAAATTATCAATAAAATATTCATTCTATTTTGTATACAAAAAACCAAGTGAAATACAATGAAACACTCAAAGAAATCTCCTAATATTCCTTATATATCAGCATCTATGAACATCCTAATGTTTCATTTTATCCTAACGAAATAAACAGAAAATGTATTAATATGCAAATTTTTATCGAGTTGATTCATCACTTACTTTGACTTTATACTAGGGGAGAAAATTTTGAAAATTCAAAGGGGATATTCAAATGATGCGAAAAGAAATTTCAATTATCGGGGTACCAATGGACCTTGGGCAAACTAGAAGAGGCGTGGACATGGGACCAAGCGCTATCCGTTATGCAGGTGTGAGCGAAAGACTTGAATCCCTTAACTATGTAGTTCATGACGAAGGTGATATTCGAGTTGAGATTAAAGAAAGAGCACAATCCGATACAGAAAGTAATTTGAAAAACTTGAAAGCGGTTGCAGATGGCAATGAAAAGCTAGGCCAAAAAGTAGATGAAGCCATTCGTTCTAATCGATTTCCTTTAGTTTTAGGTGGAGATCATAGTATTGCGATTGGAACATTAGCTGGTGTATCGAAACATTACAAGAACCTAGGAGTCATCTGGTATGATGCGCACGGTGATTTAAATACGGCGGAAACTTCACCATCTGGAAATATCCATGGGATGCCATTAGCGGTGAGCTTAGGAATCGGGCACCCTACCCTAACAAATATCGGCGGGTATTGTCCAAAAGTTAAACCTGAGAACATTGTCATCATCGGAGCTCGCTCTTTAGACGAGGGAGAAAGAATACTAATTAAAGAAAAAGGCATTAAAGTCTATACGATGCATGAAGTTGACCGACTTGGTATGACAAAAGTTATGGAAGAAACGATTAGTTATTTAAAGGAACGTACAGATGGTGTACACTTATCGCTTGACCTAGATGGCTTAGATCCAGAGGCAGCACCGGGAGTAGGTACGCCTGTTGCAGGAGGTCTTAGTTACCGCGAAAGCCATTTAGCTATGGAGATGCTATCTGAATCCAACATTATTACATCTGCGGAATTCGTAGAGATTAACCCAATATTAGACGAAAAAAATAAAACAGCGGATGTTGCGGTTGCCCTAATGAGCTCATTATTAGGAGACACATTACTTTAATAACAGTAAAGCGATCTTAAAATATAAGCTAAAAGGGGTGTTGCAAAATGGGAGCATTGGAGAACCAATCACACGAATTAAAGCGTAGTATGAAAGCAAGACATTTGTTTATGATTTCACTTGGAGGTTGTATCGGTACAGGGTTCTTCCTAGGCTCAGGTTATACGATTCAGCAAGCTGGACCAACTGGCGCTATTCTCTCCTACTTAGTAGGTGGACTGATTATGTATTTAACGATGCTATGTCTTGGTGAACTCTCTGTCGCCATGCCTGTCTCTGGTTCATTCCAAGTATACACAACGAAGTTTATTAGTCCGGCCATTGGTTTTTCTGTCGGTTGGCTTTATTGGTTAGGATGGGCAGTAACGGTTGCCCTTGAGTTTTTGGCTGCAGGTCAGCTTATGCAAAGATGGTTTCCTACCTCACCTATTTGGATGTGGTGTTTGATTTTTGCTTCTTCACTCTTTCTATTAAATGCCTTATCCACTAGGGCATTTGCAGAATCAGAGTTTTTGTTTTCAAGCATTAAAGTGTTAGCCATACTGATCTTTATCGTACTTGGTGGCTCTGCTATGTTCGGGCTTATTGACATGAACAATGAACAGAATGCCCCTCTGTTCTCTAATTATTTTGCTGAAGGTCTCTTCCCGAATGGCGTAACAGCACTGCTGATCACGATGATTACGGTTAATTTTTCTTTTCAAGGTACAGAATTAATTGGGATTGCTGCTGGAGAAAGTGAAAATCCAGAAAAGACAATTCCTAAGTCGATTAAGCAAACCGTTTGGCGTACACTTTTCTTCTTTGTTTTATCTGTTTTCATACTTGCCGGGCTGATTCCAATGAATCAAGCAGGAGTTGTGGAAAGTCCATTTGTTGTCGTTTTAGAAAATATAGGAATTCCTTACGCTGCTGATTTGATGAATTTCGTAATTCTGACAGCACTATTATCGGTGGCCAATTCTGGAATTTATGCAGCGACACGAATGCTTTACTCGCTTTCTCAACAAGGAATGGCAAGCCCTAAACTAGGTAAAGTGAATAAACGAGGCGTACCTATGAATGCTCTGCTTATTACTTTTGCAATTGCTGGCTTATCCCTACTTTCAAGTGTAATCGCTGCAGAAACGGTATTCCTTTGGTTAATTTCCCTTGCAGGTTTAGGAGCACAAATTGGATGGATTGCCATTACAGCTTCACATCTTGCATTTAGAAGAAGATTTATCCGTGAAGGTGGAAAAGTGGAAGATCTAAAATTCAAAGCCCCACTTTATCCGTTCCTTCCGATGGTCGCATTATTAGCAAACTGTATTGTAATGGGCAGTTTAGCATTCGATCCAACGCAGCGAATAGCACTTTATTGTGGTGGCGCGTTCTTTATCGGTTGCTACGGCGTTTATCATTTCAAGGTAAAGAAAAAACAGCAGCCGGATATAGAGGAACAAGAAATCCAATTAGTATCCGATAAAAAAATGGTCTTTTAATTTTTGTAGTATCTATTTGAGTTTATAAAATATTTTTTATAGCCCCCCACTCAAATAGTATAAAACCCCTACCCCCTTCTTTTATGAATGGGCGTAGGGGTTTACTGTTGTATTAAGGATTTCTTAAGTTCTGAATATTATTTTAACGATAGGGTTCTCATGCTTTACAATTTGAAATTAATTAGCGTTAGCCACATTCCAGAAACCGCGGCCTACCACTGTAAGCCGCGCAAAGTTTCCAGAAAGTTTAGAAGGACAAATTTTAAGTGAGCGGTCCTTACACAAAGCACATAGACAAGTCGAAAAGCCATGTTTCAACATGGCTTTGCGGCTTGTGTGCTTAGACCGCTCTTACCGGACTCTTAATCAGAATTAATTGATAGAATTAATTTTTAGCAAGTTCTTCTATATATAAAGGTGGCAAGTGCTTTTATCGTATAAATAGATAGTGTGTCACTACATAAAAAAAGGAAAGTACTCTGCATAACACAGAACACTTTCCTTTTTAATTTAAGTGGTTATTTTATTTTCTTTCTTTACCCATTGAATGGAATAATTGAATTGAAGAAATTGCGTTAAATGGCATTTCTAAATTGTGTTTAATGCTTTCTTCATAAGTAGCTTTTAAGTCTTTTTGTAATACTGCTAATGCTGTATCTGCAGTCCACTCAGAAACATCTGACCAGTTTCGTGCTACCCAGCTATCGCCTGTACTTACTTGTAATAATTTAATAATTTCATCTTGTGGTAATCCGTAATGAGCACCTAATTTTAAACCTTCTGCAAGAGCGTTCATATTGATACCTAAAATCATGTTGTTTACTAATTTAGCCACTTGGCTGTTACCTGCTTCAGCACCATAGTAGAATGTGTTTGAACCCATAGCATCGAAGTAAGGAGCAAAACCTTTAACGATTTCTTCAGCACCTGAAGTCATGATGGATAAAGTACCGGCTTGAGCACCTGAAGCACCACCAGAAACTGCAGCACTGATTAATTTTAATCCACTTTCAGATTCTACTCTAGCGCCTAATTCATTCATTGCATCAGGAGAAAGTGTACTCATCACGATTACAGTTTTACCAGCAGTGTTTTCTGCAGATAGAATACCGTTTTCACCAAAAATAACGTCTACGTTTTGTGCATAGTCACGAACCATTGAGATTACTGCTTCGTCAGCTAGTTCTGCCACTTCTTTCACAGTATTTACCATTGTAAATCCTGCAGCTTCTGCTTTTTCATAAACACCTTTCCAAGCGTCGAAACCAATTACTTCAAATCCTGCCTTTTTAAGGTTTGCTGCCATTGGGAATCCCATTGTTCCTAGTCCGATAAATCCGATTTTTTTAGCCATTTCTAATTCCTCCAATTTTTATAAATCTATTTGCGATTACTTATCTACGGAAACAAATCCATCACTATGAATGGAGCAATACTCTTTATACATAAAAACTGTCCTAATGGAAGTTTTGATGCCAATTACTTATAAGACATTTAAATTATGCTAAGCCCATTACTGCCATAATTACGACAATTGCCATTGCAACCCAGTGCGTTACACAGACAGCGATGAAACCATTTCTGAATGATTCTTTCATTGTTAAACCTGTGATTTTGTTGAAGATTAATAAGAATCCTGAATAAGGAACAATTGAAAGTGAAACCGAACCGATTGCAACTGCACGGTGAATTGTTTCTGGGTCCAAGCCTAGTTCTAAATAGTACGGTACAAAGTTTGCAATCGAAATACCGATCGCCCCTACAGCAGATGCTGTAATACCACCGATTAAACCAGTACCTACCATTAATGAAAGAACTGGTGGTCCAGGGATCGATTGAATTAATGAGAATATACCCT
Source organism: Lysinibacillus composti (assembly GCF_016908465.1). Taxonomy (GTDB): domain Bacteria; phylum Bacillota; class Bacilli; order Bacillales_A; family Planococcaceae; genus Ureibacillus; species Ureibacillus composti_A. Next base: position 108,982 of record NZ_JAFBDY010000010.1, on the reverse strand, counting down.
TGAACGCTGGTACACCAGTCGCGATACTACCAAATGCGATTGTACTACCAGTTGTAATTGTTGAACCAACTGATTCATTAGCACCTAGACTAAGCAATTCTTTTTGATCTTTAATTTGTTTGCGGAAGAAAATTGCACTTAAAACAATGGCAAGAATTAACGCAATATAGATGATATAAGGTACATCTGTAAAGATTAAGATGGTTGCTAATAAAACTAAGATTGGTAAGAAACTGATAAAGAATCCTGGAAGTTCACGGTTCTCTTCCTTGCCTGTTTCAATTTCTGCAAATCGTGATTCAAACACTTCATTTTTACTTAGGCTGCGGTTTAACACTATTTTCATAAATACTAAGATGAAAATAATAGCAGCAATCGTTGTAACGATACCGATTAATGCTCCAGCTGTTAGTGAAGTACCTAACGCATTTGATGGTACAATGTTATGCATCGATGGAGCACCTGGTAACATCGTCATTGTAAATGTTGATGTACCACCGAAAATTGGAATGATTACTAATTTCCAAGAGATATTTAATTGTTGGAAAATAGGTCTTGCCATTGGTACTAAGGCAAAAATAATAACGAATACGTTAATACCACCGTAAGTTAAAACTGCAGAGATAATAAATAATGCTACCAACGCGTTATATGGATTTTTCGTCCCTACAATCGACAGAATCTTGTTGGCAATCGAAACCGTCGCGCCACCCATATCCATATATTTCGCTAATATTGATCCTAATAAGAAGATTGCAAAGTTCGATGCAACAAACCCTGCAAGGTATGTCATGTACGAACTTTCTTTACCGAATACAGTCGCTAATATGTCAACATCGTTAAATAACAACACGACGATTGTGGCAATTGGTGCAGCAACGATAATATTAAACTTTTTAACTATAAATAGGATGACTGTCAGAATCCCTAACAGAATCCCCAAAATACCTAATATATCCACTTCTTTTCACCTCTTATTCTCTAGTTGTTTCTGGATATAAATTGTTACCCTGAATACATACCTTTTCCAAGCAATTCCTTACTTATAGGAATATACTTTGAAATTGAGTATTACAAATCAGTAAATCTCTAATTCGAGGTACCATTGAATTTTTCGCTTAAGTTATTCAATGTTTTTAACTCGAAACTATTTAGTTTGGATTCCCATTAGAATCGCCAAAGTCAGAGTTCAGAGTTATTCACCAACATCTTTCCTAACTCCTCTTTCAATTTAAAACTGTTCGAAATTTCCTCCAATTGTAAATTTCTACTCTTTCTCGACATTTAACACTATTTGGTAGCGCTTTATCTCTCCTTCGTGTTAATCCTTTGGGATTGTGATTTGTTTAACAAAGCTACTATAACGCAAAGTTCATATATTCGTAAAATATATATTATTCATAGTATGTATTCCTTTTTTTCATATTTTAAAGTAAAGAAGTCATAAACTAAAATTAATGATTAATAAAATGACTCTTTTGAAAGTAGATGGTTGTACATCTAAAAGTAGAATGATTAAAATGAATGAAGCAAACACAAGATATCTATATTTTTCATAGATTGGAGATTAAATTTATGGATATACATCACCTTACTTACTTTATTGAAGTAGCCAAATATAAGAGTTTTACGAAAGCTTCTCAATCCCTACACTTGTCACAATCTACAATTAGTAAAGTAGTGAAAGGTTTGGAAGAAGAGTTAAATGTAGAACTGATTGACCGCTCCGCAAAGCAAATTGAATTAACCGAAGCAGGTGAAATCGTTTTTGCTGAAGGAGAAATTATAATGGAATCGTTAAATGATTTATCGACCCACCTATATGATTTAATGAACTTAAAAAAAGGAAAAATTAAAATCGGTATACCGCCAATCATTGGGTTTTTATTTTTCCCAAAAATTATTAAAGGTTTCAATAACCTGTACCCTGATATTAAAATTAAAATTTCCGAAGATGATTCAAGAAAGGTTATACAAGATGTTAAAGAAGGAACATTAGATCTTGGCGTGGTCATGCTACCGGTGGATGAGAAGGAATTTGATATTGTTCCCTTTGTTACTGATGAACTGTCGCTATTCGTCCACACTTCTCATCCATTAGCGCAGAGGGATCAAGTGGAAATAAAAGAATTAGAAAATGAATCATTTATTTTATTTAATAAAAGTTTTGCTATTCATGACATCATTATTCAAGAATGCCTAAGAGCTGGTTTTCGTCCGGAAATTGCTTACGAGAGTTCCCAGTGGGACATGATTAGAGGAATGATTAACGAGAACTTGGGAATTTCCATTTTCCCAAAGCCCATTGCAAATATAGTCGATCACAAGTTTATCAAGGCGATTCAAATTGTGAATCCAACTTTTCCTTGGAATTTAGGATTTATATCAAAGAAAAAGAAATACGCTTCACCAGCAGTTCGTGAATTTATCCAATATATCTCAAACATAACGCCTCCTAATTATGAATAATACGAATATATATAATAGTATATATGTATTTTACGAATAATCCTTATAGCGTTATATTTATTTCCGACAAAACAAATAGTTTTTAGGAGGAATAAAAATAATGGCAGAAGTAGATCGTTATCAAAGAGGATTAGATATTATAAAAAAATATTCTTTAGAAGGAAATGATGAAATTTCATCTGTACAACAACTTCGAGAAGCCTATAGAAGCCTTGCACCAGATTTAGAAGATCTTATTGTTTCATTTGGTTTTGGAGATATTTATTCACGTGAAGGGTTAACGGATAAAGAACGTACGATCGCAACACTTTCGGGTCTTACAACTTTAGGTACAGAGCCACAATTGGAATTGCATATCAACAACGGACTTAATATTGGCTTAACTCCAAAGCAAGTTGTTGGTGCAATTGTGCACATGCTTCCCTATGCAGGGTTCCCGCGTGTTTTAAACGCTCTTGGTGTCGTTAAACAAGTATTTGCTCAGCGAAATGTTACAATTAACGATTAAAAAAAATGCAGAGTAGAATGACTAGCCGTCATAATAGGGGCAATTATGGTAAACCATATCTATTATAAATGAATTCGAAAACGCTGCGGCTATCTTAGTCACAGAACGTTTTCGAGTTATTTTTTTATAATGACCTATTTTGATAATGTAGTTTTATCAGAGGAGAAGGTCTTTCTTACAAAGCGAAGCGCTCGTTTTAATCCACTATCCTTTTGCCATTAATATAATAATTAGGCTCTGAGAATGGAATAAATACGACCTCTACTTCTTCCACTCCAGTTGACAGAATATGTTCGGTAACTGATTTTGCGAAGCGATCGCGAGTTTCTCGCCCACGTTCAAACCACTTTACTTCTATTAGCGGAAAGGAAGGGATCTCTTCTCCGTCAAATACAAATGTGGAATGGGGCACTTCGAACGTAAAATTATCTGTCCCGCATTCACAAATTTCTGCGAGTTCCCTTACTAATGGCTTGCTGATTCTTTTCATTTCTTCAATTGAAATTCCTCGAACTACTAAATGTGGCATTTACATTCCCTCCATGATGGTTCAATATTTTTTAGCTTTCTATTAATTGTACCTTTTATTAGTAGGCGATTCCTACACGCGTTCTAATAAAATCGTTATTTGTTATTTGGCTTAATGTAAATTCTGCTGTATCTGGCACAGAAATTTTAACCCCATTCTCCGGTAAGAAATTACGTTCGATACGATAGTTTCCTTCTCTTTCCCCATCTGGCAAATACGTAGGACAGACAATCGTCCATTCGAGGTTTGATTGTTGAAGCAGATTATAGACTTTATGATGTTCTTCGGCGGCACGGGTGATTTTACGTTTCGATTCACTTGATTGATAACGCAAAATATCTGGGCTCACTCGACTTTGGAGAATTCCGGCAGTCCCTACTGTAATGATTCTTTTAATTCCTTCGTTTCCCATCGCTTCGATTATAAGTGGCATACTTTCTGATAGAGTATTTCCTCCATCGGTATTGAGTGCACTAATCACCACATCCATTCCGCGCATTGCACGAGCAATCTCCTCTTTATTTAAAACATTTCCTTGAAGAATCGTTAAGTTTTCATGTTTTATTTGAAGCTTTTCTGGCGTGCGAACTAGCGCAGTCACCTGATGCTTGTCCTGAAGTGCAAAAGAAACGATGTGACGCCCAACTCGTCCTGTTCCCCCTAAAATTAAAATATTCATGAGAACCTCTCCCCTTTCTATCGAAGTGCCAACGTATGAATTCGTTGAACTATATGAATTCACTAAAATCTATTTCTATTGTATAGAACAAATAAACCCCTGTCCTATTTTTAAGACAGGGGTTAATAGATTTTGTTTCATTTATGATAAAACATGTGCTGCCTATTAGAGAGCTAGCCACTTCGTACTCAATTGGCTCAAAGTTATTGTTGTATAATTTGTAGATAGTTACCACATGTATCATCGAAGATTGCTAATGTGACGCCACCCGCTTCTTTCGGCTCCACCGCAAAGTTCACTCCTAGTTTTAATAACCTTTCGTACTCTTTGTTGACATCTTCGACACCAAACATCGTTACTGGTATGCCATCTTCATATAATCTCTTTTGATATTCCTCGGCAGCTGGATGATTATTTGGTTCGAGTATCAGCTCGGTACCGTCTGGATGATTAGGTGAAACAAGGGCAATCCATCTAAATTCTCCGACAGGTACATCGTGTTTTATTGCAAAGCCTAGTGTTTCAGTATAAAACTTTAGTGCCTTTTCTTGGTCGTTTACGAATATGCTCGTAACAATGATTTTCATATGGTTTTGTCTCCTTTTCTATTTGAAGTGTATGACGCTCCGCTACAATTTGGGCCATGTAGAGAATCGATACGTTTACATTCCCTACACCTATCATGCCATTTACTGACGATTATTAATACCAATTGAACTTAAGGGACAGAGGGGACAGGTACACTGTCCCATTTAATGGGACGAGGTACCTGTCCCCTACGTCCCATTAATTAATGCAAGATTAATTGAATTGAGTCATATAGTTGTAATTATACAGAAGCTATAGAAAAGTTGGAGGTTTCTTATGAACAGAACAAAAAAGTCCTACATCAATGCAGTACTTTTGGTGATTACTTTGATTATCAACTTTATGGGCGCTATTGGCTTAATTAATGGAAATTCACAAAAAGAGGTTTCAGATCGATACTTTACTTTAATCACACCAGCACCGATTACTTTTAGTATTTGGAGTGTTATCTATCCGCTCTTGATCATTTCACTTATTGTGATGATCGTAAAGAAAAATGATTCGTACTATCAGAAAGCTGTCGATGAAATTAGCGAGCTATTCTGGATTTCTTGCCTGATGAACATAGCGTGGATTATCAGTTTTTCTTACCTTCAAATCGGAAGCTCGGTAATCTTTATTTTGTTGCTCTTAATCACACTGTTACTTATTCTTCAGAGAGTTACGAAGATACACGATGGAAAACGCTTTTTACTGCCATTAACATTTGGATTATATGGAGGCTGGCTTTTTATTGCCACAATAGTGAACATTGCTGCGTGGTTAGTCAAAATAGAATGGAACGGCTTTGGAATTCCTAATATGATTTGGGCAATCTCCATTCTTATAATCGCGGTATCTTTAGTCTATACGATCCTTTCGACTAACAAGAATGCTGTATTTCCTTTACCGGTAGCTTGGGCTTACCTTGGAATCTATCTGTCTCTTAGATCACTTAACTATAAAGGAGAATATGACATTCTTCAGTTCGTTTCCCTTGCCGGTATGGTCGTATTAATTGGTATGGCAGCAATTCAATTCTATCGAAACAAGTATTCTATATTGCCATAGGGACAGGTACACTGTCCCATTCTTTTGGGACAAGGTACCTGTCCCCCATGTCCCTGTCCAATTTTCTGATTGAGAAAATTGGCTTTTTTGGTGCAATTAAATCTGGAATTTTAGAACTTATACTTTTAACCAAATAGTGCAAAATATAATGAACTATAAATATAAGAAGGGATTTAATCGATGATGGATTTAAATTTAATTTGGCAAACAATTCTTATTTTCATTGTAGGGACTATTTTTTTAAGAATCGGTGGAAGAAAAACGATATCTCAAATGACGATTCCTCAAACGGTGATGATGATTGCCCTTGGTACGTTACTAATCCAACCCGTTACGACTAAAGGGCTTGGGACCACTTTTGTAACTGCTGGCGTATTGGTATTAAGTTTAATTTTAACCGAGTATATTCAATTAAAATTCGACAAAGCAGAGACAACCATATCTGGTAAGGCAGTACCGGTTATTCAAAATGGCTCGTTAATGGAGAACAATTTAAAAAAGCTTAGATTGACCGTCGATAAATTAGAAGAACGATTGCGGCAAGTTGGGGTTACGAGTATTCAAGATGTACAATACGCCACTCTCGAATCTAACGGACTCTTAGGCTATACATTAAAGCCGGAAAAGCAGCCTGCCACAAAAGAGGACATTCAAAATCTGATGATGCTCATTCAAAACGGACAACTTTTAAATACGAATAACCAAACTCAACATAATATTTTCGCTGAAACGTTAAATGAAAATAGTGATGATGATTTACCGAAACATTTACAATAGCTTTGGAGGTCACCACCTGCTACTAGTGGGAGGTGGCCTTCTTCTTAGTGAAAATTAGTGCCCTTCTCTTAAAGACTGGGACAAGGAACCTGTCCCCCTGTCCCTATCAATTATTATAATATATTGAATTTTAAATATAGCAGTAATATAATCAAACAAAGAATGAAGGAGAAGAATTTGGAATAAACGCTATAATTTAAAGTACTAATCGAAGTGATGAGGATGTAAAACATGATGAAATTCAGTATTAAAGGTTTGTTTGCTCATTCAATTAAAAGTAAGTTATTAACGGTTTCGATCTTGCTACTAACTATTCCGATGATTGTTTTAGGGATATTTAGCTTTCAGAAAAGTAGTAATAGTTTAAGTGAACTTGGAGAGACGAATTTAAAGAATAGTGTTGAATACACAATTGAGTTAATGAATGTACTAAACGAACAAGTTGAAAATGGCGACCTTACCTTAGTTGAGGCGAAGGAAAAAGTAAAACTAGCAATCCTTGGTGAGAAACAACAAGATAACACAAGACCCATTAACAAAAATTTAGACTTAGGCGAAAATGGATATGTCTTTATCTCAGATAACGAAGGGAATCTCATTGCACATCCAACAAATGAAGGAAGTAACCTTTGGGATAAACAAGATAATGATGGAAAAAATTATGCACAAGAATACATAGATCACGGATTAAATGGAGGCGGATTTACATATTATTCTTACCCTCTCCCTAATAACCCTGAACAAATTGAAGAAAAGGTAACCTACTCAAAAGCTTTCGAGGATTGGGGCTTGGTTGTCGTTGCGGGTACTTACATGATCGATTTTAACGAACCTGCGAATGAAATCTTACAATTAAATTTAATCATTATCAGTATTACATTAGTCATTGGTATTTTGATTATTTGGTTCTTTGCAAATCACGTTTCTAACCCAATAAAAAAAGTAACAGAACAAATGTCATATATAGCAGATGGCGACTTAACACGTCATCAACTTGAAATCAGCTCTAAAGATGAAACTGGACAGTTGGCGAATGGCATCAATCATCTGCAAGATAAATTAAAAAATATGGTTCAAAATATTTCTCAAGCATCCCAATTGATTACAGGACATAGTGAGGAACTAACGCAATCTGCAAATGAAGTGAAAACTGGTGCTGAACAGGTTGCGAGAACGATGGAGGAAATTGCTTCAGGTACAGAATCACAAGCAAGTCACGCAGCTGATCTTTCCTCCGCTATGGGAACATATGTGGAGAAAGTAGAAGAAGCCAATGAAAATGGCGAAAGAATCCACCAGTCATCCCATGAGGTTTTACAATTAACTGAAGGCGGTTCGAAACTAATGATGCAATCGATTGAACAGATGGCAAATATTGACCGAATTGTCCAAGACTCTGTTCAAAAGGTTCAACAATTAGATGTTCAGTCGGGGGAAATTTCAAAATTAGTAACTGTCATCCGAGAAGTTGCAGAACAAACAAACCTTTTAGCCTTGAATGCAGCAATTGAAGCCGCTCGTGCTGGTGAACACGGACGAGGCTTTTCAGTGGTAGCAAAGGAAGTGAAAAAGCTCGCGGAACAAGTAGCAAGTTCGGTTTCGGAGATTACGCATATCGTTAAAACAATTCAATCAGATTCTTCGGAAGTGGCCATCTCCTTACAAACAGGCTACAAAGAAGTAGAAAAAGGAACGAGCCAACTTAAAACAACTGGCGAAACATTTGAGAAAATTAGTGATTCTGTACAAGTAATGGTTGAAAATATACAAACGGTTAGTGAAAGTTTAATGATGATTCAATCAACTAGCCAGGAAATGAATTCATCCATAGAGGAAATTGCTTCGATTTCACAAGAATCTGCAGCAGGTGTGGAACAAACATCGGCCTCTTCTCAGCAAACAAGCAGCTCAATGGAAGAAGTAGCGGCGAGTTCTGAGGAGCTTGAAAAATTGGCTGTAGAGTTAAATCATTTAATCCAACAATTTAAGCTTTCTTAGATACAGATTTAAATGGGATACTACGACTTCATGTGCAAGCGTAGTATCCTTTTTATATTTCCCGTAACTCCCCCTCCCAATATTGAATAAAAAATAGTTACAAGAGAAACTCTATCATCTTAACTAAGATCAGCATTGCTACAGGCTTATTTTTGGGACAAGGGACCTGTCCCCTCGTCCCTCTTGACGAATGGATTTCTCCGTCGTAAAGTAAAGTTAACTACATAAAAGTATTAGGTGCCCGATTAGGGAGAATAGGGAATAAAGTGAAAATCTTTAGCGGTCCCACCACTGTAAAAGTGAGTTTCATAGAGAATGCCACTGGAACTATTCCGGGAAGGTTTTATGGAATGTTGATCTTGAGCCAGGAGACCTGCCTACTTACTTGGAATTATATAGGCGATGGAAAAGTCTGTAGTTTATTCGTAATGGAATAAACTGCAGACTTTTTTTATTTTCCTATTGAATAAAAAACAAAAGGAGAATTGAAATAATGCAATTATTACAAGAAACAATGGAAAAAATTCAAGCGGTTGATCAAGAGATGATGGGTAAAGCAAGAGAACGTGTTGATGCCCTTAGTAAACCACCCCAAAGCTTAGGAAAACTAGAAGCTCTTGCTATCCAACTATCTGGGATTACGGGAGAGCTATTCCCTAATATTGATCAAAAGGCCATGATTGTGATGGCTGGAGATCACGGTGTTTATGATGAAGGTGTTACAACAAATCCGCAAAACGTAACTGTTTTTCAAACGTTAAGTTTTCCTAGAGGCTTAACAGGTGTATGTGCGATCGCAAACATTACCAACGCCAAAGTGGTCCCAGTAGATATTGGTGTAAAAGAAGATCTTCCTACAGATGCTGGAGTCATGATAAAGAAAGTAAAATACGGTACTGATAATATGGCAAAAGGTCCTGCAATGACGAGAGAAGAAGCAGTACAAGCAATTGAAGTTGGTATTGAAGTAGCAACTGAAGAAATTAAAAAAGGAGTTAATTTACTTGGTACTGGTGAAATGGGAATCGGCAACACAACTCCGAGTGCGGCGATTTTATCCGTTATACATGATTGCGATCCACTTGAAGTAACAGGATTTGGTGCAGGTGTGGGTGCTGGAGGAATTGAGTACAAAGCAGAGGTTATTCGTAAAGCCATTGCATTAAACAAACCGAATCCACAAGACCCACTTGATATTTTAGCGAAAGTCGGTGGATTAGAAATTGCAGGAATGGCGGGTGTCATCCTTGCCGCTGCAGCTAATCGCGTTCCAGTTGTAATTGATGGCTATATTTCAACAGTAGCTGCTTTAATTGCTTACAAACTTGAAGCCAAAGTAAAAGAATATGTAATCCCCTCTCACGCTTCTGAAGAACCAGGTGCAAAAATTGCCGCTCAATTACTAGACATTGAACCGATGTTGCATATGAATATGCGTCTAGGTGAAGGTTCTGGTGCAGCCTTAGCTTTCCCTATTCTGGATGCAGCATGTTCGATGATGAAAAACATGGCGACCCTTGAAGAAGCAATGCTACTTTTAAAGTAACTGGTTCGGATAAAAAAAGGTTATGGATTTGGTATACCTTAAAGGATCAAGTAAAATTCTCTATAAAATTTGGATATTTCACCTTATTTGATTTGAATCCACAACTTATTCGTAAGATTTGACAATCCTTTCTTGACATAATCACTCTCTCCTTCTCTCATATTAAGTACTGAAGGAGATGATGAGATGTCAATTTTTGATCATAAGAAATATAGAAGTAATGGCCAATCGAATAAAGGTCAAGGGAAACAAGGAAATCCGATAAAATCCTTAATAAAGAATGTTGAAGAGATTGCGAAAGAATTTTTCCCTACATCGAATAAATCGAAGAGTTCTTCTAACACACCTTCTGCAAAGCCATCGACAAACGCAAATACTAAAGGTTTAGAAGCACTTGCCAAACAGTTTTTACCTAAAGACGTTGTAGAAGAAATCGCAAAAGAGTTTGTCCCAACATCGAATCAAAATCAATCGAAAAGTTCTTCTAATACAACTGCTGGAAAGTCATCAGCAAACGCAATCCCTAACAATCTTGAGCAACTTGCAAAGGAAGTTTTACCTAAAAATGTTGTAGAAGAAATTGCGAAAGAATTTGTTCCTTCTAACGGGCAAGCAAGTAAGTCCTCTAACAAGGCTTCTTCCAGTCCGGCGAAATCAAAACCGAAGAACCAGGAAGAAATTGCGAAAGAGTTTGTTCCTTCTAACGGGCAAGCTGGTAAGTCCTCTAATAAGGCTTCTTCCAGTTCGGCGAAATCAAAACCGAAGAACCAGGAAGAAATTGCGAAAGAGTTTGTACCTTCTAACGGGCAAGCTGGTAAGTCCTCTAATAAGGCTTCTTCCAGTTCGGCCAAATCAAAGCATAAAACTCAAGAAGAAATTGCAAACGAGATGAAAATGATGTAGAAAAGAAAAGACTTCAGATCCCTCGCCCAAAAGTAGTAACTTTTGGGCAATCTTTTATTTTATTTACTATTATCATCATTTTATACTAAGCAGTAGGATTTTCTACTAAAGCCGGTACGCGAACTCGCTCATAAATAACATTATTGGAGGAATCAAATGACAACTCAAATCAAAGTCACTCATACTCTCAATGCCCCACGTGAACTTGTGTTTAAGGCATTGACTGAATCAGATCACTTAAAAAACTGGTGGGGGCCAAAGGGATGGACATTCGAGGTTTCCAAATCAGATTTCCGTCCGGGCGGTGTTTTTCACTATAGCCAGAAACCTGCTGATGGCAATAAAATGTGGGTTAAATTTAAATATGATGAAATGATTGCACCAGAGAAAATTGTTTACACCAGTTTCTTCTCTGATGAAGTAGGGAACACTGTACGTGCCCCCTTTGACGCAAATTGGCCTATGGAAATCATGAATATCATTACACTAACCGAAGACGAAGATAAAACAACGATTACAATGGTTGTGTCTCCCGTATCTCCGACTGAAGAAGAAATTAAAAGCTTCGAGGATTCAAAAGAGATGGCTCGGGAAGGTTATTCCGGAACCTTTAATCAATTAGCTGAATACCTAACAAAGATATAAGCAGTTAAATTAGCGTCAACAAAACACCAGCAAGTATGTGAAACCTAAGCTGTTTAGCTCCGGTTGTGTAATATAAATTATCAGCTTTTTAACAGCTTTTTAATCGGCTTTATAAACGAATATTTCTTCTTGTTCTATAAAGCCGTGTTGAATTATTTGTTATTCTTTTCCGGTAAACACTAAAATATTTAAACCCTCGTATGATTCCGGTGCTTCAAAATAATTCGTAACCTGAATAAACACCGCTTCCGTGTCAAAAGCTGCTCTTTCAGGTTGTTCGATACGCCTTTGTGCAATTTGACGTAAGCATTGCTCGTTCGTTAAATTAAGGAAAATTAGTTGATGGTTTGCATTGACCTCTGACGCTATTTCCAAAAACCATTTTCGCAGTTTTTGGGTGTTCGCTGGAAAGTCCATCACGACATCCGTACCGACACTTAATATGTTTTGGACATGCTTTTTCACCAACGGCTTAAGCTGTGCTGAAAATTTTAGATAGTCGTCAAATGATGTGATCTGCTTGGGATAAAGCGATTCAAGCCATTCATCCTCTGACAATAGTACTGCATGCTTATCTATTGCCACTTGTTTTGATTTAGTGGACTTCCCTGCCCCCATCTTCCCACAGAAAAAATATAACGTCCCCAATTGTTTCATATTTTTTATCTCCCTGAATTTAGTGGTGTTGTCCACCTTGTAAAACTTATGTTTCTTGATTGAGATCATAACTGAATTGTATTGAATTAAATTGAATTCAGCAGCTTGTTAGCTAATTGAAATGCGCACAATTGTTAGTTAGCTAAAAACTATTTATTTTCTTTATCGGTCCATAAAACTTTGTATAAAAATGCGAGTTCAGTTTCTTCTATACCCGGGGGTAGTTCCCCATTTACGACCCCACTTGAACGTAGCTCGTTTTTAGTAGTGCCTAGCCACCCTGCTAAATAAATAGGTTTATTTTTTTCTAAAGTTATTTTTTCGTCGATTAGCTTACTGAAAGAATAAGTAGTCATGTTACTTGGATAAAACGTTGTAGCAAGGCCAGAAGGTATACCATTGATCAGTTTTAAAGAAGGGTCTTCGTCTGTACTGTCACTTATTCCAAAAGAAATAAGGCTGTCTTTATATTTTGTTTCGATATCATCCCAAGACTTTAGTAACTCCGCTTTCGCCTTCCCATTTTCAAACACCTCTACTGAAATTTGCAAATCATCCTCTTCTTTCAATGTACCATTCAGCTTAAAAAATTCAATTTGCTCTACACCCGTTTTACTAATGAGTAAGCTTTCCTGATCACTCATGGTGTAAGACTCAATGGTTAGTTTCGTATTTGATGGAGATTTTTCTACATCCGCGCACCCTGTTAATAACAAGGTAAACATTATAAAAAAGTAGTAGCCTTTAAAGTGCCGCATTTTCGCTCCCCCAATTAATATGTTTCATTAAATTATTTCAAATTATCTCCACTTTCACAATAAGCCTTTACTCCGTTAAATGGTGGCCGATTCTCAAGTATGTGCCCGACTTTGGGAGTAATCCTATCTAATTAAGATTTCTTTTTTAAAAATAGTTAAATAGAGTTGAATTCTATTTTATTTGCAAGAAGTTTATCATTCCTTAATCCCCTTACGAGAAATCACAAGCTTACTTTTTGTAAGTCAATTTACTTGCAAACTAGTTTGAATCATCTAAAATTAACAATAGTTAGATATATATAGGAGGATTTTATTATGACAACATTTCAAGCAAAAGATTACCGTACAGCTGAACACGAAATTGCAGACTTATTTTTAAATCGTTGGTCTCCACGTGCTTTTGCTGACAAACCAGTAGCAGACGACGTATTAAACCGAATTTTCGAAGCAGCGCGTTGGGCACCTTCTTCAGGTAACAACCAACCGTGGCGCTTCATTGTCGCTAAAACAAAAACTGATCTTGAAAAGTTCCATCCAATCCTAATGGAAGGAAACATCGTATGGGCTAAAAATGCACCAGTGTTAGCAATAGTAGTTTCAGATAATACAAAAGGTTCAAATGAATTTGATGCTGGCGCGGCTTGGGGATTCCTGTCATTACAAGCAGCTAAAGAAGGCTTAATCACTCACCCAATGAGCGGTATTTACAAAGATGTGGCGAAGGAAGTATTAAACATTCCTGATAACTTCGATGTACACTTAGCCATCGCGATTGGTTACAAAGGTGATAAAGAAATGCTTTCTCCCGAATTACAAGAACGAGAAATACCATCAGGTCGCCGCCCATTAGAAGAAATTTTATTTGAAGGTTCATTCAAATAGTCTTTAGGTAAATGAATAATCCTAAAACAAGCCGTTCAGCTTTTATACTGAACGGCTTGTTTATGTTATGGGTACCTCTGTTAATTTAGCGTTTAACTCTTTTTATTTTGAAGTCGGCCTTCAGCAATCAAATGTGCCTCTATAATAATTTGCTTCGTTTTTTCTAAATTGTCGCCCATTGGATTAAGCTCATATGATGTGCGGTTTTTTCTTAGTTCATAAAACCTTCAAATACAAAAAAAGAAGCACGATTAAGTGCTTCTTAAAGAACTGAATTTTATTTGTTTAACCCTTTTTCATGCAATTTATAAATAATAGCGGCCATTTGCGCTCTTGTTGTGAAATCATTAGGGCCAAATCGTCCATCTTGATAGCCAGACATAATTCCTTCTTGTTTCATTGTTTCAATCGCAATATATGCCCAAAAGTTATTGTCGACATCTAAAAATGAATTCATAGGATTATTCACAGATTTGCTATAAAAACCAGCACTATAGAAGATTTGTGCCATTTGCGCTCTTGTTAAAATGGTATTAGGAGAAAAACGTCCATCGCCAACACCATTCATTATTTTATGTTGCGCAACTAAACTAATCGGATTGAATGCCCAAAAGCCTTTATCCACATCACTAAATGAAATTATTTCATTTGTTGGCGTCAGCGCTAAATAGTTACTAATAATTGTAGCGGCTTGAGCTCTTGTTAAAGAATTATTTGGTTTATATGTTCCATTAGAATATCCAGAGATCCAACCCTTTTCTGCTAAGAACATAATTTGTTTTTCAGCCCAATGTCCCCTTACATCTCTGAATCCTCTATAATCAAAGCGGGATAAATCCTGTTCGTCAATTATTGAGCCTACCTTTTTTCGGTAATATTCACCGCCCAAATGGTTATATCCGGCATTGGCAATATCGTAAGCATATTCTTTAGATGCTTGTTCCAAACTCCATCCACTTTTAATTCTTTCTTCATAATTTGATTTGGCGAAACGATATCTCTGATTCAATAGCAAGTTACCTGCTAAATAATTAACCGCTTCTTTATAAGAATCGAACGCACGATACCAGTTATCTCTTCTTTTGCTTTCATCGTATATTTTTCGGTCTTGTCCATAATCTGCTAAAACAGGTACCGCTTCATAGTCTTCATCGGGTTGTCCCTTTAGTTGCCACGCAAACTCCGGATTATATCCCCATACCTTTATTCCAAAAATATTATTCGCATTGATCGCTATTCTTGTTGTTCCATATCCGCTTTCAAGAATGGCCATTCCAATAATAGCACTAGCAGGGATCCCCCACTTTTCATTTGCTTCCACTGCATATTTAGAGATTTCGTTTATAAAATCTTCTTTCATTTCGTTTGATGGAACACCGTATATCGATAAATAAGCATAACTATTTCTTCCTAGCTCTTCATCTTCAAACGGTAAAAGATTCACCCTAGCTGCACTTGAAGTCAACGGGATAATATTTGTAAATAGTAACAAAATGATAAGCGATATCCCTATTCTTGTTGTATTTACCAAATACACAACTCCTTTATATTAATCTTATATTCTCAAACTATCATAGCAGTTTTTTATTAATGATAAATGATAATTTGATATTTTAGTACTACTAATTCATGGATGTATTTCCGAGCTTTGCATACCCTAAAATTCCTATATCCCTAAACAAAAATAAACCACCATTCATCCCGTTGGATAAATGATGGTTTATTACTTTAGACCTATTATGTTCTATGGAGTTTAAATGGCCTATTTATGTAAGAAAGTGCAGATTCTTTGTTTAGGAATCGCGCCCTCTTATGGAGCATTCTACTTATCAAAATCTTTAAATTCATCAATATAGAAAGCTACATAACCACAGTTTGGGCATACAGATGCTTTTGCCTTTGCGGAAATACTATTGAACATTCCTTTACGTTTTTGAGTAATCTTAATTCCAGAGAAATCCCCTTCAACACTTACTTTACAATCCTTAATCATTTCAGTTTGGCATTGATGACAAATTCTTTTCATTCCTTCATCCCCCCTATTGTCTAATTTAAAGCGATCTACTTCGTTATCCCAAGAGGCGACTGCTATATTCAATGAAATGGCTCTTCTCTATAGAAAAAGCACAATTCTTGTTGCAGAAGAATTACACCCTTGGTTGTTGATCCGCTTACCCAAGTCTAAGAAGACATCTTTAAAGTTAGAGATCTAATTCATGTAAAGTCTCGTTCAATTTTTGATTTTCTCCGCCAGCTCTAAAACGATCCCTTCTGGCCCATGAACGAAGCATAACTTATAAGCATTTCCGTAGTTTTGTATGTCAAAAAATACCTCCGTGCCCTTCTTTTTCAATTTGGCCACAATGGATTCAATATCTTCAACTGCAAAGGCAATATGATTTGCAAAAGATTGCTGAATTCCAATATCTGACGGCGTATGGAATTTGACCAACTCCAAAGCTGCCTGGCCATCTGGCATCCCTAACATGACAATGGTCGACTTCACATTAGTAAGCCCAATAATCCGTTCTGCCCACTTTCCATCCACTTCTGCTTCCCCT
Organism: Lysinibacillus composti; assembly: GCF_016908465.1. GTDB lineage: Bacteria > Bacillota > Bacilli > Bacillales_A > Planococcaceae > Ureibacillus > Ureibacillus composti_A. The sequence continues at coordinate 92,432 of NZ_JAFBDY010000010.1, read as the reverse complement.
AGCACATCCAGCCCAAAATCGATAAAAAACTCTTTAGCAGCAGAAAGGTCATTTACAATGATCCCTACATGATCTATTTTATGTATCTTCATATCCATACCTCCTTCTAATTTTTGAAATACTTATACATTAACTTCTTTAGTGATTGTGTTGTTGTTTTAACTAATGCCGGGCAGTTGGATACCACGCCAGTCACTTACATTGCATTGGCCATGATTATTCCACCCCACAGCCATCACCGTACGATCAGTTTTAAGCCCGACAGTATGAGTATTACCTGTGTTCGTTGCCATATGAACATTACCAGCCGTGACCGCTACAATATTGCGCCAGCCATTTACATCACATTGGTCATATTTATTACCACCTACTGCCAATACAGTACCATCTGACTTAATCGCAACAGTATGACGGCGACCAGCTGCTATCGTTTCTTTGGGCCAGCGTTTTACTTTTAACTCCGCCTCTTTTGGTAAGATGTGATCCATGTTTGACCTCCTTGAAAAAGGAACCTTTTGTAATAATGGGATTATATCTACTATAGTTTACTTCATTAACAGGCCCTTACCCTAAAAAGGGCACAATTCTTTCTACAGAATCGCGTCGATTGCGGTAATCGTTTTATCAACTTACTTTTGTTTAAAGACGATCGTATAGGAGAACTGGAGAAACTTTTTATTTATACGCAAAGATTCCTTTATCAAGGATGGCTTCAGATGTTTCAGCGTTTAATAACTTAAAGTATACTCCGCCTTCTACCTCCCACCCGACAAACTGAACTTTAGTGTCAGGATAGCAAATGCTTCTCATTTGAGCGGAAATTCGGGTTATTCTTTCTGGTTCATTTGGAATGATTGCTTCAATTCCCATTCTGCAAGCAAATCCAAGTGAACATAACCCCTGCATGAAAGGAACTTGAAAACCTGCTTCTTTTGCTAACTCCGGATTTACATGTATATGATTGGTATCCCCTGTCAGTCGGTAAAGAATGTTCTGAGTCTCACTAATATAATCAGAAACAACGTAATCTGGTTCACGATCTGGAATTACCACTGTACTCTTTGGAGGTTTTTCTCCACCAAATCCGCCCTTAGCAAAAATGACCGTACTTGAAATGTTCGTGCAAACCAAATTTCCTGCTTCATCGTAAACCTTCAATTCTGTTTTAACAATAATCCCCTTATCTTTTCCCCGGTCATATATATTCGTTATCACATCTTCAAATATAAAAGAGCCTTTAATAGGATCTATGGTTTGATGCATGATTAATTCATGTTCCATATGAAGAAAGGTTAGTGGCACTCCTAATTCCCTTTGTAACTCTTCCACGACCATAAGGGATGCAGGATATGGAGTAGGTCTTTGAGGTGTCGTATTTATTGCGTTCCAATAAGGGATGGCTCCATATGTAGGGATTGCTTTCATTTCTTTCTCGTAATAATAGTGTAGATCTTCTTTATGGGCTCCTACTGCCAGTGCATATAGAGCTATGTCTCTCCAATTGTATTCTAACTTTCTATAGCCACCACTGAGTCCAATATATTTTTCAACATCCATTCAGATTCCGCCTTTCAATAAATCTTCCATAACTGTTATTTACCTTAATAAAACTTAAAACAAACCTTCTCCTATATTTATATCAAATTTCCAATCTTGCTTTTATGTATTTGATATAAGAAAAAGGCACAATTCTCGCTACAGAATTGTACCTATATAGATTAGATTTCACAGTGCTTAGAAAATGATTGGAAAAGTAAAAATAACGAAGGCTGCCCAAAGTCCGTAAACCGGCAAATACTTTGTAACGGCATCTTGGATCGTTGAAGGTCCAGTTTTGTTTTGTAGAAAACGAATATAAGAAAGCATAATCCAAATTAGATTTGCGCAAACCAGCACGTTTACTCCTAGAACAGCAAGTCGATTCGGACTAATTCCATAAGAAGAAAGTCTGAACACGATGGCTGACAGCGCCACACTGTCGATAATCAGCGCAAGAACAATTAAAGCAACATTGATATAATCCGAAATGTTCTTTTTCTCGTCTGAGTCGCTCTCGGTAATGGAAAATATCGTAACGGCCAATACACCAAGGAGTATTCCGTTGAAGGCGATCAGGAAATCGCGGTCCAAGAATGGATTTTTTCCAACCCAGAAAACTGTGATCAGATAGACCACCAATGTGATGAGGACAAGCGGACTAAAAATTTTAGCTATAAAGGGTGTAATATTTTTAGCCAGTTTAAGATTCATGGATACCAGGTATGCAGCCACAATAGCAAGAGCAGCAGCACCAAATAAAACGACATTACTAAAATAAAAGTCTTCTATATTGAGGCCAACAAAGCTAAATAATTGCATAGTTAATGCTGCTAGTACCATTCCGCTAACGGCCATGCTGGCGTAGAGAATACAAAACTCCAAATTAAATTTAATATAGGCTAATCTTGTACTGCCTTTTGAATATTCATTTCCTGCAAAAGCCAGCCCTACTAATACCCATAAGAAGATCGGAAGGTGTAAATAAGCAAGGATCATACTGTCAGTGTAATTTAATGGCAGCATATTAATATAAAATCCGGAAATTAGGAACAACGCTGCAATGGTATAAATAACACTTTTTTTCGGATTATTATTGTAAATAAAATAGGCAGCAATAAAGGGAATTATTCCAAAAGCCAGGTTAATTGGAGCAATTGCTTCCTGTTCAACAAAGTGGAAAATAATCCTCGTGATGATCCCAGCCAGAATAGCTAAAATACCCATGAATATGAAACCTTTTTGGCACAAGGGAGATTTTTCTGTTGTATTTGCCGTCTCTTTAAAATGCAATCTTTCATACCAAACACCCAGAATCGGGGAATCAGGATTTTGTTCCCATGCGTGTGAAAATGACTTGTTAAAAGCTTTCGGGTCTTTTCTATACATTCGCTCCAGCTCATGGGGGTTCGCCATATTTTCAGTAATCAAATTGTTCATGTCCATAGTTATACCTCCTCTAATATTTGTTAAATAAAGTTTCCTTTTAAAAAAATTGCCAGACTGACTTCTAAGGGCTTGCTAAATAAAGTGAATCATGGAGGCGCTTTTGCCTTTCTTTTTAAAGGTTCGCCATCTCTGGAACCCCAAAAATGAACTGAGCATGAATTGGGACCCCTAAAAAAAGCTGCTCACTTATTTATTTCGATTTTGATTTTAATATAAAATTTATCGTTTTACAATAAACTTTTATTAATTTGGGTAAAATTTTTATTGCATCGTTAGTTCTAAGAAAAAGAAAAGGCATTCCTCATTTAAAGAAATGCTCTAAATCTTCAACCTATAAAATTTATAATTTGTACACTAGCCTAGTCGTTAATTTAAGTGCAGATTTTCAAGACCTCTTGTGAATTTCAATACGAATGCCATTCAACAACGTGACCACTATTTGAATCAACGAGTTAGCCCTGCATTGTGATTAAAGTGGGACAAGGAACCTGTCCCCCCTGTCCCAGTAACTGGGACAAGACCCTCCTGTCCCGATTATTTCACTTTAATTACAATTTTCCCTTTGGCATGATTTGTTTCACTTAATTCATGTGCTTTTTGTAATGCTTCTGCTGAAAAGTCAAATACACTCCCCACTTGAGGCTTTAGGATTTCTTTCTCAAGTAATTCGCCTAATTCACCCAGCTGTTTACCATTTGGCGTTAACCAATAGGAGCTTGCGGTAACTTGATGCTTTTCGATTAATGCTGGGTCGGGTTGTCCCGTAATCGTGACGAGTCTGCCACCAGGTTTTAATATTGTGAAGCTTTTATTTAAAATATCGCCACCCATTGTATCAATGACCACATCATAATCACTTAATTCTTCTTCAAATTGTTGGGTGCGGTAATTAATGAATTCATCTGCTCCAAGCTTTTTTACGTATGCTTCATTTTTTTCACTTGCTGTTGTAGCAACATAGGCACCTAAATGTTTGGCCATTTGGATCGCCAGGCTTCCTACTCCCCCAGCTCCGGCATGGATGAGTACTTTATCACCCTGTTTGACTTTTGTTTGGTCCACTAAACATTGCCAAGCGGTTAGGCCTGCTAATGGAATCGAGGCAGCTTCTTCAAATGTCAGGTTACTCGGCTTTTTAGCAAGTAATTCTTCATCCACAGTAGTGTATTCCGCATATGTACCTCTTGGGGTCGTATCCGGTCGCGCAAAAACTTCATCCCCAACCTGAAAATTCTTTACTTCATCTCCCACTTCCACAATCTTTCCAGCAACATCCCAACCGAGAATTATAGGGAAAGTCCAATCAAGCATCCCCTTCAAATACCCAGCTCGAAGCTTCCAATCAATAGGATTAACAGACGTTGCATAAACCTCAACAAGTACTTGGTTTGGCTTTATTTCCGGTTTCGGTAGTTCCCGTTCTACTAACACATTTTTACTACCATATTCATCAATCACAACAGCACGCATTAAATAGCACTCCCTTAAACAAATATATTTAAACTTAGTATTAGTTTCCCCCTAAGAAGTTATTCCTTCCCTAAGATTATGAGGAAACTAACTTTAAACTTAAACAAGAACTTATTGATATCCTTGAAATCCTCACCTTTTCTTATCCTCAGTTTCTTAAAAATTGTAAATTTTCAGATGTCACTAGTATAATAGAATTTATAATTGCATTTAATTTTGTAGCTCTGTAGAAACGAGGTAAATTCAACGTGACTAGAAAAATTATTAATTTAGCTATCGGAAAACCTAAGGAATATAATTGGAATAATAGAAAAGAAGTTTCTGGCATAGGAAAATCAGCTGTACAAGCTTTTAAGGTAGAGAAACTTGGAATCGTTGATGATGATGTTGCAAATCACAAATTTCACGGGGGACCAGACCGTGTAGTTTGTATGTATCCATTCGAACATTACTCTTATTGGGAAGAGGAATTTCAAAGAAAGCTTATATTACCTGCTTTTGGAGAAAATATTACCGCAGCAGGTATGACAGAAGAACAGGTATGTATTGGTGACATTTTTAAAATAGGAGATACTATTCTTCAAGTAACACAAGGAAGGGTACCTTGTGTTACGATCTCCAATTATAACGAGGAAAAAGGTTTTTTAAAGAAAGTGATTGATACAACACTAACCGGCTACTTCTTTCGGGTATTGGAAGAAGGAACTATTATGTTAGATTCAGAAATCACACTTTTAGAAAAACATGAAAAAGAAATATCCGTTTCTTTTGCTACACAAATTCTTTTCCACCAAAAGCAAGATAAAGCATCAATTGAAAAAATATTGACTGTTGATGCTCTTGCAGAGGAATGGAGAAATAGGTTTTTAAAATTGCTATAATTCTTTCATCCCAACGAACGATAACGCGAAAACCTAGCCTATAGTGCTAGGTTTTTTGTGCTTGCCTATCAAGTTCGAGCGAAATTCCCACAAACCACTACAACAATTCTCCTGTAAATTGAGAGCTCATCCTCTGAAAATGCGCCATATTATTAAAAAAATAAATGCTGTAAAATACTCATTTTATTTTGTTAAAGTTATTTATTGGTGATCATGAAAAAACGAACGCTTATCCTTTAACAAGAATATCGTTCGTCTGTTTGAGATTTGGAAATTCAAATCGATTATTTAATACTCCGGAGGTAGGACTCGAACCTACGACCAATCGGTTAACAGCCGATTGCTCTACCACTGAGCTACTACGGAAAGATTTTATGGCCTATAACTTATCCAATTATTAAATCCCGAATAACGCACTTTATGAAAAAGTAACATTATTCAGGATTCAGATGAGAGTAGTCTTCCAACTTCTCTAATCTATAAAATGGTTTTATTAACGATTGTTATTGTTGTTTTGGTTGTTATTGTTGCGGTTGTTGTTATTGTTGTTGTTGCGGTCAAAGTTTAAATCTTCAGCAAACTCCTCACGGTTGTTACGGTTGTTTGCATCATTATTTTGACGGTTGTTGCGTTGGTTGTTGTTGTTGTTGTTTTGTGCCATGTGTTCTCTCACCTCCACAAAAAATAGCATGTGAAGGTAATGGCTTTTTTATTCTTATTCTTTTTCTTTTTTAGTGAAAAACTATTAAGAGGATTTTTTAATTGCATTAATCCTCAAAAAAAATTTGCCCAGCGTGTGATGGTAAAGGCGTTACTGCATTGGACAAACATGACTTCACTTAACTCCAAATGACAAACCAGAGCAGATTTATTCGATGAAGCTTACTGTCAATAGATAAAGAGCCAGCCCCATTAGGACTGGCTCTTTTCGATTCGTTTTTTGTAAAGGCATTTGAAATGGAAATTCAAATGCCTTTGATCGAAACTGGGACAAGGTGCCTGTCCCCCTGTCCCTATCTCTTTTTGATAAACAAAATAATATCAATATATAATGCGGTCATTTCTTGAGGGGTTTTGTCTAGCCCATTTTGGACCCATTGTTCAATTAGGCCTAAGAAAGCTGATGTGATAAAGGATAAAAAGTATTCCATTGGGACTTTTAAATTGGCCGTGAAGCTTTCATTTTTCTCTAAGTTAAATCGCACCTTTGTTGAAACGGCATTTTTAAAGCGAATGTGAAAGCCCGCTCTTCCATGATCGCTTAAGAATATCTTAAGCATTGGCGCGTGTATTTCAATAAAACTAAATAATGTAGCGGCTAACTGCTCTTGTTCTTTTTCAAAGGTTTGGGTAGATGAATAACGAGATTGCAGTTCATCGATATGTTGGCCTAAATCCTCAAACAACTGTTGTTCTATTTGATCGAGCAAATCGAATTTATCTTGATAATGCAGATAGAAAGTTCCGCGATTGATTTGTGCTGTCTTCGTAATGTCCCCTATTGTGATTGATTCAAATGATTTACTCTCCAAAATTTCCATAAATGACTTTTGAATCAGCTGTTTTGTTTTTCTATTTTTTTCAGTATAAACGCTCATTACATCCACTCTTCTCAGTAAAATCCAACAATATGTTCACTTTTGTTCATTGCTTAGTGTACCCCAACATTATAAGATATTCACGTACTACTAAACAACCTGTTGAAAATTGAGAAAGGATGATCTCCTTGAGATTATTTAAAGAAAAATTAGCGTGGGCTGCTCCTATTGCTGTTATATTAATCATCGCTTTATTCTCGGTAAACTTATTCGCACAAGGCAATCCACAAGTAAGAAATTTACCTGTTGCATTGATTGTAAATGATGAAGGCGAGCATGTGGACACTGTTAAATCAGCAATCGAACATATGAGTAAAGGTACTGATGATGAAGAGCCGATGTTAGCTTTTACAAGTGAAGACGAAGCGGATATTGAAGATTTATTTAAAGACAAAACATATTATGCGGCATTAGTCATTCCTGAAGGCTATAATAATGCCTTACAAAATACGTTGACTGACAACACGCCAGCAACTTTACAAGTTTATATTAACCAAGGTTATAACATGACGGGTGCGAACTATGCAAAGACTGCTTTAAACGGTTTCATTACGCAATTGAGCAACCAATATTCTACAAACTTTATTGCGCAACTGAATGGTCAACAAATTGATGCGGACCAAGCAGCTGTACTTGTAAATCCAATTGTTTCTGAAGAAAAAGTATTTAACGCCATTACAGCTTCTACTGCAAACGGTAGTGCCCCTACGTTAATGGCGGTGCCTGCTTGGGTAGGTGCGTTAATCGGTGGGTTCGTTTTATTCCTATCTACATCGGGCATTTTGAAAAAGGAAATGTTAACTCGCAAACAGACTTTACGCTTAATGGGCGGCCAAGTGTTATTCGGGATTATTATCGCCCTATTCTCAGGATTTACCGTGGCAACGTTAGGTAAGGTCGCGGGTATTAATATGCCTAGTTACTTCTTAGTTGGTTCGTTCGTATCCTTTGCAGCGTTCTGTTTCTTCTTATTAGTATCAGCAGTTACGGCATGGATTGGTAAACCAGCGATTACGTTATTCATGGTTGTGATGTTATTAGGTATGGGGGTTCTCATGACGCCAAAAGAAATGCTACCAGATTTCTTCGTCACATTCATTCGCCCTTGGGTTCCAATTCGCTTTGCTGCGGATGGGTTACGTGAAATTTTCTACTTCGGTAGTGGCTTCTACACTGGTGGGTCGTTCATGACGATTTTAGGAATTGGACTTGTAGGCTTAGTGATTTATATCCTATCTATTTTCAAACCAGTACGTGCACCAAAAACTGATACGGAATAAACAATAAACTAAAAAGACAACCGGGGAATGCTTAGAATTCCTTGGTTGTCTTTTTATGATGTTGTGCACCCCTTAATAAGTATAAGTGCGGTTTTTTCATATACGTTTATAATAAAGAAAAGGTGGTGATATGCATGCTTGAAGAAGAAATCCAAGCGCAAGTTATTAAAAAGTTAAAACAACATGTAAATCCCGACTTCATTATCCTATTTGGCTCTTTTGCAAAAGGGACCGCGCATGAAAAGAGCGATCTGGACCTTGCGTATTTCAGCAACAAGCAGCTATCATCCTATGAACGGTTTGAACTTATCGGGGAATTAGCTTTGCTTTGTGGGCGTGAAGTGGATTTAGTGGATATCAAGCAAATCGACACTGTGTTGACGATGCAAATTTTTGAGCATGGAATTCCACTCTATATTCACAATGAAAATGAATTGATACGCCAAAAAATGCGTGCATATAGCATGTATGCAACATTAAGCGAGCAACGTGCAGTCGTCATTGATGCAATTAAAGAACGAGGAAGTGTATTTTGCGGTGAATGAAGTCATTTTAAATAAAATGACCTACGAGCACTTCCCTAGCTCTTTTCTATTGTACCCACTACTATCTACCTAACTTCACTCGATGATAAACCCTCATAATGGTAAGAACACATCCAATGATAAAAGCCAGCACCAAGAGTATCATCGCAGACGGGAAAAGACCGAACGCATCCTTCATCGTTGAGCTGTTATTTTGTAGATTCGGAACAATAAATAGTAGCCAGCCCACCCCTATAACTGGAATCAATTGTGGAATTAACCGCAAATAAAATCTCCAGGATGGCTGTTGTTTTCGTTTTTCTACCCATTTTTTACTTCTTACGATTCCTCTGACCCCTAAAATTAGATAAATCAATGTGACGCCACCAAGTATGAAGTCAATAATTTTAGGCGTTGGGGCTTTCAATTCGGGTTCTTGTCCTTCTGTTAGTTGGATAATCCCGGAACTAATTTCATAGGAATGTTCGAATGTCGTGGTGAAACTATTGAGTAAAGCAGCAACGGCATAGCCACTACTTGGAACGATGTCTTGTTGAGATTGGAATGTTGAAAGCGAACCACTATGAGAAATCCGTGCTGGTTTAATAGTTGGAGAGCTTAAGGACCAACCAAGCCCATATTTTTCACTGCCAGGTTGTGGAGAATACGACTCCTTTAGTAACGCTTCAGATAATAACCGCTCCCCTTTTTCATTTACTCCACCGTTCGTATGCATGGATAACCATTTCCCCATATCACTCGCTGTCGTAAAAATGCTTCCCGCCCCACTAAACATTTGTTCAAGCTCTGTCCACGGCATCGCGGTACCAAATAACGTAACATACCCACGAGGAATCCCTAACTTCCCCACAATCTCCCCTGAGTTTACAGCAGAAATGGAGTCATTCATTCCAAGTGGTTGAAATACATTTTGTGTGAGGTAGTCGTTAAACGTCATTCCACTGATTTGCTCAACCAAATAAGCTAGCGTCCAGTAGTTTGCATTGCTATACGAATATTTTTGCCCAGGGTCTGCTTGTAGTTGCCAATCATGGAAACGACCTACCCCTTCTTTAGGGGTACTTGCCGGACCTACAATGGTAGGATTCGGCAGTCCCGATGTGTGGCTTAGTAATTGGCGAATCGTTACCTGTTGCCATCTTTCATCGTTTAATGTTAGCTCCGGAAGATACGTGACAACCGGTTCATCTAGTTTAATTCCCCCCCGGTCCACCAATTGTAAAACAGCAAACGCAGTGAATGGTTTCGTACCAGAAGCAAGCCCAGTTTTGGACTTGGCGGTTAGTGGGTTTCCATTCGAATCATGACCAAACCCTTTTTCGTAAAGCACCTTCCCATCCTTCACAATGACAACAGCTGCACCAGGCAGTCCATTTTTATAAATATAATTCGTCACATATTCATCAACATCTGCTGGATCGAAGGATTTTGCCGCGACGGCTAAGAGTGGAACCGACCATAGTTGTCCGAAAAGTATTATCAGTAGTAGAAAAACACAACTTATTTTCTTACACATAACCGATCCCCTTTCTAGATTAAATCTTTTGCTATTTTCCTACGTCTTTTGTAAGCCTTCCCCTCTCTTCATTGCTTTTAGTACGATTCACATGAATAGGATGAAATTGGTAAGCACAAAAGAATTTCTTTAAATTGGAAAGTTGCTTTATGTATAACACTAAAATAATCCTACTTATGTTAAACTTTTAGTAAACTTCTATTTCCATTTTTCTCCTTATAACCGAATGTTATATTTTAGACAATTCGATTGTTCGCTAAGAAAGAGATTTCTGTAGACTATTTAGTAAATCGTTACAACTAATGATTAGGGGTGTTTACGATGAACATAACTAGGGAGTTCCCTGTTATAGAAACAGAGCGATTGGTATTAAGAAGAATTACAGAAGCCGATGCAGGTAGCGTGCTTAGCTATCTTTCGGATGAAGATGTCATGAGATATTATGGTTTATCCCCTTTCCAGACAATTGATGATGCACTCGCAGAGATTGACTGGTACGACAAGATCTTTTCGGAAGAGACGGGAATCAGATGGGGCATTACGATCAAAGGGCAAGATGAAGTGATTGGCAGTTGCGGATTCCACCGGATGGTTTCGCAACACCACCGTTCAGAAATTGGCTTTGAGTTGAGTAAGACCTATTGGGGACAAGGATTCGCCAGTGAAGCTGTAAGTACTATTTTGAACTACGGTTTTGAACATCTGCATTTAAATCGAATCGAAGCACTGATTGAACCTGCTAACCTATCGTCGCAAAAGCTAGTAATAAAACATGGTTTCCTAAAGGAAGGTCTATTACGGAGCTATGAATATACCCGTGGGAAGTTTGATGATTTGTTTATGTATTCTTTGTTGAAGCGAGATTTTATAATCCTGTAGTAATAGATATTGATTCAAAAAGAGAACCTCAAAGTTCTCTTTTTTTATTTTAGAACAAGTTTACTATACGAAATTAAAAACCATTGTTTCGGCTAGTCGCTATCGCTTTCATCAAAGTGGCCAATCAATTTACTCAGACGCTAGTTATGCTCCAACACAATCCTTATTTAACTCACCACCCCTTCTCACCTTTACCCCCTGCCCGCTTCACCAGGATCCCCAAAATAAGAATCATAAGAAGTTGATTTATCAAATATTCAAAAAATTCAATTGACTGTTTAATGATGTCGATGTTAAATTTAAATCAGGTTTTCCGATTAATAAAATAATTTTCCGCATAACGGAAACGGAGGTATTTTACATGTCAACTCAAACTTCAACTAGTTATTGCACATCCATGGTGAACTCCCTACAAAGAGTCATTGTTAAACACCCAAATGATGCGTTTATTAGTCAGAAGCACTTAAGTGAGAACTGGCAAACATTCAATTATATTGAAGAGCCTAATTTTGAAGAAAGCTTAAAAGAATATGGTGAATTTCTTTCCATCCTAGAAAAGCATGTACCTAGCATTGATTTTCTCCCGCAAACAAGTCGAGTAGGATTGGATTCCATTTATGCTCATGATCCAGTCAAGTTCACTAAAGACGGAGCAATTATCTTAAAGTCTGGTAAAGAACTCAGACAACCTGAAGCTCAAGTTTATAAAGAATATTTAAAAGAAAAAGGAATCCCAATCATCGGAGAATTAACTGGTGATGCCGTATGTGACGGCGGAGATATCGTTTGGTTAGGAGAACGCACACTTGCTGTAGGTTTGGGTTATCGAACAAACTTAGAAGCTATTAATCAATTAAGAGAAATCACAAAAGATCTAGTTGATGAGTTCATTGTTGTACAGCTTCCACATGATCAAGGAGAAAGTGAGTGTCTTCACTTGATGTCCTTTATTAGTATGGTTGATCACGATTTAGCAGTTGTGCACTCTCGATTAATGCCTGTTTTCTTTAGACAGTTATTAATTAAACGCGGCATTAAATTAGTCGAAGTGCCAGACGATGAGTATCTGAAATTAGGATGTAACGTTCTGGCTTTAGCTCCAAGAGTATGTGTTATGGTCGCTGGAAATGAAGTGACAAAGAAACATTTGTTAGATGTGGGTGCTACGGTTTACGAATACACAGGAACTGAAATTAGCTACAAAGGAACAGGTGGCCCTACTTGCCTAACTTGCCCGGTTGTTCGGATTTAAGAAAAGCGAAGGCGGCTCGTCCACACCCGACAAGCGCTGGAGACAATACCGGTGAAGGCGCTTTTTTGCCTTCGCTGGTATTGTCGAAGCGACCTCGAGGGTGTAGCCGCCGCAGCTAGACACTGTTCAAAATTTGAAATTTTATTTTAAGAAACTGTGCTATCCACTACCCCATTAAACTTGATAAATAGAAAGGAAGATTAATTATGTTAAAAAATGAAACTCAAAAAACGTTAGAAGAAATTACGTTTAAACATGTCATTGTTAAAACTCCAGGAAAAAGCTACGTGAACGGATTAACGACTTCTGATTTAGGAACACCCGATTACGATCAACTGTTAGTTCAACATGCCGCTTATATTGAAGCATTAAAACAATGTGGTGTGGAAGTCACTCACCTAGCAGCCAGTGAAGATTACCCAGACTCTACGTTTGTTGAAGATACAGCCGTTTTAACTAAGGAATTCGCAGTTGTATCAAATCCAGGCGCGGCATCTAGAAATCAAGAAATCGTTGAAATGGAACCTGTGTTAAAGGAATTCTATGACAAAATTTATCACATCCAATCTCCAGGTACTCTTGATGGCGGTGATGTTCTTCAAGCTGATGATCACTTTTATATTGGGATTTCAACACGTACGAACGAAGAAGGTGCTCGCCAATTAAAAGAAATTTTAGAGTCTGAAGGTTATAAAGCAACCATTGTTCAACTAAAAGAGTTCTTCCATCTAAAAACTGGAATCGCGTATCTTGGCAATAACAAAATGGTTGTGGCTGGGGAGTTTATTGATCACCCTGATTTTGAACAATATGTCAAAATCATTGTTTCCAAAACGAATGAATACTCAGCAAATTGTATTCGCGTCAATGACTATGTGATTCTTCCAAAAGGATACGATGAAACAAAGCAAAAAATTGAAGATGCAGGCTTTAAGACAATTGAGCTTGAAATGACAGAATTCCAAAAACAAGATGGCGGGTTAAGCTGTTTATCACTACGTTTTTAATAACCAAACATTGTTAAACCGAGAGAATGGGTCTAACTTTTAGGCCCCTCCCTCTCCCCTTCATCATTGCATAAACCATATGAAATAAAGTGTTCCTCATGTAAATTGCTCTACTAATCTGTCTGGAAATTTAGATAGAAATAATCTAGTGTTCTCCTACTTTTAAGGATTAAAAGAACACCCACTAGACAAAGAGGATGGTGAAATGAGTGGAAAATTTGAATAATCAATCAAACCAATTAAACCGCGCGATGAAGAGTCGCCATTTATTTATGTTGTCTCTTGGTGGTGTAATTGGGACAGGTCTATTTTTAAATGCAGGGTATACGATTAATCAGGCGGGCCCTGGAGGTGCATTAATAGGTTATATATTTGGTGGCTTAATATTATACATGGTGATGGTTTGTTTAGGAGAGCTTGCAGTATTCATGCCTGTTTCGGGTTCATTCCAAACCTATGCAACGAAATTTATTAACCCTTCTGCAGGTTTCTCATTGGGTTGGATGTATTTCGTTGGCTCTGCGACAACAGCAGGCGTTGAATTTACGGCAGCTGGAATCTTGATGCAACGCTGGTTCCCGGATACATCAATATGGATCTGGTGTGCCGTTTTTATCGCCCTACTCTTTGGACTCAATGCTCTGACAACAAAAGCATTTGGGGAAGCGGAATATTGGTTTGCAGGGATTAAAGTGGTGGCCGTTATTTTATTTATTTTGATTGGACTAGCAGCTGCAGTGGGCATCATGCCACTAGAAGACCGCCCCGCACCATTTGTAGAGAATTTAGCCCCAACAGGTATGTTCCCTGCTGGACTTGCCATTATTTTTATAACGATGATGAATGTTATTTTCTCCTATCAAGGGTCTGAGCTCATCGGGATTGCGGCTGGTGAAAGTGAAAATCCGAATAAAGACATTCCTCGCGCCATTCGAAATGTATTATTCCGAATCGTCGTGTTCTACCTTTCTTCTATTATTATCTTGTCTGCGATTTTCCCAGCAAGTGAACTAGGGTTAATGGAAAGTCCTTTCGTGACGTTAATGGATTTAGTCGGCATTCCTTATGCAGCCGATATTATGAATTTTGTTATTTTAACAGCTGTTCTATCGGTAGGAAACTCATGTATTTATGCTTCCACACGTTTACTATGGTCCATGTCCAATGAAGGCATGGCTCCGAGAATGTTTGGTACCTTAAATAAACGCAAAGTTCCATTTGCGGCACTAGTCTTTACCATGGTATTTTCCTTGTTATCGTTATTAACAAGCGTATTAGCAGCTGATACTGTATTTGTCATCTTAATGTCCATCGCAGGTATTTCCGTAACAATTTCTTGGATTGGGATTGCCGTGTCACAACTTATGTTTAGACGAAAATATATCAAAGCTGGTGGAAAAGTAGAGGATTTAAGGTACAGAGTTAGATTCTATCCTTTCGTACCCATCGCATGTATTGTCATTTGTACTGGGTTATTAGCATTCTTAGCAACAGATCCATCACAAATATTAGGACTGGTCATCGGAATCGCATTCTTAGCTGCATGTTATCTATTCTACTATTTCAAAAATGAGTATCGTAAAAAACGAGAACCCGTTGATATACTTCAAGCTGAGGTAATTGTTGAAGATAGAGAAAAAGAAACTTTAAAAGTATAAGCAAGACCTTGATGTGCCCCAAAACTTTGGGGCATTTTTTCATTGATTACAAGTCTAACCATTAGCCATTATAAGCTAAATTTTTCGAAATGCGTTTGCCACTTTCCAGCACATATTCAATTAAAAATTGCAGCCTTTCATCCGTCATGTTAAAGCTTACGCACCCAATACTAATAGCCCCTTCTATATCACCAGAGTGATTAAAAACAGGCGCTGCTATAGAAATGGTTCCTTCAGTTCGTTCACCACGGCTAATTCCATAACCATTTGCTTTGATTTCATGTAGTTGCTCATAAAAACTAGACTTTTCCTCTTCCGGAATGAGCGCATTGATGAACTGATCTGACTTTACCTTATTCATATGAGCAAGCATGGTTTTATTGGCTGCCCCAATATTCATGGGAATTCTTAAACCAATTTTATCGAAAACGCGGATGGCATTTTCAGGACTATCAATACGTTCAAGGATTAAAGATTCTATCCCACTCACTGGCTTATTATAATAAATACTTTCCTTCACTATGTGCATCAGCTTTTCCATTTCCGTTCTGATATGACTAGTAAAGTCCATGGAATCATACATTTGTAACCCATACTCAAGCCAAAGCGTTCCCATGCCGTATTCCTTCGTTTTTTCATTCTGTTGAATGAGACCATTTTCTTCTAATGATTTCAACAAGCGGTGCATTGTGCTAAGTGGAAGGCCACATTCCTTTGAAAGCTCTGTGATCGGTAGTCCTTGGGCATTTTTGGACAATACCCTTATAATATCCATCGCTCGATCAATTGTTTGCATCATGTCACATCACTTTCTACTTCGGTTGTTATATGTTAATTATAGCATAGAATGAGGTTGTTTTCCATTGTGTAAAAGTCACTTTCATTATACGGAATATAATCTATTAACTTTATTTATCCAGCGAAAAAGACTATTCCACCCATCTAACAAAACTATAATTTGGGTTAAGTATATGCTAATTTTAGAAAAGGGACAAAATGACAATTAAATATATATTTAATTCTAGAAAAAGAGCTTATTTCAACTTCGATTAAAGTGATGCTCAAGTATTGGAAGTTGGGTAGAATTACATTATCAAAATAAGCAAAGGTGATCTATCTATGAAAAAAACAGTCCACGTAGTTGGAGCAATTATTGAAAATGAAAGCAATGAAATTTTTTGCGCATTACGAAGTCCGAAAATGTCCCTTCCAAACTTTTGGGAATTCCCTGGAGGCAAGATTGAAGAAGGAGAAACGCCTGAACAAGCGTTAGAACGAGAAATTCAAGAGGAATTCAATTGTACCATCCAAGTTGGAGAAAAAGTTGAAGATACAACTTACGAGTATGAAAAAGTCATAGTTCGTCTGGAGACCTATAAGGCTAAACTAGTTAATGGACAACCTACCGCTTTAGAACATGCAGACACAAAATGGGTAACACGAGATGAAATCAAGAACCTTACTTTTGCCCCTGCCGATATTCCAGCTGTTGAGAAAATTGCAAGTGAAAAAGAAAAAGCGTAGCCCTCATTTGAAGGTACGCCGCAAATCCATGTTTTTATTAATAATTTTGAACTAACTCTAACTTATCTAGGTCAATGGTAAATTTCCCATTAATTAAAATATCGAGTCTATGAGACCATTGATTCCCCAATCAGCTAAATTTCCAAAATCAAGCTTCATTTCTTTTTTCAATGAGAACCGAGCCTTATAAAATCAACGGTTTTTTGAAAAGAATATTCTTATCCACTAATGCTAACTGATACTCCTTAAGCCTGTAGGGTTTCTCATTTTAATCACAATTTTTTCTGAACCTGTATGATAAACAATGGTATCGCCTTTGGATTTTAGTAACTCTTTTGTAGCCAATTTTGAATCTTCAATAACATTCACCAATGCAACGTCAGTGACAATTTTCCTATCAGGTTCTAGATAAAAATCAAGGATGTTAAGTTTTACATATTGATCAGGGTATAAATTACGAACATCTTCCCATTTCATTATTTATCACTCCTTGTTTTTGTCATTTATCATTAGGATAGCATATTTATTTCAAGAACATAATGAATGAATCCATTGTTTGTAATGCATAAACCCTACTAAATTTTAGCTGCTAGCTCGCTTAGAACTCTAAATGAATTGTCTTTTAAATCTTCTAAAGGAATTAAGTCAATAGTTTCGTGATATTCATGGAGTAAGTAACTGGATGTCCAAATAAATTTATGTTCATTTAGTTGATAGGAATTAATTCTAGATTGTTGTGAGGCGAGATTTGAATCTAGTTCGATGTCAATGTGGTTAGATATCCCCTTCAACATCAACCAAACCTGCCGCTGCTCTGGTGTTATGAATAATTCAGGTAACATCTTTGCATCATTATATAAATATTCTTCAACTAATATAGGTTCTGTTAACTGATAACCTTTTGCCTCAATAGGCTCCCATTGTGATGCCCAAGATTCTAAGTAGAATGTAAGCTGTTTACCTTTTCTTACAACCTTCTCAATGAGGCCTTCTTCTATAATCCCTTCATTCGTACATAAAGCTACTTTGTTTGCTTTCGTCCAATGAGAAGGAAGAGCTTTCTCTAGTACATGAATTGAACGGTTTAATAAAATCTCTTCCAAACCGTCTTCTACCGGCACAATCAACACTAAGTCCTCATTGTTGGAATATAAAAATTCCTTCGTGCCTCTTGGTAAAATCCCTTCACTCTGTAATTCATCCGCGCTTTTGTTTAATAGGTTATGAATTATGCCCTCAACCAAATCTGTAGCTTTCGGTAAGAATGGGAGTCCACCGATATTTACCTTTTCAATACTTTGATACAGAGAATGGTTTTGATAGTCCTCTTGATTGCTCCATGGGAATAACACGAACGCTCCAAAAGCAGCCCGTTCATATTCACCATTACTCTCAGCAACGATAGCATCTCGATATCTGTGCATCGTATTAATGTCATCTTCCATTGGCCCAGGCCCATTTGGGTTGTTATCATTTCCAAAGTTCACCCTATACTTCGCATCAAAAATGTACATATATTTATAACTTTTCCCCAACTTTTCAATGATGAGCATGGTATCAGGGATTTGTCTTACGGTAACTGCGCTCTTCCCTGTTGAATATTGATATTGGAGCTTGATGATTTCGCCAGTTGTTTTATTACGAAATACTCTCTTAGCCCCACTACCTGAACGAAGATTGACGACTAATCCATTGTTATGCACCTTAATAATATCTTGAGAAATTTGATCACACTGCTCATTTAAAATTCGACCGAGTCTTAAAAATGTCCAATATTCATAAAGTAACGCAATATCTTTAATGGACATCTTATAAATTTCACCACTAAGAACTATCCCTTTAGAAAGAGTCGCATAGATTTGATAAACATCCCGGTAGCCTGCCGCCATTTGTAATACGACGCTCATTACGGAACGATCTAGTCTTCCGATGTTTCTCCAAAAAGGTTTTTTCAGTTTTTTTGATAAATCATCTTTCATTGAATCAAGTATTCTTATCACTTCTAGATCCGGGTTCACCTGAAATTGCTCTTTTGCTTTTTGGATACTTTGGGAAAGACTCTCAATGCGATGATAAAGTCGTTCAAGCGTCATCTTCACATAGCGATTCTCATGGGTATCATAAGTATGAACCTTCTTAATGAGCAGCCCTTTTTTAGGCAACATTTGTTTCCCATTAATGGGAATACCACTCCCCACCTCAACAAACAAATTGGCATTCTTTCGCAAATAGGCTCGTCCTACACTATCCTGCTTTCGTAAGCGCTCCCCACGAACTTCCTGGTAGGTTGTTTCTAATTGGCGATGCGGCTTTTGCTCCACGAAGTTAACTGCTTTCAAATACTCTTCAAAATGTTTTTGAATGAGACGATAAAATTCCACGCCTGTTCGCTCTTTGTACACTTCGGTAGACCCTTTTAAAAAGGTACGCTTCAAAAAGTCATATGCTAGATTATAAACTTCCTCACTCACTTCATTTAAAAGTGCACGATAGTCCTTCTTATAATCGAGTTTGGTTGGATAGACCTCAATAACAACCGATAGCAATGTATTTCCATGATTATCACGAATTTCAAAGTTACTAAAGCCCACTTCATTTTGGAAATGAAGCGTACCACTCAGAATGTTTGTGTTCAATATGGGACGTACAGCTTTTCGAAAGCCTTCATATTCATGATAAAACTGAATCACACTATCATTCTTCGGCATGACCTGTACTTCATATCTTCCGTTCTCAAAGAAAATTGGCAGAAAAGGTTGACCAACTCGCTCAACTAATTGTTTACTTTCAATATCAAATACTTCGACTATGGCTTCTTTTGAAGAGCTAAAATACATGGATTCGTTCTCTTCAATAAAGGATTTGTAGCTTTCCTGATTGTAGCGGTTCAAATCGAGATCACCCGAAATGACTAAATAGAGTTCATCGGTTTTGATCGTTAGCAGTTGCTCGTTCTTAAGCAGTCCAGAAGGATACGAAGCCATGATCATCTAACCTCGCAATCATTTCAGTAATCTTGGCTGTACATTTAGGATACTGTTTTAACTCTTCTTCTAGATTTTTCAATACTGGGCGAACAACACTTTCGGTACCGCTAATACGTGGAAGGATCTTTTGCATCATACAGAAATCCATCGCTTCATTTTCTGTTAGTAACATTCCGCCTTCAGTATTATGTGCCATGTAAAAAGAAATCTCGTCCCGAACACGATAACCAACTTGGGCATGAATTGGTACCAGATAGTCGTTGATTGTATTGATCTTTTCTGAAACTTTTCGAATAAGTGCTTCGTGAGTTTGGAATGCATCTTTTAAATGAATGTAAGTAGATTCAAGTACATCGTTTGAAACTCGAATCGGCTCAATCGGCTCATTATCCATCATCGAATCAAAATTCAGTAAATCAATTTCATTAAATTCAATCGTATTGGCACGATCCAATACTTTCTTACTGAAAGAATAAGTGGTTTCATCCATGTTCACGGTACCGATTACGTACAAGTTGCCAGGGAGCGTCAGCGATTCATCATAACTCGGAAGTAATGGGGATGAAGAAAAGCGCCCCTTCCCATCCTTTTTGCGACTTTCCATCACGCTTAGAACATCACTAAAGTAATACTCAACACGCGCCAGGTTCATTTCATCTAAAAGAACAAAATGCGGTAAATCAGGATTGTCTAAAGCATGTTCCACTATCTCAGTTAACGGACCTTTCACAAATTCCCCTTTAATATCTCTGTAACCAAGTAAGTCCGAACTATCGCTCCAATCAGGGCGTACTGGGATTAATTTGAACTGCCCGTTTTTTTCTGTTGCGCCAATTGCCTCTGCGAATAGTTGGACAATTTTTGTTTTTCCTGTTCCGGAGATTCCTGAGATAATGACGAAGGGTTTTGAGCGTATGGATAGAAAGAGATTTTTAATGTTGGAGTATGAATAACTAAATCCAATGGATGAAATGTAAGAATAGATATGCTCAATTAACTCTACATTATTTAATTCCATTAACTTCACTTCTTTGTCTTCTGAATTACCGTTTCTAGGATCTTGGCCAAAATTACGTAACCCCCATATCCCATTCCCCTTGCCCTGTATAGCATAAAAAATATCATTATAGTCTCTAGGCTGCCCTTTAAATACTTTGTCTGCATCACTAGAATATAAATAAATAACCTTTCTAATTTGAGCTCGCCAATCTTTATATTTATTTAAATCCAATATATTTCTGTTTTTTACACTATTATAAATTTCTTCTAAGCTCCCACTCCCGCCTAATTCTTTTAATGCCTCAATGATTTCATCTTTAATTGACTGAGAATTTCCATCCATATCCTTGTCACTTTTAGCTGTTTCCTCAATATACTTTCTATAATGCCTCAAGGCGGCACTATAAACATGATGGTGTCTGTTATTTATTTCAATAAATGCTTTCTCTTTAAGTAATTTATCGATTGCAGATAAATCATCACTTTCGAATAACTCTTTTGTATAGGCATTGTTTAATTCAGCTTTTAAAAAATTTATTGCTCTTATGTAATTACCTTTTGAAGAGTCAGATAAATTTTGTTTTATCAACCATTCTTCATAGCTATCCATTTATACATCTCCTTTAGCTTATTGACTACTACACTTATTCCATGAATATCCAATTTCATTTTTACACATATCCATTATCCATTACTAAATAAAAGTACATCCGTCAGACGGAAAGTCTTAATGCTCATATAAAGTATTGACTATTTAGGAGAACCATTTAATAAATATTGAATTACTCCAAGAATATGGTTACTAAAAAAGATGATGCCTGCACAATACAGACACCATCTTCTACAAACTTAACATGAGCTTTCTAAATCTCTTATAAAAAGTCTATTAGTTTTCTTGAAAATTATATTAGAACTTTCTCTTTTTCCTCTTCTTCTTCCATCGCAATGATGCTTTGTAATTCATCACCAATACGTTTGATAATGCTTGTCACTAACGCATTTCCCATAAAGAAGTAACGCATGCGGTCACTAACCTCAACTATTTGGCCACTATGTAACTTATAGCGTGTCCAATCACTAGGAAAATCATTTAATCTCTCTGCCTCAATCGGAGTTATTAAACGGTAACGTTCTCCTATTTTCAAGAGGTGTGTGCTTCTATTTACAGATCCTTCACTTGTTAGCATCGTACGCCCTGGTAAATTTAAATCATCAAATGGAGCCATTCCACCTTCTGAAAACGTGTACTGATGTCCCTCAGCACTCGTACGTTGAATTTTCTTCGGTCCACGCAAATACTGGAATTTCTTTAATTTAGATTCATCAGTAATATAGAAACTCTCGTCCACTTCTTCAACTAGTTGTGAAATTGAACCAAGTGTACGTACTTTTGCTAATTCTGAGTCTGATGCTTGTGTATCAATCGTAAAATATCGACCATAACGCATAATACCAGTATTCCAAACCTTTCCTGTAAACCTATCAGAAACTTCAACTGTATCATCACTAAGTCGGTCTGAATAGTGACGTGCTTTTTTTCCGTCATATTTCAACTCTTGTTTTATTGGAAATTGGCGTGCAAATAATCCATCTTTGAAAATGTATTCATCAAATGCATGGTCATCCCAGTCTAGAATAACATCATTCTTCATTACTCCGTATTTTTCATCCATTTCCTTTGCAAATGGAGTATCATTACGATAAACGAAGAAAAATACTCGACGACGTCGTTGTGCACCGCCATGTTCAGCAGCGTTTATAACTCTCCATTCAACTGAATAGCCTAAATTATTGAAAGCAGATAACATTATCGCAAAGTCACGTCCACGTTGCTTTGATGGACTTTTCAATAGTCTATCTACATTTTCTAAAATCAAATATTTGGGTTTTATGCAATTAGTTGCTCTAATGATTTGCCAGAATAGAACTCCCTTTTTCCCCTCAATTCCTAATTCATGTTTTTTACTTCTTGCAACCGAATAATCTTGGCAAGGAAAACCGCCTACAATAATATCTGCATCCATGCTTGCAAACTTTTCATTGGTAATATCCTCAATTGAAATATTGATATTTTCACTATCCGGAAATTTATAGTTATACACTTCAAATGCATCTTGTGATTTTTTAGAAGGTTCCCACTGATTCGCCCATTTAGTTTTATATAAATCAGGATTTGAGTTCTCTAAACCAACTCGAAATCCTCCGACTCCAGCAAAGAGTTCGAGGATGTTTAATTGTCTTTGACACATATACGAACATCCTTTCGTTTATTGTTGTTTTTATTATAACCGATCATTTTTAAAAGATCAAGCATAAATTCAAAAAGAAATCACTACACAAGATTTTATTTTCTTACTAGATATATTTCTCGTTTTCAAGTTCGTCTACAATCCATTTTCCTTTAATCCAAAAGTATTGTGCATACATTTTTACGCCATTGAGAACTACTGGTTTTTTTGATGAATCAACACCTGAACCTCTCGTAAACACTTTATAATCTTTAGATTTAGGGAAATTTATCTCAGTTTTCATAGTACCTTTTGGATTAATAATCGGTTGTCCCTTTTTTTCGCCGGTTTTATAAAGTACAGGTTCCTCGCGAATTTCATTATTTGAAATCAATCGTTTCAACTCATAGTAATATGGCTTTAATTCAGTTTCCAAAAACTCTTCTGTAAAACTGTATCGTTTGAATCCAACAAATTGATTTTCAAGTAGCGGAGAATCCTTTTTAGATTCTTTAAAAATTACAAAAAGAAACTTATGATTATAGAAAAAATCATAAAGATAGCTATCTTCATATTCTTCTCCATCAACAAACCATTCGTTGAAATTAATCTTGTCAAACTTCATATCCTCTGTTCTTCCGCCATTTGGGTTTAAGACAATTGTTTTCGGTATCAGACCAATTTTCGAAAATAAATCAATCTGTCTTAACTTTTGTTTTTCAGAACCAAAGAACTTCGTAATAATTTGTTCAACAATATTTTTATTAACGGCTTTTGGTAATTCAACATCTAAATCTGTCGCAATTTCTTTAAGAGTTTTACCATTGTAAAGCACAGTAAAATGATGCAATAACTCATCTAATTGGGAGTAGCTTGTAATCCTTCTTTGTAACTTTTCGAGTTTCTTATCAAAAAACTCACCGATAATCCCATTTGCAACATCTTTCTTCAAACGAAAACGAGGACTTTTCTTAGGTGCTAAATCGAAATACATCAGCTCACTCCGTAATTTGGTAAGCGATGGGTATTCCGCCTTAGGATTTGACGAAGTCTTTTGAATTTCTTCAACTTTATCACGTACGATTTTCCAATCATTATAAATAACTTCCTTATCTTCATCTGAAAACTCATAAAAATGATGCCCTAATATTTTGAACTTAGAGTAATCATACGCGGGTACAACTTGATAAGAATCGTAATGATAAAACACAAATAACATATGCTCCATCTTATGCCACAAATAAGAATTTTCAAATTCTTGGCTTGTAATGTTTTCTGGAGAAACAGCTGTTATAGAAACACCTTCTTTTGCGATAAAATCTTTGTCATTTTCACTATTTTCATGTTTCTTTGGCTTCCTAAGACCAGTAGTTTTTAATTCTGTATGTACTCCATCAACTATCAAGTCCGGCTCTTGCTTATTATCAGCAGGATATCCTAGCACCGATTGTTCAATAACATCTCCCGCTATTCCCGTAATCTTTGGCTTATCAATTGCTCTAGCGAAAACGTCATTAACATCCACTTCTCCAAGTGTCTTACTTGTTACACTAGTTAATTTCTCATCAAGTTCTTTTCTTGTAAAAATATGCTCCATATTAATTCCCCTAACGAAACCCTGAAGTCTATATCACGTCGAAGATTTCTCTGATTTTAAATTAATACATAGAATAGATTTATCCATTCCTTGACCTATATTCAAATATATAAATTGATTGGATTACGTGCCTCTGTTTTTCTTTGCTTGGATTAAACCTTAACACTCCTCGTTTTCAGCAAGTTAATCCATAGTGTTATTTTACAATAGAATTACATTTTGATTGCTTAACTAAAATATTATAGCATTTTATAGTGGCACCTAGTCTTAACAGTTATCCCCTTCATAAGTATACTTCTTCAACTAATAACAAATATTATGATACTAATAATAGAAAAAAAATTAAGGATTACATAGTATTTCTATGTAATCCTCTAACTTCTACTATAATATAAAATCCAACTCCGACTGATTAGTATGTTCAGTATTAATTAATCCTGCCAATAATTCCGATGGATTATTTTGATAGAATATCTTCAATTCTTTTTGTGCTCTTGTAACAGCAACATATAATAATTTTGCATGTAGATCATCGTTTGGATAGCTTCTTTCGTTTGCATTAGCGATTACTACTGCATCAAATTCCATACCTTTTGAGTTATAAGATGCAATTACAGAGATTGTTTGTTCATTTGCTTCATCATCTAATGTCACATATTGTACATTACTAAAGTGATTCTTTAATACTTCACTTAAAGCCTTAGCTCTATTTTCATCTTTATGGATAATGGCAATTCTCTTATATTTTGACTCCCACTCTTTTAATGTATCGATAATTTTATCTCGTAATTCTATTCCCGTCTCCACTCGGTTATAGCCAACTGGTTCACCATTCCTACTAAAAGGAACAATATCTTCTCTCTTATCTTTAAACTTGGTATTTAGGATATGATTAGCAACCTCAATAACTTCTTTAGTAGAACGATAACTCATTTTCAGTTGCAAGATAGTTGTTTCTTCGTTTAAAAATAAACTTTGTACAATTTCATCCCATGTTTTTTGACCATATTCCATAAAAATAGATTGTTCAGTGTCACCTATTATCGTCATTGTAGAAGTTAATTTTTTTAAAGCAGCAAAATGTATGTAACTAAAATCTTGAGCTTCATCAATGATAATATGAGAGTATTTCGGTTTATCATATTCTAGAAATACCTGAATATAGAATAAAGGAGCAAGATCAAAATAATCTATTTCACCTGGTTTATAGTGTTTCAAAATAGCTTGCATTTCACTAGTTTTAAATTCTTCCGAATTCAAGTATACAAATAGTTGATGATATATATCTAATATACTTGGTGGCTTCATATCAGTAACCCAAGATGTTACTTCTCTCTCAAGTTCTGTTTTTATTATCATTGCTTTATTACGCTTTACCTTTTCTAACAATACTGTTAGTTCTTTATTTTCAGAGTCTGTTAAGCCACCTCCTCTTATAAAGCTAAGTATGTCTTCTTCTTTATTCTTCAATTGAATTACTTTTTGTTTTGACAAATCCTTAAAATGGTTTTCTACATGCTGAAGAAATTTTTCAGCTTGCTTATAAAAGGAAAGATAACTATACTCATCATATATCTTTTGAAGCTCTTCTTTCGTTAGAAAATCACCATTAACATCAATAAATGCTATACCCTCTCTATACTGACTTTTTATATTGTTTAAGTGTTGATCAAGTAATTCTTTAAACTCTTTGGAACCCTTAAATCCTATATATTGAGAATTACTTACATCTTCAGCAAAAAGGGTCTTCTCGAAGTGTTGTTTATAGTTATAATCTTTTATTTTCGTATTTGACTTTAAGTATTCTTTTACCAACCTGTTGAATGTAACTTGTTTTATTCCTGTTAGCTCTAATCCTGGTAATAAGTCTTTAATTGAATGGATGAATAATTCAGATGGAGCAATTATTAATACATTATCAGAGTTTAAATTTTTATGATTATAAAGTAAATATGAGAGTCTATGTAATGCGATAGAGGATTTCCCTGATCCTGCAACCCCCTGTATAATAACGTTTTTATCAATTGATTGTCTGATGGCTATATCTTGTTCTTTTTGGATTGTGGCAATAATCTCTTTTAGATACCCAGAAGTTTCGCCTTCTTCTAATATTGAACGTAACACCTCATCAGTTACGTTTACTTCGATTCCATTTTCGGTAATAACCCCATTTAACTCGCTATGTTCTTCCGAAACTTGTTGAATAATTTTTAATACTTTTCGATTTTTTATTTGAATTTCCTTTTTATTTAATACTTCAACTGTTTCTTTCATTTCAATTCCATTTAGGTCTATAGTGTATTCTTGTAAACTTTGCCCAGGGGTAAAATTGTAATATACACTTGCAACTGGCCTGCGCCAATCAACAACAACTAAATCTTCTTCTTTATTTCTTATACCATTTTTCCCAAGAGAAATAGTTTCTTCACCATAATCCTCAGAATAAATTGTCATTTTACCAAAATACGGATTACTTTTAACATTCTCTAGTATCGATGTGTCGTCTATAGTTCTTGAATGGGCATTTTTTTCAGCAGATTCTGAAACTAAATAGACGTTATTATCAATATTTTTAATTATATTATCTAATTCTAATTGTTCCTTTTTTATCTCATCTTGCATATTTAACCAACCTCAAATCTATTGAATAATTCGGTTCTGGTATTACTAAGAATATTCTTACTTTACATATATTATCATTAATTTACACAACCAACGAACTACTTTCCTATAATTTGTAATTGGCTAATTTTACCTGTATATTTAGAATTAAAAAATTTAAAGGTTGCATTTCATATCAATTTATATATATTAAAAGCCGACTTCCTATTTATTAGAAAATCGACTTTATCTTAATTATTTGTCTTTTAACCACTAGATGTCTGAAATAATAAATTTACCTTTATGTCAGTAACAAACACCCAGTGCTACTTATACTCCCTCTTTACTATTGCACTTCAAATCTATATAAATTTTTATCTAGTTCCTCAATGTAACGAGATGGTTTACCCTTGTACGTTAAGTATACGTTCTCCTTTGCACGTGTCATTGAAACATAAAGAAGACGGCGATTGATATCAATTGTATGTGTAATCTCATCTTCTAGGCGATTTCGTAGGGATGGAAAACGATCATTAAGTCCTGAAATAATTACATAATCAAATTCTAAACCTTTGGCACCATGCATAGTTAATAGTTTAACGCCTGTAGTTAAGGCGCTACCATATTGATCACGGATAATTTCGCTTTGAATATTACTATAGTATAAACTTTTTCGCCAACCGTCTAATCGATGACTTTCAAAGAGTAATACACCGATTGTCGGCTCCCAGCCATCTGCCTTAGTCTGAGCTTGGATATCCTTAATGAGTTTCGCAACTAATTCAGTCTCAAACTTGTAAGAATCTGCATTAAGCACCCCAGGTATTAATCCTGATTCCTCTGCATCATATTCCTGCTCGATATCTTCCGGATTTAAAGTTGAGTCATGCTTAAGTAGTGAGTTTGCTAAGTCCATAATTTCCTTTGTACTACGGAAGGCACCACTCAGCTTCTTCGTACGACCACCTTGAACTTTAATACCGACACTTAACCAAGTAAAGTCGGTTTTATAAATTTTTTGGCCTAAATCCGCGGCAACAACTATACCTTTACGAGCTACTTTACGTAACGTTATTAATTGAATTTGCGAAAGGTCCTGTGCTTCATCAATAAATATGTAGTCATATTTGAAATTCTTATTTACTAGATTTATATTATCATTTACTACGTTTGCATAATCCTGCCACATATATAAGGATTTCGCATTTAAATATGAGTTCCACGCCTCTAATATTGTGTAAACAATCTTACGATCGTTTGCTTGAAGGGCTGTTCCTCTACCAGTACGGCGAATATCTTTATATTCATCGAAAGTTTTAATACCTTTCTCTTTAATCCAAGCAATCTCTTCTTCTACAAACGATTGATATTTTTTATCTGTATAAAAACGGTGTGTACCTTTTAATTCTTTAAAAAATGTACTAAATGTGTCCTTTTCAACAGGATCTTTATACATTCTTAGTTTATGAAGCATTTTTGCAGCCCACTTATGATAGGTGTACACTTCAACATTTAATTTATCAAGTTCTATTTGAAGCTCTTCTTCAAGATCGTTTTGCAAAGACTCCTTTATATACTTTTGCAGTGTATTATTAAATGTGATAAACAAAATATTAGCAGTGGTATCTTCTTCAACAATGTTTTGTAATTTAGTTAGTAATACCGTGGTCTTTCCACTTCCGGGAATACCTTTTACTAAAATATGTTCACCCTTAGCGTTTACCGCATCCATTTGGGTTGGCGTTAATATATATTTGACCATATTCTACATCCTTTATAAATCTTTTAGTTGTGCCTTTAGTCTTTGTTTTTTTCTACCATCGTTTTGACGTGGTCCTCTCGTTCTTCGAATTAGCATAGTAGAAGATGAAGTAATTTCATCCGAGGCTTTATATAACTTCTTAACAGTGACGTTACTTAAATTCTTTAACTTTATTAATAGAGTTTCATTCATCTTTTATATACTCACTCTCCCTGCACCGATTTTGAAAAGGACAGTATTTACAATGAGACCCAGAGTTCGCAAATTTTGTAGCGTCCCTATCAAGCTGTCCAAACAAAGCGATAGATTTTAAGTTATCCGCAAAAAACACATCATCTATTTCCTCGGATTTCATATAGTAATCCCACTTTTCTCCATTGGTTGCGAGAATTGAACGTTTCGTTTCATCCCATTGAGGAAACCAATCAGAGACGACTTCACGAATTTCATTTTTTGATAAATCAATACTATAATGCCTTGAAAAGAATTTCAGTTGGGCAATAAACTTCTCAAATAGGAATCTATGGTGGAACTCGGATTCAAAGCTTGGTGATTGTTGCAATAAATAACTCAAAATCATTCGCTTATTGCATATTGTCTTTGTTTCCAGTAATAGCGCTGATTGCTTCCGTTTTTTGAAGCTAATTGTTTTAGATATATAATTAATTTGCTGCATGTTAGTAGATAATCCATTTTCTTTCACATCTGAACTTGCTGTTTCAATTTTTAACAAATCCAAGTAAAAGGAACGTTTCAGTTCCCTTTCTACCCCGACGTTCGCAACGGTTGAAAACTTTAAGTTCGCAGCGTTCACCATAATTAAATAAAGTAAGTATTTCGTAATTGCTGCATCATTTTTTTTACGCTTTTGAACAAGCTCCAGTAACGAGTCTTTGTATAACACTTCCATAGAATCATCATTAAAAGGCCAAGTAACTAATTTTTGCGATAAAGGTAAGGCTTTATTATCCAAAAATGCAAGGTGAACAGATTGGTTTTCCGCAAAAGGTAAAAAATCACCATCTTGAAGGGATACAATTTTGCTGTCTATTAAACTTTCCCCGAATAATGAGTTATCCGTATTTTCTAGTTCTTCGCTTAAGAAGAAGCGCAAGCCTTGAATTAAATCCTGACGATCAAAATGTTCAAAATCACTTGAACGCATATCATTAAGTTTTTCAAGTAATTGCTCTGCTACAGCGATTTCCTCTTCTCTCTCTATATTGGGCACAATTTTCCCTTCTAAATGTTCGAGTAATCGCTCGACGTACATTTTTACTTCAATTGTTTTGTCAGTAAAAATAATATTGTATAAGTTTCGTGCCTCTTCTAATGCTTCTAAAATTAATTTTAAGTTTTCCTCCGGTACATCGAAGTACGATAATAAACGATTCTTATAAACATAAATTTCATTGTCAGCTGTTAATGTAATATCATCCGGTGTTAATGCAGCCTCTATTCGATTCTTATCATCGATAATCGTTTCAATTTCAACAATCCATTCCTCAAAAGTCGTCTTGTTATTAAGTCGTTCTTCCAACTTTTTCAAATCTTTTACAAGTAAATGTGTAGAGGTGCCCGAAACTTTTATATAACCTGAAGCAAAAATACGCACTAAAATATCTATACTTAATTCTTCGCGATCATTAAACTGTTTCTTCTCTTCATCGAAGGTAGTAATGTTTAATGAGTGCAAATCAATTAAAAATCTCCCTATTGGATAATCCTTTAGCGTAAGGGGGGGCATCGAATTAATGTCCTCTACTTGCCTACGGATTTCACGAGCACGAGGTGAAATAAGGAAATCATTTATTTCCTTATCGATTTGCATATCATTCTCGATAAACTCTTTAAACTGATACATATGATTAAATTCAAAATACTTATCAGGCATATTTGTTATGTCTAAGCTAAAATCACCTTCGCAAACTTGTAAAAACTTTTGAGCAATTTTATTTATAAAAGCAGGCGTTTTACTTACAGGTTCGAATGGATATTTTTCTATTTCTAAAAAGTCCTCTACAGCTTCAAATACATTGGGATAATTCTCCTGATAGTTTATTAGTTGAACAATCTCATAGCCAGCAGCGTCTAAAGCTTTGATAATTTGTTTCTGAATTGGCGTAATGAAGTAAAATCCATGAAGAACTATTTTTTTGCTCGATAATAAACTCTTTGTCGCACGATGTATAAGAATCTCTAAATCTTTTTCATCATAATAGCGAGTAAGTGGCTTTAAATTTGCCATTTGTCGTTCAAGTTCATTTTCGTTATTATAAACATCTAATAAAATGTCTCCAACCATACTAGTAAACTTTGCATCTGTACTTTGTACATCTGTAAACTCTGCTAACCATTGACGATATGCAGCAAATGTTCCATCTCGCTCTAGAGCTTTCCAAATGATTAACGCTAATTCTTCTTCCACAGAAACCTTGTTAGACAATTTTCTTCTTACGCTATCGCTCGTTTCCTTTGCTTCTGTGAACATCCGTATAGTTCGTAATAATACTTGTTTATTTTTGGACATAGCATTAAAAGTCTTCTCATCTTGGATTCCATTCTCTTCAGCAAGTTCACGTAGCTTTTGTGAAATGATTGAAAACTGCTTTAATTGAGTTTTAGAGCTATACCAATACCAATCTTTATTGCCAATTTTATTTAAAATTTGACCAAAGGTTAGAACTGGTCTCGTTAACCAGTCATTTTCTTCTGCTAAATTTTCAAAGATCCCCTTTCGTAAGGATACAGTCGACGTAATATGTAGTGAATCATTCCACTGTAAAAAAGCGGAATTTTCTTCGTAAAGTTGTTCAACCGTAGAGTAAGTTAAAACTCGTATTGCCATTGTTTAACGCCCCCCTTTAATGAGATGATGCCATGTATTTGGGTTTTTAACATTGTTAGCAGAAACAGGCTTTTGCATATCAAATATAGCGAGGCATTCCTTCGCGCGAGTTAAAGCTACATATAAATTACGTGTTTCTTCCATTAAAATCTGAGGCTTTTCATCGTTCATCATTTCATCGAAATTACCTGTTACGTTTTCGAAGCCCTTTTTTGTTTTAAAGTGCCAAGCATAGTTAACATTAGTTTCATCCAATTCAACGAGAATCTCACAATTTCTAACATACGGTAACACGAATTGTTCATGGACGTACGGTAAAATGACTGTATCAAACTCTAGACCTTTCGATTTATGAACCGTCATTACTTTAATATAATCCTTATTAAAATCAGCATCAGTTAATTCAGCCTCATCATCACGTTTATTTGTAGCGATTTCAAGACTTAGCCATTTATATAAGGAATACAAATCCATGCTTTCATTTTGAACAGCGTTGTTCATTAAGGTGATAATCTTATGCAAGTTTAAAACGTATTGTTTTTCTTCAGTTTCTATTGGTTTTCCTGCTTTACCAACTTGTAACTTTTCATTGAAATTACCTCTAAACGGTGTTGTAGATAGAAATTCATTAAGAACTATATTTGCCGGTGCTAACTTAAATTGTTCTAGAGCCATTTCCCATGTAATTGGTACTTCGTAGGATAAATCCTCCATTTCATAATAACCATCATCTTCTTTAAGTTCGGGGAGTTCAACAGGTTTACAAAATACCGTTTGTGATAGTTCAAATAGTGCAATCGAATCCTCAGGATTTAACCACGAATATAAAAGTGCATTTAAATCCTTAGCAGCACGCGAATTAAACAATGTACCTTCCTTAACGATTTGTAGAGGAATTTCAAGTTCATTACATTTTTTCGTCAGTAGTGAATGAATTTCATTAACATCCCTATTTTTTCGAACTAAAATTGCCAACACGCGACGTTCGTTTTCGTTTTCCTTTTTACGATTTAGCATTTCATTATATAAATCTAAAATTGCTTTCGTACTAATTGGGGCGTTACTTTCAACGTAGCTTTTCTTCGCTAAACTCTTTGGGCGAGTTGGTTGCATACGATCATCATTAGTTAAATGCCCCAGTTTGCGCCAATTAGAGAAAATATCCTCAACTTTAATTAATACGTCCCTCGCTGTACGATAGTTTTTCACTAGCTTATGCTCAACAACAGCTCGTCCAGATTCATACAACTTTTCAGATATAAGTTGAAATGCCGTTACATTGGCACCACGGAATCGATATATACCTTGTTTAATATCTCCAACAATTAATAATGGAATTTTTGCGTTAACGCTCAATTTAACAATAAATTCAATTTGTAAATTGTCCGTATCTTGAAATTCATCGATAAATAAATAACGGAACTTTTTACGTAAACTTTTCATTGATTGGGAGTTATCAATTAAACGCTTTAAATATCTATTTAAATCTGATAATCCTAAAATATCACGCTCCTGTTTATAGTCATTTAAGCTTTTTTCAACTCCTACAAGAGTATTTATCATTAATTCTTCAAATTGATTGTCTTTAGTAACTCTGTCTACAATATTTTCAGCAAGCACACCCTTTTGCTCATGTTTGTCTGCAAAAGCTGTTACAAAGTCTCGTACTTGGTAATATTCAATTCCTTCTAAAACACGGGAATCGTATGATTTAAAACCATAAACATCATTTAGATGCTTTTCCACAAACTCACGCTTTTTCATTGTCATTGCTGAAATCTTTACGTTTTGACCTAGGCCAATATGATGACCATAGTCATTAAGTACAAACTTCGCAAACGCTGGAATCGTCATAATTTTCATTTCACGAAGCTCTTCCAAATAACGCATAAAACGATTATTTTTTGTATCCTCATACATTTCCATGAATCGCTTAGTCAACTTTTCTAAGATGTTGTTTGCAGCTTCGTTGGTAAATGTAATCATCGCAACTTCATATACATGGTCAATGTACCCCATATTTAATAAATAAAGGGTCCTAGATACAAGAGTATGGGTTTTTCCAGAACCAGCGCCAGCCATAACTGCAATATCTACATTTTCCAACTCATGCTCAATTTTATATTGTTCAATATTGAAACTTTCGAACTTATTTCTTTCTAATAGCGACTCGTATTCTTTAAAATCCTTTCCATCGAAAACTATGATGTTTGGTGCGATATTTACTTCACAATAATAATAAGTAATCCCTTTATATTTGTACTCTTTTTGTTTCTTCTCCAATTCAGCTTTCGTAACATAACCTATTTCCAGTATCGAATGCTTCGCTTCTTTATCCATTTTCAATGATGGAGGATTTAGCGGTTTACTCTCAACAAATTCATCGAATTCATCAAAATTATCATCATTTAAAGAAGGAATAATTGAGTCACTTTTTAATAACGCATCAAATACAAGATCCACATCGCTTTCGCTATACAACGTAAAGATTGCACCAGAATCTGTTACTATTCGTTTCCGTTCACCCTTACCTTCTGTACCGAAAAATAGCAATTCAAAGTTGTTTTTCCCCTTAAATTTTCGATAATGCTTTAGTTTCCTTTCCTTCGCATTTTTACCACCCGTAAACAACTGTAATCCCAGTCGTTTGTTACCTTTCTGCAATAAAATGTCAGTCTGTGCCTGTAAATCAAACCGATAATTGATTTCAACGTTATCAAACTTGTTACTTTCCTTAAGTAGATAATAAAAATGTAGATCTCGGACTAACGAGTTGTACGCTTTATGTACCGCAGTAATTTCGCTAAAGTATTCAGTTTCTTTAATTTTATGACGTTTGATATAAGCGTCTTCAAACTCATTCAATGATGGAAGATTCTGAAGTTCAATAATTAATAAATACAGTTCCTTTAAAAGTAAAGGCATTCTCTTTTTATACTTGCGATATTCAACCCTTGAAAAAGCTGGTTCAAAATACTTAGAAATTAGTTGTTCTTCTATGTATTCAGCCGATTTTAAAAAGGAAAGCACTTTTTGTAATTCGAACTGATTGTAAAAATTAGCCATATGATCCTCCAATTAAATTTCCATATAGGCTTAATAAGCTATTAATTTACGAAAATTTTATAAGTAGTATAATTTTTTATTTTTAAAGTTTAGTTGTATCCTTGAAAAACATAAAACTAATCATCGAGAATACAACCAAACTATTTCAATCACAAGGAATACTTAAACATAATATATAGACTATCTTCGGTTATACTTGGACAAATTCAACTCCAAATACTTTCCGTACCCGCTTCTCCACCATTTCTTTCGCTTCATCTTCTTCAAGTAAATCCAGGACCATCGCCCCACCAGCAATATTAAGGTACTTTGTTGATTCAATGAAATGTTCACGTTTAATTGAAATACCTTCATCACGCAAAATAATTAAGGCTTTTAATATTCCTTTCGTAACTGCGCTATTTGATGTGAAGTTACTAGAAAAGAATATAGTTGATCGTGCCGAGAAGTCAGCAGAACAAAAGAATTCTGTTAGCCAATAAGGATTCTCTTTATTTTCTTCATCATAAGTCATATAACCCACCCACCATAGTCGAGCTATTATATGGATAAATATAGAACGCTTTACATTGTACTTGTAAAACAAAGCTGAAAATATACGTTTTTCGTTCTTTTTATTGAACTCATTTTTCAATCGATAATATACAAAATCTCTCATTTGAATATGTGCCAACCCGGCCCAAAGTCGTTCTTGAGTAGCCTGTGATACTGTTAAATGTTTTAATGACTCATATATAATTTTTACGTTTTCAAAGTCACTGACCATGTAATTTTCATCATCATTAAACTCAGGCCTTTCAAACTCAATGTTCGATTCAAATAGTCGCCCCTCTTGGCTGAAATACTCATCAAACCAAGCATCATCTTTCTTATAGTAATGCTCTTTGTAAAAATCAAAATTTGCACGAAGGTCTTGCAATGTGTCTTCTGATAAAAATTTAAGTTTCATTGTTAGTCCTCCGTTTCGTTAAATTTCTTGATTTCATTAAATGCTTTATCTAATGGCTGCTGTAATACCATTTGTGCTGCTTCTAAAGGAGATAATGTTCCATTTATAACCTGACTTAATGGTCGATTGTTCTTTTCAAAAATACGTGTTAGCACCTGGTACCATTTGTATTCGGCGTTATCTTCACTATTATCTTTTATTCGATAAAACACATCTACCAGACTTGGTAGAATAACTACCGATAAAATCGTTTCTTTTAATCTTGAACTAGCATTGATAGCATATTGGTCATATTCGACTTTAGGTAGCTTTATAATGATTTGATCAGAGTCAATATCTACTGTCATTACCTTGTCTTTTTCTACACGACGAACCGTTACGATTGATGGAAGGTTATGCGATTCTTCATCTTCTTCAAATAATACAACCTCTACCGCTTCACCTAGCGCTAAGATATTCCCTTTTTCAAACGTAATCGGATAGCCCTGATAAAAATCATCTAAATTAGGGTTTGTATAATCTTCAATTTTCACGTTCGCTAAGATAAACGGATGCACATCAATTTTTCCGCGCAATAAATTGTCTGGAATCTTAGCAGTAATGTTTGGTTGTTCTGACTGATAAATTTGGCGGAAGCTGGTTTGTGGGCATTCGATATGTAATGCATACTTCGCTTTTTCTTCTGCAATTAGTTCTGTAATCTGTTTATCTTGTAGACTACATTTTAAATTGATATATAATTGACCGAATGATTTTTCTGCTTCTATCGTCGTTTCAAAAGACGACTTTTTATAATTGTCATTTTCAGAAGTCAGAACAGGATATGGGAAGGATCCATTAAATTTCATATAGGTCCACCTCCAGTACGCAATATTGTTCGTAATCTACTTGAACTTGAATGTTTTTTGGTTTTTTTCCTGTTAAGTTAACGAAACGCACAACATTTTTATCGATGCTTGTGATTTCAATATCATTCGATGTCACTGTTATGACCGGTAAAATATAATCACTTTGCTCCCCGGATACTTTAAATTCAAGTTTCCCTTTTTCAAACTTTTTCTCTGGTTTGATGTTTAGGCGATATAATCCGGAATCTTTTTCAAGACAAATATAACGTGTGTCTACGTCAATCGGTTTATTTTTTTCCTTTTCACCTTTGCCTTCTTTAGCTCCACCAGTTCCTTCATCAGCAGGGCCTTGTTCACCCTGTTGGTTGCCTGTGCCACCACCTAGACCTTCTCCTTCATTGCGGTCATCGTTCGAGTGTCCTGCTTGATCGCCTTCTGGTGTAATCCCTACTTCTTCTAAGGTATCTTCAAAGTTTTCTTTCTGCTGTTTTTTCTTTACTTTTTTCTTTGGCTTCTCTTTTTTCTTGTGGGCGATAGACTTGATTTTCATTGTAAGGGATTCTTTCTTTTCATCCCCCTCCCCTGCTACTTGTGTTGTATCAGGTAAGAAGTCGCTTACTCCGAAGGCATCCATTGTTTCAGTTGTTTCCGCCTGGAATTGTTGCTGTACGGTCTCCCGAATGAACTTACGTAAATCACTAAATGCTTTCTTCGCTTCGCTTGGTGCCTCTTCATAACGGTTTGGCTCCCATTCGGTATGAGCTGGGTTTTCCATCTTTTTAAAAACTTGGTTCATATGTGTTCCGTGGATGATGAGAATTCCGGTAAAGGAAATACTTCCGCTAATACGGTTTTGTTCAAATAGACGCATCCCCGCTTTTCGTGTCATGAGTACACGTCGATTCAAATCTTCGCCTTTCATGATGTAAAGAGTTGCTTCTCCCTCTTTAAACTCACCGATTTTCTTATACCTTTTAGCTGGGTAAGGAACTTGGATACCTTCTTCAGATGTTAAAAGTTTAAAGTAAGCCTTCACTTGGCAATATTCTTCTTTATCATCATCGAGTTTAGAAATGAGAGTGCCAATGTTTTCATGAGAAATCGTTTCATCTTCAATCTTGACAACCAATTTATCTTGCCAAATTGTAATAAAGAAGTTGTAAATCACAGAGTTTCGTATTGCTTCAACCCAGTTTTCCTTTGGCTCAAATGCTGTTACATAGATGTCCGTTCCTGTTTCGTCACGTTGGAAGCTTGGATCTAGGTTTAATAGGTTTGAGATGGCTGTTGAGTTATGACTGTCCGTAAAATAGCCCGTTCCTAGCGTGTTAAAGCCAGGTCTCTCTTCAAATGACATGATATTCGCTACACCAATATGAGACTGGTAATCTGTGATGTCATAAGAAGAATAGAAGAGTGTACGTAGCTTTGAATTGGCAAACGGCGCAGACTTACCGATACCAAAACTTCCTCCTGAACTATCTCCTTTGTTTGAAGAGCCCGCTTCTCTAACGAGTGAACTCCATGGTGTTCCGAGTTCTCCGGTACGGGCACCTTCCAAACCCTTTGTATTAAAATCACTAATTCTAAGGAATGGAATTTGGTCATTCTTTAATATGTATTTTGCTTGCTCTACAAATTGTTCGATTTTAGTATTCTTACTCTTCCATGTGCTTTCACATTTGTTGAAGGCGTTAACAAGTTCGTCTCGTTGTGGGAATTGATTTCTTGAGATTTGAAATTGTTTAAACTCCACAATGACGGGTTGTTCTTCGTCTTTCACGGCATCGAGTGAATTTTGACAAATTTCGCGAGTTAACGAGTCTAATTCATTGCCACG
Source organism: Lysinibacillus composti (assembly GCF_016908465.1). Classification (GTDB taxonomy): domain Bacteria; phylum Bacillota; class Bacilli; order Bacillales_A; family Planococcaceae; genus Ureibacillus; species Ureibacillus composti_A. The sequence goes on along the minus strand of NZ_JAFBDY010000010.1, from coordinate 54,112 downwards.
GAACGTTTCTATCCCTGCGTTATTTATCGAATTTATTGTTCCACCAGCCGTAGCCGGAAAATTCCAAAATGGTTGCATCTCTAGTCTCCTTTTCTGGTTTTGAGTCTTTTGGGGTTGATCTACTCAAAAAAAAATTGTGTGTTTAGGATTTTTTTGAGTGACTGTTAATTCATATGTACTATGTCCATTGTAATATTATAACAAATTTAGATCCTGTTTTTATTAGTGGTTTAAGGTCGGATTGGGAAATGTTGTGGTGAATAGTCCAAATAATGATGAATCGATTTATATAATTACCTATTGGTGTTCGAAAATAGTTTTCCATTAAAAAAGTTGTGGCAAGTATTATATTTCTTTTCCCACAACTTTTAGCTTCCCAATATTCAGCTTTTCTCTCTTTCTTTCCTACACTCAGGACAATCAAGGTTTTATCATAATCTCAAATAAACGCTTCTCGACATTATCATTCAAATACTAAAGATTTGAAACTTTTCTATCACCGTTTCGTATACTTATTTATACCGTTCCAAATGGACGTTAATAAAGGAGCACATGATTAATTTTGAACCATTGAATGAAAGCATTACTTATATTTGCCTACCTCATAACGATTGCGGATTCTTACTATTCAACGCTCTTTGTTGAACCAAAAGATCCACCAAAATTCCAGTTATCCCAAGTGACCGTTCAATCTTCGGAAACAGCCACCTTAACACGGTAGCAAATTGAAAAAAATCGTGCATAACGCACAATTGGCAAAAGCGTATATTAAACACTTAGTTTCTCATACTGCGGACAATGCCACATTACTGAAAAACTGCCATATTCAAACTGTGAAATTACGAAGCTAAAATTGTATACATTTAGTGCCAGGCACAAAACAATCCATAACTTGTTTTTGTGCCTGGCACTTACCAAATTCTTTTCTGTCATTTACTACTTGAACCATTCTAATTCTTAACAAAAACACCAACTACCTCAACCGTTTTAAATATGTTGATAAATGCATGTTCATCATGCTTACGGACGATTTCTTTTATTCGAAGTGTTTCATATCGTGTCACGACCATCATTAAAATTTGCTTTTTCTCTTTTGTATATCCACCGTATCCCTCTGTAATCGTCATTCCACGGTAGATTGACTTCAATAAATCCTCTCGTATCAGCTCACCTTTGGAAGTGACAATCTGCATCGTTACTTTTATGTCATTTGTGTGAATTTGATCGATCACTAACCCAGCCAAATAAATCGACAGAAGTGTGTATAACGCGATATCCCAATCAAATGCAGCACCCGAAATCAGAACAATGATACCATTCATCCCTGTTAGAAGGAGGCCCACACTAAAATTACTTGCTCGAGAAATAAGAATGGCGATGATATCCAATCCACCAGATGTACCCGAATATTTTAAAATCAGTCCTACTCCAATGCCGCTAATGATTCCTCCAAAGATGGTCGACAACAGGATATTATGCGTCGCTGGAACCACTGGCAGTATGAATAAGAAAAACGAAAGTGATCCAACACAAATGAGCGTATTCACCGTAATTGTTTTTCCAAGCTTGTAATATCCAAGAATAAGTAAAGGTAAATTAAGTAAGAAATTCATTAACCCTATATTAAAGGGAGTAATTAACCCGATCAAAATGGCAACCCCACTAATTCCACCACTTAAAATCTCATACGGAACTAGAAAAAAATTAAAACCAAATGCAACAATTAATGAACCTACGATGGCAATAACATATTTCATCACATTGAACCCCCTTACAGTAAACTAATGCTCGATCCTAAGTTATCGTTGTATCATTATCGCCTTTTTCAAATGAATTTAATAACAGTCCACCTAGATCATCAATTGTATTCTGCACTTTATCCAATCGAACCATTTTTATCTCGATGTGTTTTTCAGGTGAGATTTCTGGTACAAGCCATTTGGGTAATAGCACGTCTTCTTCTATTTTAGGATAGATGAGAATACAACGGGTTGCTGTTTTGTAAGCCGTAATATAGGCATACATCTGATAAATGTCGGCCTGGCTATAGGTTACGTGCGAATTTGTGAGTATGCTCTTCCATTTTGTGTCTAGGATGACCGTTGGAATCGGTTGGTTTTGTTCAATTTTTGATATAACAAAGTCTGGCTTTAAGGAAATGTTTTCTCTCCCTGAATGTACATTCACAAGCAATCTTTTTTCTTTATGCTGCAAGTCTAATTGGAGTTGCATTGGACCCACAACTCTTTTTAAACATTCACCCACATACGCTTCATATAAATCATTCATTTTAAACAGAAAGGAATAGGCAATTTGATGGTTTACACTAGTGTTCATCATCGTAGATTTGATGATGGCAATGGCAAGTTGTAAAACCCCTTCATAGTGCTGATTTTGCCTATTCATTTGAATTTTTTCGATTAATTGCTGATTAGCATATACATCCTCTACTTCTTCAAGAAGTTCAAAAATGAACAGTGTTTTTGTTTTTATCTCCATATTCTTCAAATAGGGATGAATAATTTTTAAAGCTGCTTTTAACACTTGATTTAATGGGATATTAGGTGATAGCTCATCAAATTCACAAAACGCATTGACGGAATGGGTGCCATTCGTACGGATATGTTGCGGTACTAATAGTCTTCCCTTTAAATGCTTCAAGTTCTCTGTTTTTTGTTCATACCCTCTATATAAACCTCGTTTTAGAGCTTTATACAATTCCGTAACATATAAATAGCCTAGTATGTGCGAAAGATCAGTCTTTTCAAATTCACTTAAAGTACGTTCATTTAACTGAACTGGTAACTGTCTCGTCTGACTTAACATATTTAATAATGATCGTCTATTTAACCTTTCTTCATTATCCAAAGCCAGCTTCGGTAGGATTTCTATTCGAACGGTTTTTAATTGAATGACCCCTACCAAATTAATAAAGCGCAATCTTCTAATGCCCATTTCAATTACATTTTCATCTTTGTACTTCTGTTCTAGAAATTGAACGAGATGAACATATTCGGTATTTGTCAGATGCTCCTCTAAATAAAGCCAATCATATGCTTCTCGAATCGTAATGTTTTTCATTATTCATATATCCCTTTAATATCTTCTACCGTCATGTTTTCTTTCACTCGATATTTTGGTGGAAAATCCAATGCTGTATAGTTAGCGGCACGATTGAATAATGCTTGTACATCCACTTGTTCTTGATAAACAATGAACGAGTCATTTTCATTCTTCCCTATTCCACCAAGCACCAGGCCGATTTTTTCCCAATCATCGTAAAAGTACTCTTTTAATAATGGGATAATTTTGTTTTTCATCGTTGAAATTAGTTCAGCTTCTGTTCCTACATTCATGAAATAGGCATGCCCAATCATATGGTCACGACTGTATAAAGCTTCAATTCTCTGGTTCATACGATGTAATAAGCTTGGCAAATCAATATCTTCAATTGGTGATAGAAGCGAGGGCTGAGGTAAAATTTCCTCAAAACTAAATCTTCTTCTTAAAGCTGTATCTAGTAAAGCAATCGAACGGTCTGCTGTATTCATTGTTCCAATCACATAGAGATTTGGAGGTAGTACAAACATATCTCCGGAATAAGGTAGTTTCACACGTGTCTCATTTTCCGTATTCACACGCTTGTCCTCTTCTAACAAAGTAAGCAATTCTCCAAATACTTTTGAAATATTAGCACGGTTGATTTCATCGATAATCATGATAAAACGCTTTGCTTGACGGAAATTGAATTCCTTATTTTGCGCTAATGCTTCCATTACCAATTGTTTTTTCTCATTGTAGTCAAGTGTATCAGAGCGATTTTGAAGTCCTTCATATAGAGCCTCTATTACGATTTCTTTAAATACGCCATCTTTCGGAACAAAAGCTGTCCCATCAGAACGTAGACCTTCGATAAAATCTTCATATGAATAGGATTGATGGAACGTTACAAACCGTATTTGGCCGTTTTGTTGATATCTTTTATACAAATCGTCTACACGTATCCCATTTTCTTCAAAGTCATCCGCCGATTTGTTTAAAATAGTTTCAATCGAACGGGATGCAACTTGATATGTTTTACCTGTCCCGGGTGGTCCAAATAATATAGTATTTTGAGAAATGGATAACTCCTCATTGTTGATGTCTGGCAGGATTTCTTCATTCACTTCTCTCACTCTTACAGTCTCCTTTGAATGGGATTTACGATTGGAAAACACTAAATGCAATTCCTTTTGTGACAGTTCAGCTGTTTTTGGTCCATGTACAGGTGTTAACTGATCAATCATAAGTCTTGTAGATAATTTCGATAACCTTGCGATTTTAATCCAAACGGTATCCCCTTTAGAAGAAGCTGTTTCAAGATTGATCAATTCTACATTTGAAGGAACTTCATCCTCCGTTAAATAAACACCCTCAACAGTTGCTATCCATTCAATTTCCTTTTTAGATTGATTGCAAATATATAGTTTAGATTCATGTATATATTGAATTGTTTTTAAATTGATGGAATCCGTTTTAATCGCTTCCAAAACAAAAGGTGAATCGTTTAGCTTATTTTCTAATTCCGAAATCGTAGCCGCCGTTTGGTATGAAAGAAGAGAACAATCTAATTTTAGGGCGTAACTTCTTGTACCAAATTGGAAGATTAGTTTATTCAATTCTTTATATTCTTGTTTGTTTAAAGGAGATTCAAACTTGTTCAATTCATTTACAATTAAAGTTAAAATGACGGCTGTATAAACGTAAAATGCTAAATCTTTTCTTTCTCCATATCCGCTAAAACTTTGATAAGTTTGTAGTAAATCTAGGTAATTATCGTCCGACCTTTCTCCAAAAATGAGTTGGTTAACGCTTCTTTCAAATTTGTATGCAACAACATATTCATTAGGGGATTGGATATTTTTTACGATCGAATAAAGATGTACAAAATGCCCTCTAAGCTTTTCTGGCATGTTAAAATTGTCTCTAATGATTCGATAATCAGACTGATTCTTCATTTCATTAAATAAAGACACAATATCTAACCTGTGAGATTTAAAATTGTTAATCATATTGTTGGTTTTCACAAGTGTGTCAATCGAGCCAATAAAAATATCTAAATCACTAGTGTCCTCTTCTGTAAAAATTTCCGTATTCGTTCGGATTTTCTCAATTATTCTTAAAAATATTGCCTTCTTTTCTTCTTCCCATTTCGTATCCTCTACCCGTTGTTCATAGGCTTTATGCCAACTTGCCGTAATCTCATATTGCTTAACGAAATTATCTTTATGGTTCGAAATAATGTAATCTAATGTAATGCCTCTATATTTATGAATGACCATTTCAATTCTATCCATTGATTTCCCAACCTTTCTTATTCATAAATTCAATACAAAACCGTTTATGTAAATTAAATAGCTACTCTATTTTAGCAATAAAGTTACGAATTTAGGGTCTATAAAGGTTTATGTAGTAAATGAAAGATTGGTTTTAAGAGAAAAGCCCAAATTATAAAATAAAAAAAACGAACCCCTTTTGTGCAGGGTTCATTTTTGGTTTGATTGTATTAAATCGATAATTGTTGCACCGCTTTTCTTTGATGAATATAACGAGATGCTAAAGCAGTCAAAAATGCATAAGTTGTGGCCTTCACAGTTGAAAGTGCTGGGTTATCACGATTTGGGTCGATGCATACAAAGTCCATTGCTCGAACGATTGGGTATTTGCCCATCTCGAATAAGATGTCAAAGAGTTCATCAGTCCGCATGCCTCCAGGTGTTGAGGCTGGTACACCCGGTGCATAGGCAATATCCAACACATCCATATCCACTGTTAGGTATACAATGTCCACTTTTTTCGATAATTGCTCCATCACTTCTTGTATTTGTTGAGCAATTCCCTTGGAACGAAGCTGCTTTAAGGAAATCATATTCACCTTATGTTCGTGTGCGGCTTCGATTAAGGATGGTGCATTATAAAATCCGTGAAGTCCAATATTGTATACATTTTCACCTTTTACTACATTGCCTTCTACTAGTTGACGAATCGGCGTACCGTTCGTTGGGCCTTGACTTAAATCTCTTAAGTCTAGATGTGTATCAAGCTGGACAATTCCTATTGTTTTATCTGGATTTTTACGTTGAATCGCTCTTACTAACGGTGCTGTGATGGAATGGTCACCGCCAATAGAAGCAACAAAAGAAGCCGGGAATTGTTGTTGAACACTCTTCATGGCACGTTCTATATTGTCATGACACTTTAAAATATCAGTGGTATGCATTTTGACATCGCCGAGGTCCCCCACTTTGTATCCCCTAAAATCAACCTGCTCGTCAAAATAATAGGTTGTGAAAAGCTCCCAAGCCTTTCGGAACGCCTTTGGAAACTCTGAAGCAGCCGATGCACTAATGGATGAGCGTGAAAGCGGGACACCTAGAAGTACAGCATCCCAATCTTCTCTTGCCTCTTCCCAAACAGGAACAATCCAATCCTTCACTTTGATATCTTGCCCTTGCTCTCGAACCCATACCGTTGAAGTTTTTTGAATATATTCATAGAGTTCTTCTGTCATTGAAGTACGCCATCCTTTACTACTACACGGCCATTTTTCATCACAAGATGAGTATGATTCATGCCGTAATAATATTGTAGTTGTTTATAATTCGCCACATTCAACACTAAAATATCTGCCTTTTTTCCTTCTTCAAGAGAACCTATTTGATCTCCTCTATTGATGGCACAAGCTGCATTCATCGTTGTTGCTGTTAATACTTCTTCGAGTGTTAAGCCCATATTCATACAAGCCAAGTTCATGATAAACGGTAAGCTTATTGTAGGCGAAGAACCAGGATTAAAGTCAGTTGAAATCGCAACTGGTACCCCTTCATCCACCATGAGACGACCACGTGCAAATGGAGCACGTAAGAAGAATGCTGTACCTGGAAGTAGAACCGCAATTGTTCCTGCTTCCGCCATTCTTTGGATTCCTTCATCTGAAGCTACTAGTAAATGTTCTGCAGAGATTGCTCCTACCTCTGCTGCCATTTCCGCACCTTCATATGGTTCAATCTCATCAGCGTGAATTTTAGGTGTTAACCCGTATTGTTTTCCAGCCTCTAAAATTCGGCGGGATTGTTCAGGTGTGAATACTCCTTTTTCACAGAAGACATCATTAAATTCAGCAAGCTGTTCTTCTGCTACTTTTGGAAGCATTTCGTTAATGACGATCTCAACGAATTCGTCTTCACGGCCTTTATATTCAGCGGGAACGGCGTGTGCCCCCATGAATGTGCTGACGATATCAACGGCATGCGTTTCTTGAAGCTTTTTTGCGACTTCTAGTTGTTTCTTTTCATTTTCCCAGTCTAAGCCATAGCCACTTTTTGCCTCAACCGTCGTAATTCCATACTTTAAGAATTCATTTAAATGATTATATGTTTTCTCATATAACTCTTCGAAACTAGCTTGGCGGGTGCTTCTTGTTGTTGAATGAATGCCACCGCCTGCATTCATAATTTCCATGTAAGTGGAACCGTTTAATCGCATATTGAATTCGTTTTCTCGTGTACCACCATGCACTAAATGTGTATGGCAGTCCACAAGACCAGGCATGACAACTTTTCCAGTCGCATCAATCACTTCTGAATCGGCAATCAGCTCCGGATATTCCTTTTGCAATTCCTCTAACGTACCAATCGCTACAATGCGATCTTGGTTCACTAAAACACTACCGTTTTCGATAATGCCTATTTCCTTCATCGCTTCTTTTGTACGAGGACCCTGTCCGTTACCCTTTAACGTGATGACTTCATTTGCATTTTTTATAAGTGTAGGCATCTTCCATCAACCTCTTTTTCTATTTTTCTAGCATTGGCATTTTTACATTTTTCTCTTTTGCTGTTTGGATCGCAATATCATATCCGGCATCCGCATGGCGAACAACGCCCATTCCTGGATCTGAAACAAGTACACGGCTAATTTTGTCGGCTGCTAATTTTGAGCCATCCGCCACTAATACTTGACCTGCGTGTTGTGAATAACCCATTCCAACACCACCACCATGGTGTACACTTACCCAACTTGCTCCTCCAGCCGTATTAATAAGAGCATTTAGAATTGGCCAATCTGATACTGCATCTGAACCGTCTTTCATTCCTTCTGTCTCACGGTTTGGCGATGCAACAGAACCAGAATCTAAATGGTCACGACCAAATACGATTGGTCCACTTAACTCGCCACTTGCGACCATTTCGTTTACTTTTAGTGCAAAACGGTGACGATCGCCATAACCTAGCCAGCAAATACGAGCAGGAAGCCCTTGCCACTTCACCATTTTTTGCGCCATATCAATCCAGTTTGTCAACCCTTCATCTTCAGCAAACATTTCTTTTGCAAGGGCATCTGTTTTATAAATGTCTTCTGGATTACCTGATAAAGCTGCCCAACGGAATGGACCTTTCCCTTCGCAGAACAATGGTCGAATATAGGCAGGAACGAATCCAGGGAAATCAAATGCGTTTTCAACACCCATTTCCTTTGCATAAGCACGAATGTTGTTTCCATAGTCAAATACTTCTGCACCTGCTTTTTGGAAATCAAGCATTGCCTGTACGTGATCTGCCATGGCTTGCTTTGCTTTTTTCTCATATACTTTTGGATCTTTTGCACGTAATTCAAATGCTTGCTCTAAGCTCATTCCATTTGGAACATAGCCATTGATTGGGTCATGAGCTGACGTTTGGTCCGTTACAATATCAGGAGTTACTCCGCGATTTAGTAATTCTCTGTGTACATCTACGCAGTTTCCTACTAATCCGATTGATGCAGGCTCTTTTTTCTCCGTTAGTTCTTTAACTAACTTAAGCGCTTCATCCACTGTTTCTACTAAATAGTCACAGTACCCTTCTTTGATTTTACGTTCAATTCGATTGCGATCGACCTCTACCACTAAGATCACCGCTCCAGCCATTTTTCCAGCTAGTGGTTGAGCTCCACTCATTCCTCCCATACCACCAGTTAAAATGAACTTCCCTCTTAAATCAGGTGTTCCGAAGACTTTTTTGCCCGCTTCTACAAAACTTAAATACGTACCTTGTAAAATTCCTTGTGCTCCGATATAGATCCAGCTTCCCGCTGTCATTTGACCATACATCATTAGATTACGTTCTTCTAACTCGTAAAAATGATCCCAATTAGCCCAAGCAGGAACTAAGTTTGAATTGGCAATTAACACGCGTGGCGCATTTTCATGTGTACGGAATACAGCTACTGGCTTACCAGATTGTACAAGTAATGTTTCATCATTTTCTAATTCCTTTAAAGATGCGATGATTTGCTTATAGCTTTCCCAGTTTCGTGCAGCCTTTCCAATCCCACCGTAAACAACTAACTCATCTGGATTTTCTGCCACTTCTGGATCCAGATTATTCATCAGCATGCGCATTGCCGCTTCTTGCTCCCAACCTTTACATGTTAATTCGTTCCCTCTTGGTGCTTGAATTTTATTAGTTGTAATCATAATAAATCTCTCCTTTTAAAATAGTAAAAATGCAATTGGTGTTACGAGTATTAAAGATAGGACAACTCGCTCAAACCAAATAATAATTAAGTCACGAATAGATAATGGAATCTCTGTTGATAAAATTAACGGAATCACGGCTGAACAGAATAAAATCGCCGATACCGATACATTCGCTACAATGAATTTAGTAATCAATGAAGCTTCTGTTACTAATAAAGATGGTAAGAAAATCTCTGTAATGGATAATGAAAGTGCCTTCGCAGTTAACATTGGCTCTGGCAACTGTAATAAATAAGTAAACGGTGTAAAGATATAGCCCACCACATCAAAGATTGGTGTATACAACGCCAGCACGATTCCAAGTAAACCAATCGATAAGATAGAAGGAACTACCCCCATTGCCATGATGATCCCATCTTTTAAATGGAGATATAAATTTTTTAGGAATGCTGGATTTCTTTCTACTGCCTGTAAAGCTTCCTGATACGCTGTTTGGAAACGTTTGCCCGTCACATGAACTTCTGGATCTGGTGTTGCTCCATCTAAATATTCATCCTTCATTCGGTTAAGCGGATAAATACGTGCTGTTAAAGCGGTTACAATAAATGTAATAACAAGGGAAACCCAAAAGAATTCAGTCCAATATTCCATAATATCGAGGGTATTGGCCATGACGACCATAAACGTTACGGATACTGTCGAGAATCCCGTGGCAATGATGGCTGCCTCACGGATGGTATACTTGCCTTGTTTGAATACGCGATTTGTTAATAACAATCCAACTGAATAACTTCCAACAAAGGACGCTACTGCATCGATAGCTGAACGACCTGGCGTACGGAAGATTGGTTTCATAAACGGCTGCATAAATACACCAATAAACTCTAATAATCCATAGCTAACTAATAATGCTAAGAAGATCGAACCAATCGGAATTAATACGCCTACAGGTTTAATTAATTTATCCATCAAAAATGGCCCAACATCTGGAGCAAATAGCCAAGCAGGGCCTACTCCGAAGATCAACATAACTCCAACAACTAAACCCACTAATTTAAAGACAGATAAAATTCGACTGACTGTATCCTTCTTCCAGCTTTTATTTACAAATGGTATTACTGCTCCAGCCACGAGCAGAATTAAAACATAGGCCGTAATTAATGTTGGAAATGATGTAGATAAAAAGTTCACCACATGGTCAATTAGAATCGAGGACTTGCCGTTCCATTCAAATGTCACGAAGAAACTAAAGATACCAATGAGGCTACATACAATCATTTTTAAAGTGGTAACTGTTTTATTTGAATTCCCTACATAGCTAGCTGGCAACTGCACAACTTTTTCGGAATCTTCTATAAGATCAGTTGACAATTCTTCTACTTTTTCAGTCATATTTCTCCCCCTTCCCTTTACATCATCATAATATTTTTCCTTTTCAGAAAATATAGAATTTAGAAATGTAAAAGAGTAATTTTATATACTTTTTAACAGAGTTTATTTGTATAATAGAAATAATATAATTTTCTTGGTTTTTTTAAGGAGGTTAATATGAATATTTTCATCATTGATCGGGATCACTCGGAGGCGAAAGGGTTTGAGTGGTATTTAAAATCCTATTTATTAAATAAGGTAGATTTATATATTTTTCATTCCATTGATCAGCTTTATCAGGCTTATCAACAAATTAAACCGGACATTATCATAGTAGAAATTGATCTAGTGAAGCATCAACATGACGTTGCTTTCTTTAATTCAGCTAGAAGAAATGGAACTGAAATTTTTGCCATTACGTCTGAGCCATTGTATCAACACGCTTTAAAGGCAATTGAAATGCAAGTCACTCATTTTTTCGTTAAGCCTGTGGATTTAAATCAGTTAAAGTATTTAATTAATACTTCTTCAAAAAGAGGAAATATGGAAGTGGATTTTCCTGTAAATCGCGAATTTCCTAGTGACTTTTACTTACGGTTATTTTTAAACAGCGAAAGTACTTTTCCAGACAATCAGCAGCTCTTTTTCCTAATTGAGCCGGAGCAACTAAAAGATTTGATAACTTTATATAATTGGTTAAAGGAAACCCCCGTTTTTGAAGGTCTGGAAATTTACCCCTTATCGGAACGGATTATTTGTATTTCTGAATATGTGGAGAAATCTCAATTTGAGAAAAAGGCAAGGACATTAATAAGAGAATGGAATATGATGAGTGGCAGTTTTATTAATGTGGCAATCTATGATGGTCCTCCAATACCATTAAGTGCTACTTATGTTGAAACCAAATATGCTTTAAACCAACGTTTCTACAAGGGATTTGAAAATATATTTTATACTAGCAAGAAACTGACACCCCAGCCTCTTGACCCTTTACTAACGCCTGAAGAACAACAGCTGTGGATACAAAGCCTAGAAAATCATCATATACAAAATATCAAAGAGTTTCTCTACCGTTTATCGGTGGAAGGAACTTATTACGAGCAAGATTCTATTCGGATCCATTTAACCAGTGTGTTAGCACAAATTCGACGGTTTATGTTGAAATACAATTTGCATCAAAAGGCTTTAATAGAAGAAAATTATCGCCAATTATTTCACATTATTTTGGAATATCCTATTTTGTACACCATCATTCAAGAGATTATCCTATTTACACAAGCTTTAATGAAACTTGCATCCGATACAAAAGTTGAACTCAAAGCCAATTACGCAGAACTAGCAGCGGATCTAATTGAACAACAATATAAAAATATGAAATTATCTTTAATTGAGGTAGCGTACCAGTTAGGCATTACCTCTAACTATTTAAGTACGATTTTTAGTAAACATCATGGTGTGCCATTTAAACGCTATTTACAGCAATTCCGTATTCAACAGGCGCAAAAGACTTTAGTCGAGACGGACTTTACCATCAGCGAAGTGGCACAAATCAGTGGTTTTGAAGACCCTAATTACTTCGCAAAAACATTTAAAGCCTATACAGGTCAATCACCCTACCGCTATCGGAAAATGCGACGGGATTAAGGGGCGGGACATGGGGACAGGTTCCTTATCCCACTCATAATGGGATGGGACACAGGGACAGGTTCCTTGTCCCAGTTTAATAGAAATAGACAGTCATACGTAACAACGATGGGGTTAACAAGTAGGAAGGTATTGTACGTTTGTCGATACGGAGTTTAGAGATGGAAGCGGTCTTATTTAACTAGGGTGAAGAGATGTGCCTCGTTACTTATAGCAAAAACGCAGAATTAAAAAACGAACCCAGTCTAATTATAGGCTGGGTTCACCCTTGATTGCTGAATGCTTTCCTGAGTAGATTATCTAGAATAACCGTGCGATGACGCTTAACATTCGTCTGGATATGCTGGCTTTTTATTTGTGCGTGGTACCAACCAAATTCTTGTCTTACATTTACAACTTGAACCATTCTAATTCTTAACAAAAACACCAACTACCTCAACTGTTTTAAATATGTTGATAAATGCATGTTCATCATGCTTAAGGACGATTTCTTTTATTCGAAGTGTTTCATACCGTGTAACGACCATCATTAAAATTTGCTTTTTCTCTTTTGTATATCCACCGTATCCCTCTGTAATGGTAATTCCACGGTAGATTGACTTCAACAAATCCTCTCGTATGAGCTCACCTTTAGAAGTGACAATCTGCATCGTTACTTTTATGTCATTTGTGTGGATTTGATCGATTACTAACCCCGACAAATAAATCGACAGAAGTGTGTATAACGCGATTTCCCAATCAAATGCAGCACCAGAGACCAGAACAATGATACCATTCATCCCAGTTAGAAGGAGGCCCACACTAAAATTAGTTGCTCGAGACATAATAATGGCGATGATATCCAATCCACCAGATGTACCTGAATATTTTAAAATCAGTCCTACTCCAATGCCGCTAATGATTCCTCCAAAGATGGTCGACAACAGGATATTATGAGTCGCTGGAACCACTGGTAGTATGAATAAGAATAACGAAAGTGATCCAACACAAATGAGCGTATTCATCGTAATTGTTTTTCCAAGCTTATAATATCCAAGAATAAGTAATGGTACATTAAGTAAGAAATTAATTAACCCTATATTAAAGGGAGTAACTAACCCTATCAAAATTGCAACCCCACTAATTCCACCACTTAAAATCTCATACGGAACTAGAAAAAAATTAAATGCAAATGCAATAATTAATGAACCTACGATGGCAGTAACATATTTCATAACATTGAACCCCCTTACAGTAAACTAATGCTCGATCCTAAGTGATAGTTGTATCATTATCGCCTTTTTCAAATGAATAAAAACTCACTCTCACAACTATTTTCACTTTTTTGTAGCCCGACTATCCTACTTTTTATTAGTAAGGGGGACGGGGATAGGTCCCTACTTAAAATAAAAAAGAATGAAAAATAGGGATTCCCGTTTTGGCCAGGTCTCCCTTTGTTAATCTTCCTTTTTCACCACAACATTCAACCACTTTTCATGTTGGCGCCCTTCTCTTACATCAGCCGTTACTGACATTTCCACGATGTCGAGTTGTTGAAACGGGTCGAGTAGCGTTTCGAATGTGTTTTCCGTTAAGTATGTGAAGTATCTACCGTTTTGCTCCCCTTCGAAGTCCCCATATTTAAATGAGACATAGAAGTAGCCGCCTGGCTTTAACGCTGTGCCAATCTTTTCGATCATCTTAGGCAATTCAATTGATGGAACATGGAGAATCGATGCACATGCCCAAATCGCGTCATAGTTGTTTTGTTCATCTAATTCATGAAACTTCTTGCAAATCACCTCTTGTCCAATGTAGTGACTCGCGACTTTACACATCTCCGGGGATCCATCCATCGCTGTCACTTGGTACCCTTTCTCGATGAATACCTTACTATCCCTACCCGACCCGCAACCGAAATCTAAAATTTGTGCACCTGGCTGAAGGTATTTCAGGAGTAGATGTTGCTTTTCATCGAAGTCGACTGATACTGTGTCAGATGTGAATGATGCAGCGTTGGTGTTGTAGTAGTTTAGGGTTTTGTCGTAAGTGGCCATAACTAACATTCCTTGTTTCTTATTTCATATAATCTCTCTGCGTAATCTAGAAGGGATCTTTGTTCTAGTAATGCATTTGAGAGCTTCGCGGGTATATTACGATAGCCAACCTCCATTCCTTTTAGGCCCCCTGCAATGGCGGCAACTGTATCGCTGTCATGTCCCGCATTTGTGGCACCTACGACAACCTCTTCGAACGTTTCGCAATTTGTCAGCCAATACAACACCCATTTCATCGTATGCACAACATACCCGTCCGGTGGGCAATCTGGTTCTGCTTCATAATTAGATTCATATCTTGTATGCTTGATTTCTGTTTGGATGGCTTGATGAAGCGATTCACCTTCCAGGAGACGCTTGGCAATTCGATTATAGATGACACATGCTTCGGATGCTAAGTCATCGTAATGGGTCATTTTGGATTGAGTGATGGATATTTCATCGATTTTCGTTTGTTCTGAATAGGCTAAGGCAATCGGCAAACACCTCATCAACGTGCCGTTCCCTGCACTTAACCCTCCTAATTGATGGTGTGCCTCTTCTGCAGCTTGAAACCAATCACCCTTATAGTTTCCAAAAACTGTTCGAATGGTGATGCCGATATCGACAGGATCGGTTTTTTCCCAAAGTAAAAATTCCTTACCTATTTCTTCGATCGGGTCGTTTGGATTCGCCATGATTCCTTTCACAACCGCTAGTGTCATCGCCGTATCATCGGTTGTTTCACCTTGTGCCAATCCCCAAACGCCACCACCAATAATCTCCGTTACTTTCCCGTATTGCGCTTTAATTTCATCTTTTGTCATAAACTCTGTTGTCGCTCCCAAAGCATCGCCAACTGCTACGCCAATCAAGCCACCTTGAATTTTATCTAACAATTGAAACCTCTCCTGTCTTTTATAAAGTTTGACCTTGTGGTTAGATATCTCTAGCGTCTATACATATTTACGATTTTCTACTTCCTATTAACCATTCTATTCTAATCCTAAACAATTTCATTTAAGTCAACAATTTTTAAGTCGCAAGTTCGAATCAGTTAGTTTTTTCGCTTCCTTCACTATATCAATAGAATTTCTTGCCGCTCCCTCACCACTTTTTTGGAATAATTTACAATTGTTTCAAGAACCTCATTTTGATTAGCTAGGATCCAATCCTTTATCTCATCTTTTTGTCAAAGAAGTTCACGAAAAACTATTCTGCTGTTTTTTCGATTTTATCAACTTAGTTGACGGATAATTGAAATCTGAATGTTGTATTTCTTGAATTTATGAGTTCTTCTGTTACACAATTGAGACAGAAATTAGTGTATCTTTTGAGCAATTTCAAGTTACGTTTTAATTTTCAATTTCGAGGTATTTTTCTTTTGCAAGATAATTTTAAGCGCCAAAAAAGAGAACCCAAAATGAAGTGGGTTCCCCTGTCGTTTCCTATATTAAAGTGGTGGATTTTCTACACCTAAGTGAATCCAATCTTCTTTTGGTGGGCCGTAAACGCCAAATGGTTTGAGGCCGGCTTGACGCATTAGAACGGTTACTTGTCCGCGATGGTGAATAATGTGCTTGATAAGTCCCATTAGAATCTGGGCATTTGTTTCTTCGCTGCCAAAGGCGATTTTCACTTCTTTCAGCGATTCGTCTGTCCATTGTTGTTCAATCACTTGGACTGCTTCAGCACTTAGCTTTTTAAAGGTTTCCGCAATTTCTTTCGCTGATGTTGGGACATTTTCTGCATTTTCTACTAGCTCAGCTTTTAATTCGAAATGAGCCAAATATTCCGGAATGTTTATTGTAAAATGCCAAGCGATTCTGCCCAAAGTACGTCCTTCCGCGTAAACTTTTTGATTCAATGATTCATCCGTTAACCCTTCTAACACCTTTTGAGTTAGGTTAGCTTCTTTCTTCCATTCTTTGATAAAGTCTGCAATTGTGACATACATTTTTGTTCCTCCATATCGGGACAGGTTCCTCGTCCCATTTCTGCTTCTTTTTTGCTCTTAATAGTATCACTTATATATTTTAGCAATAAACCACGTTGTTTGAGATATTAGGACAGTTTTTTGTCTCATAAATGCCTCTCGTCTGTATCCTAGGTCATTTCGTTTTGAAGCAATAGATTCCGATAGATGGACCGAAAAAACGATGGCAAGAAAAGGCAGTGTGGGTTTTTTTAGAGATTTTGATTTGTCATTTTGATAGTGGGACAGTGTACCTGTCCCCTCGTCCCTACTTTAATAATTCTAAGTATCTTATTTTATTCATATTTTTTTGAGACAAACTGTTTCATTCGTTATGAGTAACCCACATTCTTTAGAAGCAAAGATAGGAGTGATGTAAAGTTGGAGGTTTTTTCGATGGAGTTTTTATCGGGTTTAATGTCTATTATTATGATTAATTTAGTGCTTGCTGGTGATAATGCGCTGTTAATTGGGATGGCTGCTAAAAATTTACCGAAGCAACAACAAAAGCAAGCGATTTTTTGGGGAACGATTGGCGCCATTATCGTTCGTCTAATCCTGACAATTGTAGCTGTTCGGTTACTCAAAATTGATGGTCTTCTTCTAGTTGGTGGGGTCTTGTTGGTGTTGATTGCATTTAAGCTGCTTATTAGTGATTCGAAGCCAGAAGTTCATACAAAGAGCAATACACTTTTAGCCGCTATGTGGACGATTATTCTCGCAGATGTCTTAATGGGCGTTGATAATGTCATTGCCGTTGCAGGTGCTGCAAAAGGGAATATTTTATTGATCGTGATCGGCTTAGTTGTTTCCATTCCGATTGTGGTATGGGGTAGTACTCTTGTCATTAAGCTAATTGAGAAGTTTCCTATTATTATCGTCATTGGTTCAGGGGTGTTGGCATTAACAGCTGCAGATATGATTGTTAAAGATACTTATGTTAAAGGGTTCTTTGCTGATCCTGCGTATAGCCATCGATTTGAAGGGATTTTGGTCATCGTGGTCATTTACATAGGCTTAATGGTCAAGATTTTTAGAAGTGGAAAAAAAGAGAATGGTTATACTGGGACATGAGATGGGACAAGGGGACAGGTTCCTTGTCCCAAAGTTTTTTGGGACAGGGTGCCTGTCCCCTCGTCCCTATTTTTTCTTTCTCCAAGGTTTTATGTAGGAAATGATAAAGATGAAAATGGTAACGACCACTTGGAAGTAAATCGCATACTGTCTGATCTCGTGGTTTTGTATAAAAATTGGATTGTTTAAGGCCATTTCTTTTTGTGTCTCCAACAATTCCATATTTGCAATCATTAACTTGTCTACGATAAAAATACCGACGATTGTTTGAATGATAAACAGAACAAATTTTACCCCAACCCATCGATGTTTGAAAAAGCCCCAATTCGTGAAAAATCCATAGATAAAACCAACTAGTAATGTTCCAACGGCTCCCCATCTAATGATATTGTCACTAATGATGATAATGTTTTTATAAATAAGATAGGACTCTTCGTAATTAGTTAAATCAATATGTAAATTTAGCGCTAACGAACTTAAAATACCACCGAAAAATAATACGACTAGAAACACGTGGATGATTTTTAACCATTTCATTTTCTTAGGCCCTATTTTCTTCATGTTCTTTCCTCCAAACTGTATGGTTGCAATATATTGAGTGCGTTATGACTTCTTGCATTGTTTATTATAGTTGGGGTAAAGCGATCTTATAATGAGCTGTGGGCTTAATTGGTTCTAGGTCTGTGGTTGTATTTGGGACGGAGGGACAGGTTCCTTGTCCCGAAAATTGGGACGAGGAACCTGTCCCCCTGTCCCTAGCTCACATACACGACATGGGAATTCCCATGTGTCGTGTAGTAGCTCTCGGAATGTTTGGGTTTCGTTGGTTTCTGGGAAGTAGAGGGATTTGTCCATCATTTGATTATGGGCGTTGGTCAGCTTGGAGACCCATTCACCGTAAAGTTGATAATGAAGTTTCCGCGCCTCCCCTGCATTTTGGGCGAAGTAGAATACATATTGTTCCGCGCTGCGCTTGATGGCATATAGTTGATTCGGTCGAAGGTTAAGTGTATTTTTAGAACGCATTTCATCAAATTCGATTTGTTCTTGTTCAGTTAAGGTTATGTCATCTAATTTTGACGCATCGTCTTCCATGGTTATTTTCCCCTTCGTGATCGCGAAGTAAATAAAATAAGCGAGATACGGAACATCATATTGCATTGCATCTTCATATAAGCTACTCACTGTTTGCCTTTCCATATTTTCACTCCTTAATTTGACCTGTTAATTTATTGTAATGGGCGATGACGATACCAGTTGGGCCGTTTCGGTTTTTGGCAATGATTAGTTCCAGTTCTTCTAGACCTTTTGCGGTTCGTTGCACGGGTTGGTTATTTAAGCTTTCATCGTCAAAGTGACTTGTATTTGATTGTTGTTCATAGTACAAATCGCGGTATAACAGGATAATGACATCTGCGTCTTGTTCGATATTTCCTGAATCCCGAAGATCGCTCATAAGAGGACGTTTGTTTTGCCGTGCTTCTACCGAACGATTCAGTTGAGCTAAGCACACTACCGGGCAATCAAACTCTTTTGCCATCCTTTTTAAGTCCGAACTGATTCGCCCAATAATATTCGTTTGAGTTTGGTTTCCGTTCATCTCTTCTGGATAAATAATTTGCAGATAGTCGATTAAGACAATCGGCTTTTTATCAGGATAGGTATGAATGAGTCTTCTTACTTGAGCCCGCATTTGAGACACCGTTAGACCACCACGATCATCAATTTGAATATTTTTCTTATTTAATTCATTTAGGATATGAATCCACTGCTCTTTTTGTTTATCTGAGAAGAGATGGTACGGATTACGCATTTTGGTGCGATTGATTTTCCCACAAACCGCAATCATTCGATCAATTAACATCTCCCGACTCATTTCTAGCGAAAAGATAATCGGTAAGAATCCCTTTTCGCCTGCTGTTAAGGCAAAGTGATTCATGACATCCGTTTTCCCCATTGACGGTCTTCCCGCAATAATCGTTAACTCTCCTTGTCGAAAGCCATCGATCATATTTTTCAGGTTTGGAAGGGTTACAGGGACAAGATTTGAATTTACCTTTTCTATGTACGGTCTTTCGGATTGTTCGACTAACGTTGGTGTGAGATTTGTATTCATTAGGATCGTGTTGCCCTGCAAGGAATCAAGCGTTTCAAGTACCTTTTCGACGGGCCAGTTTTCAGTTTGAGCCAGGACTAAAATTCTTTGTTTCTCCCTTTCTCGCCAAGAATCCATAACGATTTCTAAGTAGGATTCAAATTTCTCCACATTTGCGAAGGATTTGAGAGTTGCTAGGTAGTTGGCACCCCCTACCTCTTGAGGCTCACGCCTAGTGAGAATTGTGAGGGGGTCAACTGGTTTACGGTTGTTTGCAATCTGTTGCATTGCGTGAAAAATGGAGCGGTGAATTTGAAGCTCAAACATTTCCATTCGTAATCCCGCATCTTGAATTAAATAGTTTTCTTCAAGCATAGTACCAAGTAACGCTTTTTCTAACAATTCAATACTCAAGTTTGTTTTCATCACAAGCTGTGTCTCCCTTCTTTTAGGTCAATCACTCAAACGATTTTATTTTGTTGGATTTTTTTGAGTGACGATCACTCTGAAAATCTACCAATCTTCTCCGGCCGAGTAGTCGATCTCAAATGGTTGTATGATCCGTTTTTTCGGTTTTTGGTTGTTCAAGTTAAATTCATTTAAATAGTTTTCGAAGTTTGTTGGGTTAAATAACGTACTTGGTCTTAAGTAAAGTGTCATCGTTGGGTCATTTTTCCAATGCCTAACTTTGACATCGATCACTTTCTTGAAATCCTCGAGTGTGTAACCTTCTTGTGCTCTTCCATTAATGAGCCTTAGCGTCGCTTTACTGTTCACTCTGAAATTCCTTTCGGCTTTGTGATTTAAGTAATCGATTACTTGAGAGGCAAAGTCGAGATTCTTCTCGACAATGTTATTTTCTTTTTTCTTCTCTTTTTTAAAGTCTCTTATTTGTCTTGTCACTTTGTCGTGGCATCCATCGACAACTTGACGTGTTAGCATTCCACTTTGACTTGTATGGGTATGACAAAGTACGCCACTTTCATTGATAAAAGTGAAGTCTCCAATAAGATCTGGGATTTGTTTCTGAAGTTTTTCATAATTAATGCGATACCACTTCAGGTGATCTGTTCGAATACGATTATATTTATTGGTTGAGATAATAAAACCATCTCGCTCTAGCTTTGAAAACACACGTTGAAGCGTCCTCTCTGACAAGAAGGGAAACTGTTTTCTCCATTTAGCATAGGTATGGTTGTACCATGTATAGCCGTCATAGTTTAATGGTGATTGCTGCAGCCTGAAATGGAGCTGCTGTAAAACGGCAGCTTCATTTGTTCCAAACGTTGCTGCTAACTGTGGTAATAATAGCAACGGTGTCTCTTTAGTTAATAAGTTTGTCATGTTAATCCGCCTTTCGATTTTTTATTTGAGGTTGAAGATTTTTCTTATTCCTTCTACGGATTGCTTTAATTCATCTGATTTTTCCATGTAGTAATGGACGTATCGACTAAAAGACTGCCATGATTGCGGGCCACTTTGAGTTTGAGCAATCAGGAGCGCTCCTTTTTCCGTCCATAAATAAAGTGAAGCTACGTACTTTTCAACTTCGTCTTGATACAATTTTTTAAAAGATTTCAACTCTTCCCCTGTCAGCGCATAAAAGTGTTCACCTTCTTCAAACTGATCTCGATGCCGTAAATAGATTTGATGAATAGTATTTGGTGTGATTTCATACATTGCGGCCAAACGTTTTGTCGTTAACACACGTTCACCTTGATAATCCAATTGCATCCCTCCATTTTCAGGCAGTTTTTTATCAACAGCTGCCTTCAACGTCTTATATAGTGTTTTAGAAGAGAAAAAGAGACATGTTGGGAAAAAATTTTTTTGGGACAGCAGGGACAGGTTCCTTGTCCCAGAATTTTCTTGATGGGACAAGGAACCCTCCCTGCCTGGGAAGGTGCTTTTTGAGTGGTTAATTTCATAAATAAAAAACGGAGAAAGCATATTAATCTATGCTTTCTCCGTTTTGGGACAGTGGGGACAGATTCCTCGTCCCAAAATCATCTTGAAGTTTGGGACAGTGTACCTGTCCCCTTGTCCCTTAAAAGATATTCGATACGATGGACTGAATTGATTCGGGTAACATTTGATAGAATAATCCTTTAAACATTAAGTCAAGTAGTCCAGCTATGATTACCACTATGACGAATACTGTAATAAGTAGTTTTTTATTTTTCAATTGATCGCCTCCATGAAACGAGGGACACGTTTCTTGTTCCCAAATTTCCGTTATTACTATATCAAATAATTCTAATATAATCCCGTTAATTTAATAAGTTTTATTTATTTCTCAAACTGGCATATTCCGATTTTTTCTCAACGCCCAACCTAACCTCCTCTTCTCTCCAGGAACCCATGAGTGGGACGCGGTGCCTGTCCCCGTGTCCCTAAAATCCAATCCTCATGTAATAATCATGAATTCTTTAGGAAAACCTAACCTGGTAAACCTAACTAAATGAAGCAAGGAGCACGATTTATGGAAGAACGTCCAGAGACAAATAACAAAACTTATTGTATGAGTGAATACGATACATTGAAACGCGTAATCCTTTGTCAGCCACAATATATGACAATCCGTGATGTTATTAATGAAACCCAAAAGCATTTTAAAAAAGAAGGGATTCATATTGAACGCGCGCTTGAGCAACATGATGTATTTGTCAAAACACTAAAGGATCACGGCGTTGAAGTGATTTTACTACCCTATCATAAGAAATATCCTGAACAGGTCTTTACTCGGGATATTGGTTTCACATTAGGACAAACCATTTTTGTTGCTAAAATGGCAACGGATATCCGGGAAGGAGAAGAAGACGTTTTAAAGCAATGGCTAGAAGACGAAGAAATCTCTTATTATAATTTAGTCGAGGAACGCATCGAAGGCGGCGATGTTGTGATCGATGGGAATACCATTTACGTGGGACTTAGCGAGCGGACAGATGCAAAAGCAGCTGAACAACTACAACGTCTGTTAAATCAATTTAATGTGATCCCGATCCCTTTTAAAGAAAAATACCTGCATTTAGATTGTGTATTTAATGTTGTATCACCTGAAGTTGCTCTTATTTATCCAAAAGCTTTAACAAAAGAGGACATAGAACTTTTTTCTTCACGTTATGATTTAATTGAAGTTTCGGAAGAGGAACAATTTCAGTTAGGTACAAATGTATTGTCTATTGGCAATAAACGGGTCCTAAGCTTGCCTGTTAATAAAAATGTTAACAAACAGCTTCGTGACCGTGGCTTCGAAGTTATTGAAGTCGATATCACAGAAATTATTAAATCTGGTGGCTCTTTCCGCTGCTGCACGCTCCCTCTCTTAAGAGAAGCGTAAGTCATATGGTGGGACAGTGTACCTGTCCCCCATGTCCCAGTCCACAAAAAAAACGGAAAAAGCATACTAATCTATGCTTCTCCGTTTTGGGACAGTAGGGACAGGTTCCTCGTCCCTAAAACGACCTTAATGAGGTAAGTTTCCTAACTCCGCGTCAACTTCTACTTCACTTTCATCTTCTTCATCTAACTCAATTGAACTGAATTCAAATTCATGATAGTACATTGTGTGAGCGTATCTTTCTTTCGAAGGGTCTTGTTCAGGGTTGATTTCCTCAGCCCAATCAAACACTGGAAGTCCTTCAAGAGGTTCGATATAACGATTTAAGCACAACCATTCGCAATCATGATCTTGTGCAAGTCTTAGTAAATCTAACAGTTCCAATGGCAGCATAGGAGTTGCTTCTTCTGAAACGACCATTTCTTCATCTTCAACGTCACTTGTGTTAATCATCCAGCCACTTCCTGGTTTATCGTAAATGACTAACTCATTCCAACCTGTTTCTTTTCCTTGTTCTATTAAATCAAGGATGTACACCGCTGTATCAAGTGTAATGTGAGCTGTTGATAAAGTTAAAACTTTGTTAGTGTGTAAATCAATTTTAAGCATTCTGGTTAAGTCCCCAATCTTTGTCCTTTTATTTTTATTACGCTGCAGCTCTGATAACGCTATTAAAATCATAAGCTACTTAAAATTGCTGCAATTACTTTTCGCAGTTTGATATGTATGCTTTTTTAAATTACTTATTACTATGTAGTACACCTTTGTACGTGGCGTTGTTCTATCGCCCTGCTATACACCTAATTATAAAGGGCAAATCGGTGAGATAAAGGCGTAATTAAAGGTACTACAAGTTATTAATCCATGTAGTACCACTTATAGGTAATTTTCATTAAAAAAAGACTAGGAATCTATGTCCTAGTCTTTTAAATCAGCAATATTTATCCGCTAATAACCAGTATTTACATGTGGGACGAGGGACCTGTCCCCTTGTCCCCTTTTTAATGGGACAAGGAGCCCACGTCCCGTGTTACATGAACTCCAGGTGTGCGGCCGTTGTTCCA
Organism: Lysinibacillus composti; assembly: GCF_016908465.1. Lineage (GTDB taxonomy): Bacteria > Bacillota > Bacilli > Bacillales_A > Planococcaceae > Ureibacillus > Ureibacillus composti_A. The sequence continues at coordinate 30,035 of NZ_JAFBDY010000010.1, read as the reverse complement.
TTTGCCATTTAGGGCACGTTCGATTTGAGCGCCTAGTTGCAGAAGGAGTCCATCTTCTCCTTGTCGAGTAAGGGCGTGGATTCCAAGTGGTAGTCCATTTTCAAGCTGACCCATCGGCAACGAGATGCCAGGAAGTCCGCAAAGGTTGGCGATCGGCGTATAGGAGAAGATGCTCCAAAGGTTTTCGAACCAATCGTAGACGGACGGGTTATCGCTAATTGTTAGGTACTCCTTCGTTCCAACTAATGGTGTCGGTAGTGCCATTGTTGGGGTAAGGATGATATCCCAATCTTCAAAGAAGGCACCTACTTTACGAGACGTGTCGTTGAATGCTGACTGCATTTTTGCTCGGTGCGTATAGGATGCGGAACGTCCTTCTTCCCAGACGCGAATACACATTGGTTCGATTAGATCCGCTGGCGGTTTTTCTAATCCTTTTTGTTCTAACAGACCGATGATCGTTTGGGCAAAATTCATAATATAGCACTCGGTTTGGGCCATGTAAGCGGCATGGAAATCAATATTCGGCAACTTCCACTCAACATGATGACCCAGTCCCTCAAGGAATTTTGCCGCACGTTCTAATTCGGCCACAATGTGCGGCGTGGACTTGTAATTCCCCCACTCATGGGAAACCGCAATACGAAGCTTTTTCGGATCACGTTGAATAAGATTTGAATATGACTCTGACGGCATCCAATAAGGCATGAATTCCCCAGGCGCTCCACCTCTACAATTGTCTATAAAGGCTGCAGTGTCGCGGATTGTACGAGATTGGCATCCTTGAGCAGATACTACGCCCATTAAGTCTGAACTATAGGGAGCAACCGAAAGTACACCACGGGACGGCTTCAACCCGATATTGCCGTTCACCCCGGCAGGTATTCGAATCGAACCTCCCCCATCCGTCGCATGAGCAATAGGGATTACTCCGGCCGCAACAGCAGCTGCAGAACCTGCAGACGAGCCGCACGTTGTATAGTCAAGATTCCATGGATTACGTGTTACGTAAACATCCGGATTATCGGCTGAACTACATAAGCCAAATTCCGGTGTTGTCGTACGTCCAACAATGTTTAGTCCCGCTTGGCGGATACGACTTGTGAGATAACTGTCGGATGAAGGACGATTCCCTTGCATCAGCAGAGACCCCATCTCCTGAAGGCGCCCTTTAACTGTAGGGCCTAAATCTTTCATCAAAAATGGCACGCCAGCAAAAACACCATCTAGGTTGGTTCCATCTTTCTCAGGTTCATTGACCGCGTCATCAAAGACCTCAATAACCGCATTAATCTCAGGATTTACCGCCTCGATTGCACGATTTACCTGCTGTGCCACCTCTTTTGGTGTAATCTGCCCTCCGCGTACTAGCTCTGCCAGACCAACTGCATCATAAGTAGACCATTCATTCCAATTCATTGCCAACTTCATCCTATTCCTCCTCCACTTTCATCCGATCAAATCTCTTTCTTTCAAAAGGCTTGTCTCATTTATTCGAAAAAACTTTACATTGAGAGGATTACATCTGGAAATGGTGCAATTTTACATTCCCTCTATTATTCTACTCCTATATTTCTAATTTTCAAAATAATTAGAATAAAAAAATCCCCTATTTTTATCGCGCAAATCGTTCTCGCCTTCTTAAACTAATAACTAAGCTTCACTCTCGAACCAACCACAAGCTATATTCACGAGAAAAATTTAATAAATATGAATGAGATAAATTTTTCCAATATGTAATATGTCATCGTTTAAAAATTTATATTACATTCACAAGCATTGTACTATAATAGGAAAAGTGCTTAAAAAATTGAAAATAATAGGAGAAAATTATGGTAGAGATTTTAACTACTGAAGAGTTATCTTTATTAGGTTTAAAGCATCAATTTATGAAAATGCAAGCTCGTATGATTAACCTTGGCACCCAAAAAGGACTTTCTCACCCCGACACCATCCAATGCAGTCAAGAGTTAGACCGTATATTAAATACCCTTTATCAGATTAAATTAAAGTAACGCGGTAACATTTATTTGAGTATCGAATAAGCACAGAAGCAAGCGTTTTATTACATGCAACATTTTAACAGCTAATTTAGTTCAAATATGAAGGAAACAACCGATATTACTAGAGTAACAGACACGCATTTTGTGTTTATGCAATTCCGCCCTTAAAAATGGATGAAATTTCCGCTATATTTAGTAGTAGCGCTTTATTAATATTTAAAAAAACGCATATAAAAATAGCCGGTATCAGAACTTTTGGCTTATCTATGACTGAACAGCTCAGAAGGAGAACCTAATATAATGAGTCAAATATTAAATAGCCTTGTCATTGCTTCTACACATACATCCCATTTCTCAATAAGGACCTTTTTCGATTTATTGACTAGCCTTGCTTATTTCACGATTCCACTCGCCATTTTATTTTTTATGAAGAAACGGAAACACGTAAAATTTAAATGGATTTATATTTGTTTTACTCTGTTTATTCTACTTTGTGGATTTACACATGCATTGCATGTTTTACCACATTTAATGTCAATTGAGCCATTACAATCTATTCAAACCATTGCTGCAGGGCTAACCGCAACGATTTCTATCATTACAGCAATCATGGTTTGGTCCATTATGCCTAGACTTTTAAGAATCCCATCTACAGCAGAGTTAGAAGAGGCAAATAAAGAGATTCGCTATTTGGCTCACTATGATATGCTGACAGGACTAATTAATCGAAATTATTTCAACATCCTTATGGAACAAGTGATTAATGAAGCAACTCAATATAAGAAGCAGTTTGCAGTTGTGTTTATTGATCTTGATCGTTTTAAAATGATTAATGATAGTTATGGTCATCGAATGGGGGATCTTCTTTTAGAGGAAGTTTCAAATCGAATCGTTCGTACTGTTGGAGAAAAGGATATTGTCTCTCGTCAAGGGGGCGACGAATTTATCCTATTACTTCAAGATGTATCTCCCGATAAAGCAGAGATTACGGTGAATAAAATCCTTGGGCTATTGTCCTCTGTTTTCATTTTAGATGGAAAGGAAATTCACTGTACGCCAAGTGTCGGGATTAGTTGTTTTCCAACGGATGCACTGGATGCGGAGAACTTAATTAAATACGCAGATTTAGCGATGTATAAAGCAAAAGAAACGGGACGTAATAATTATAAATTCTTCACGAAGGCGATGAACGAGGAAATTTCCTTTAAATTATCGTTAGAAAATGACCTAAGAAAAGCGTTAGTAAAGGAAGAGTTTGAAGTATACTACCAGCCGCAGCTTGATTTAAATACAAATCGAATTGTTTCAGTGGAAGCATTACTTCGTTGGCATCATCCAGAAAAGGGGTTTGTCTCCCCTGCTGATTTTATCCCCTTAGCGGAAGAAACAGGCTTAATCGTACCAATCGGTGAATGGGTATTAAGGGAATCATGTAAGCAAACGAAAAAGTGGCGAAACCAGGGGCACGATATTTCGATTTCAGTTAATTTATCGAACCAGCAACTCATCAGCAATCATATTGTTGAATTGGTGAAAGAGATATTAATTGAGAATCAACTGGACCCACAATATTTAACGCTAGAAATTACAGAAAGCTTGGCCATCACAAACTTAACCGATACGCTCAATAAACTAAAAAAATTACAAGAAATTGGCGTTACCATTGCATTAGATGACTTTGGAACTGGGTATTCTTCGCTAAGTTACTTGAGTACTCTCCCAATTAACTTTGTTAAAATCGATAAATCGTTTATTAACGATATTTGCGATAAAACCAAAAGAGAGATTGTCAAATCCGTAAGTCGGATTGCTTCTAGTCGCGGCTTAACCGTCGTTGCGGAAGGCGTGGAAGAAGAAGAACAAATTTATATTATCCAATCTCTCGGTATAGGCATGATTCAAGGCTATTACTTAAGTAAGCCGGTACCAAGTAAAGAGATGGAAAAGAAATTTTTAGAGAAATTATCATTCGTGTAATGACAAAAAGGCTGAAGGGATTATTTGAGAATCCTTTCAGCCTTTCTTTATTTTGTTACTTCCATAAATGGTTCGCCATTTTCAAGCTCTAATTGAATCGTATAATCGTCATTTTGAAGTTGCTCTTTCTTTTCTGGTAAAGCGAAATACTCTTGGATCGCTGCTTCGATTTCCTTGATGGTTTCTTCAGAAGGCGGTTCAGTCAAAGCTGTTTTAATGTCAACATAAGAATGCCCTTTCCTCACCTTATAGGAAACACCTGTCAGATGATACGTTGATTTCCCCGCCATCGCATTATAAATATCGGATGCAATATATGCCCAACGATTATCTTGCAGGCGATGCGCTAAATTAAAGGTGGTTACTTCAATATCTTTTATATCTAATTTACGTGACTCGAATTCTTTTTCGATATCCACTATGATTTCATCGGACTCTTCAATATGATCAGGCATGTCTAATGTGACAATATTAGAAAACCATGTTGATTTAAAACCTGCTAATTCATAGTCTGCTTCTTCTGCATAACCATAGGATGTAAATACCTCTTTCACAATTTCACGTACTTCATCATATAGTTTCGACTCTTCATCTTCATGAGGAGCTCGCTGGACTTCCTTTGCTTCTGTAAAGAGCAATTCATATTCATCATATCCATTTTCATATAGATAATTTGTGATTGTAGGTTCAAGGTCTTTTGTTGCTTGTTTCAAAGTAGAATCCTTTAAAAGGAGTGAAACTTCAATTGTATAGGGAGATGGCGTGATCCCTACAGAACCAACTGCGTATCCTTCCTGTTCGACTAATTCAAAAAGCTGAGCTGTTAAATTCGGGTTATACTGTCCCTCAGAATAATGGGGCGTAATCTTTATTGGTAAAACTTTTCCTACAATACTTGCCATGGTTGGTGAATAAAATGGTAGCGTAATGATGAAACACATACAAACGGCAATGGCAATCCAACCGTACTGTTTTATAGGTCGTTTTTCTTTTGTCGTTACATTTTGTAAGATTTTTTGTTTCAGTTGCTCTTTTGATTGTTCATTAATCTTTAGTTCTTCGTCTAATTCACGGAATTGTTCATCCAAGAATTTCATCAGTGATCCCTCCTTGAATTAGCTTTCTTCTTAGTTCCTCTAATGCTCTTTTTAACGTCATTTTCACTTTGCTTTCTGACCAATTCAATACATAGGCTGTTTCTGCTGTTGAAAATTCTTTTAGTTTCCGCAAAATGATCACTTGCCTGTGAGATGGTTTTAATTGCTGGATCGTCCTATATAGTTGTTCGGTTTGATCATTCATCGCGACAATTTGTTCTGGTAGTGGCTTGTAATCTTTCTCTTCAATTGTTAAGCCTAAAAAATGTTGGATCGGGTGTTTTTTTCGAAAATAGTCAACTGTCGTATTATGAGCAATTGAAAATAACCAAGTTTTCACAGAGGATTTATGTTCGAATTGCTGTTGATGTTTATAGGCCTTTATAAAAGTTTCTTGTGTTAAATCCTCCGCTTGTTGATAGTCTCGCACCATCAACAGTATGTAAGTTAAAACGGATTCACCATATTGGTCAAACCATTCCGTTAGTTCCTCTTGTTTCAAGGCTGCCCCCCCTTTTTCTACTACTTAGACGCAAGTGAAAATCAACTCGTCACATTTATTTTGGGTGAACACAAAAAATCTAAATTTGGATGAATGCTGATAAATTATAACATTGCAGTTGTACTGGAAATACATAAAAAAAGATGTCCCCAAAATAGCTTGGGAACATCTTTGAAAGTTCTTACATTGTACTAACATCAATGACAAAACGATACTTCACGTCAGAAGCTAAAACGCGGTCATAGGCTTCATCAATTTGGTCAGCCGAAATGACTTCGATTTTAGGCGTAATATTATGTTCCGAACAGAAGTCGAGCATTTCTTGCGTCTCACGAATGCCGCCAATTAACGAACCGGCAAAGGAACGGCGATGGCCTATTAAGCTGAACACGTTTACTGCTAGTGGTTCTGCAGGAGCCCCTACATTCACCATCGTCCCATCAAGCGTAAGCAAACTTAAGTAAGCATTTAAATCAATCTTCGCACTTACCGTGTTTAAGATAAAATCAAAGGACCTAGCAAGTTTCTTGAAAGTTTCAGGATCCTTTGTTGCATAGTAATGGTCAGCTCCAAGTGCTAAACCATCTTCTTTTTTGTTCAATGTTTGGGATAAAACCGTCACCTCAGCACCCATCGCATGGGCAATTTGAACAGCCATATGACCAAGGCCACCTAACCCAATGACCGCCACTTTCTTACCTGGACCAATTTTCCAGTGATTTAACGGTGAATACGTTGTAATCCCTGCACAAAGGAGTGGTGCGGCTACGTCAAAGTCAATATTATCTGGAATTCGAAGGACGAAATTCTCTTGCACTACAATGTGAGTAGAATAGCCGCCTTGCGTTATCTCACCATATTTGTCGATCCCACCATAAGTGGAAACATTGCCATTTAGACAGTATTGTTCCTCACCTTTTTGGCAATTTTCACATTCGCCGCAAGAGTCAACCATACATCCTACCCCTACTCGATCACCAACTTTGTACTTCGTGACCGCTTCCCCAACATCCGCAACAACCCCTGCAATTTCATGTCCAGGGACGAGTGGATACTTTGTCCGGCCCCATTCACTGTGAGCAGTATGGATATCCGAATGGCAAATTCCAGCAAACTTTATTTCAATTAACACATCATACAAATCTAGATCACGTCGAGTGATTTCAGCCGCGCGAAACGGTTTGTCTGGACCGTCAACGGCTCTCGCTTTCACAATTTTCATTCGCAAAACCTCCTATATTTTATACGATTTTAGTAATCTTTTTATACCACCTTAATGAGAATTCTATTTCGAATAACAAATTCCCTTCCTTGCGCTTTTGAACGACAAGCGTCGCCAACCATAGAGGCAATTAAAATCAAAATCTGTATGTACAAATTAAAAAAGAGCACTTAACCGTTTATGGGCGGTTAAGTGCTCTTTCACTTTGTTAAGACAAACTATTTAATGATTGTTTAGTTTAAACTCAAGGGAAATAATGGCTCCGAAGGTAGGACTCGAACCTACGACCAATCGGTTAACAGCCGATTGCTCTACCACTGAGCTACTTCGGAAAAATAATATGAAATGTTACTTTAGATTATTCTCCAACAGTTGTTGTTGCGGTGAATAACATTCTTATTACATACATTATAATAGCCAACAGTCACTTTTTTTAAACCAAAATTTAAACTTTTTCTTCATAAATTCTTGCCCCCTTTAGAATGTTCCAATTTCCTCCATTTAGGAGAGTGCTGCTGCCTTTTTAGGTCAAGAATTTATATCGGCTCTATTCTCGTTTTGAATGTTGATTTTACTTGAATTGGTAAATAGGGGAACAAATTACCCTTATTGTTGGAAACTGCCCTTATTTCACTAAGAATAAGGGAAAGTTTTTCCGTTATGTTGTCCAAAACCTTGGATTTTAGGCATATTTAGAGTAGTTAACGGAAATATATTCCCTTATTTCTACTAAAAATGCACCTACTACATACCTTAACGGAAAATGCTTCCCTTATTTTCGGGACGGACGGGGGGACAGGTACCTCGTCCCAGTTAATGGGACAGTGTACCTGTCCCCCTGTCCCACGAAAAAGAAAAACGCGATGCTTTCAAATTTCCACCTGAAAGCATCACGTTTTTTCTTTTCACACTTACGTATTTCTCAATTATTGAAGAACCGCTTCTTTTTCCTTTAGAATACTGATTTCGGTAATCTTTACATCTGACGGGATTAATGGGTGTTGGCGAATGACTCTAACTGTATTTTGTGCACGGTCAGTTCGGGCTTCTCCACCTGCGAACCACTCATTTATATTATTCTCGACAAATTCTGGTTTACAATGTTCAAATAGATAATTGAGCGTATGTACCTTCTCTTGTACCTCTCTTTGACATTCCTCGCTGTATCCAGTCCATAGGCTCTTCTCTTTATTATGATAAAGACTACTCACGATGACTATTTCTGCAACATTGTATCGATAAACCGCAATGATGATGGATCGCATGATGTCATCAAAGGGTGATCCGATCGGGCCAGTATGCAAAACGATGCTACTTTCCGTATTCATCTTTTGGTTCTCTTCTATTAAATCATCTATTTCAACATCAAAATCCAATACGTAAAGTGTGATTTTATTTTTATCTGCCGTCTCCATTAAGAATCACTCCTTAAACGATTTACATTCTATTTCCATTTGTAAACTTTGATTGTTTCAGCGATTCTTAGGAATGAATCCACCCAAATGTTTCATCATAATTTACTTTGCAGATCATCTGAAAGCTTAAAGATCATCATGCGTTCCCCAGTTTGTGTACTCAAATCGGTATAAAAACTCACGACTTCTTCACCTGTTATGGATAATAACACCTCTTTTAATTCCTCAACTCCTGATTCCACCAAACTATTACGAATCGTTTTTATTGTTAATCGGCCCTCTTTTTCTTGGCAGACTGAATACTCAGCAGGTGTTAAAATTCCTTTTAACACCACGATGATCATATCTCGTAATATATCTGACTTAACCGATACGCTCCCACGACCGAGATAATTTTTCTCCCAGTGTGTTAAAGCTTTACTAATTTCTGCTTCAAGGGCACCTTTTGATTTATCCATAATGACTTCCTTTCTTACTGGTCCACAATTCAAGTTTTCGCTCTAGTTTATTTTAGTTTTTAACTATAAACTCCAATCATACATCCCACAAGTGAGCTGTTCAAATGAGAGTGTTAAGACCAACTCTCCCAATTTCCTTCTTGATCAATCGATGCAAGACGAATCCATCCATTTTGGATTTTTTGAAGAAATGCCGGATTTTGATCTAGCATCCGTAACACATACTTTCTTGGTGCCTCAATGACTACTAATAATCTAAGTGGAGCATGATAGGCTTCTTCATCTGATTGCATCACCGACTGCCACGGAAGTCCACTTAATAGATCGCTCGCATTTCCTTGCATTACCCCAATGCCTGCTGTGACGGTTTGGGTCGTTTTATTGCCACTGCCGTAATAATGAGGGGCAACGGTCGACGCATAATATTGTAAGTTAATCCACTGGGCAACGGTTGCTGGTCCAGAAATAATATTCGCTAGGATCGGCCCGTTCGGATCTTTCTTCCAATCATAGTTGTGAAGAAAAGCTCTAGCATCTAAATTGCAATATTGAGTAAGTGCACGATTCCCAATGATGAACGTAGCATTACGCGCTAATCCCCATTCAGGTCGAACTTCACTCCAATCATTTCCCAAGCGTTTCGCCTCATTTTTATGGTTATGACTGCAAGCTCCTACTCCAGGTAATTTTGGAATTCTTTCAGCGTTCGCCTGTTCACTAACCTTTGGCAGTACTTTTTGAATAGCCTCAAATGCTTCTTTCGCTTTGGCAGTAAGTTTAGGGACGTAAAGCCACTGTAATTCATCGAGCGTTGTAATATGCTCAGCTGCTACAAAAACCGTCTCTTTCGGAATAATAATCCCCTCTAGTTCAAGCAATTTCCGTACCACTGGAAGATTACACAATGTTGCCAATACCCGCGCATTAAATCCACTCGAAGCCCCACCGCATGCACCACAATCTAGTGCCGAGGCATAGGGATTATTCGTACTGTGACTACCATGGCCACAAATGACGACTAAAGGTGAAAAGTTTTCTGTTAAGCTCATCATCTTCAATGCTTGTCGTACATAATGCACTTTCTCCTCTAGGGTAAATCCAATTGGTAATTCTGATTCCGATGCCTGTGCACGATCAAGCGAAAGTTGCGCTTGTGGTTTACGTAACCATTTCCCTCGAATTTTACGGTATACATCGCCTGTACTTCTCGGAACAAAGCTACGAGCCATCGTTTGTAAAATAAGCCACGGACCACTAATTTCAGGTAACAATAAACTCGAAGGTAAATTATATTTCAGCCTTTTAAAAGCGTAGCTAATCGAACCGACTGTTTGGTGACGTTGTTTATAGGGTTTTAAGTCATTTTCAGATGACCATTCTTTCACCTTTATTTGAGGTTTGAATAGAACCGGCAAGGATGGATGGCTATGTTTACTACCAAGCTCGCTTGTTTCAATTGGTAATCCAAAAAAACCAGCCGTTCCAAACGTCTCGAAAGGACCTGCATCTTCAAGTTGGCGACGAAACGGTTCTGAACGAACATCGATACAAAAGGCAAATTGGGCCAATGCAGACTTGGGAAACTCCACGACACGATTTCGTGTTGAACTGATGATGTTCTGTAACTGATCTTCAAAAGTTTGTTCCCACGCTTCCAACCAAAGTCGATGTTGGACTGTTTGATCAAATCGGTAAGCAAGTGCCAGTCTTGCTTTGGCCTCTTTCGGCGATAACTCTAGCCACTCCTTGATTGGCATGTCACCCCAATGTGCCCAAGATGCTATGAGAGACTCTAAAAGCTCTATCTTCTCTTCTTGTTTTGGCTGTGGTAATGGCAGATGCGGCTTAATAAGCGCATACTCCAAACAAATACGAACTGCTAAATATTCCATTACTATGTTCTTTTGCTCAGTAGATTGCTGTGAGCGCCACAACATCGTTCCTGCCCAACCTGGTAGAGCGAGCAAATGCGCTTCTAAATAACTCTCAATTTCTAAGTAGGAAATTTCTAAACCTAGCAGCGCATCCATTAAAGCTTGCGTTGCATCGTTTGGTAAATGGCTAAGCTCCCGACGAATCAGATGATTCATGGCAGGATCATATTTCGCCATTTCCTTCCAAGCATAATAAAAACCCTTATCACGATTTGGCATTGCCCAAACTGCCTGTGCTTCATCTAAAAACAATTTACACCACTTAATCAGTTGCCCATTAAGAACTTCAGTTAAGTTCTCACCATTTATCCTTTGCAGACGCTGACTATATGTTTGGAGGACCTGTTTCGTCGGAATATGAAAATCATTTACTAGTTCCCTTGCCATGCCCTTTATCTCAGTCTTTGGTAATTGTTTAATAGATTTCTTTTCTTGCATAAGCGTTGCTTGGCAGAACTGAGTTACCACCTCACTTGGCAATTCAAACGACTGTGAATCAAGCCATTGTTGAAGCTTCATTTCTAGAAACTCCTGACCAATCTCACCTCGGTTCCAAGCAGATTGCAGGATCGAATCATCAGGATAGATTTCCACATTACTGGTACTTTTAAGTTTACGTGCAACTTGCTCAAATGACTGCTGTTCGATGCCTGCCCAAGGATGACGTGCAGCAAATTTCGTTAAAGGTCCAAGTGGCACAATCACTTTACTAGCAGTTTCCACAAGTTCATTTAGATTTACAGAATTAAAACGTTTTTCTATATTTATCTCTTTAACTAATGTTGTAGTCAACGTACTTTACCTCCTTGAGATTGCAAATAATAGGGATGACTTTCAATCACATTTTCTTTCGGCTCTCCTAATCGTACTAACCAAAGATAAACAATCGCATAGTATTTTGATAAACGGTTGTGAGTTAACCAAGCCCCTATCAAGAAAGCTCCTAACAAGATTAGAATGAGAACAATGGCTGCCAGTACAGGTGGTTGCATATTTACTTGAACGGTTTCATGTAACACACCGTACAAAAGGTGATGAATGAAAAAGTAAACAATGGCTCCAACGACGAGAACACCGAACCCAACAACGTGCCCCATTTTCCCCAATCCAAAAGCAACAAGTTGTACCCAAGCGATCGATACCGACCATCCTACAATAAAGGCACTTACTAATTGATAAGTTTCGCCTGGGGACGAGAGCCAAAAGCCAATCCCCGCTAGAACACCAACGATGCTTCCAGTAACAATTGTTGAAAATGACAATGATATTTTTGTATAGAAACCAGATTCGTGACGATGAATCACGGACCCAGATTGTAAGAAAAGAGTCGCCTTAAACATGCCATGTAATACTGCGTGCATAATGGCTGCCGAATAAGCACCTAATGCACATTGAATTAACATAAAGCTCATTTGCGCGATAGTGGACCCCACAAGTTGGCGTTTATAATCTACTTGAACGAGCATTATTCCCGTTCCAATTAACACAGAGATACTAGAAAAAATTAATAAAATCATCTGCGCCATACTCCCTTGGAAGAGTGGTGCAAAAAGAGTCAAGATGATACCACCAGCATTCACAATCCCCGCATGCATCACCGCAGAGATTGGCGTTGGTGCAACAACCGAGTCTAACAACCATCGATGAGAAGGCCATTGCGCTGCAGGAATAACGACAGCTACAATGAGCAATAAATTGATACATGTCTTCTCCCATGAATCAAGCTGTGCAAGACTAGTGGGTGTAAGTGCGTCCGACAACTGCCAGTGATTCGTTGCCTGTGCAATCCAAACAATCGCGAACAATAATACGCCCCAACTGATTGCAAATAGACGTCCACAAATTTTTGCTGCATTTCTCGCCACTACCCATTCCCTTTTTAACCCAATAAGTAAGGTTAGCCCAAGGAGTGTAGCCCCCCAACAAGCCAATAACAAACGAAAATCATTACTAACCCAAGTTGCGGAAGCAGCCGTTGTAGTCACTGTTAGTAAGGCAAAATACTTTCGATAAGCGGAATCGCCTTGTAAGTAACGGACACAAAAGCGTTGGACAATACAGCCAATCGTCAGAACAAAAAATGCCAATAGCCAAGACAACGAACTAAAATACCAAGGCCCCACCATGATGCGTTCATGATGAAAGATCAGTGCGACGAGCGCAACAAGTGGCGGTATTGCCATAAACCCTACATGTATACGTACAAAAGATAGAGGTACTTTTGGATGTAAAAAAATCACAGAAATGAGTAAAGAAATCGCAAGCATAATCAAAAACAAGCTTGGGTATAAGTCAACATTGAGTACGTTTAACATCTGCATCCCCTCCACTGAATGAGATGAATGTAAGTAGTCGGCATCTCGTAAATCGAACCATGATCTCTCTGCATCATGACGGTCCCTTCCTTTCGTTCAAAGTCATAAATTCGTTTTGAAAAAATAAAAAAACCGACAATTTAACAAATTAATGGCCATAACAACCCATTAACTTTGAAAATTGTCGGTTTACTTTTAACTAACCTACATGAGGTTTTTTAATCGTCTACCTATTATGTAATTAACTATTCTAATTTTCTATTTCACTTTTTTACGGTGATCAATACATCATTGACCATCATACTAAAGCTACTAGAAACGTGTTAAATTCTATTTACAATTTAAAATTCTAATATTTTTTAAACTTTCTGTCAAGTTGAAGTTGGAAAATTACTAGTACACATCGTCAATTTCGTTTACATTCTAGAATCTATTATATAACAGCGGTAAATGATTGCAAGGGGAATACAAGTCACTATATTCAGGAATCAAAACTAAAATACCTTTGAGAATAAATCGCTCCCCTACCACTATCTTTCTATTGTACTAAAACTTCTTCCTGATATCGCATTAATTTACTGGTATAATTTACAATTCTTACGGAGTGCATTTCTTTCCTTGTAAGCTTCAATTCGAGAACTTTATTTTTTGTCATCATCGTTTACAAAAAGCTATTTCTTTATTTCCTCCGTCTCGTAAACTTAGTTGACAAAAAATTGAAACTTAAATGTTAATTTATGAACGTTTAAGAGACCTTCCGTTGCAGAAGTCTTGGTTGGATTTTGGCATTTTGTTCTCGTTAATATAGAGTAATGTGAGACAAGGAAAAATTTGAGGTTTTTACTTTTCTAGAAAACAATTAAGGGCGGGGCAATAACATTTACTCTCACTAGAATGTGTTCGAGAATAATCCCGACAATTTTTGAAATAATCCCGACATTCCTATTTTACGCCCTCTCTTCAACTTTCATAGTCACTTCAAATCCACTACAAACGCGCCAACACAAAAAAAAGAGTGCCATTCACATTCGTGAATAGCACCCTTTCCAAAAGTCACTTACACTCTATTAAGCTGTGAAATTTCCATCATAACTTAACATAATGGCAGATTTCACACCTTCGATATTGGAGATATGGTTAATAAAAATCATATCATTCTCTTTAACGCGTACTTCATACGTTACTTCAAAGTCATTTCCAGGCATAATTGATTTTGATTTCACTGAATGCTTTTTAACATGCTCTGAAATGACGTGTTCCATTGTTTTTTCAATCGATGTTTCATTATAGCGAACCACTAATAGATAAGGATTTTCTACTCTCACGCGATTACCGAATAGAATTAGCACGAGACCGATTAAAATGGATCCAATGACTACAAGTGGAATGAATCCAGCTCCACATAAAATACCCGCCACAATTGCCCAGAACAAATAAACGATATCCATTGGGTCTTTGATTGGTGTTCTAAAACGTACAATCGATAATGCCCCTACCATCCCTAATGACAATAGAACATTTGATGAAATCCCTATAATAATTAACGCTGTTGTCATCGACATAATGATTAATGAAATATTAAATGTATGTGAGTAAATCACACCCGAAAACGTTTTTTTATACACATAATAAATAAACAAGCCGACTAAAAAAGCGACGATTAATCCAATCACTGAATCTATGATTGAAAAGTTACTTGTTTTTTCTAGAATACTAGATTTAAAAATATCTTCAAAATTGATTGTTTCCATTTTGATTCCCCCGTTTTATCCAAACATTCGACTGATTTGGTATTTTGAATACGTCCCTTTTTTTCGGTTCCCCAGTTGTAGCAAACATTTAATGACATCTGGTAAAAATTCATCATATTTCACTTCCAGAATGACAATTTCAGGAGTGGTTTCGACCATCGCTAAATGAGGATTCAATAAATCATTGTTTCGAAAACTCGTTTTAACATTGCTATCAAAAGTAACCCGGACATTTCCTTGATCATAAATAAATACTTCTCTCTCGTAATCGACGACCGTCACAGGTTTAATTTGAAACAAGTTCATTTGGATATAAAGATCCCGGATGAGTGACCTTGAATCAACTTCCATCCAAGCGATTTCCCCCACCCTTATTTTTTCGTATTCCTCGGCAGTGATTGGGCATTTTTGTTTATATGTTAAGTTGTTTCGCTTACTTTTTTTCTCTAAGTTCAGGAAATCCATGTTGTAGTCATACAGCCTCACTCGAAATTTATCTCTCCCGTAAAATCCCTCTTTTTTCTCTGTTAGCACCTTATTGTCAAAGTTATCAAAGTAAACGCTGCGTATTAAATATTTCCCATCCTTCGTTGCGTGTGGGTCGACTTTCATAAAGTGCTTTAATTTATTGCGTAAAAGATAGCAATCCATCTTTGTGATTTCATGCTTTAACTCAGTTCGTCCCATCACGCCGTTTAAACGCATAGCCTCCATATCGCGCTTCTCCTTTATTGTGGTGTTTTGCTTATGAACCTATTATGTAAAACGAACCTTAAACAAACCTTAAAAACTCTCAGGAAAATAAAAGAGCCTGGGATATAGTAAAATTTACAAGAAAACGATTAGTACCTATAACCATTCTGACGCTTTATAGTTTGGCTCCAATAGATTAATAAGTGTTAGCCGCTCTTCAGAAAACGCGGCCTACTCACTGTAAGCCGCGCAAAGTTTCCGGAAAGTTTAGAAGGACAAATTATATGTGAGCGGGCCTTACACAAATCCGGGGGCAAAAACGCCACGTCCTGTGGCATTGCCCCCATGACCAACATCGTGTTGGCCTCGAAGACAAGTCGAAAAGACATGTTTCAACATGACTTTGCGGCTTGTGTGCTTAGCCCGCTCTCTACATATACCTTATTAGAATTAAGCTTAGAATGTCTTCCAATTTTTAAATGTACGCTTAACGACAAAAAACCACTTTCCTCATCGAGAAAAATGGTTTTCTACGTCCCAGCCTTACTTCGGAAGTTTAATAATAAACGTCGTGCCTGTTTGTTGATTTTTCATTACCTTAATTGTGCCTCTGTGCTTCTCGACTATCCATTTGGCGATGGATAATCCTAGCCCTACTCCGCCGGTTTCCCTTGACCTTGCTTTATCCTCTCGATAAAAGCGATCAAAAATATACGGAAGATATTCTTCTTTGATCCCCATCCCTGTATCACTTACCTCAATCACTACTTTTTGATCCTCTACATAAGTCGTAACGCCAATACTGTCATGTTCACTCGTATATTTTAAGGCATTATCAATTAAAATCACTAACAGCTGGTGGAGACGGGCTTTATCGGCTTTCATGTCAATTGGGCATTTTAAATTTAGCCAAAAGTGCTTCTCTTGGGATTCGGCAATTTCCTGATATGGCACGCAAACATTCTGAAGAAACGTATCTACGTGAACCGTCTCTAGCGTAAGCTCTGTCTCTCCCGAATCTGCCCTAGCTAAAGTTAATAAATCCGAAGTCAGTTTCGTTAAACGACGGGTTTCAGAGAGACTCAAAGCAATATTCTCAAATTTATCCGCTATTTTTTCTTGTGGCGAACGAAGCAGCAACTCCAATTTATTTTGAATGATCGTTAATGGCGTTCGCAGTTCATGGGACGCATCTTCCACAAATTCTGCCTGCTTGTTCCAAGAATGAATAATCGGTTTCATCATCTTTTTCGATAAAATGAAACTTGCGGAAATCGAGAGAATAATGAAAATGACTGAACAAATAGTTACTAGTTTTACGAAATTGGAGATAATCGTTTGTTCCGCATCCACATTGATTAAGAGCTGTGTATACGCAACGTCATCCTGTTTATTCGTGTCTTCAAATAAAATATAACGGAAATGGTACAACTCATTAATCGTCGTCGCCGTAATTTCGTCCATTCCGCTTTTATCCAACTCGTAATCTTGCAAATAATTTTCGTATAATAAAGTTCCGATTTCGCCTTTATTTAAAATATTCCCATCATGGCCCCAATGAATGATGAGAATTCTGGGGTTTGGTCCATCCCCTTTTCGCTCTTTTGGAGAAAGGTCTCCCGCTTCTCCTGAAGGGAGTTTAAACTTGACCCCCACATCATCAGTGAATCTTTCTTTAATAAGTAAAAGTTCTTCATCCGCATGTGAATACAATGTTCTTTGGACTTGGCCGAAAATAATAAATCCAAAGATTGTAAAGATCACCGTAAAAGCAATGAGGTTCAAGAGCATAAATTTCAGCTGTTGTTTCCTGAAAATCTTATTATTAAACATCTTCTCCCCCACTATCCGATAGCATATACCCTAACCCACGAAACGTTTTAATGTACTGGTCATAGCCGAACTTTTTCAAATTCTTTCGCAAGTTGCTGGCGTACACTTCTACGACAGTAGTGGACGTGTCCGATTCAAATCCCCAAATCCGATCGAAAATCTGTTCTTTCGTTAAGATAGTGTTTTTATTATTAATGAGGTACTCTAGCAAATCGAATTGCTTTCCATTTAATTTAAGGATTTCTCCATGAATCTCGGCTGTTTTATTTTTAATATTTAGCTTTATCTCCTTAAACGCGATGGTATTCTCCTTTAATAATCCGCCCGACCTTCTCACCATTGCCTCCAGTCTTAGCAACAACTCTTCCCGGTGGAATGGCTTCACTAGATAATCATCGGCCCCTACTTTGAAGCCTTGAATTTTATCATCAATTCCATCCTTTGCCGTTAACATAATCACCGGCGTCATAATATTTTGCTTTCTTAAATTTTTCAATACTTCATACCCATTCATAGAAGGAAGCATGATATCTAAAATAATCACATCAAAAATATTTTGCTCAGCGAGAAATAACCCTTCTTCCCCATCGAAGGCCTGCTGGGTTTCGAACACTTCTTTTATCGTTTCACATATTGAATCCGAAAGAAGTCGATCATCTTCAATTATTAATAGCTTCATTTTAGAGCTCCCATTTTTTTATTTGATACGTTTGATTATAGAAATATCCCCAAGAAATGCAAACGTTACTTTTTTTAAGGTTTGTTTAAGGTTCGTCCGTGATAATAACATCTATCCAATCAACATTTTATAAAGTTGAATGAAATGAGGGTTATTCATGAAGAAACAAAAAGCTAATTTACTCAAGGCTGCAACACCTCTTCTTTGTACAGCACTATTGTTTGGTTGTAGCAACAATAAGGAGGAGGAAACTGAATCCTCCAGTGATCCAGCAGTGAGCCAAGCAGAAAGTTTAAGCACAATTGGTAATCAAGAAATCGCTAGTGTCATTAGTAAAAAAGTGTCCTATGACGACGAAGATTTTTATACAAAATGGAAAAATGCTACTTCGATTAAGTTAAATGGAGATAGTGCGAGCTTTAAAGGAGATGGCGCAGTAGTCATTGATGGGAGCTCCATCACCATTCGAGCAGCTGGCGTCTATGAAATTAGTGGTAAGCTAAATGATGGGCAAATTATCGTCGATGCAGAAGATGATGGACACGTTCGCCTTGTCCTAAATGAAGCGGAGATTAATTCTTCATCGAGTGCACCTATTTTTGTACAGAACGCTGGAAAAACAGTTATCTCTTTAGAAGATGACACTAAAAATGTTTTAAGCGATGGCGACAACTATGTATATGAAAAATCCGATGATGATGAGCCTAATGCTGCCCTTTTTAGCAAGGACGATTTGACAATAAACGGCTCTGGAACATTAGTTGTGAACGGTAATTTTAATGACGGCATCACCTCTAAGGATGAATTAAAAATTACTGGTGGAACCATCCAAATTGAATCCGTGGATGACGGGATAATCGGACGTGACCTCCTAGCGGTAAAAGAAGGCAACATTCAAATTAATGCTGGCGGTGACGGCATCAAATCCACAAATGATAAAGATGCTGATAAAGCACTGATTGCGATTGAAGACGGCACATTCAACATTGAGGCTACTAACGACGGCATTCAGGCAGAAACAACACTTCTTGTTGCTAACGGGAAATTCGATATCACAACAGGTGGAGGCAGTCCAGAAACGATTGAAACAAATGAAAATAACCCGATGTCACCTTTCGAAACACCAACGACTACTAGCACGGAGACAAACAAGGATAGTGCTAAAGGATTAAAAGCTGCCGTAGAAGTGGCCATTGGCGGAGGGAATTTTACACTGAATTCCTTAGATGATGCGGTTCATAGTAATAACTCCATCACGATTACTGGAGGATCTATGAATGTGGCTTCAGGTGATGATGGCATACATGCAGATCAATCCCTTTTAATCAAAGGTGGAGATATTAATGTAACAAAAAGTTATGAAGGGTTAGAAAGTAAATCCATTACAATTGCGGACGGGAAAATTCGGGTGGATGCGGCAGATGACGGCATCAATATTGGTGGAGGTAACGATAGTTCAGGAAGAGACTTTGCTGCAACAGAAAATAGCGAAGACAACCTCCTCTCCATTAGTGGCGGCTTAATTTATGTGAATGCAGCCGGCGATGGACTTGATTCGAATGGGTCTATTGCAATGACAGACGGAACAGTGATTGTAAGCGGTCCAACGAATAACTTTAACGGGGCCCTAGATTATGATCAAAGCTTTGAACAAAGTGGTGGCTTCCTCATCGCGACAGGAAGTTCAGGGATGGCAATGCCCACTTCTGATACGTCTTCACAATATGCGATCTTGATGACTTACCCTGAAATACAAAAAGCAGGAACACTTCTTCACTTAGAAGATGACAAAGGAAATACCATTGCTACATTCGCACCTGAAAAAGACTATCAAACAGCGGTCATCAGCTCGCCAGAACTCGCGAAGGATACTTCCTATACCCTTTCCTCAGGAGGAACAGCATCGGGTACAGAAACTAACGGTTTGTATTCAGACGGAAGCTATCAAAACGGGACAAGTGTCGTACAATTTACGATTGCTGACACGATTACATGGCTAGACGAAACAGGCGTCACAGAAGCACAACCAATGGGACCTGGTGGAATGGGCGGTCCTGGAGGAAAAATGGGAGGTCCTAATGGTGGCGCACCTGGAAATCGTGAAGATATGTTCTCAGATTTAGATGAAGAAACTCGTGAAAAACTCCAAAATATTATGGAACAACAAATGAATGGAACCATTACACAAGAGGAAGCACAAGCACAACTTAAAGAACTAGGAATAGAATTTCCAACTGGTGGCCCAATGGGTGGTGGTCCAGAGGGAGCTCCATCCGGTGGTCCAACAGGAGATAAAGGAAAAGAACCCGTTCAACCTTAGAATGATGTTGGCGGCAGGTCTTCTTAGAGGATTAAATACAAAGGAACTTAGATTCGATTCTAAGTTCCTTTTTTCATTTAGGTATAAATTCAAACGGTGATTCGAATTTAGCGAGACCATGGACTACTGAATATTGCACCAGGAAGAAAGCGAGAACTTGTCCAACAGAATCAGCACGTGAAAAATCTTAGCCCAAGACTAAAAGAAAAACTCCTAAACATTTATATTAATAAAGCATTTAGTATGATTGAGAGTATTTTATCAAAATAGTTTACAAGTATGACTTAGAGTTGAATTGGACCAGTAATTACGAACTTACTACTCGCGATTATTCATCAACTTAGTTTACAGAAAGTTATTCTGCTGAATTCCCCATTTCGTCAATTAGATTGACAAATTATTCAATCTTCAATGTTGTTATCTCAATCGTTATGAATTTCTCTGTAACACTAATGTAATGTAAGAATCGTGTTTTCCTTTCATAGATCGAATCGAGCAACTTATAGGAGAAAGTAGTCTCTTTTCCTTTTCTCGAAAAATAATTTTCAATAAAAAAGCTGTGCCACAGGAATACTCTATTCTCCAATGGACACAGCCTATTATTTTGATTCACGTCAATGGGATGAAGTATTTTTTCTAGTGGAAGTGAACTTTTTCGGGATCATGAAGACCTTTTTTCTCATTACCCCATGCTGTATTGGTCTTCATCAAGGCTATGAAGACTCTTTTACCCCTTACCTCATGCTGTATTGGTCTTCATCCTGGTTATGAAGACCTTTTTTCACATTACCTCATGCCGGATTGGTCTTCATCACAGTCATGAAGACCTTCTTACTCTTACTTCCAAGTTGAAGTGGTCTTCACCCAAGCTATGAAGACCTTTTTTCACATTACCTCATGCCGGATTGGTCTTCATCACAGTCATGAAGACCTTCTTACTCTTACTTCCAAGTTGAAGTGGTCTTCACCCAAGCTATGAAGACCTTTTTTCACATTACCTCATGCCGGATTGGTCTTCATCAAGGCTATGAAGACTCTTTTACCCCTTACCTCATGCTGTATTGGTCTTCATCCAGGCTATGAAGACCTTTTAACACCTTGCCCCATGCCGGATTGGTCTTCATCATAGTCATGAAGACCTTTTTTCACATTACCCAATGCCGGATTGGTCTTCATCAGAGTCATGAAGACCTTTTTACTCTTACTTCCAAGTTGAAGCGGTCTTCATCTAGGCTATGAAGACCTTTTTTCACCTTGCCTCATGCCGGATTGGTCTTCATCATAGTCATGAAGACCTTTTTACTCCAACATCCATGCTGAATTGGTCTTCATCAATCCTATGAAGACCTTTTTACGCCTTACCTCATGCAAAATTGGTCTTCATCCACTTCATCAAGACATTTCCGCCCGCATTCACCAACTAAAAAGGCCTTCATCCCATAAATGATGAAGGCTCATTAAATCGCTAATTAGAATGGATTTGTTGCGATGAAGCTTGCTGTTTTCACATAAACTCTTGGATTTAGTTTTAATTGACTAACGATGAATTCGGCAATATCATCTGGTTGCATGATTTTCGATTCATTGTTTTCTTTAATTAGATTTAAATCAAGCGCTAAGTCCGTTGCCACTGTACTTGGAGTTAACGCGGAAACCCGAATATTGTTACGGCGAACTTCTTGCGCTAATGATTCTGTAAATCCAATCACTGCAAATTTTGATGCACTGTAGGCACTAGCCGTTGCTGCCCCGCCTAATCCATTTGTTGACGAAATATTAATGATGTCGCCACCATTTTTCTCAATTAATTGAGGTAATACAGCACGCGTCACATAGTATGTACCCATTACATTCACATCAATGATTTTTTTCCACTCTTCCGGGTCCATCTCTAAAACAGGAGCAAAGGAAGCGACCCCTGCATTGTTAATGAGGATATCCGTAGTGCCAAGATCATTTGTTAACGAAGCAACAGCTGCCTCTACTTGCTCTTTCGAAGATACGTCGGCAACAGCATACGCAACTTTAACCCCTAATCCTTCAATTTCTGATGCCACTTCTTTTAAAGCAGACTCCGTTCTTGCGATTAAGCCAATGTTAACGCCCTCTTTTGCTAAGTGAAGCGCAGTCGCTTTCCCAATCCCTCTTGCTGCACCTGTGATGAATGCTGTTTTTCCATTTAATTCTTGTGCCATTTTTAATGACTCCCTTCGAAGTTGAATCTATCGTCGGTCTCATTATACTATTTATAGCTCGCAGTCCATAATTAAACGCCACCTAATTTTGTCGATGCTTATTTATTAAATTTTGCATCATTATCCTGTGAATTCATAAACTAATTTGTATGTAATGATTATTTGTTAAGGGGCGGAATTGAATGATTATCGTTACAACGGAGAATATTGCGAACCACCAAGTGACAGAAGTGTTAGGTCCAGTATTCGGGTTAACTGTAAGAGCTAGAGGAATCGGTAAAGATATCGTTGCTTCTTTAAAGGGGCTTGTCGGTGGAGAAATTAATCAGTATACGGAAATGCTTGAAGATGCCAGAAAACAAGCGATGGATCGTATGGTAAAAAACGCTACAGCTATGGGTGCTAATGCGATTATTATGATGCGTTTTGACTCCGGTGAAATTGGTCAGAACATGAGTGAGATCGTTGCATATGGTACAGCAGTACGTGTGGAAAAGGCGTAAACAATGGCGTGGATTATCGGTTTTTATGGTATCCAAATCATCCTTCTTATTATATTGATTATCGGGTCTTGGTTCGTTTGGGATACTCGCTTTAAAACGAAACATGGACAGCAAGTGCCAAAAGGATTCGAGCGTACAAACGAGGTCTCCATTGACCCAAGCACCGGGAAAAAGTTAGTGGTTTACTACAATCCCGAGACCGGTGAGCGTTACTATAAGGAAGAAAAATAAACGTGCCAGTCACTCAAACAACTCTGTACAGTTTGGGTGGCCGGCACTTTAATTTTATCGTTTTTCAATCCGTCCATCCGAATGCTGTGCAAATCGTCCGGCGTCTCGTTCATTTACAGGATCATAACGTCCCCATGGCCATCCCCCGAAACGAGTTTGTTGATATTCCTGAAAAGCCGCGAATATCTCTTCCCTTGAATTCATCACAAATGGCCCTTGTTGTACAACGGGTTCATTAATCGGTTCACCCTCTAGAACTAATAGATAGCTTTCTTTAGAACCATTTGTTATGTTGACTTCTTGATCCCCTGCTAGTTTGACTCGATTTAATGAAGCTATTGCCTCCCCATCGATTTCAATCGTATCCCCTTCATAGAAATAAAGATTTCGATTTAACGTTTCTGAAACTGTAGGTAAAGTGAAAGCTGCCTCGGGTTCCATTCGAATAAGATAAATTCCAACATGATGGTTCGGGTCTTTTGCCCATGAAGCACTATTTGGTTCAAGGCTTTCCTTTCCGTTCAATCGTCCTGCGATTACTCGAACAGTAGATTTCCCTCCATTTACTGATTCCTGTTCGATTACTGGAACATCTTCTGCCCAAAGCATTTGATATTCTGGTTTTGCGGACTTTCCCTTCGCAGGTAGGTTCAGCCAAATTTGAAATAATTCTAGTGGATTCGGCTTGTCCGAATATACGAGCGGGAACATTTCGGTATGTTGGCACCCACTCCCTGTTGTTAACCATTGCACATCCCCATTGCCATAACGGCCTTTCGCACCGGTAGAATCAAAATGGTCAACAAATCCTTCCTGCACGACTGTCACTGTTTCAAATCCCTTATGTGGATGTGCTTGAAAACCTGGAACAGAATCCCCGTGGTACATTCGAAAGCCATCACGCAATTCAAAATCCTCGCCTAAGTTTCTTCCGACAAGATATTTCGGGTCCACCCCTTGTTCTTCATTCCCTGTTGGATAAAGATCTTTATGATAAACCGTAATTAAAAATGGATCTTCCGTTTGCCATTGGAAACCTAAGTGTTGTTTACCAAGTATTTTGTTCGTTGTCATTTGCTCACTCCATTTTGTTGATTGTATCTGTAGTGTAACATTTAAAGGAAAAATGGAAGTGCTGTATGCTCAACCGTACAGCATATAAAAGAGTGAACTTTTCGAAAAATGATGTCACTTTTATTCAATCCATCCGTCTACTAATCTGTAAGTCAAAAAAATTGAAATTTGGAGGGTTTAGCATGTCTTTGTCTTTTCAATTTCCAAAATGGGCAGTAACTGTCGGCGCAATTTTTGTTTTATTGGCTACAATGATTTTCGGTCTGGCATCCAGTGCTTCGGCATCCATTAATTACGGTGAAGAAGTATCAGCAACAGCACAACGTTATGTAGATGCACCTTACAAATGGGGCGGAACGACGGCAAAAGGCTTTGATGCAAGTGGATTTACGCAATACATCTATAAAAATGCTGCAACCAACTTAAAGATCCCACGAACAAGTGCGGAACAATATAAAATCGGAAAATCCGTTAAGAAAAATGAATTACAACAAGGCGATTTAGTCTTCTACGCTACAGGTCAAAAAGGAAAAGTATCCTTTGTCGGAATTTACAATGGGGATGGTACGTTTACTGGTGTTACGACTAAAGGCGTTAAAATTGTTAAAATAAGCGACCAGTATTGGAAGGATCGTTACGTAGGCGCTAAGCGTGTGATTAAATAGAATTCGCTTTTTGAACAGCTTATCCGGTTGCATCTCCAAGTGATAAGCTGTTATTTTCGGGATGAACGGTAGATCTCGATGAAAACTCAGGTGAAATGCCGTTCATCAGGGCTATGAACGACAAATCCCATTGGAAGCTCTCCGAAATCCCGTTCATCCAAGAGAGTTTTATATAAAAAATAAAAAATCACTATTCTTTTCAAAAGGATAGTGATTTCTTGCGTTTTTCACAGTTATTCAATTAATTAGCCGGTCTTCTAAACGAACTGAATAACGAACTGATTTGTCTAACTAAATTTATCCCATTTTGTATTGTTCCCATATGGCCATTAATTGCATTTATATGCTCCGGTAATTTTTGGAGCATGGACGCTGGACGCTGTGGTGGTTGTTGTTGTGGCGGTGGATAAGGACCATTAGGATTAAACTGTCCCCTCATCTGATTAGGGTAAAAATTCGCTCCTGGTCCTCCCATTGGTTCAGGTAAAAAATAGGATTCGTCAGGCATTCCCATTGGATTTGGACCAAAGTTTCCTCCACCCGGCATTCCCATTGGGTTCGGCCCAAAGTTTCCTCCACCGGGTATTCCCATTGGATTCGGGCCAAAGTTTCCTCCACCCGGCATTCCCATTGGGTTCGGGCCAAAACTTGCTCCACCCGGCATTCCCATTGGATTCGGGCGAGAAGATGCTTCACGTGGCCCTCTCGTTGAGTTCGGACCTGAAGTTGCTTCACGTGGCACTCTCATTGAGTTCGGGCCTGAATATGCTTCACGTCGCCCACTCATTGGATTTCTGCCTGAATATGTTTCTCGCGGTCCTCTCGTTGAATTCGGGCGAGAAGATGCTTCACGTGGCATTCCCATTGGATTTGGGTTGAAAAATGCTTCATCTGGCATTCCCATTGGATTTGGGCCAAAATATGCTTGTTCCGGCATTCTCATTGGATTTGGGTTGAAAAACGCTTCATCTGGCATTCTCATTGGATTTGGGCCAAAATATGCTTGTTCCGGCATTCTCATTGAATTTGGAGGTCCAACTCTTTGACTATTATTCGTCGTTGGTGGTCTCCTTCTTGGATCCGGCTGATAAAATACCACAAAATTCACCACCTATACTTCATGGAGTTATTAATCAATACACCATTAAGATATGCAATTCATCTGAAATATGAAAAGTAAAACACTTGGCGAATAACTAATTATTTCAATTCACCACGGCTATGAGTTCAAAATGGAATTGCTAATGCCCGGAATCGAACATCATCTCCAGAAAAACAGTTTTACTAAAAGTAGTATATGTGGGTGTTTGCGAACAGACTAGACTCTTAGAAAAATTTTAGAAAAAAATTAGGATTTCCCCCAACACCATCATTCTCCTACCTTTACAAAAATTATTAGCCTAAAGGTACACCCAAAAATAAAACTACTGAAAATTTCAGTAGTTTTTTGTTTGATCCATTATTTCGTTAACAATTGTTTTGCTAGTTGTCGGTCTTCTTTATCACTTGTTGTTGTGGCAATGTTTTTAATTAGTTCCTGAATATCAGGTTGTTGCGAGAAAGCTGGGGACCAACTCTTTAGTACACTTAGTGCATGATACTGCAAGCTTTTATTCTTTGATTGCAGCCCAGCTTGAATCAACGGTAGCCCCACGCCCTCGTACTCATGTAAATCTTGAACGATACAGTGCACACATACTTCTTCATCATTTGAAAAACTTGATAAGAATAAATGGGTTTCTGCAAATGTGCAGAGCGCCTGAATATGTTCACGCTTGTTTGTATCCATAATCGCTAAATATAATTCACTTTTTGTTGGCTCTTTCTCAAGCAAATCAAACAAATTCTGCGTCACATCTAACTGATAAAAACGAGCGATCTCAATCGTTTTATAATTACTTCCTTGCAGTAGCGACTCCATTGCAAGTTGTGGCCATTTCGGATCATCTATAAATGGTTGGATTGCCTGCTGCAAAGAATTGTATTCATGTTGTTTCCACGAGTCTCTGAAGCGTTCATTCCAAATTTCTTGATCAGCATTTAAAAATTCGCTTATTTTCATTAGAGGATAAAAGTCTTCTAACCTTTGACAGTGCGTTCTAGCATGAAAGACCAACCGTGAAAGAATGGCGCTTGCATAGGGGTAATCATCAATCCCTTGGGAGGCATTTTCACTTAATAGTGCCTCGATTATGACACTTGCCCCATCATATAGCTCTTTTGAAATCATTTCTTCGTATAAAGCTACGTCAAGTTCTCCATTGATGGCACATGTATATGCTAAATATTCATCCATAATTTCATTGCGACAGCCTTTTGTCAGTAACCAATGTTTCATTTCTGGCGTAGAGGCATCTAGATGTTCTACCGCTGCGATTTTCCCCCAACCCTGAAGTTCTTGAGCGAGTTTCCAAACTTGTTCGTTTGCCTGAATGGTGCCATTTCTCAACGCAAAAACGACATATATGGTAAATTCCTCATGCATCCCTAAAGTGAATAAGAGGTCTTTATATTTCTCACAATTCGTACAACCTAATACGGTGATAGCAAATTTTACAACTTCCCGATGCGCCGCGTGCTCAAGAAGCCATAACGCCTCTTGCTGAACAAGCGTTTCGTCTAATTCTGCTTCCCGGAATCGTTCGATAAACTCATTCCCATAGCTCGCAATCTGATCGAAAATGATTTTTTCATATGTTGCTTTTCGGGTTTTGGTTGTCGGGTCATTTATCTGTTCTTCAAAGAGCTTGAGTAATTTCTTTGCATAAAACGGCGTTGGTGTTTCATCTGCAAAATTATCCGATAAGCCCGCAGCAAATCGCGGATGATTTTCATCATATAAATATTCTTCATCTGGCAACCGGTCATTGATGATTTTATGGTTTGTTTGAACTTGTTGCTGGATGAAGGGAACCAGCTTTTCTTTATGATCCCACGGAAGGAATTCCAATTTAAGCGAATCATCTAAAATGGTTTCATTCCCCACTTTTACAACACAATTAAATCGTACATATCCACCAATCTTAACCGTCACCTTATGCTTTGTGCCATCTTGCATTTGAAGCATCCCAGATAATTTCGAATGCGGTTTAATATGCGAGAGAATACTTTTTCGCATTTTTCTATCGACCGTAATACCATCAATCACGAGCATCTCTTCTTTTATTTGATTAATGATTTCAATATTATGTCCTTTATAATCAATCTTCCACGTCTTATGTACTTCTTTCTCTAAATCCTTCATTGCGTTACGCATTTCACGTTTAAATTCATCTTTAAAGCCCATCATTTCCTCCTCTTAAAGCACTGAATTTTACCGTTCAAAACCGTTGCTGAGCCATTCTATAAATCTAGTATTTTCCAATTCTATCCATTATACAATATCATTCTAGAAAATGCCTTTTATCATTTATAGACGTTACCCTTGTTGGTTTAAAGCTTTAAGTATCGGAAAGTTAAACCAAGTTTACGGGAATTGCCTGATCAAGCACTAATCCATCCTCTGTAACAACCGAATCATAGGCTAAAATCTGCACCCCTGCTTCTGAGGCTTGCAATAGCGCATCCGCAAAGGCTGGATCCGTTTCTCTATTCGGGACAAATTCCTGGCAGCCTTTTAATTGCACAACTAAAAGAATCGCACACTTGTAACCTTCCTCGACTGCTTTTGCGAGCTCTAATACGTGTTTTGTGCCCCTAGTTGTTGGTGCATCCGGGAACATCGCGATTCCCTCTTTCTCTAACGTAACACCTTTCACCTCAATAAACCCTTTTTGATCGCCTTGTTCAAAATAAAGATCGAAGCGGGATGCTCCATAGGTCACTTCTCTTTTTATCGCGGTTACCTCACCAATTTCCGCGATTTTTCCATTCCGAACCGCCTCAAAAGCCACTTTATTCGGAGCTTGTGAATCAATATTTACCCAACGTCCTTGTTTCATCACAGCAGTGAGGGAGTATTTTGTCTTTCGATTCGGATTGTTCGTCTCTTCCAAAAGAACGTCCGCGCCTGGTAGAAAGAGTTCCTTTAAACGACCTGTATTTTTTACATGAACGCGTTCCTTTCCCCCATCGATCGTCACTTCAGCGATAAAGCGGTTAATTCGTTGATCAAATTGGCCATGTACAATTTTTTCGTACTTCACAATTTCACTTCCCGGTATATTTTTGATAGTATTTTTTGGGGAGAAGATGTGGCTGATGAAGATGAACCATCTATTTAACTTTATTGGCTTTTTCTAATTTAATGGCTTTCCATAAATCTAAAATTAACAGCACAATGCCTGCACCCGAAACAAGCATGCTAATTAAAAAGCCAATGAGCCAAAACTGAAACGTCATCTCTAAATCAGCGAGCAAGAAAACGGCTAATAATACAATTCCAAAAAACATTAACAAATACCCTAGTTTTTTCATATGTAGTACCTCCTCTTGATGTTATGTTGTATTTCCACAGGCTCATCTTACCGAAAATCCACATCGCCTTGCAAAGAATAGACGAACTTCTTCAATTTTATATGATAAATTCAACTGCATTGGTAGATTTTACAATGCAACTGGAATAGAGCTTTATCGGAGAGGGGCAGACAACACCTATTTGGACTTCTAAGCCTGCTCTTCGTAGATTAACGGAAGAAATTTCCCTTATTTTAAAAATTGCCGATATTTTCCGCCAAATAAAGGAACATTTTTCCCTTATCTCATCCGCCCCTTTGAATTTCGCCCTGATTTAGAACGGTTAACGGAATTTTCTTCCCTTATATCTGCCCAATAAGCCGCCTCTCCGCACATTAACGGAAGAAATTTCCCTTATTTTAAAAATTACCGATATCTTATCCGAAATAAAGGAATGTTTTTCCCTTATCTCATCCAAACCTTTGAATTTCACCCTGATTTAGAACGGTTAACGGAATTTTCTTCCCTTATATCTGCCCAATATTATGCCTCTCGGTACTTTAACGGAAGAAATTTCCCTTATTTTAAAAATTGCCGATATTTTATCCGAAATAAAGGAATGTTTTTCCCTTATCTCATGCAAACCTTTGAATTTCACCCTGATTTAGAACGGTTAACGATTAAGTCCATATAATTGTGTAAAAAGAAAAGAGTCATTTTATGCCCTCTTGGATACAATGTTTTCAACGACGATAAACATTAGAAAAGAGGAT
>NZ_JAFBDY010000009.1 GCF_016908465.1 Lysinibacillus composti | reverse complement strand
TTTAAAATAAGACTGAAAAATACCCGGAAAATCTCAAAAAGACAAAAGGCCTTCAGAATGAAACCATTCTGAAGGCCTTTTGTCGACAATCTGAAGTCTCCTACGCTTAGGAGACTTTTTTCTGTTTGAATAAGGTTCCACCTATTATTAATTTCTGTTAGATATCTATTAAACAACTAGTTATTTATTCTAATGATATTTCCTGCTCCTGAATCGATGTTCAAATCTATGATAGTCTTAATCGTTGGATCAGTTAGATGCTCAAAAATCACATAGAAGTGGTCCTGTATAAAAGATGCGCCATATTTATTATCTGCTGTAAATTGGACTGTATTTTTATTTATTGCTTGAGCAAATATGCCATTACCTGTTGCACCGAAAAATGCATCATTATCCCAACCTGGAGCTACAGAAATTTTAATTCTTTCATCTCCTCCGATTGGTGTAGCAGTTGTTAAAAATACGTTCGGATCCCCTGACTTTTGAGAACCTGCAATTTTAAGTTTAACATTCGTATATGTTGTCATGGATAACTCACTCGTAAATGTAATCGTATCATTTTCGTCATTCCATGTGTAAGTAACAAGTGGCTTCAACGGATAAACTCCAGATGTTTCTGAAGAGGCTGTCGTATTTCCTCCCTGGTCCAAAATAGAATTCTCAGCTGATTTAACTTCTATTTTATCTCCTTGTATAGTCGTTCCAGAGTAGTTGAGATGAACTCTCACTTTTGTTTCTCCTCCAACTAATGAAGAACCGTCAACCCTTGTTATATTTGTGATTGTTGCCGTGCTGTTATTATAAGCTTCACCAACCTTATGCAAGACTGGGATGAAGTCTTCTTTCCCTAAAGGACCAAACGAATCACCATATACCGGTTCAGAGAATGTGATATCGATAAATCCTTTTTCACTATCCATTACACTATCCAATACCATGGCAGCTTTTTGGTCAACCTCAACTGAACTTCCATCTGTAATATATCCAGTACTATACACCTGCTTATTTCCGGCTGGATCTGTCATTGTAAACTCAATCTCAACATTACCTTCAAGATTTGGATCCTGATTAGCTACATCAAATGTGAGATTCCAAGTCGATTCATCTTCATCTCCTGCATCATCTACTTGCAACGAATTAATATTCCCGGAGCCAATTGTTCCAAATTTGTCGGAAATAGTTACTGCTTCATTCGCATCAATAAACAAAGTTATTCGATCTGCTCTTCCGGCAATTTTAGGGTTATCAACTTTACTAGAGGAAATCATCGCCGCTTCAAGTGTTGGAGTTGTTAAATCAATGACAAATGAAGTTGTCGTTGCATTATTTGCTTCATCTATTACTGACAAAATATAAGAACCTTCTTGGGTAACCTCTACGCCTGAGGTAAATGTTTTCGCTTCCTCTCCGCTTTTTGTTAACGTTGCGGTTCCTTCATTAAATATTGGTGCAACCTTATGATTGTAATTTTGACCGTCGCTTACGCCAGATATGATTGGAGCTGTTTGGTCCATCGAGAATGAAACGCTAGATGTATTTTCTGCTTCATCCATTACAACTAATACATATTCTCCATCCTCATGAATGACATTACCCGATTCGAAGTTATATGGTGGTTCACCATTTTTTGAAAGTTGCCCATTGCCATCAAACACGATCGTCACGTCTTGATTGTACAAACCACCTTGCGTTACCCCTGTTATGGTAGGTGGGGTTTGATCGATTGTAAAGTTGATGATTGATATATTACCTGCTTGATCAGTTACAATTAAAACATAAGAACCTTCTTCACTAACGGAAGTTCCTGAAGTGAAGTTTTCAGCAGGCCCTCCATTTTTAGCTAATGTTGCGATTCCCTCATTAAATGTTGGCTCCACGCTATTTTTGTAGTTTTTATTAGAATCAACACCATTAATTGTAGGCGCCGTCTTATCTATTGTAAATTCGACCAAAGCTAAATTTCCTACAACATCTGTTGCAGTTAATAAATAATACCCCTCATCACTAATTGAAGTTCCTGATGTAAAACTGAACTCTTCTTCACCATTTTTAGATAGCTTTGCTGTGCCATCAGATAAACTCGGAGTAACACTTTCATTGTAGAAGTGTTGATGTTCAACTCCCGTAACTGTTGGTGGTGTTTGGTCGATACTAAATTCGACACTCGTTTGATTTCCAGCTGCATCAGTCACTTCTAACACATATTGGCCATCTTCATCGATTGACTTTCCAGACGTGAAATCTGTTTGTTCACCGGCATTTTTCGACAGTTTGGCAGTTCCTTCATTAAAGATTGGAGTAACCGCCTTATTATAAAGATTACCATCCGCTACTCCAGTTATGGATGGGGGTGTTTGATCAATTGAAAAGTGCACTGTTGTTGCATTTCCAGCAAGATCCGTAATCTTTAATACGTATTCTCCTTCTTCTTCAAGTGTTGCACCTGATGTGAAATCTATTTCTGCTTGCCCTTTCTTTGCTAGTTTCGCAGTTCCTTCATTAAATGTTGGAGTTATATTTCCACTGTATGAAGCCCCATCACTTACCCCTGTGAATGTCGGTGCTGTTTGATCAATTGTGAATTGAACAGTTGAACTAAGCCCTGACCCATCTGTTACAATCAATGTGTAACTACCCTCTTGACCAATCGGTGTTCCAGAAGTAAAACCTTCAACTGCACCACCATCTTTAGATAAAGTCGCTGTTCCCTCATTAAACTCCGGTGTAACAGCATTCTTGTAAAAATGTCCATTAATTACCCCAGTAATAATCGGTGGTATTTGATCAATGACAAATTGAATTGTGGTAATATTACCAGCTAAATCCGTCACCTCTAAAACATAGTCGCCATCTTCAGTAATTACCGTGCCGGAAGTGAACGGATTTTTTGTTCCGCCATTTTGCGTTAGAGTTGCAGACCCTTCAGTAAATGTTGGGGTCACATCACTAGTATAATTACTTTCATTTGCAACACCTGTAACTTCTGGTGCAGTTTTATCTATCGTAAATTTCACAGTTGTTATATTCCCGGCAAGATCCGTTACTACTAAATCATAAACGCCTTCCTCACTCAGTGTTGATCCTGAAGCGAAGTCAGTTGCTTGTCCACCATCTTTTGAAAGTTTGGCAGTTCCTTCATTAAATTCTGGTGTTATTTCATTGTTGTAATAAGAAGCATTCGCTACTCCCGTGATTATAGGTAACGTTTTATCGATTACAAAATTGATGGTTGTGATATTACCAGCTTCATCGATTACTTCTAATATATATTGACCCTCTTCTGTTATGGTTGTAAGGGACGTGAAATTCTCTTTTACCCCGGCATCTTTTGATAGAGTTGCAGTTCCTTCATCAAATTTAGGAATGACATTTTGATTATTTGCACTATCGTTTAAAACCCCGGTAACTGTAGGGGATATTTTATCAACCGTAAACCCAACAATTACTTTATTTCCTGATGAAATGACCTCAAGTACATAATTCCCCTCTTCACTAATGGTTGTTCCGGAAACAAAATTCTCTTTTTCCCCACCATTTTTTGATAGAGTTGCAGTGCCTCTGTTAAATTGAGGTACTACGTTAATATTATAAAATTCCCCCTCTGTTACACCCGTAATGACTAATGCTGGACTTGAACTTCCACTTCCACCACTGGATCCAGTGGTGCGTGTGTAAAGTATTTTCCCTAAACTATCAGTAATTTTTGAAATGCTTTGCTTTCTTTGCTCGAAGTTGCTTAGTATGGAGGAAATTGTTGACTTTGCTGGAATGATTACCATTTCTAGATTCAACTGTGTGCCAATTTCAATTTTCGTGGATTGATTTTGAACAAGTAGTTCCTTTAATCGACCGGCTATATTCAGTACAATTTCTCGAGCTTTCGTCAAGATTAATTGATCTATTTTTACGTTACCGGTAATATCAATCTCCACTGTCACATCCACGACTACTTTTCCGACTTCTCCATTCAGTTGAATTGATTTAACATCCACATCAATGAGTATTTCAGGTAACTTTGTATCAACGTTAAGTATGATTCCATCACGTTGAACATGAAGTAGATTAATCGTTGAGTTTCTTAAGTTGACGTTTAAACCTTTTGCATTATTCGCAATTACGCCATTTATGGAAGCAATAGAATGATCTGCTGAATCAATCAATACGTTATCAGCAACAACACGATCGAGGGAAATTTCCTTATCCACATTACTTGAAACATTCAAATTTCTTACATGTACATTTTTAACTTCGATATTATCTGCATTGATTGTTAAGTTATTGATAGCGGCGTCCCTTCCACTAAATAAACTCTCCGAATTGTTTAAAGTTAACGATTGTATCTCAATTATTTTTCCATCTTCAATTATCGCAATTAACTTTGCCCCTTTGAGAGCGTTCGAATTTTCTTCGGTAAAAATTGGGGATAATTGTGAGGAAGGAGTAAATACGCCATGATCTGTTTTAATGGTGTTAGATGAAATATCTTCGATTGTGAAAACGGGTTCTATATCAACTTGCTCTGCTTTCACAACAAATGTCGCTAACTGTCCGCGCGTCACGTTTGCCATTCCATCAAAAGTTGTAGGAGTTTTGCCCGATGTGATGTTGTTTTCATAAAGAGCTGCAATAGCATTTTTGTAATCACCACGAATGTCTTTAAATGGTAAAGCATTCGGTTTCGCCCCTTTCAAATCAAAGGCTTTAGCAATAATTTTAGCCATATGGTAACGCAAAATAGGTTCATTAGGTCGAAACGTATCATCAGAATATCCCCCTAAAATGCCGGCATTATGTAAAGCTGCGATGGCGCCATAATACGGATGAGTTTTTGGAATATCCTTAAATGCTGGATCAATTACATCTGTTGTATCTAATCCCAATGCCCCTGCAATGATAATGGCAGCTTGTCCTCTAGTTACATGGTCATTTGGTTTAAAAGTTCCATTCGGAAAACCCTTGATAATCCCACGTTCTGATAAACTTTTTACAGCACTATAAAAATAGTCTCCAGTTTTTATATCCAAGAAATCCGAACTAGCTTTTGCCTGATTAGGTGCTGCTATTGCCGCGCTTGAAACAATTAAAGCTGCAGTAATGCCAGCGTTTAAATACTTACGTGACCCAATTCCCCTTTTCGCCATATATATTCTCCTTTTGAATTGTCATATTTTTAAATACCTATGTATATATGAAACCGATAGTGAGATTATGACAAAAAAAGATTGAGCTCTAGTGAAAGAACTCAATCTTTTTTATGACATTCAATTAGTTCAAATTAAACGTATTACCAAATCTCTTCAGCCCATTCAGGATAATCTATAAACGGATTGCGATTTCCTTGCCATTTTTTTATGACATCATTACGATTACGTTCAAAATCATCAACCGGGTCTTGTTCATGCCATTTTAGTAAAACGGATAGTTTGCCGTGGTATGGATTGCTACCGTTATTAACCTTGTCGTTCAATTCAAGGTTAACTCGGTCTCCTTCTTCATAGCGGGTTGCCATGTAGAATAGGATTCGGGCTACATCACCTTTTACTCGATCAGGTGGTTCAAAGGAATCGGAATCTTTTTTACATCCTTCACACCCTTTAACTGGACTTCCACCATTATCGAAGTCTAAATTTCCTCTTGAAGTATTTACTTGTACATATGTTGGACGTAAATGATGGATGTCAGTGCCTGGTCCCATACTTGTCCCAAAATCACCGTGAGATTTTGCCCACGTATGTTCACGATTCCATTCTCCTACTTTTCCTCCATTACTGTTCCCAGAAATGGATTTTCCTGAATAGAATAAGATAACATTGTTTGGATTTCTCGGATCTTTATCTGTTTCACGAAGGGCTTCCCACGCTTGACTATATGAAAGCTGCGTATGGTCATCGATGATTTCGTGTAACGCAGTTTTTAATGCTTGTCCCGTTTTTCCAAAAGCATCTTGATAGTAGATTGCTAACTCTTGATCAACTTCTGGATTTTGCTCAGGATCCGGACGTGATCCTTTAGCTGGGAAAGTTTATGTTTTCTGCGTTGGCACCATTGATATATTCAATGTTCTCTTTCTTCTCTGCAGTTAATCCGCGAATTTCTTTGACATTTGGTCCATCAATAATGATTTTACCGACATTTGATCCTTTTAAATCTATGATGGCACCAGGTTGTTTTGGTTGAATTGTTAGCGTAACCTTCGCTAAACCTTCGCCCTCAAATTCTGCATATTCTCCAGTAAATACAATTCCATTTTTAATTACAGAAGATTTGTCTAGTTTTACAGACACACTTGGTTTATTAATAATTAATTTACCTGTTTTATAGTTTGTAAGATTATAAACTTGTTCTGCTTGGATTGGTTCAACTGGATCTACTTCATCTTTAGCTTTCAAATCAATTTGTACCATCACTGGGTCATGGTCACTTGCACGACCAGCCATGTCAGTGAAGTCTGCATTGATATGAAGAATATCAATTTTAGTATTGTCCACTAAATTATTAGATACTAAAATATGGTCTAATACTTGTGAGTTACCTTGGAACAGGTAAGTATAACGATCTTTCTCATCCACTGTATTAATCATGTTTGTCATTAATTCGCCTTCGTGGATTTCTAATGATTTCGAGTATTGGAAGTCGTTAAAGTCTCCAAGTGAAACGATGTTTGCATTAGGATTTTTCGTTTTAATATCCTCGATGAAATCATAAACAACGTTTGCAATCTTATGACGTTGTTCCTCGCTACCGTAGACAGGTGGTTGAGTAGCACCAAATAAAGGCGTATCCCCTGATTTTGAATTCCAGTGATTCGCAATTACAATCACTTCTTCACCTTGGAAGTTAAATTGAGCTGCTAATGGTTTACGGCTACTATTAAATGCTGCATTCGTTGGGTCAATACGTCCTGGATTATGTGTTAGTTTTCCATTCTCGTAACCAACTGCTGTAGTCGCGTCCCCTGATTCAATTCCATCCGGTAATGTAACACGTTCAGGATTATATAAGAATCCAACTCGGATATTCGCATTTGGGGCACCGCCATCTTGACCAGCGATTGGGTCTATATTTAAGTATTTGTACTCTACTCCACTTTCAGCTTTAATTGCTGCGATTAGTCGTTCATAACTTTCGTTTGCTGCAGTACCACCAGCATCTTGTCCATTATTATCTTGAACTTCAGTTACACCAACAATATCTGGACTTCCCATATCAGTACCGATCGCTCTTGCTAATTTCTTAACTTTTGAATCTGGTGTTTCGTCTGAAGCACTATTATTCGAGAAGTTTTCTAGGTTGTACGATGCAATTGTTAATTTGTTATCAGCTTTTACAATGTTTGTTTTTTCTGGAACTGCAGATCCCTTTACATATGCATTTTCCATTTTGTCTAAATCCGCATAGATTTTATAGTTTTGATACGAATAACCAACAATTCCAGTGATTGGCCCTTCAAATTTATCGCCCGTTGCAACTTCAAGGTCTCGAGCAGGTCCATTTGGTTCTAAACGGAACTGGATTCTTTCTGGATTTTGATCATCTTCTGTTAATAACAGGCCACCATGTAAAGAATTTGTTTCTGCACTTTCAAGCACTGTTATTAAATCACCGTGTTCTTGTGGAGCAACTGCTTTAACGCTACCAACTTCAACACGCATACCTTCAATACTTTCCCAGAAGTCAAGTGCATCTTCTTCTGGTTGGAATTCTGTTAATTCATCATCTTCAATATGCTTAGCTGTTAGAGTACTTTCATCAATTACAAAAGGTTCCGGTAAATCAACATTTTCTTGAAGAACTTCAACTTTTCCTCCTTTGTCATCACGAACATTAATTTGAGTTGTTTTCATGTCTGTATTGTTACGATTGCTATAACCATCGTACGCGTATTCATCAACTGTACCAGTCACTGAAACTAAGTCACCTACTTGAATATCCCATGGATTTTTACCACTATATAGGAGAATAGCTTCTGAAGTTTTTACATTATTATCTGCTAATTCATCAGGTGTTTGGATTGTATAATAGTTTGAGCCATTTAACGTGAAGTTGTAAGTTACAATTCCTTGTATTCCTTGAACAGTTTGATCGTCATATGGAGAGGTATGTCCTTCTCCTTGAAGATCATGAATTTGTAAAGAATCCGTTATCTTATAATCAAATGTTGAGACTTCACTAAATGTACCATCTTGAGCTTTTACAATTGCTTTTAGTGTTGTATTCTTTGTAATTTGGATAGGCTCCACATATTTAGCACTCTGATCAGTTGGTTCTGAGCCATCTAATGTATAGAATATTTCGGCTCCTGCTGTTGTTGTAGATAATGTTACTGATTGAGAACCCACAAATGTGCCTGATCCAAGAGAAGCGAGTGCAGGCTTAATAGCCGTGCTATCAACCACGATGTCGAGTTCTGAGCGGGGAATGATTTGATAATCATTTTCGAACTGTTGAACAATTCCTGTAATCGATTCGTAAGTTGTACCTACTTCTAATGAAGTAAGTTCACCCGTTTCATCGCGAACGATAAATTCTGAACCATCAGATGCAGTGAAATTTTTCCAGGTTGTTCCTGTTACTGAATTAAGTGTAACGTTTTTTACTGTCACGAGTTGTGATTCATTTTCTTCGCTCACCTCAGCACCAGTCACAACTTTAACTTGAGGAGCTCCTACGTTCGGTCCTTTTTCGACGATTGAAGCAGAATCTAATTGAAGTAATCCTCGATAGTCAGCTAACTTACCTGTTAGTGTTACCTCATCTCCAACTTTCATATCTAGGCTAGCTGGACGTACTGCGATACCACCTGTTTCATCTTGAATTGAGATAGTATTTTTTAAATTGGCCGCCACGATGCCTTTAACCGTTACAGTTTCACCCATTGCTTTTGTATGAGCATTAGCAATTGAAATTACTTCAGTTTCCTCCGAATGCTCAGGCTTTTCCGGGTTACCTTGATTATCACCTGACAAGGACATAGCAGAAGGTGATTTTAGTCCTGGACTACTAAAATAGGATTCAAGGTTTCCAGTAATCTCAACTTGTTGGCCTATTAAATCTGGGTTGGATTTTAATCCAAAATCAGAACGATATCCTGAAGTAACTTGTACAAACAACATTTTCGATGTATCAGTTTCATTCATTGAATCTGCAATAGCAAAGTTATTATCATCTGGGAATCCAGTTTTAATAACATTCGTTTTACTTTTAACATATCCAACAATATATCCCTTTACTTTTGCGTTTCCTGTATTATTTGCAATTGCATCAGCAACAGAAATATAACTAACGCTCTCTGTTGTAACAGAATCAATAGTTTCAGCACTTACACTGAAGGGCATTACTGGAGCTACAGCACTTGCTACTAAACTAGTTGCTAGAAATGCATTAAAGTACTTTTTGTTAGATCTTTTACTCATTATTTATTTCACCTATTTCTTATAGATTTTTTGAGCTTTTATTGTACTTGGACAATGACAAAGCCTCCTACTTTTTATAAGATGTCTTTTAAGTTTAGAAAGTTGTCTCCCCAGTTACTTCAATACCTGTCAAATCTACTTTATCGCTATTAATCTCTGTTAGATTTAGATTTCCACCAACCTTAATGTTAGAAAGATTAATTTCCTCAGTTACAGTACCAGTAAGCATTAGGTTTCCTGTAACTTCAGCATTTGTTAGAGTTTTAATCTCTGAAACGTTAACTGTAATATTACCTTCATGGACTTTTGATGCTTCCTGTGTACCTGAGAATTGATCTGCAGGTACTTCTTTAACGTTTGCGCCCAGTGTATTTAAATCAATCATAAATTTATTATCTGCTGTCGTATCAGCGTAGATTGAATAAATTGCTTCACCCAGCATTTTTTGCTTTGAATCTGTACTTGCAATCATTCCTTCAATAACTGCTTTAGTAGCTGCATCGGCTTTTTCATCACCTGCATAATGTGCCAGTAAGGCATTCGCAACGAAATCACCTAATTCAATTCCTGGTGCCAACTCTTGGCTAGCTATCCCTTGAGCTTCAGCAACTGTAACACCAAGTAATTTTGCTAATTCAGTAGGAACAAGTACTTTCATTCCTTTTAATAAAAATGTTTTAGCATACTCAGGGAAGTCATCAACACCTGCAATTGAATCAACAGTCACTGTATCAATTGTCATCTTTCCGTCAGCGATTTCTACATTTCTATAAGGAGATGGGAAAGTAACTAGTGAACCTGTTTCAATATCATAGATTGTATTTCCTGCTGCTGTTGTTTTGCTCACAGCGTCTTGTGCATGGAAATGTCCAGTAAAAACAATGTTTAAACCTGCATCTGCTAATCTTTCAGAAACCGTTTGCCAGTCTTGTATTACGTATTGTGGAAATATATCGTCTTGAGCACCAAAGTGTTCTACAACTCCATGATGAGTCATTCCAAGGATTTGTTTACCTTCAGCTTTTGCTACAGCAATTTGTTCTAAAATCCAGTTAAGTCTTTCTTGACTAATAGCACCATCCGTTTTCGGATAATCATCAGCCACGTTTGTATCATAAAGAACGGAGTCCATCACAATAAGTCTTGTCTCATCGTCTAATTCTGCTACGTAACTTAATGAATTAGGGTCTTTTGCAATGGCTTCACTATATCCAAAATCAGCGTACAATTCTTTGTACTTTTTAACATCGATATATTCAACATCTTCTGTTTTATCACCATTAAATTTAACGGCATTTGGATTTAGAATATCGTGATTTCCATGAGTAACAAAGACTTTCTTACCTGTTTTTTCTAAATCCTTTAAGATATCTACTACTATTTGATGGCTACTTAGTTCCCCATCTTTTGTTAAATCTCCTGAAATTAGTACTACTTCCGAGTCGCTTTTTTTGATATTTTCAATTGCAGCTTCAAGAACTGTTTTACTTTCAGAAAGGAGTTTTCTGTCTTTTGATAAATACTCCTCAAATGCTGTTCCAGTTGTACCTAATGCTGGATCAAAAACATGTATGTCTGAAAGTACTGTCATATTTAAAGATTCATCCGGCTGCACTTGACCCGCTATGTCTACGATACGGCCTTCAGTAGTCGTTGGAATAGCATCTTTATTAGCTATTAAATGGTCTCTAAAGTTTTCCCAATCTGATAACCCAAGATCTGTTACACGACCTTCTTTATAGGCATCTCCTAACACATGGTAACCATCTCCACCTTTAGCTGTGAAGGCATTTGTTGCAACTGTATATGTCTCTCCATCTTCTATTTCTACATATTTGCCTTCAGCATCTTTGTAGGAAATTTTAACGATACGTTCACCAGCAGGTTTAGTTGAATCATATTCAATTTTTGCACCCGCTACGTGTAAGAATCCACCATTCTCATTTGGATATTTCTCTACGCTTATTTCAAATGCTTCTTTTAATTCTTTTCCTGTAACATCCATTAAAGCTAAGGTATTACCAAATGGAAGTACGTTAATGACTTCTCCAACAGTAATTGGCCCTGCATCAATACTAGAGCGAATTCCTCCACCATTTTGGAATGCCATTATTACATCTTTGTCAGTGTATTGTTTTGCTTTTGCAAGCATTCCATCAGTAATTAAATTACCAAGGATTGTTTCTTGTTTACGTACACTTAATTTTTCTGTGTTTCCTTCATCAGAAGTACGTGGATTCGCAAGAGCATTTGTTAAAGTTACGCCTATTTCCGTATTATTTAGTTCTTTAACTCTATCGCTATAAGGTTTTATAATTTCTAAAGCCTCAGCATCTTCAGCATAATCAGCAACTTTTAATAATTCACCATTATAATCTACAACAACACCATTATGATCAAATGTAACGTCAAGTGTTCCTAGGTAATCGCTATATTGATAAGCTTGTACAATTAACGTAGCATCTTTTTTGTCACCACTAATATCTTCGTTAATTACGACTGGCTTTGATAGGTTTGTGTGACTATGCCCCCCTACAATTACGTCAATACCTTCTACTGATTTTGCTAGAATTTGATCGTTATCTACAGCTTCACTATCATCGAAACCAAGATGTGAGATTGCAATTATTTTGTCGACTCCCATACCTTCGAAAGCTTTTACTGCTTTTTCTGCCTCTTCAATATAATTTTTAAATGCAATACTTCCTGGAGAAGCTATATCTTTTGTTTCTTCAGTCGTTAAACCGAAAATACCAACTTTTTCTCCATCAATCTCTTTTACAATACCGTTATAGATTTTCCCACCTTTTGGATCACTAGAGATTAGGTCACTAAATAAGCCAGTAAATTTATCATCTTTTGAAAAATCAACATTTGATGAAACAAATGAGAAGTTAGCACCTTCAATGAAATCAGCTAATGCTTTGTGACCTTCTGGACTTGAACCTAAATCGAATTCATGGTTACCAAAAGTCATAACATCATAACCCATATAGTTCATCAGTTTTAAGTCCGCTTCACCTTGGTATTCATTGAAATAAAGTGTTCCACTAAATACGTCACCTGCATCTAGTAAAAGTGAATTTGGTTTTTGTTCCCTAAACTCTTTTACAGCTGTTGCACGTTTAGGAGCTAAATCTGTACGAGCATGTGTGTCGTTCGTATGCATTAACGACATTTCGAAACTTTCTTCAAATGAACCAATTTCATATACAGCTACAGTACCAGACACTTCATGTGTTGCAGCTAATAATGGTTTCTTTGTTGGGCTATCTTCAGCAGAAATAAATACTAAACCTTCTGGTGAAACGTCACCTGCAACATCTTGAGAGAAATCACGACTTGAAATAAGCGTTACGTATTTTGGTTTTTTAATATCTGACAAATCGTAAACCAGTACACCACTGAAGCGTTCTAATGCAATAAATGCATAAGGTTTTCCATCTACTTCACCAACTACAACACTTTCTGGTTCTGGTCCTTTATCATCACTTCGGTTATCCATTTTGATTTCATCATTTGTTGTATTGAAGTAGTCAGGTGCTAATAATGACGTAATGTTTTCAAAGTCATTTCCACTGTCATACACTAATTCCATTGTGTCAGCATCGAAGATTGAGAAGCTACGACCACCGTAACCGTAAAGAGCTTCGTATTTACCGTCTTTTACTCCGTTTTCTTTCGTAATTTTCACTTTACCGAAAGCATCTAGTAAACCATCTTCATTATTTTTCAGTTTTTTTACAAAAGCATCTAACTCTTCTTGTGAATAGCCTTCATAGTATTCTTCTTTTAGATTAATGAAGTCAATAATATCAGCAACTTCAGCTTCTTCAGAGTAACCTTCCCAATCACGTGCATCACCTTCATTTGGTGTTACAATGTAAGTTTTGTCATTCACAGTAATTGTATCGATACCGTCAGGCATGTAATGTGAAAGTAATGGTTGTTTTTCGATTTTGATTTTTTTATTATTTAATGCATCTAATTCATTACCAGGTTTAGAATAATCCTTTACGCCGAGCCCTTTCACGGAAAGGATTTTACCTGCTTCTAAGTCAATAGTTGCAATTGCATTATTTTCTTGTAGTGAAACATAAGCAGTTTTGCTATCTTCAGAAACTGTAATATACTCAGGTTCTAGTTGTTGTAATACTGTACCTCTAGAACTTACTCGTACTTTTGAGTCTAGTAAATCTTCAGTAAACAAAAGAGTTTGAGCTTTATAATTTTCTTCTTTAAATTTCTCCATATCAATAATAGAGATTGAACCTTCTGGATCTACTGAATAATCTTCGCTAGGTTCTCCTTCGTTAGCAACTAACGCTTTTTTACCATCAGGTGTAAAAGTCACCATATCAGGTAATGATCCAACTTGCACATGGGTAATATATTTACCATTTTTTGAAGCGAATATAATATATCCAGGATCTGTTTTCGGATTGCTTACCGCTGAAATTGCAATGATATCTTCAGTTGGATGTGATGCGATACTTGTGATATCATCTACATTTTTAATCCCAAATGAAGATAGAAGTACTCGTTCAGAAGAGATATTCTTAAACTCTCCTGATTTTAAATTTGCAAATGATAGAATATCGAAGCCTGCAATAGCCCCATTTGTGACGAATGCTAATTTACGTTTTACATCATACGCTGCGATTTCAGTACCAGTTTCTCCTTCACCACTATCATATCTAGCAATTTGAGTTACACCATTTGTTGAAACAGGTTTAGGATCTACTTTATTAGATCCACCGCCTGATGAACCGCCACTAGATCCACCTGAACTCCCTCCAGAACTACCGCCAGAATTGTTACCTGGCTTCACTTCAGATCCTTTATCATCTTTTACATCTTTAATTTTGTCTTTTACGCTGTTGTAGTTTTTAACGACAGAGGCAACGTCTGAACCTGTTGGAACGATTAATTTATCAATCGCTACGCTTACGCCTACTTCTACTTTTGTATCTTTGTTTTCAACTACCAGTTCTTTTACTTGTCCAGCAAC
Organism: Lysinibacillus composti; assembly: GCF_016908465.1. Lineage (GTDB taxonomy): Bacteria > Bacillota > Bacilli > Bacillales_A > Planococcaceae > Ureibacillus > Ureibacillus composti_A. The sequence goes on along the minus strand of NZ_JAFBDY010000009.1, from coordinate 137,496 downwards.
TTTAAGTGCTAGTTCAACTGCTTTTTCTACTGCAACTTCACCGATTGAACCTTTACCAGTGATTTCAAGTTTAACCGTTACGTTAATCGTTACTTTTTCAACATCTGCGTTCACTTCAATTGATGTTACTTTTGTGGAGACTTTTACTTCTGGAAGCTTTTTATCAGATGAAATGGCAACATTGTCACGTTTTGCATGAACGCTATTAATTGATGAACCTTTTAAGTCAATTTTTGGCCCTTTTGCTGTTTCTGCTACCACGTTTGTTAAAGAAGCAACTGCTGTAGCGGCTGGAGAGGCTTCTTCAATTACTAACTCACCTTTAGCAACTAATCCTTCAGCTGCAAACTCATTTACTACTTTACTAGTTAAAATTACATCTCCATTTACCGTTACATTGTTTACTGCAACATAGTCAGCATTTACTTTCACATTGCCAGTAATAGTTGATTTACCACCATCAAACACGACTGTTTTATCTGCTGTACCTGCCGTATTTAATGTGATTGATGAAATCGATTTTACTTCACTATCTTCTATAACTGCTTTCAATTCTGCACCTTTTAAAGCCTCTGCATTAGTAGAAGCAAAAATAGACTTTAGAGAAGAAGCAATTTTCAATTCGCCCTTTGAAGTTTGGATAGTAGAACCCGTAACATTACTAACTGTGAAAGATTCTTCCACATGACCGGCCTTTTTAGCTTTTTCAGCATTTACAACAAATTGTGCCAATTGACCACGTGTTACGTTAGAAGATCCACCAAATGTTGACTTTGTCGTACCGGATGTAATTCCATTTTCGTAAAGAGCCGTAATAAACCCTTTATAGTCTGGGTACATATCAGTAAACGGTGCTTTAGTATTGGAAGATGATTCTAGATTAAAAGCTTTTGCAATGATTATTGCCATATGGTTACGTGTGATTGGCTTGTCTGCACCGTATGTTCCATCTTCAAACCCATTAATATATCCTTTATTTGCTAGCGCAGCAATTGCACCATAATATGGATGTTTCGTTGTGACATCTTTAAAGTTTGGATTGGTCACATTTTTCGTATCAAGACCTAATACTCCTGCAATAATAACTGCAGCTTGACCGCGCGTTACATTTTGATTTGGTTTGAATTTGCCATCCTGAAAACCATTAATAACGCCACGTTCCGCTAAATTAGACACAGCTTCATAGAAATAATCACTAGTTTTCACATCAGGAAACGACTTTGCAGCATCAGCTGTTGGAGGTGCAACTATTCCAGTACTTGAAGCAGCAACTGTAGCAACAAGTGTTGCGACAAAATACTTCTTATTTTTCATCTTTTTACTCATAAAATAAACCTCTTTTCCTATTAATTCATAATTCTAAAAATCTCTTAAATTAATAGTAATGGACATTTGTAAACCTTAAGGGGCTTTTTTATCAAGATTTTGTAAATATGGAAGTATCTATAATACTAGTGATTCTTAATCTATAAACATAGATAATTCAAGGGTCCTGGTCGTTTTCATAGGGAAATTAAATATATTTTCATTTACAAGAAATTTACTTCTTAACATTACACACAACTAATGACCTACATCTTGCAGAAATATATTGTAATTTATATTAATCCTGTTGATAGTGTAATATCTTGTAGAAATAATGATCAAAAAAAGAGCTATCCCAAAACTTTCTAGGGATAACTCTTATAAATCATTAATAACTCTCTACAACATTAAAGTTTCGATCATTATAAACAAAGAATACATAATCTGGATTTAACTTTGCAATGATATCTGTTGGATTACCTTTAAGGTAACGTAAATCTAATACTGTTAGCTGTTTGAAATGGCTAGCTACGTGGAACTGAATCGCATTAAAATAGGAATCTTTGACAACGACAATGTGTTTATCAGAGTCGTAGTCCTTATTTAATATATTTAGCATTGCATAGTCGGCTGAGTAACCACTAGCATAGGATACTAGTTCTGTATCATCCACTTTTTTGGCTTGTCCATAAATGTCGCTAAATGACAGTGGCTCTTTTCCAGCGATTACATCACCTTTATAAACTTGGAATTGTGTTTCAAAAGATTCCGGATTGTTATAGCATACTTGATCATCACTTTTAACCGTCATGTATAGCACTTTGTTCCATGATCCAGAAAATGCATTTGGTAAACAAACATTATTTGTTTCATCATATGGGATTGGTTCAATGTTTTCACCAATCCGTTCATTTATGTTTTCCATTAAAGCTAAGTAACCTTGATACGCACCAAACATTTTCCAGTGATGGTCTGTTTTAAAGTACATATTATGGACGTCTACTCCTTTAGGAATTGAATCCATGATTTTTGCGTTATCAATGCCCTTTTCTGTTAGCACTTTATGTAAACGATTGTTACTTTCAATTCCACCGTCTACTGGCATAAAGTCTGGACTTGGCTCTCGGATATATGTCGCTTTTGCTGGGAACGTAAAGAACGCCATTGGTATGTCTTTTGCTGCTAGACCTTCTTTAAAACCTACAAAGTCATTCGCAAAGGCAGTGATGGATTCTTCTTCTACTGGTTCAACTGCTTTCGTTACAATCCACCCAGACTCTGCATCGACAAAATAAGAATCCTTAATAAAAGTCTCTCCAAGTGCAACTTGACTCTTTACATAGGTTTTCATCCAATCATCACGATAAGGAAACTGATCTGTGATATAGCTTTCCACTTTTTTTACGTACTCACCTGAAATCACATTTTTGAAAGTTGGTTCAAAATCTCCCTGTTGAAGCGAGCGGTTTTCCATCTCGGAAATTTCACGATCTACGGTTGTAAAATGAAGAACAAGGCCCGTTACTAGGACCGCAATAAAGGCTATGGGTAATAAGAAATTTAGTATTTTCATGTTTTTCACCTAAAATCTAAAGTAAATGAATGGATTATGTGTTGCATTTACTAAATACATTGTAATCACTAGAATCAGTGCAATGTAGAAAACAGTTTGCCAAATTCTTAACGGTGCTGCAAAAGCAATGGATTTCTCTGCTTTCGACTCTGACCATTTTTGATACATGATATAGATTGGCATAGATAAAATAAACGCTGCAATGAAATAAATAGAGTAGTCTTTCATATACAATAGGGTATTGTAATCAAATGTTGCCGCATCTGTCATAAAGAACATTGCTTTCAGATAATCAAATGCATAAGAAAAATTGTCTGCTCTAAAGAATACCCAACCAATCATAACGATAAACAATACATAAATATGACGGAACACTCTTGGAATTTTGTTTAACCACTTCAATAGGAATTTTTTCTCTAGTGAAATTAATATCCCGAAGTAAAAGCCCCACGCCATAAATGTCCAACTTGCTCCATGCCAAAACCCTGTAAGTGTCCAAACTACTAATAGATTTCTGTACACTTTCCATTCATGACTTACACGACTTCCTCCAAGTGGGAAGTACACGTAATCTCTAAACCATGAACTTAATGAAATATGCCATCTACGCCAAAACTCTGAAACGGATTGAGCGATATATGGATAATTGAAGTTTTCTTCAAATTTAAAGCCAAAGATTCTCGCTAAACCGATCGCCATATCACTATATCCTGAGAAATCGAAGTAGATTTGTAGTGAGTACGCAATAATCCCAATCCAGGCCGTACCTGTTGTTAGGTCTCCACCAGAAATGGCAAAGATTTGATCGGCTACTTCGCCCATCGGATTAGCAATTAAGACTTTCTTTCCTAACCCTTGAATGAAACGTCTTGTCCCAATCATTAAATCTGAACTTGAAGTAAAACGTTTTTTAATTTCTTCATTAACTGTTTGATATCGAACAATTGGTCCCGCAACAAGTTGTGGGAATAACGTAATGAATAATGATAAATCAATTAAACTACGTTGTGCCGGTACCTCTTTTCGGTAAACATCGATAATATAACTAATCGCCTGGAACGTATAGAACGAAATCCCGATTGGCAGTGGTACTGCTTCCCATTCGATTTCCTTCCCAGTTAGATCCGCAAAGATATCAATAAAGAACCCCGCATATTTGTAATACCCTAAAATAGCTAGATTCAAAATCACGGTAATCCAAAGAAATGTCAATCGCTTAGATTTTTGTTGAGCCTTGTCCATGACGATCCCAAATACATAGTTAATAAAGATGGAAATCAGCATTAACACTACATATTTAGGTTCTCCCCACGCATAAAAAAGTAAACTTGCGATGAGCAATATGCTATTTCGCAATACTTTCGGAGAGATAAAATACAAAATAATTACGATGGGTAAAAATACATACAAAAATAAAAGGCTACTAAAAACCATAGTAATTCTCCAGTCTTAAATAAAAATTAGCATTTTAACGGTTTGGTACGAGATTAAATTCTAAATATAGAAAACACCTTTCGTGTGAAGGTTGTTTGGAATTGCATTGCTTGCTAAAAATCTTGTAAATCCAATTCTATTAATCCATAGAAACCCGTCGAATAATGTCATTTTATTCTATTTCAAGTATTCAGTATACACTAGAATTTTAGTTTTTAGAATATGAAATAAAATGAAACTCAAAGGGCTCCAGCGTATAAATGTAAAGATTTTCAACACAAAAAAAGAGTTGTCCTCATTCAAACAACTCTCTAACACTCTATAACAAATTTCTTCTTTATTATTCAGCCATTTTGATGACAAGCACATCTCCAATGACTCGAACAGAATCTTGTGACGGCCACGTTCCCATTTCTTTGATTTCATCCCGTTCATTAAATACTTCTAATTCCTCAGGTGTTAAAAACTCCAGTTTATACCCTAGAAAATGCTCGAACATCTTTTGGAAGTGTGCAGTGTATATGACGATATGTTCCCCCGTTGAACCAATCATCTTCGGAGTTTTTTTAGGGATAATATTCGAAGACAAATCTGTTTCCATTTGATATCGACCCACAACATGGATCATTTTAGCATCCTCATAATCATCTAATTGTTCTACACGATCTAATATTCGATTGGCTAAATGGATGGAGCGCTCAAACTTAAGTTCCATATTAAAATAAGCGATATTAGCAATTAATCCAAAATTATAAATAGTCAGTGTTAATAACACCACCGTCGACCATGAAATAAAACGTTCAACTATCATTGGATTCCGTACATCCACTGCATCATATAATAGAACTAAATAAATATAGACGACACATAAACTAAATACCATTAATATATGATAAATTGCTTCGGGAGATAGGAAATAAACAACATAGAAGCTAATTGACAAGCTCAATATTAAAAGTACCAAAACCAAAAGCTGCACAATATTCTTATAGACTTTTTTTATCAGCAAAACTGTTACCGTTGCGATGATTAATGTAATACATAGCAAAACATTTAACCATTCGAAAAAATCCACTTGTGTCTGATTGACGAATCCATCAAAAAAGAAAGTCTTTAAATCCTGTCCGATCTGATCAAAAATATCCGGAAAGTCTTCGAACGTTACTGTCCCTACTTTATCGAGTCCCTGATAACTCGTAATGGATACTTCTAAATATTTCGTATAAATCTTATACACAACTAAGTAGGCGACCATCCCGATTCCAAGCATGAGACCTGAACGAAGAACATTCATCCCTAGCTCTTTTGTAGTCGTTTTTCTCAAGAGAATATCATGAATTAACCATAATGTGATAAAAGCCATTGTCACAGATAAATTCGCTTGATAAATTCCTACACCTAAACATAAAAGGATTGCGCCTATAATAAAACCGAATCGATACTTTTTCGTTAAAACGACAGCGAGGATTGCAAAAAAAGTGCCCATCATATAGCCGTCAGCAGTGAACATATATGAAAAAGTTGCCGTAACACTTGGGAATGTGACGACAATTCCTGAAATCAATACAATCGAGATTTTCTTTTTAACTTCAAATAAACTAACTATACAAATGGCAGCTAATGCTAAGAACAAAATAGAAAGTAACCCAATCACCCACGGTAAATCAAAATAAGTACTTAACCCGCTAGCAGCGCTTAAAAAGAATCTACCTGATGTTACTTTCGCTTGCGAACTATAAATATTTAATAGACCATCATGGTTGGGTAACCTATGTACAAAAATATAAAGGTGAGTTAGTAATCCAATGATGAACGCAGAATAAAAAGCCAGTTTCCATTCATATGGAATGCGCTCCTGTAAGGTGAATCCACCATTCTTTCGCATCATTTACCTCCTAAGTTTCCTTTTATATACATATGTAGCAGTATCTGAAATAATATTACTAGTATTTCTGACATTAAATTTTTTTATACGAGTTTTAGATCTAAATACTGGAAGTTAACATTATAGTACAGTATAGCGTACAAAAATAAGCCCAGCAGAGTTTTAAATTCTGCTGGGCCTAATGGTTGGTAGCCATATGATAAATATCTAGTGGGACAAGGAACCTGTCCCCTTGTCTCTGTTTATGATTATCTTAGTAAGTTAGATAATCGGTCCTGATTTTGCTCAATTTCTAATAAACTCTTCAGTTCTTTACATTCATTTACTAGTTCTGCAATAGATTCCAATGAAGAAATATATGCCCTAATCAAAATGGTATTTTGCTCTTTTTGAAGCAACTCTTCTTCTAGTAAATAGATTACTTGCATGTATTCTTCTTTTTCTTTTGTACCATGTACTGAGTTATTTACAGTGTGGTTTATTAGACTTAGGATTTTGCGTATCTTTTGTCCTTTTACTAGAGGGCTTTCATCTGACTGATTCTTCCCTATTTGAGACTTCCCTATTATCACTGGTTTAGGTTTTCTTTCTAGATACCCTTCTGCCAATATCTCGATGGAAGTGGCCATAAAATTCGCCGTATCTTCTAAATTTGTATTTACTTGTCTTTCACGATTTAAGATTAAATAATTCACCATCTGACTTGTAAATAAGAGATTTAAATTCCAAACATAATCCTTGATTTTCTCGCCATAAAGGTTGATGAAGAATTCACTTAGAAGTGTATCAATTTCAGTTGAAATATTTCTTGCAACATCGTGAATGTTTTGATTCTTAATTAACGCCCCATCATTACATGAGGACATTAGTATTTGAATTTGTTTCACAAATACCTTTTCATAACAGACGGTAATTAAATCGCTTAATTTCTGTATGGAAGAATCGTACTCTTTGCTATAAATCTTTGTTAATACTTGCTTGATTTCTAGTGGGATCGTATTAATAATATCAATTAACAAATCTTCTTTAGATTGATAATACTTATAGAAAGAACCCTTTGCCATATTACTTTCTTTAGCTATTTCCTCCACTGATGTGGAATGGTAGCCGTTTTCTGAAAACAAGTGGATGGCAATTTTAATGATTTCTAGCTTTTTTTTATCCAAGTTCCATTGCCTCCATTAAAACGATGGATTCAAAAGGGAATTCCCCTTTGAATCCTAGTACTTATAAAGTAATCGTTTCTTTTTCCTTTTCTTTTGCCTTCTTCTCTAAATTTTCTAGTTTTGTACGCTTTTTATTAATCCGCTTGTTTTTCATATTTGCCACAATCAAATATAAAGAAGGTACTACAAATAAAGTTAAAGCAGTAGAGAAGATAACACCAGAGATAATTGTAATCGCCATTGGTCTAAATAAAATATCTCCAATTAACGCAACTGGTAGAAGCCCTAAAATAGCTGCAGATGCTGTTAAGATAATCGGACGGAAACGAGCCTCTGTTGCTTTTATAACGGCGCTCGTTAAATCCATTCCTTCTTTTCTTGCATCTTCCATAAATTCGATCAACACGATACCGTTACGAACAACGATACCCGCCAACGCAGTAATCCCAATAACCGACATAAAGCCAAGTGGTGTACGTGTAACAAACATTCCAATCACACCACCAGCTGCAGCTAAATAAACTGTTGTCAAAATGATTAACGGTATTGAGAATGAGTTGAATTGAATCGTAATTAACACGATAATCATTACAAGACATGCGATGAATAACAGTCCTAAGTCTTGGAAGGATTCGGTTTGCTGTTCAACTTCCCCTCCAATTGACCATTTATATCCATCAGGCATATTTAACTTTTCAATCTTCGGTATAATTTCAGTCATAGCCGCAGTAGCAGTTGTTGCTTCTGTTATATCTGCCCCAACTGTAATCGTACGTTCTAAATTATGGTGATTAATTTGTTGAACTGAGAATGTTGGTTTCATTTCAACTAATTGTGCTAATGGAACTTGTTCCCCTAACGCATTTGTTACACTCAACTGTTGATATAAAGAAGTTGGATCACCTTGGATCTCTTCATCTAAATAAAGCTTAATATCAATTAAATCGTTTCCTGTATCAAACTCACTTACACCTAACCCTTGAGTTAGTAATCTTAACGTTGTTGTTAAGTTCGTATAACTTACTTGATTTAGATCCATTGCTTCCTTATTGACAATAAACTCTAAAGCATAGCGTTCAACACCAACAGAATCTGAAATATCGTAAGTTCCATTTGTTTCAGCAATGATTGTTTTGATTTGTTCAGATAAGCCTCGAAGCTGCTCCATATCTTGACCAGTTAAACGAATTGAAATAGGATCCCCTACATCGATACCTGCAGATAGTGAAGATGCAATAACTGAAATCCCAGGGTATGCCTCTTTAAAGTGATCATTCCATTCATCAAGGGTTGCTTGAATATCAAACTTTCCTTCTTCACCTTGAATATTGATTTGACCAGCGCCTGAACCACTTCCTGCCCCCATACCATTAAATAGTTGAGGTGCACCGCCTCCAGAAGCATACGTAATCGCCTCTACTCCAGGCTTTTCCTGAACCCAAGCAGCAATTTCTTTTACCACTCGGTCAGTTTCTTGAAGTGATGTACCTGTTGGCATCGAAACATCAATCGTGAATTGTGGATCTTCTGCTTTTGGGAATAACTCTACTGGTACAAAAGCTGCTAATCCAAAGGCTGCAGTACCAATTAAGATTCCTAGCGTACCAATTAGTATTGGACGCTTCACCACTTTTTTCATCGCTTTACCTGAATACAAGCGATTTAAGGCATTGATTTGTTTACCCAAGAATCCCGGGTGTTTATTTGGTTTCCCTTTTTTCTTCTGATGGCGAGATTCATACCATTCTCGGAAAATCGGTACAATCGTTAATGACATAGCCATCGACGCTAATAGTGAAAAGATAATCACTAGTGGAATTGGTTTAATAAATTTCCCCATATCCCCTGGCAAGACCAATAATGGAAGAAAGGCAGAGATTGTTGCTAAAGTGGCTGTAATAATGGATATGATTACTTCTTTAGTTCCATTTACTGCTGCTTCCATTGGTTTCTCACCTAAAGAGGATAATCGCCGTTCAATATTGTCATTTACAACTATCGCATCATCTACTAACAGCGAGAGTACGATAATAACTCCAATAACCGTCATTTGGTTCAGTGTTACATCAAACATTGGTAATACAACTAAACCAACCGCTAATGATAATGGAATGGCTAACATTACAATAGAAGAAGTCACTAAATTTAATGCCATGACACATACAATAATAACGGCGATCATGGCAATCAATAATTCTTTTGATAGGCCATGGAACATATCATCAATTGTATTTTTTTGTGCATATAGCAGGTCTAACTCAAAACCATCTGGAAGTGTTGTTTCTAGTTTTTTCATGTTTTCAACAACACGATCATGTATTGCTGGAACATCACTGCCTGTTTCTGCACTAATATTTAAAGTAATAGTTGGTAGCCCATTACTGTAAGCATAATATGAAGTTTCAGCATGTGTAAGTTCGACGCTTCCAATATGTTCTAAGTAAATTGGAAAACCATCTGAAGTTCTTGTAATAATAACTCGATTTAAATCTTCAATGTTTTGTGTATTTTCGATTCTTAGCTGATAGTTTCGTTCCTGAAAATCAATATCCCCGATAGGCGTACGTTCATTTTCAGCTTGAATTGCTTGTGATACTTGAGACCAAGAGATATTGTATTGTTGCATTTTTTGAGTATCTAAGTTCACCCGGATTTCTTGATCAGGAATTCCTTTAATATCGATGTCAGCAATACCAGGAACTGCTCGTAATTGGTCTTTCCAAGAATCCATTAAACTACTTAATTCTTTTAGTTTTTCTGGATTGTCTGCAGTCACTGCATAAGAACTAACAAATGTTGTTACAAGATTATCGTTTACAAAGGGCTGATTTGCACCTTCTGGAAGCTCACCCCCGGCATCTTGAACTTTTGTTCGTAGCTCTTGCCATTTTTCTTTCGGATTTGCTCCAGATTCTAACATTACCATAATCGTTGATACGCCTTCAGACGATGTAGAAGTAATCGTATCAACACCTTGCATTTCTTTAATTTTTTGCTCGATTGGTTTTGTGATCGTTTGCTCAACTGTTTCTGGTGTGGCACCAATGTAAGTCGTTGTTACCATAGCTTGACTGATAACTAAGTCAGGAATTTCTTGTTTCGGTAATTGAAAAAAACTTAGTAAACCAAAAATGGAAACAACCGCAAAGAAGAGGAGTGTAATTTTACGCTTTTTGATTAAGTACCGAATCATTCTTCTTTACCCCCACTAGTTTTCAATGGGTCCCCATCGAGTACTCCTTCTCCCCCTCGAATAACGATTTCCGTTCCTTCTTCTAATCCGCTAACAATATGAATCTTATTTCCTACTAATTTACCTGTTACAACAGCAGTTTTCACAGCATGTCCATCTACGACTTTGAACACATATGGATCAGAGCCACTTGAGATCACCGCTTCGATTGGTACAAGAATTCCCACATTATCACTTACAGTTCTGTTAGCAGATACGACTTGACCTGGAAGCCAATCAAGTTCTTCGTTATCAATGACAACTTCTACACTTACTGTCCCTGTTCCCTCATTTGTTTGGGGATAGATTTTTGAAACTTTACCTTTTCTTTCTTCATCATAAAGACGAACAGTCACTTCATCTCCTGCTTTCCAATTCGCTACTTCTTTATCTGGAATCGGAAGGATCGCCTTTAATTGATTGATTTTACCAACTGTGTAAATTGGGTCACCTGCATTAATTTGTTCACCTTCTGAAACATGTTTCGTTAAGATGACACCACTTGTTGGCGAAGTAAGTTTTGTTTTTGCTAAAGCTACTTCAGCTTGTTTTTTACCAATCAATGCTTGTTGATAAGAAGCTTCAGCTTGTTTTTTAGAAGCTTGTGACTGTTTTGCTGCAGCTTGGGCTTGGGCTTTACCTGCTTCTGCTTCTTTGATACCTGAACGAACAATATCACGTTGCTCTTCAGTAGAACCTTCTGTAATAAGAGAATAAGATTGTTCAGCAATGGCAACTTGTTTTTGAGCATTATCTACTTGAAGTTTTATTTCATCGTACTGTGATTTTGCCACAATACCTTGATCATATAACGCTTTAATTCTTTCTAAATCTGTCTTTAATTTCTCGTGTGCACTTTTAGCTAGATCGACGTTTATTTTAGCTTGTTCTTTCTCTTGTGCACGTGCGCCTTTATCGACTTGTGCTAGATTTGCTTGAGCACTATTAATTCGGGCATTTGCTGCCCCAATATTAGCTTCCGAAGCAGAGATGGCCGAATTTGCAGAAATAACCGTTGCTTCAGCTTGAAGAACTGCATTATCAGCCAAATCAACTTGTAACTGTAAGTCTGAATCAATTAAACTTGCCAAAACCTCACTAGACTTAATAGAATCACCAACATCTGCTTTTAAATCTTGGATTTTACCACCAATTTGATAGGATACGTTCGTTTCTTCAACTGGTTCAAGCTTTCCGGAGAAACTGGATAACGCATCAAGAGACTCTAACTCTACTGAGGCTGTCTCTACATTAATAGCCGCCCGCTTACTTTTACTCTCGCTCTCGCTTGCACTCGTAGCTCCAGAGGAACAGGCTGACATTAAAAGTGCAGAACTAATTACAATTGATAAAATCGCTTCCTTTTTTTTCACTTTTTTCTTCCTCTCACTTAAAAAATTAGATAGATCATTACTTCATGGCTAATTGATTCCAGATTTCAAAATCAAGTTTAGGCTACATAATAGGCCTTGGATGTCGACAATGTCTTGTTAAGACATACAGATCGCGTGCTATTAACGGGGGGCCTTGAAGGTTGTCGGTCTTGTCGACATGACTTACCGAACAAGGTTAAAAAGATTATGTACTGTTAAAATTTTATATCCCCCTTATCATTTGGAACATCTAGTCATTTTTGGACTTACCAGTTCAACTAAATTCTACCTATCTCTTTTTTTTATGTCAACGAAATACTATTGTAATAGTTTTATTAAATTTGTCATAAATAAACAGTTATTAGCTATCTTTACTTTGCCCTTGTAACGTGTTGTAATATGGCACAGATTTTCTGTAGTCTCAAGAGAATTTGAACCAATTGTAAAGAAATTTTTTACGATAACACCCCGGCAAAACTATAAACCAACAATAAAAAAGCCTACCTAATTCGATAGACTTTCTCCTTTAGATTATTCACCTTTATACTATTCAAGCGATTATTGTTTTACGACTTTTCCATCTTTGACCACTATACTATTAGTAATAGGCTCTGGATATTTTCTTTTTATATTACCTTTTAAAGTCATCTACATTTAATGCATTTTTGTCCAAAGTGTTACCATCTTCCGTTAATTGTTATTTTGAATTTTTCAGTTCGTCTTTCGCTTTTTGTATTGCTACTTGTAGCGTTTCTTTTTCGTTATCTAGGGCTTTAATGTCAAGGTCACTGTAATCTTTTTGTAGTTTTTCAGCATTTTCGATTTCAGCTTCTAGTCTTTCTTGCGCATCATAAATATCACTTTTATCTTTATTATCGACGGCTTCATCTAACTCATCCAAAATGTTATCGAATAAGTCCTCAAAATACTCCACTTGATTGTCTAGTTTGTCTTCAAGTGTTTCCTCCACTTCCTTGATTAACTCTTCTGCTTCCTCAATTGCTTCTTCTAAATCTTTTGCTTCATCATCTAGCGAATCAACATTACTATCTTCGTATGATTCAAAAGTTTTTTCAGCATCTTTTAATGCAGATTCTAACGCTTTATAATCTCTTTTAAGTACAGATAAGCCATTATTCTTCAAGGATCTCTCTGCATCATCGATTGCATCTTCAAGGTCCTCTAGAGCTTCCTCCAAAATTTCTTCATAATACTCTTTATCGAAAGTCTGGGCATAAGCTTCTTTAGCTGCTTTATTAGCCTTTCTAATGGCATTTTCTAATTGATCTTCATTACTTTGAAGCTCACTGTAGTTGGCTTTTTGTGCTGTTTCTAATACTTCTTCAGCATCCTGAATGAATGCATCTAAATTCTTTAATGCCTTCGATAAATTATCTTTTTCTTCTTCAATATCATCGTCATCATCTTCTTCAATAGCTTCCTCTAAATTTTCTAATATATCATCAATTTCTTCTTGTGCGTCTTCTAAATTATCAACGACATCTTTTATTGCTTTTTTAAGATCTTCTACTTTTTGAGCATCTTCAGATGGTTTGGGATCTATATTTGGTTTGGGATCATCATCTGCATCTTTTGGTGGCTTGATAACACCTTTATTGTCCCATGTTCCCCAAGAATCCCAGATGTCATCATATTTATTATCATTTCGTTTAAAGTTAATCACACGTTCAATAAAGACGGCAAAATTGGCACGTTTCACGCCATCTTCCGGACGGAACTTTCCTACATTTCGTGTGATATCAAGCGCACCGATCGTCCCAATTACTTGGTAATAGTCACTATCTTTGTTCACATCATCGTATGATTGAAGAACAACCGATTCAAGTTTAAAAGCATTCACTAAAATATCGGCCATTTCCGCGCGTGTTAGTTGACGATTCGGATTAAATTTCTCATTTGCATCAAAAATACCCACCTCTGTTAACTTCGCAATCGCAGGATAGTGCGTATATGCTGTCGATACATCCTTAAAGCCAGGGTCCTTCACATTTTTTAAATCAACACCTAAAATTCTCGCAATCATGGACGCAGCTTGGCCACGGGTTACATAATTCCCAGGCTTAAATGTGCCATCAGAATAGCCTCCGATGATTTTAAAATTAACTAGCTTTTGCACAGTATGATAGTAATCAACATTATTTGGTACATCCTTGAACCCTTTTCCTTTGGCTTCAGCTGAAACGCCCGCAGTGGAAAAGAGAGCAGCCGCGATTAATGTCGGCACTACATATTTCTTTAAATACTTCATGATATCTCCCTCCAACTTCCAATATACAACTAAACTCTATCCATATTATCCCAGTATTTACTCTAGCAGTCTAATAATTTCCTTCGGATTTTATAAAGAGTAACTAAATTCCCAGGTATATATTAGTACTTAATCATGAAAAAAAGCCTACCCTTTGTTGGTAGACTTTATCTTCAATGATTATTCAACTTATAACTATCTAAACGTTGCTTGCTTTACGGTTTCATAGGTCTGGTAATTTGGAACTAATCAAGTTTCTTTCATGCTTATGTTGTCACTTTCTCTTCTTGCAACAATTCAAGCATTTTTCGTTTGTATGCCTCTACCCCGGGTTGATCAAATGGATTCACTTCAAGCAAACACGCACTCATAGCACAGGCTTTCATGAAGAAGTAGATTAAATACCCAAGATGGTATGCATCAAGTTTTGGTAACTCAAGTTGAATTACTGGCACACCTCCATCAGCATGAGCAAGTGCTGTTCCTTGCTTAGATATAGCATTGATTTCATTAAAAGTTCGATTCGATAAATAATTTAAACCATCTTCATTTCGCGTGTCGAAAGGTACTGAAAAATCGCCTTCAATTTCATGGAAATGAAGTAATGTTTCAAATAAAATTGGACTACCATCTTGAATAAACTGACCAATTGAGTGTAAATCAGTTGAGTAATTTACACAGGTAGGAAACAAACCTTTTTTCTGTTTCCCTTCACTTTCACCAAACAATTGCATCCACCACTCATGAAATTTATTGAGACTTGGTTCAAATGAAGCTAATAACTCTATCTTAAAACCTTGCTCATATAACATATGACGCGTAACCGCATATTGGTATGCATGATTATGTTCTAAATCAGATTCCTGCATTTCTAAAGCAGCTACTTTCGCGCCTTGCATGAGTGCACGAATATCTATACCTGCAACTGCAATTGGAAGCAAACCAACAGGTGTTAATACCGAGTAACGCCCTCCAATATCGGAAGGTATTACAAATTGACGGTAACCTGAATTGTCAGCCATTTTCTTTAATAATCCTTTTTCAGCATCCGTAGTAACGATAATACGTTCAATCGACTCTTTTCCATAGCGCTCTTCCATATATTGTCTCATAACACGGAATGCTAATGCCGGCTCCATCGTTCCACCAGATTTCGAGATAACATTAACGTAAACTTCTTTATCTTTTATATAGTCAATCAATTGATTTATATATGCACCACTCATGTTTTGACCAACATAAATAACCTCAATTCCATTTTTGGCATTACCAAAATAAGGTGTTAATGCATCTTGAATGGCACGTGCGCCTAAAAAAGAACCTCCAATACCAGCAACCACAAGTACATCTGCTACCGTACGTATTTCATTTGCTGCATTTTCAATTTCTAATAACAAGTTATCATGATTTTGAAAAGGATATTCCACCCATCCTGTTAAATCATTAGTAGTCTCTAAATATCTATGTATTTCATTAACTTTTTGATGATATGCTTCTATAAGTTTTGTTTCTAAAGAACAATTCAATAGTGTCGTTTGTACTAAATTGTTGACCAATTTAATATCCTCATTTCTAGTTTTATTTCACTATAATATTATCACATATAAAATAAAGAAAGCCAACGCTCCTAAGATAGTTGGCAATAATTTATAGCAATTTTACTTTTTATGTAATTGATGCCAGTTCCATGCACTTTGAATAATTCCTTTAATGCCAATTAGTGCTTTCCAACCTAATTCACGTTCAATCTTTTTGGAATTAGCAACAAGTCTTGCTGGATCTCCCGTGCGACGTTCCGCAAATTTTATATTCGCTTTACGACCCGTTACTTTTTCACATGTTTCAATAATTTCTTTTACCGAATACCCATTACCATTTCCTAAATTATAAGTAGCTGTTTCGATTTTACCGTCTATAAGTGCCTGCAACGCTTTAATATGTGCATCTGCTAAATCCGTAACATGGATATAGTCACGAATACATGTACCATCTGGTGTTGGATAATCAGTACCAAAGACAGAAATAGACTCTTGTACACCAAGCAAATGTTGCAATACCAAGGGAATTAGATGCGTTTCTGGATCATGTTTTTCCCCTATTTCACCAGTTTCATAGGCACCAGCTGCATTAAAATATCGTAATACTACATACTTCATTCCAAAACTAGTTGCAAAATCCGCTAGCATTTGTTCGACCATTAGTTTAGATCGGCCATATGGATTGATTGGATTTGTAGGAGTTGTCTCATCTATTATCTCAACATCTGGTATGCCATAAGTTGCGGCAGTTGATGAAAAAATAAACTTTTCAATTTTGTTTTTATGCATCACTTTTAAGAGGCTAAGTGTAGCTGCTACGTTATTTTCATAGTACTTCATTGGATTTCGAACTGATTCGCCTACCAAACTAAACGCAGCAAAATGTAAGACAGCTCTAATTGGATACGTTTCAAAAAGCGCTTGTAATACTCGTTCATCTCCTAAATCCCCCTCGACAAATGTAGCTTTTTCATCCACTGCCCAGCGATGACCAGTGCTCAAATTATCGAGTACAACTACTTGTTTTCTTTTTACTAAATCCTTTACAACATGACTACCGATGTATCCTGCTCCACCAATAACTAAAATCATAAATTTTCACCACTTAATTGTTTTGCTTTTTCCAGTATTAACTGTTTTATACCTTCATTTAAATCCTCACGTTTTAAAGCAAAGTCGATTGTTGTTTCAATAAATCCAAGTTGTTCTCCAACATCATAACGTTTGCCTTTAAATTGGTATGCAAATACTTGTTGAATCGTGTTAAGTTGTTCGATGGCATCTGTTAATTGGATTTCTCCACCTTTTCCTTTGTTCTTCTCTTCAAGGAAACCGAAAATTTCAGGTGTTAAAATATAACGTCCAATAATTGCAAAGTTGGAAGGTGCTTCTTTGAATGCTGGTTTTTCAACAAACTTTGATACTTGCATTAAAGGAGAATTAGTATTAACTGGAGCAATGACTCCGTATCGATGCACATCCCTATCTGGTACTTCCATTACACCAATCACACTAGAGAATGTTCGAGAGTACTGATTCATTAACTGTTTTAAACATGGTATCTCACTTTCAACAATGTCATCACCCAATAAAACAGCAAACGGTTCATCACCTATAAAATTACGAGCACACCAAATGGCATGTCCAAGTCCTAGCGGCTCTTTCTGCCGAATATAATGAATATCGATATTTGATGAAAATCGGACTTTCTCTAACATTTTAAATTTCTTTTTTTCAATTAAATTTGCCTCTAATTCGAATGCATGATCAAAATGATCCTCAATTGCACGCTTACCTTTTCCGGTTACAATAATGATATCTTCGATTCCCGAAGCGATGGCTTCTTCAACTATATATTGTATTGTAGGTTTATCAACGATTGGAAGCATTTCTTTCGGCATTGCTTTTGTTACAGGAAGGAAACGAGTACCTAACCCTGCTGCTGGAATTATCGCTTTACGTATTTTTTTCATATTATTCACTCCATTTAAAGTCAAATACCCTTACTGTCATTATACAGTAAGGGTATTAGTACTTTTACATATTTTATTTAATTTTGCTAATAAGCATTTTTGTTGATGAAACCATTGATAACCGTTTTGACGACAATCTTCACATCAAATAATAATGTCCAGTTTTCTAAATAATAAATGTCATGATCAATTCGATCTTTAATTGAAGTATCTCCACGTAAGCCACAAACTTGCGCCCATCCAGTAATACCTGGACGCACTTGGTGTTTAATCATATACTTCGGTATTTCTTCTTTAAATTGATCTACGAAATAAGGTCGTTCTGGTCTTGGTCCAACTACACTCATATCCCCTTTTAAGACATTAAAGAATTGAGGAAGTTCGTCTAGGCTCGTTTTTCGGATAAATGTACCAAACTTTGTTCGACGCGGATCATTTTGGACTGTCCATTGTGTATTGGAAGCAGCTTCAGTCATATGCTTCATCGAACGAAACTTATACATCATAAATGTACGCCGGTTTAATCCTACACGTTCTTGTTTAAATAAAATTGGCCCTGGCGAAGTTAATTTCACTCCAATCGCAATGATTACAAGAACTGGCGAAGTAAAAATAATAGCCGTTAATGAAAAGACAATATCAAACAATCTTTTTAAAATTCTATTTACAAATTCATCTAACGGTATATCACGTGTATTAATAATAGGTAAATCGCCAAATTGTTCAAAGTGCGGATTTGCAGGTAGTATATCGTAAAAGTCAGGAACAATTGACACCCGTATTCCAGCTTTTTCGCAAGTTGTGATGATTTGCTGATATTTTGGATACGCTGTTAACGGTAGTGCCACAACAACCTCATCTACAATTTTTTCTTCTAGAATTTTATTTAAATCGCTTAGTTTCCCTAACACTTTTATTTTAGAATTATTTTCTCCTTGATAATCATCAAGGAATCCAAGAACCTCAAGTCCATATTCAGGATGGTTCAATAAATTTTGCATATATCTTTTCCCGATAGACCCCGCACCTAAAATTAATACAAATTGTTTGTTGAAGCCTTTCGTTCTCATTTTTCGTAAGCTTTGTTTTACCGCAAATCGGTAAATGACACTTAACATTACACATAAAACAAAATAAAGAACTAAGTATAAACGTGAAATATCAATTGTTTTAACCGTAAAGAGCACACTAAGTAAAGCAAACATACTAAAAATATGTGCTTGGAAAATCCTCGAAACTTCGGATGCGA
This sequence comes from Lysinibacillus composti, assembly GCF_016908465.1. Classification (GTDB taxonomy): domain Bacteria; phylum Bacillota; class Bacilli; order Bacillales_A; family Planococcaceae; genus Ureibacillus; species Ureibacillus composti_A. Next base: position 118,499 of record NZ_JAFBDY010000009.1, on the reverse strand, counting down.
ATTTCATTCTTCGTTTCGATACATATAGTCGAACTAAAAATGCTATCAAAATATAAATCACTGAATAGACAATATTCCAAGTAAAATAACTAGTTAGTGGCAAATATGCGCCCATATCCTCTTCTTTTAACACATTAAAACGAATAAACCAAGCCATTAAGAAAGCAACTTGAATAAAGATAAAGTCTACTCCCATATAAAGTCTCGTTAAAAAGCGTTCTTTTCCTCTTATCATATTTTCACCTTTTATGCTCGATAACAAACTTAAAAATCATATTAAGTTTGTTATCGAGATTTTTTTATAGCATTTAACGTAACAGCCGCGGAGAGCTTTAGCGATATTCCTAGGTAAACTAAAGCGTTTATGAATACATTATATTTGGGAGCGAAATGATTTTTATGAAATATGAACATAGCACGGTGGAACTCATAAACAATTTTAAACGGTTTTCTACGACTACTTGCCCCTTTATAATGAACAATCGATACTTTTGGATAATAATAAACTTTCCAACCTGCTTCTTTTATTCGATAGCACCAGTCAATATCTTCACCATACATAAAGTACGTTTCGTCTAACATTCCTACTTCAACTATTGTTTCTCTACGGACCATCATAAAGGCCCCAACTAAACAATCAATCTCATGAATTTCATTCATATCTAAATAACTTTTATGATAACTATTATACTTATGGTTATTGGGATACTTCTCTGCTAAACCTGCCATATAGTAAAATGATGCTTCAGGTGTAGGAAAACCTCGATGACAGGCTTTGTCTAACGTTCCATCTGGTAATACTACTTTACATCCAGTAGCCCCAATATCTTGATGATCGTCCATAAACGCTATTATCGTTGAAAGCGTCGTTTCTTTAACAATCGTATCTGAGTTTAATAATAAAACATAGCGTCCCTTTGAAACTTTAATAGCCTGGTTATTGGCTCTAGAAAAACCGACATTTTCTTTATTTGCGATGACCTTTACTTCTGGAAAGGTTTCTTTTATGGCCTGAACAGAATCATCTGAAGAATTGTTATCGACCATGAAAATCTCAAATGCTTCGTTCATCGTTGCTTTATAAATCGAGTCAATACATTCAAGCGTTAGCTTCTTTGTATTGTAATTAACGATTACAATACTTAAATCCATTTTGATCATTCCTCTTTTCACCAGAGTTGATTTTGCTGAAAAAAGGATATAATCCCATTATCCTTTTTTTAAAATACTGCCCATTCTATTCTATCAGCCATTTACACTATAATAAAGGGCAATAATTATGTATCTAGTAGCCCAAATAATAAGGTGAGTGTATTCCATACACTCACCTTACATTCTATTATTTAATGATTTTCTTTTATTTTAAGCCTGAAAGAAAAGATTGCAATGCTTCTCTCCAATGTCTACGCGGTTCAAACCCATTTATCCTTAACGCCAAATCATCCATTACTGAATAGCTCGGTCTTTTCGCAGGTGATGGATATTGAGCGGTTGTTAATGGATTGACAAGGATTTCTTTGCCCGCTTCTTCAAAAATCGCTTTTGCAAACTCATACCAAGAACAAGTACCACTATTTGTGCAATGGTACGTACCATACTTATCTGTTTTGACGAGTGCTATTATAAAATCAGCTAAATCAACGGTGTATGTTGGGGAACCTATTTGATCAGAAACTACCCCAAGTTCTGTTCTTTCTTCTGCTAATCTCAACATTGTTTTTACAAAATTAGGTCCATATTCACCATAAACCCATGCTGTACGAACAATAAAATACTTCGTGCTTAAGCTTTGCGTTAACTGTTCCCCAGCATATTTTGATTTCCCATAGACACCTATAGGGTTCACTAATGCATGTTCTTCATATGGTGCTGTTGCCGTCCCATCGAACACATAATCTGTGCTGACATAACAAATTTTCGCACTAATTTCTTCGGCAGCTACAGCTAAATTTCGTTGGCCATAAGCATTTACAGAAAAAGCTAAGTCCCTTTCTGTTTCTGCATTATCCACTTTTGTGTACGCAGCCGCATTGATGATAACATTTGGTTGAATTTCTCTCGTAACTTGATAGACACTTTCTAAATTCGTAATGTCTAGTTCTTCCTTTGTAAATGAGAAGAGTTCAACTTCAGCGTTTTTCAACTGGTGAACAAGTTCCTGACCAAGTTGGCCATTCGCACCCGTTACAAGTATCTTCATTCTTTATTCTCCAATGCTTTCCCGTATTGTTGCTCATAATATTGTTGATAGTCACCAGAGATAATATTTTCCCACCAAGATGGGTTTTCTAGATACCAGTTAATTGTGTCATTTAAGCCTGTTTCAAAATTATATTTCGGCTCCCAGCCAAGCTCTGTTTGTAATTTTGTAGGATCAATGGCATATCGACGATCATGTCCTAGTCGATCCTCTACGTATTTAATTAACGATACCGGTTTCTCTAGCTGTTTTAGAATTTCTTTTACTACTTCGATATTTGCTTTTTCGTTATGGCCACCCACATTATAGACTTCTCCATTACGACCTTTATGTAATACTAAATCGATTGCACGACAATGGTCTTCCACATGTAACCAATCACGAATATTTAGGCCATCACCGTATACTGGTAGTGGCTTATCATTTAATGCATTAATAATCATTAACGGAATTAGCTTCTCAGGGAAATGGAATGGTCCATAGTTATTCGAACATCTTGTAATATTAACAGGTAATCCATATGTTTCGTGATACGCTTGAACAAGTAAATCAGCACCTGCTTTACTTGCACTATATGGACTATTTGGTGCAAGTGGTGTATCTTCTGTAAAGTATCCTTCAGCTCCTAGTGAACCATATACTTCATCCGTCGAAACCTGTACATATTTTTTAATAGCATGTGTTCTTGCAGCATCTAGTAACACTTGTGTCCCTTGGATGTTCGTACTAATAAAAATACCTGGGTTCGTGATACTGCGGTCTACATGGGATTCAGCCGCAAAGTTTACAACGATGTCTAAACCTTCTTCAAAAAGTGAATCCACTAATTCTCGGTCTGTAATGTCTCCTTTTACGAAACGATAATTACTTTTCTCTTCTGATTCTTTTAGATTTTCTAAATTCCCTGCATATGTAAGTGCATCTAAGTTAATAATCTGATATTCAGGATATTTACGAACTATATAATTCACAAAATTGCTTCCAATAAAGCCTGCGCCACCGGTTACTAAAATCTTCATCGTTCATCATTCCTCACTGTTATAAATAAATAGTGTACCCGCATCTTTTAATAATGGATGATGTTTATCCTTTTCTGAAAGAATTGGATTATTCGTTGGCCAATTAATATTTAAGTTCGGATCATTCCACGCTATGCCGCGGTCATGTTCAGGCGAATAATAATTGTCTACTTTATAGAGAAACTCTGTATTTTTCACTAAAGTACAATAACCATGCGCAAATCCTCTTGGCACGAGTAATTGTCTTTTATTGTCCTCTGATAAAATAAAGCCTTCCCACTGCCCGTAAGTTGGGGAACCTTCACGAATGTCTACAATCACATCATAAACGGCACCTTTCGTCACTCGCACTAGCTTTGTTTGTGCGTAAGGTTCAAGCTGGAAATGTAGTCCTCTTAAAGTGCCAGCTTCCCCTGACATGGCATGATTATCTTGAATAAAATTTAAGTGAAAACCATTTTCTTTAAACAGTTTATCGTTATAGGTTTCCATAAAGAAACCTCGATGATCCCCAAACACATTTGGTTCAAAAAGAAATGCATCTTTTAATGTTGTTTTAATAAATCCCACATTACCGATCCCCTTATAATTTTCGATTTACTAATGCGATTAAATATTGACCATAACTATTTTTCTTTAACGGTTCTGCAAGTTCAAGTAATTGTTCTTTCGAAATATACCCTTTACGATAAGCAATTTCTTCTAAACAAGCGACTTTTAAACTTTGGCGTCGCTCAATTGTTTCAATAAAAGTAGACGCTTCTAGAAGCGATTCATGTGTTCCTGTATCTAACCATGCAAATCCACGACCTAGTAATTCAACATTTAATGCTCCTGCTTCTAAATAGGCTTTATTGACATCCGTAATTTCTAACTCACCGCGTGCAGAAGGTTGAATCGACTTCGCAATTTCAACAACGTTATTGTCATAAAAATATAACCCTGTCACTGCATAGCTTGATTTTGGAACGGCCGGTTTTTCTTCAATGGAAATGGCTTTTCCTTCATCATTAAATTCCACAACGCCGAAACGTTCCGGATCTTTTACATTGTAGCCAAAAACCGTTGCTCCACTCTCTCTTGAGGCCGCTCTTTCTAACATTGCCGTAAAGCCATGTCCATAAAAGATATTGTCACCTAAAATAAGTGCCACTGAGTCTTGACCAATAAACTCTTCCCCAATAATGAATGCTTGAGCTAGTCCATCTGGTGATGGTTGAACGGCATAAGATAATTGTATCCCTAAATCTTGTCCATCCCCTAGAAGTTGTTCAAAGCGGGGCGTATCCTCTGGCGTTGAAATAATTAAGATTTCTTTAATACCCGCTAACATCAGAACTGAAAGAGGATAGTAAATCATTGGTTTATCGTAAATTGGAAGTAACTGCTTGGAAACAGAGCGCGTCAACGGATATAGACGCGTTCCGCTCCCTCCTGCTAAAATTATACCTTTCAAATGTAACACCTACTTTAAATTAATGTTAATCATAAACGCCTTCTAATTGATCGCCATTATCAAAGATATTGTTATACTGTACAATGCGATATCCATTTATTAACTCTTCATGAACAGAAAGACTGTCCCATGGGTAAAATACTCCTTCTGCATCATATACACCGATTGTAGAAATGACAGGTGTTTTGGAATACAAATCATACAAATAATCTTGATAGACAGTCGTTTCAAAGCCGAAGTTTTTCATTAAAAATGTTCCTAAAAAGTTTGTACTAATTTTGTCTATATATTTATAGCCAATATCATAATTTGCCCATATGATAAACGGCGTTTGATACATTTTCATTGTTTCTTCATTTGTTAATGCTGACATTGGCTTTCCATATAAGCTTTCTAAAAACTCTGTTTCTACGTTCGGATAATGATCACCAAACATGACAATTAACGTTTTTTCTTCCACACTTTCAAAATAAGAAGTCAATTCACCAAATGCTTTATCCGTTAAATTGACTAAAGATAGGTATTGTTCTGTTTGTGGATACTTATCAGGAGATTCTGCTAGTTGTATATGACTAGTAAACGTTTGATCATCATATGGACCATGATTCTGCATTGTTACATTAAACATAAATAACTTTTCATTATTTTGTTTTTCTTTATGTATTTGTGCAAGTTCCTTAAACATGTCTGAATCATTTGGCCACCATCTTAACATATTCCCTTTATAATCCTCTAACGATAAAAATTCATTAAAACCTAACAGCGGATAAACACCATCTCTATTATAATTCTCAGGATAATATGGGTGATAAGCTAACGTCTCAAAATTATCTTGTTTAATTGTTTTCACTATGGAAGGGCTATCTGAACGAATATAATTTTGATAAGCAATAATAGAGTTTGGTATAAAGGCAGTTGTATTACCCGTTAGAAATTCATATTCTGTATTGGCTGTACTACCCCCAAATGCCGAAACATATAAATTCCCTTTCCAAACATTCTTCTTTAGATTATCCATGATTGGGGTAACATTTTCATTTGTTTCAAACTCATTTATTACGCTAAAATCTGCTAATGATTCATTCATAATGACAATTAAATTTTCCGGTTTCTCATAAGTAGTTCCTATGGAATTCTCTTCATCGACACCTAATAGAATTTCATTGGCATGATCTTTTGAATAATTTGCCGGTTTTTCAACACTTGTCATTTTATAAGAAACAATTGTGCTTAATATAAATCCATTTTCCTGATAAGAAGAAAGTGGGGACCACTGATTTACAGTAAGATTATACTTCTTTACAATATATCCAGAAAATAGACCATATAAATTAACACTAACTAAACAAAGAATAATTATACTATATACTAACCTTTTAACTTTACTCTCAACTTTAATCGTTTTCATACATCCAATAACAAGCATAACACAATATAACGCTAAGCCTGTTAGAATGCCTTTATTCAAAAAGAAATTATATGTAGAAACAATGGATAAAGAAGTATTAATTAACTCAAAATCCCCTAGCATTAGAGGTCTACCTCTAAACGCTGAAATGTAAAATTCTACTAAGGATAGGATAAACAATACCGTACTGACCAAAATGATTGTTAATTTGGTATTATTTAAAATAATAAATACCAAAAGATAGATGGTGTAAAAACATAAGATATTAATGACTATTAAATGAATCTCCTTAACAGTTCCTAAACTTCCTGTAGTAGATTCGAACATTACATAACTAAAAATAGGAACAAGTAATATTAATATGTTATCTATAATATTCCATTTTAGATGATTGACTTTATCTTTTGAATCTATGTATTGTTTTAACCCTAGTAACATCACCATTACAGTAACAAACAGATAAATATAAAAATATTTAGAAATACTCTTTGTATCTGGATTCATAAAATACTCAAAATTTACCAATAAAAATAATAATAGAAAAGAAAATACCCCTATGATGGGGGTATAATTCTTTTTTAACTTTACTAACAATTTAAATCCTCCTAATTGCTCCTATACTCCTTTGCAACTAATATAAAATCCATTAAATATACTCGCAAAACATTTATTTACTAATCTATTGAAATCTTTGAAATAAGCGCACTCATTTCACGTTGATCTGCATCACTCTCAAGCGGTTTGTGTACATCGTTAAAAACAATTTGTACGACGAGTTTCTTATCTAGCTCACTATTATTTGATTCTAATTCTACCTGTAAATCCAATGATCCTGGTTGAATCGATACATCACTTAATAGCATGTCATTAACAATTACTTTCACATTTTTGACTTCTTTAAAATTATCCGGAATATACCCACTAATGACTAACTTATTTTGGTTAGGCGGTTGTTCCATTTGTACACTTGCTTCTTTTGCAACCCATCGATAATCTTCATTATTCGATTGCACCAACCAATTGCCTCCGAAAATATTATTATTGGTATATGGAAACTCTATTTCTGATGGATATTGATTAAATTTAGTAAATACAACTAAAAAGATCATAAATAGAACCGTGAATGTCTTCCAAGAATGCTTTATAAATGGACGAATTACTTTTTTCACAAGGTTACTCACGAATTCTGTTAAATTTAACACCGTATCTTTCCACGAAATAGGTACAACAATAAATTCCTTCTTCTTCAAATTCAACGCTCTTTTTTCAACCAAATTCCAAGAAAGGATTGATAAAATTAAAGCAATGACGAATGCTAATAAAAAGTTCACATAAGGATTCATGTCTCCTCCGTAAAGGAAACAGATATATTGTTGCACTGGAAATGCATAAATGTATAAACCATAGGAGAAATCTCCATAACGATAGAATTTCCACGTTTTAACGTTTAAGTTATATCCGAGATAAAAAATTAAGTATGTACCAAAGAATACAAATATCTCTTTAAGACCGCCTGTATAAACAGTTAAATAGAGGACAACTATTGAAATCATTGCAAAGAAATTACTATATGGAATTTTTTCCTTATAATAAAAAACTAACATTCCCGCAACAAAATATAGTAATAACTCAAAAATTGTTTTTAATTCAAGTCCCCAAAAATGTGTCATCGAAAGAGGCCAATAATCGAAGAAAACAATAATAATTAGTAGATTAAATAACAAAAGAGTCGTTTTTTTATTTAATAAAGAAAAGATTCCCAAAAGCGCAACTAGAATATAAAACATAAATTCAAACGGTATTGACCAAAGTGAGCCATTAACAGAAGATGAATAAACATTATTCTCAAATACCCCTGGTAAATACCAATGCATTGGATATAAGAAAATAGATTCTAAATATTTGTAAGTCCCTTTATCTGCAAAGTACTCACTAAGGGTAAGACTCGTTGCTAAAGGACCAATCACAAATGTCGTAATACAAATTGCTACTATCAAACCTGGGAATATTCTTAATAAACGAGCTTTTATGTAATGAAAAATAGATTTACTATAGTGGAAACTTTGTGTAATAAAATAACCACTAATAACAAAAAATATAAAAACCGATAAATCACCTAATGACGTTTGTCCATTTGAAAGAATTAAGAGCAAATCTACATTACCGGTTAAGGGGAATGCATGTGAGAATATGACTAATGTAGCAGCAAGAAATCTTATGAAATCAAAGTTATTCTCTTTTCCATTTATTAAATCTGAAAAATACATTTGCTCATTACTTGTACTTTTGCTAAAAAGTTGTTTCATATATAGTGCCTTTCTATCGTTGAACTAAATTTAGTAATGAATACATATTACTTTCAGTGAATAAGACTGTATTCTCTATTCCAGCATTCTTCCCCGCTTGAATATCACTTTCTTTATCACCGATTAAAAATGATTCACCTAGGTTAATATTGTACTTATCTCTTGCCTTTAAAATCATTCCTGGATTTGGTTTTCTATCATAAGAATCTTTTTTGTACTCTCCAATGCCATGTGTTGGATGATATGGGCAGTAATATACTTCTGTAATGTTAATTCCTCTTTGCTTAAATTGTTCCATCATCCAATCATTGAGAATATGGAAATCCTCTTCTGAATAGTATCCTCTACCAATTCCCGCTTGATTTGTAATCACAATAATCAGGTATCCCTTTTCTTGAAAGGATTTTGTTAATTCAAATATTCCATCGATAAACTCGAATTCTTCTATTTTGTGAACATAATTTTTTTCTATGTTAATAACTCCATCCCGATCTAAGAATAATGCTCTATTCATTGAAAAAGCTCCTTTACTTCCTTTTGGGCCTTTTCATAATCCCCTGGAATTCCTATATCGATAAAATATGCTGATGACTGATAGCCATGAACATTTAACTTACTGTGCTTTGTTTCTAACACTTCTTTTTCAAATGAAAATGTTTTCGGAAGATCAAACTTTTCAAAAACTGCTTTATTTATTATGTAGACTCCACCATTGATATAGCCTTCATTTTTAAATTGTTTTTCTTCAAACCCAACCACTTGATTATTCTCTAGCAACACGGAACCATATCGGTCATAATTCGTTAAATGCTTTAAAGCAATTGAAATCTCAGCATTATTCTTTTCATGAGCAGCGATTAATTGTGATAAATCTACATTAAATAATGTGTCACCGTTCAGGATGATTGCACTATCAGATTCTATTAAATCAAACGCCTTTTTAATAGCTCCACCTGTACCTAGTGGTTCATCCTCTACTGAATATTTAATAGAAATTTCTTTAAACGTATTTGAAAAGTATTGTTCAATAATTTCATGTTTGTATCCTGTACATAAAACAACAGAAGTAATCTGAAATTTCGATAAGTATTCAAAAAGATAATTTAAAAATGGTTTATCTGCAACTGGTGCCATTGGCTTTGGAACATCACTCACTACTGAGCGTAATCTTGTTCCAAAGCCCCCCGCTAAAATGATTGCTTCCATATTATAATACCTCTGCTACCGTTGATAATGGAGAGTTAAAGCCTTGACCAAAAATTGCTTCTTCCACAATGGAACAAATAATATGGCCTATTAAAATATGAGACTCTTGAATTCTTGGTGTTTCATTAGAAGGCACTTTAATACAGAAATCACATAGCCCTTCCATTTTCCCACCGTCTTCACCTGTTAAACCAACTGTAATAATATTTTGCGTTTTACATTCTTCTAATGCTTTAATGACATTTGCAGAATTACCTGAAGTAGAAATACCAATAAACATGTCTCCTGCATTGCCATTTGCTTGAATTTGACGAGCGAATAATTTTTCGTACCCGTAGTCATTTCCAATCGCCGTTATGATTGAAGTATCTGTTGTTAATGCTAAAGCTGGTAACCCTGGTCGATCAAAGTAAAATCTACTAACTAGCTCTCCAGCAATATGTTGGGCATCTGCTGCACTTCCGCCATTTCCAGCAAGCATAATTTTATTTCCTTGTTTATAAAGCTCCACCGCTTTTACTGATACTTCTTCAATTAGCAACATCAATTCTTTATTTTCAAGAATGCCTTGTTTTACTTCGATAGACTTTTTAATTTGTTCCGCCATAAATTCATTAATTAAACGCTCCATTTTTAGATCCTCCATCCTTGTGTTCCCTTGCTAACAAAATGTACGGTTTTGATACTTCCACTTTCTTTTTCTAATGCTCTTATTACATCTAGTTTCTTAATAGGGTCCACGATAAATATCATAAACCCACCACCACCAGCACCAGAAACTTTACCGCCAATTGCACCAGCATTGATTGCTTTTTCATAAATATCGTTAATCATATCATTGGAGATAGAAGAGGCCATTTTCTTTTTCTCTTCCCATGAATGACCTAACAATTCTCCAAATCTAACAATTTCCCCTTTAAGTAAAGCTTCCTTCATATTTACTGCATCTTTTTTTAATTGATGCATTGCTTCAATTGAATTTTGATTTTTCTTTTTTGCGTTATTAGCTTGTTCGTCAATAATCTTAGCCGATTCTCTAGAAACACCCGTAAAATATAACAAGATGGAACTTTCCAATTCATTTACAATCCAATTCTTAACACGTAATGGATTCACAATTACACGATCATTATCATAAAACTCCATGAAATTGAACCCACCGAATGTCGCCGCGTATTGGTCTTGTTTCCCACCGTTTAAGCCAATATCTTTTCTCTCAATTTCAAAGGCTAAATGAGCGATGTCATATTCACCAAGTGGCAAGTTTAACCACTCAGTGAACGCTTTTAAAATAGCAACAACCATTGTAGAGGATGATCCAAGTCCCGAACCAGCCGGTGCGTCAGAATAAGTCGTTAATTTAAATGATAAAGGTTCTTTTACAAATTCTTTTACGATTCTATTGTAAACACCTTTATGAAGGTCCAATGTCCCATCTAAATTAATAAATTCCGTAGAGCTACATTCGAAATACTCTTCTCTATCTGCAGCATAAAATGAAATTTTATTATCATCCGTTACTTCAATGGAACAATAAGCATACATATCAATAGTAGCGTTTAATACATACCCACCGTAAATATCACTATATGGCGATACGTCCGTTCCGCCACCCGCTAAACCTAATCTTAAAGGTGCTTTTGATCGAAATATTGTCATATGTTAAAAACTCCTTAATTGCTTATATCTGTTGATATTATTTCTTTTACCGCTTTTGCTGTGAAATGATTGTTCACATAATCTAATGACGCTTGGGAAAGTTCATTTAATTTTTCATCGTTATCGTATAAATTAATAACTTGATTCGCAAATTCACTTTCCGTATCTGCAATCATTAAAATATTTTCACTATCAATAATCCCTTCAGCACCAACAGATGTAGTTACAATCGGTACTTGGTTATACATTGCTTCAATTACTTTTCCTTTCACACCTGCACCGTATCTTAAAGGTACTACAACTAGCTTAGATTTCTTGTAAAGTAAATCTAACTCTTCATCGGTAACAAAGCCTGTAACGATAATATTTTTTGAAGCTAAGCTTGAAATCTCATTCGGAGGATTTGAACCAACTATATAAAATTTCATATCTGGTTTTTCTTCTACTATTTTCGGGAAAACCGAAGAAACAAACCACAAAACTGCATCTATATTTGGTTTATGACCGAATCCACCAACAAATAATAACCCTTCTTTATCTGCTTGATTACTTTCAATAAACTCTTTCTCTTCAAAAATATAGGCAGGAATTGCTATAGCATTGATAGTAGGGTAGTATTTCTTAATTTCAGTTACCTCTACATCAGATGGATAATAAACAACATCAGACTTTTCATATAAACTGAATTCTGTTTTTCTCCAGTCTTCAGATGATTTTTTTAATGCCTCGTTGCCTGTTAACTCATATTCTCGATACTCACGTAAGAAATGTAGATCATGTCCATAGTAAACAACTTTGGCTTTTGTATATTTCTTGACTATATCAACATATTTAATAGAGATATGAGGTCTGTTCATATAAACATAATCAATGTATTTTCCGTTTTGTTTAAACCATTGCTCAATATTTTTATTATTATAAGGCTGATAGAAAACTTCTATCCCTAACTTTTCAAGTTCAGTAGTATAAGGTTCATGTTTATAATAATTATCTCCTATGAACTTAACATTCAGTCCCATTTGGACGAATAGTTTTAAATACTGATATGTCGTTCTGCTTCCTGCGTCTTTATCAAAGTGCGGCACATAATGATCAATTACTAAAATAGTCTTCTTAAATTTACTTCGATCTCTAGCCTTGAAAACATGTTCACCATTTCTGTAATGGTTCGTTTTTAACTCATTCGACCATTTTTCAATGAATTTTGATTTATTTAACTCTTGGAAACGTTTAACGCCTTCACTTACATTTGTACCATGCGAAATGCCTTCAAAGTGCACTACAACTGATTTTGGCTGTAGCATTACTTTAAAGCCATGTTTTCTAACTTCAAATGCTAAATCAGAATCTTCAAAATATGCAGGTACATATCGCTCATCGAAGCCACCTATTGTCTCCCAAAGATCTTTCTTGATCATAATTGCAGCACCTGAAATATAATCTACTTCTTTTACATAATTGTACTCAGGCTTATTTGGATCATCGAGTCTTCCAAAATTCCAACCGCTCGCATCATTCCAAATGATGCCTCCTGCTTCTTGCATTCTTCCATCTGGATACACTAATTTCGAGCCAACCATTCCAATTTGATGATCACTTTCTATAAGTTGTACTAGAGAATCTAACCAGCCCTCTTGGACTTGTGTATCATTGTTTAGGAATAAGACATATTGGCCATCAGCATATTGTGCTGCATTATTACAGTTTAGAAGGAATCCTCTGTTTTCCCCATCTCTAACTACTTTAATATTTTCAACGTATTCAGAGATATTGACGGTTTCATCTGATGACATGTCGTCTGCAATAATAATTTCATAAGATACATTTTGAGTATTTGCTAATATAGATTTTAAACATGAATACGTATAATGCCATTGGTTATAAACAGGAATAATAATCGATACATCTGGTGTAGCAAATTTTTCAAAAGTTATCTTTTCATAGCTTTGTTCAATATCTATTAAAGAAAGTTTAAACTCGGAAGTATCACTCGTATTTCTTTCAATATAGTTATCCACACGATTTTCTAACATTGATAGGTTTTGGTTCTTTGCATAATAGATAAACTTCTTTACATTCTCTTTATTCAACAATCTAAAGTTACCATCTATTACAATTTTTTTGAAAAGCTTTGCCAACAATCTTACTTTTCCGTCAGATGGTACGATTTTATCTCGCACACCATAATATTTTAATAATAACTTCCATCCATCGGAATCATAAATATTATTTAAAGTTCGTTCTTTTTCTTTTAACTGCTCGTTTTCATGGTGAAGCTGATTTTCTTTTGTTTCTAGCTTTTGAACTTTCTCTATTAAATCTTGCTTTTCTTGTTGAGATCCAGCAAGTTGATCATTTATTTCGTTTAGTTTCGCCTTAAATAACTCAACTTGTTGCTTAATTATTTCTACTTGATTTAGTTGGTTTTTTAATTTAGTATTCTCATCTTGTAAAGTCACTATATAATTATTTTTCTCTTCAATTTCGCTATCTAAGTAGTGAATATGCTTATTTCGTTCTTCAACTTCGTCTTGGAGTTGTAGTATTCTTGAAATTTTTAAATTATAATCCCCGGATTCTACAACGACTGAATTTAATTGGAATTCATTATTTGAAACATCAGAGCAAATGGCTACAATGTATTTACTATTTACATCTAGGTTACTGTCGTGATTTAGATTCGCAAAAGTTTTTCCATTCTCTTTTCCCAATAAATAAACGTTTTCCCTTGTTTGATAAGAAAAATCTACAAAGTTAAACGCAGAACTTAAAAAGCAATAAAATTCATCTTTATAAAATTCTTTGACATGAAACGGGTTATGATAGTTTCTAAAATCCGTATAAATTTTCTTATTTGGAGTAGACATTATTAAAATACCGTCTTCTTTTAGAACCCGTTTAATTTCTGTTAAGAATTGTTGTTGAAGATTCTCATTCACATGCTCAATTGTTTCAAACGATACTACTACATCAAAAGAGTGATCCTCAAATGGCAACTTTTCAATACTTGCTGCCATAAATTCAAGATTCCGCTTTAAATATTTATTTTGCGCATGTACAATTGATTCTTCATCAATGTCAATTCCAACTACTTTTTCTGCATTAGTAGCTAGATAATTGGAACCATACCCTTCCCCACATGCAGCATCTAATACAATTTTTCCGCTTACTAGTTCTTGAATTGATTGATACCGTTGGAGGTGTTCAATTTTGATTTCGTTATCTTCTATAACATTTGGAATGAATCTTTCTCCTGTAAATTCCATTGTTCGACTCCTTAACCTTTTATTGTTTCAAACGATACATTATTCAATACCATATAACCTTCTAAGTCATGTTCTTGCATATCATCTATTTTAATAATAAGTGCATCATGAATCCAACAATGCTGTGTATGTTCTAATTGTGTTCCAGAAGCGACTGCTGGCGAAATGGTATAAGTTCCTCGCTTTAATGGAGGAATCGTAAATCCAAAATTATATATATAACTTTTATCAACGTTAGGGTTTTTGATACTTTGTTCCAATACAAATGTATTGGTTTGCGTTACAATATTACCAATTCGATCTTTTATACTAAATCCGATAATTGGTTGATTAACTTTTTCAAAGTATTTTACTTTAATGGAGATGGTTACTTTATCCCCCATCTTGGCTTGATAGATTTTCTTACGCTGTGCATTAAACATGCTAATCCCTTTAATAATTGCCTTATTATCTCCAAAAATTTGAACACTGCTATCAATTGAATCAATGTCATTTGATTGTTCGTCTTCATCAGCTTCTTCGACTTCATCCTCTGAATAGTTATCCAATGAACTTCCAGCCATAAATGCCTGATACTGTTTTGAAACCTCATCAGGTTCACCATCAGAAATTAAATTACCCTCGTTGATCCAAATAAGTCGATCACAAAACTTATTCAACTGTAATAAGTCATGTGAAACAAAAAGGATTGTCTTATCTTTTTTTAATTCTTCTATTTTTCTTAGACATTTTTGTTGGAATCTAATATCGCCAACGCTTAATGCTTCGTCAACAATTAATATTTCTGGATCGACGCTTATTGCTACCGCAAAAGCTAATCTTACATACATCCCACTTGAATAGTTTTTTACAGGTTGGTGAATGAAATCTCCTATATCAGCAAATTCAATGATTTCAGGTATCTTTTGTTCCATTTCTTCTCTACTGTAACCCATAATTGTTCCACTCAAGTAAATATTTTGCATACCTGTATATTCTGGATTAAACCCTGCACCTAGCTCCAAAATAGCAGAGATATGCCCATTCACTTCCATGGATCCTGACGTTGGTTGAAGAACACCAGTAATGATTTTAAGTAGTGTAGATTTACCGGACCCATTCTTCCCAATAATCCCAACAGATTCACCTTTTTTAATCTCAAAATTAATATCATTTAATGCATAAAATTCTTTCGAAAACTTACTTTTTTTCGTAAAAGTAAATGAATCTTTTAAACGGTCAATTGGCTTATCATATAATTTATATTTTTTCGTAATATTTCTTGCGATTATAGCTAATTCATTCATATTATTAACTCCTATAATACGTCTGCAAAATGTGATTTCAACTTTCTAAATACTGTAATACCAATTACCATCATTAGAATTGTAAAAACCCAAAAATACAATGTTAAATTTGGTTTTTCCCAGAACCACTGATGATGAATAAATGCAGCACGATACCCTTCTGTAATGTAATAGACTGGGTTTAATTTAATATAGAATAGATATTTTTCAGGAAGTATATCTAATGACCAAAAGATAGGCGTTAGCCAAAAACAGAACTGTAAAATCATTGCAACCAACTGCCCTATATCTTTTAGAAAAATGATAAGACTCGCTGTTAAATAAGAAAGGCCTACTAGCAAAAATATCGTTGCGATTAAGTAGTAAAGAAACTGTAAATTATAAAGCGTGAAATCATAATCATATACATAAAACATAAAGAATAAAAAAATGATAAAGAAAATATGTATATAGAAAGAAGAAAGTATTTTCACAATCGGTAAAATCCAAACAGGAAAATTCACCTTTTTCACTAAATAACTATTCTCTGTGATAGATACTGTAGCTCCATTTAAACTATCTGAAAAGAAGAACCAAGGAATCATCGCAGTCATTAACCAGAGGATAAATGGAAAATCATTTACTGGCATCGACTTAAACCCAACTTGGAACACAAACCAGAATATCAAAATCGTAATAAGTGGTTGAACAAATCCCCACGTAATCCCTAAAAAAGAACCTACATATCTATTTTTCAAATCATTCTTTGACAAATCAATTGCTAATTTCGTTGTTTTTTTCAATCCTTGAACTTTAGTAGACATAAGCCACCTTCTAATTTAAGTAGATTTAATATTAAACAAAAAAGCATCAGGAATCTGAGCAATGTGATCTTTAAAATTACATTATCCCGTATAACTCCTAATGCTTTTCATGACATTCAAAATTTCAATGAGAGTAGATAATTTTAAAACATTGCATTAGACATTTGCTTCATTGGCCTCTTTTTCATTATAAAATAAGCCAAGAGTTATTCCTGCAATCGTAAACAGTAATCCAGCAGTCCCCGGTGCTGTATCGTTGAATAATGCTTGAACTAAAAAAGCAATCCAAGCGACACTAAGTACCACAATCAAACTTGATGAACAATTAAATGTGATAATACTTTTAATTGTTGCTACTAAAGTAATAAGAAGAAGCGCCGCAAACAATGCGAATCCAATTATTCCGGTTCCATATAGGATACCCACATATAAGTTATGGGGTTTATCAACAATCGTTACTTCGTTCATATTTGCTTGTGCCTCTAATTGTGTATGTGGGAAGTGATATACAAGTGTATCAATCCCATATCCAAACAATGGACGATCAGCTACTAATTCTAAAGTTTCTTGCCAAATATAAATACGCCCTGTACCAGGTCCCCATTGTGGCGTAGGTAAAACCGGTAATTCAAATGAATTGTCTGATGCATAAGCTTTATTAGAAAGCAGGTCCAATAAACCTTCTGTAGTTACTGAAGCACCTAAAGGTTGTTCCGTCTCATACGGATTTTCAGAAATAAAGAAGCCCAGTGATTCGTCCCACACTTCAGCATTTTTCAGTGATAAAACATGAATGAGTGCACCTGAGATTATTGCAAAAACTACTAATACTGCAAGAGATTTCAACTTGTTTTCTGATTTAATTACTAACCAAATCAAAATTACAGTAATAAATACTACCGTTACAAATCCACTAGCAGATATAGACATTAACATAACTGCCATTGCAGCTAATGCAACGATTAAATTAATAGTTCTTCTAATGGGGTTTTTATCAACAACCGCGTATGATAAAAACATTACTGTCATAATAGAGAACATACCGCTCATATAGTTCCATTGGTTTAATGTACCAATTAATACGGACCCTTCAGAAATTTGGGAACCACCTGTAAGGAAAAGAGAAACTAATTTTTGAACCCATTCAAATTGCAATAGATCTTTCCCATAGAAATTCATTATTATGATGAATAGGTTAATGAATATAAATGGATAAAGGGAATACATAACGTAATTTACCGCATTTTTTGGATAGTTAATATTCATTGCAATAAATATCAATGCAGTATAACATATCCACATAATCGCTCCTTCCGATCGATTATACAGACCGTTCAGAGCAATTGAAATATTAGGCGATACTATTGTAGAAATGATTAGTACAATTACAAAACCGCCTAGAAAATAATTCAATTTTGTCTTTTTCACTTTGCCATTCATAAACAAAACTTTGCTTAGTAAAAGTAGTGCTGCAATAATAGTTACGACTAAAATAATTAAGGATTTATAATATGTAAACAGGTCCCCTTTAACTCCAGAAGTGAGGTTACTCATTGTAGAGACAATTGGACTCACAAACTCTGTTGCATGAGCTAAAACAATTAATGGCATAAACCCAATTAATACTAAAAACAACCTAAAAATCCATTTGTCGACATTGTCACGTGAAATTTGATTTTCTTTTTCATCACTTATTTTATTTACTTGACGAGATTCTCCATAAAACGAAGTCATCTTATGTATACCTTCCTTATTACATATTTTCTATTAAACTAAGTAACTCAGCTACCCTTTCTTGATAGGTAGGGAAACTTTCAGGGGCCCAACCAGCTTCCTGACAACGAGTCAAAACGATTTTCGCATCATCATATCTTTCTATATGATAAAGTGTTTCTCCAAATTGAAGCATAAACATTGGATCCTCTACTTTGTATGGATTTATATCTAATGTTTTTTGAAGTAGTGTTGCAGCTTGTTGCATTTCGTTATTACTAGCCGCAATAACCGCACCTAAATAATTAACCGCTTCTGATTCGGATTGCAGCTTTAATAATTCCTTAATATAGGTAGCTGCCTCGGTATTGTTCCCTTGACTATGTAATTCTGTAGCTTGCTTATAAAGTGTATCCTCCATAGAAAACTGCTTGTCTTGTTTGCTCGCCATCACATTTGCAACGATTACACCTAACACTATAAAAGCAACAATCCCCAAAAATATGTATCTCCTAGTAAATTCTCGTAATTGCATATGTATCAATCCTTTTATTTTACTAATTTAGCACCTCTCACATTATACACCATATTTCGACTGATTTCCTTAACTTACCCTAGTTATGTTTAGACAAACAAAATGACGATATTTCACATCTCATTAACTCTTTTGCAAACAAGCAAAAACTCTATGAACATACCATAGAGCTCGTTAAAAAATTATTTACTTAAGGTAAACATGGAGCGTTTGAGATTTCCCATCAATTGATATTGCAAGATTAAATGAATCACCTGTAGTTAGACCATCATCCATACCTAAATTAATAGTTGTACCTCTGGTACCATTTGAAGTAATTACACCGCTATCATTATTAGATTTTACATCAGTAATAGTTAATCCAATATATTTTTCTGTACCATCAAAGAATGTAACTTCTCCCGTGGGTGTACTAAATGAAACATGGTCATTACCATATTGATCTACGATAACAAGGGAGCCTTCTTCAAGAAGTTCTTTGAAGATTTCCTCTGAATCTAATTTACCGTCTGCTATTATTGAAGCTGTTAATTCAACATCCACATCATCTAATAATTTTTCAGATAATGACTTACGATCAATCAGCTCGAATTTACTATTGCTTACTTTTGCTTCTTCACGGGTAAGTGTTAGCGTGTGTCTAATTGTTTCTCCTGTTTCGTTGATTGTTACAAGAATTTCAGCTTCATATTTGTCAAATTTATCTTCAAAAATATTATCAGCTTTAATTGCTTCAAGATTAGCAGTTACTCGTTTGCCATCCGTATTTAAATATTTACTTTCAGTGGAGATAGTATATGCATTTCCATCTTCATTACCGATTTCAACTTCAAGGTCGCCCATTAAACCAAACACTTTTATATCGGCATCATCTAGTTCGGTAAATTTACCATCCGGTGAAATACCCAAAAGTAGTTCATCACTCTCTATTTTAAAAGAATAGAAATTATCTTCATCGTTTGGTGTTTCAAGATCTTGATCTAAATTCAAATTAGTAAATTTAACCTCCGCTGAATATTGTCTGCCGTCAATATCAAAATCTACTGTTTCGAGTATGTTCTCCTTTAGCGGATTCGTTAATGTGATATAATGTGTGGATTGATCGGAAAGTGTAACAATTAGTTGATTGTTTGAAAATACAACCACTTGATCAATTGTCAAATTAGGTGTTTTAATGAAAGTTGATTTATATAAGAAAGTCGCAAATTGACCTCGTGTTAAAGTTGTCTTCGGTTCAAAAACTTCAACTTTAGATAGATCATAAAAATCTAAAACATTAATTGCTGAACGTGCACTTACTTTCGCTTTATCTAAATCTAGTACTTCATGTTGGAATGTTTGATTGGCAACATATGTAGTGAAATCAAATTGATGTACTCCAGAAAGTGCATTTACAAGAACAATCGCCATATTTTCACGGTTCATGATTTCTTTTGGGCTCAAATTCCCATTAACTCCAGTAAAAATGCCATTATCTTTTACTAATGCAGCGTACTGTAGTAGACCTTCTTCCGAATCTGAAGAAAGATCAGAAAAACGCATCTTCTTTTTATAATCAGAAGGAATTTCGTAACCGTTTGCACGTAAATATCTACCAATTAACTTTACAACATCTGAATTCGTTAAGCCTTTATTTGGTTTAAACATCCCATCAGGGTATCCATAAATCAACCCCATATCTCCTAATTCGATAATAGCTTTTTCATGCGAATTTCCTTGTATATCGGAAAATTGAGTTGCACTTACCACACCTGGAATAACCGTTAAGACAATTACTGTTACAGTTGATGAAACTGTAAACATATTTACTACATAACTTTTTCCTTTCATCATAAGTTCCTCCAAGATAAAATTGTTTTCTTTAAATTAAAAGAGATTGATCTATTTAAATAAATGGGGGACGAAGATGACAATGATTCAGCGTCGCCACGAATACCCTTTACCACGCGCATAAAAAAAACTCTATGGATTTACTCCATAGAGTTTTTTGCCTTATTATTTTAAAATATTATTTAACGTAAACTTTGTAAG
Source organism: Lysinibacillus composti (assembly GCF_016908465.1). Classification (GTDB taxonomy): domain Bacteria; phylum Bacillota; class Bacilli; order Bacillales_A; family Planococcaceae; genus Ureibacillus; species Ureibacillus composti_A. The sequence goes on along the minus strand of NZ_JAFBDY010000009.1, from coordinate 97,611 downwards.
ATTGTTCAACACCATCAACAGAAATTGTTAATGTGAATGAATCGCCTTCTTGAACGCCGTTAGCTGAACCAACGTTAATTGAAGCACTTGAAGTACCGTTGCTAGTAACTTTGTAATCTTCATCGTTAGCAGCGTTTACATCAGAAATACGTAATTTTAATTGGTCAGTTGAACCATCGAAGAATGTTACAGTTGTACCTGAAACAGTTACATCTTCACCATATTGGTCTTCAAGATCCCATTTACCTTCAGCAATAGCATTGTTATTTGCTAAAGCATCAAGTAGGTTTGTTGTAGAAATAGAAGTAGCACCAGATGCGATATTTACATCAAATGATTTTACAGATTTTTCAGATGCAGATTCTTTGTCTTTCACATTAAGAGCAGCAACTGCTGGATCATCTTCACCAATTGTAAGTGCATGAGTTACACGTTGTCCATCTTTGTTAATGATTACAGCAACTTCAGTATCAATAGATGTAACACCAGACTCTTTTAACTTGTCTACAGCTGTTTGTGTAGTAGCAACATCACCACTAGTAACGTCTAAGTCTAAGTATTTCGCACCAGAAACAGCTGAAATTGAATAAGCTGATTTTGGTAATTCAACTTCAACACCATTACTAGTTACACCGTATACTTCGATGTTTGCAAAATCTTTAGTTGCGACTTCACCGTAAAGTTTTCCATCACTTTTCACAACGTAAGATTTAAAATCATCTTCGTCTACTGTACGGAATGTTACAGATTGAGTATCTGTAGCAGTTTTAGCAGTACCTTTATCTGTATAATTACTTACTAATTTAAACTCTACTGTAGCGCTACCATCATTGTTGCCTACAAGTTTAATTTTGTCCCCAGCAGCAGCAAATGTATCCTTGCCATTAATTGCAATTTTGCTTGGATCTTTTGATACAGCTTGAATTGTATAGTTTTCAACATCATCAAATGCACGACCATATTGATCTTCAACTTTGATTGCTTTAAATTTAACATCTAGTTCGCCGTCTTTGTAAACATAAGTGTCAACATCAACGTTTACGATGCTTTCTGCATAAGCTTTTGCATAAACACTTAATTCAACTGATGATTCTTCACCAGAATCGTCTACTTCGATTTCGATTTCTAAATCTTCTGCTTTATCTTTGTCGTGACTAGTAGTTTCAAATTCTAAGTATACTTGACCATCTTCTTCAACGAAGTTAAATGCAGAAGTTTGAGAACCAGAATTTTTAACACGAGGTGTATCCCAAGTGATTTTCAGTTCTGGATCTTTACCATCTTTGCTACGTAATTTATCGTTTAAGTCAGCTGCATCTGTAATTAATTCGCCAGCTTGATCATAAGCGAATACTGGTAATTTAACAGTTTCATCAGCGGCAACTACTTCATCTGGAGTTCCAAGTTCAACTTTTTGTACTTCAGAACTACTTACTAAATTAAACTTAGCTGAATTTTCTTCACCAGTAGCTTTTGAACGGAATGTTACAGTGTTTTCTCCACCAATTACATCATCTAAATCGAAAGTTAATGGAACAGCAAAATAATGTTTTCCATCAATTTCTTTTACAGTAATTTGATCTTCATCGTCGATTTCAAAGATGTCATCGTTAGAAACATCAATACGTAAATTATCACGGATGAATCCAATTTGAATTGCATCAGGTGAAGTTGGTTGTAAGTTTCCATCTAATTCAGAATCTTCTTCGTAATCTTCAGCATCTAATTTCACACCATATTGGTCTGTAACGTTAAATAAGATGTAGAAATCATGTTTATCTTTAACATTTTCAGTTGTGAACTCTTCTTCATTTTCATTATAAACCTTTAAGATTTCTACTGAACCTGGTTCACTCTCATCAGAAAGAGTTACATCTTGTTCTGCATCAATCTCAAGATCCCCATCTTCATAACTAAGTTCAATTGTACCAGTTGCGTCGTCATCTTCGTCAGCATCAACCCAAACAGTTACTACGCCTTCACGTCCACCTTTTAAATCGTCAACATAGATGTCAGTCTCATCAATTCCTTTAATTTTTACATCTTTAAAGTTTTGATGATTTGTATCTTCTGTAATATCTTCACCATATTGGTTTGTAATAGTGAAGCCAATTTTAGCTTCTTTATTTTTATTAGCATCTTCTTTACCTGTGAATGCTAGGTATTCAGAGTTGAATTCGATTGCTGTCACAGTTTCTCTTGTTGTAGTTACAGATGCTTTTAAGTCTTCAGAAGCAACACCACTAACTGTTAATGTGTAAGTTGCATCAGTAAACTTAGTATCTACTGTTAATACTGCTTCAGTTTTGTCTTCGTTCCAATCGATTTCAGTTACGTTAAAACCAGTTGTACCACGAGCTACTGAGAATTTTGCAGTTTCAGGATTAACCGCACCGTCAAACACAACTGTTAATTGATTTGTCGAAGTTGCAGTTAATGATTTAATTACACCAGCTTCAGAAGTTGGAGCTTTAGCATTAATAGTTGCGTTCAAGAATGAAGCAAATTGTCCACGAGTTACATTTCCTGTTGGATTGAAGTTATCAACAGCTGTGATTTTTAATGCTTTAAGTGCTTTAACTTCATCACGGTAGTCAGCATTTACTTTTTCAATGTCTGCTACAGTAACGTTTGAAGTGTCACCAGCAAGTTCTTTTAAAGATTTACCAGTAATTGCTTTGTAAGCACTGTCAAGTACTACTGCCATTTGTTGACGGCTGATTTTATCTTGTGGTTTTAATGAACCATCAGTATAACCTTGGAAAATTCCGTTTGCTTTAACTAAAGCGAACATTTCTTTGTTTTCTTCAGTTGCAAAAGTTGGATAGTCATTGAAATATTCTTTTGTTGCGTAGTCAGCAGGAGCTTCAAGACCTAAAGCTTTAGCCCATTTACCAAGCATTAAAGCTACTTGTCCACGAGTTACTGTTTCGTTTGGAGCAAATGAACCGTCAGCTTTACCACTTACATATCCTAGTTCTAATAAAGCTTTGATCGCAGCTTCGTGGTCGTTACCAGCGATATCAGATGGTGTTGCAGCAGAAGCTACAGGCACGATTGCAGATGCTACTAAAGTAGCTGTAGCAGCAGTTGCTACGAATTTTTTGTATTTCTTTGGTTGGTTAGCCATAGAAAGATTTCCTCCTCTAAGATCGATTAATAATATTTTAGTTATCCTTCACGAACATGTGTAGAAAAACTATTACACATAAAAGTTTAGTAGTATATAAATGTTATGTCAATCATTTTTTGTCACCTTTGACATAATTGTCTAAGTTTGTTGATTAACGGATTTATAGGAATGGATAACTTAAAATCTACTTTATTATGACATAAAATCTAGTCAAAACCAACAAAATCTTTTAAATTCTACCAATTAATTATTTTGATATATCAATTTTCGATGTCTGGATACCATACATACACTGTTATATAAGGGTTCGAGACTCTATTACATTATGATAACAATAATTAAAACTATTAAATTCCTATTACAAAGCGTCGAATTTTAGCTAATTCTATTTTGGTAACCTTTGGTTGTACTTCAACTATATTGGTAGTACTACATTTATATGGATAAAATATTAATAGATTTTATTTAGTTTACTTTTACTACTATTTATATCAATATTACCAACCATTAAAATAGTTTAGTAACTTAGTCCCTCGATAAGTGTATTGTTAGTTCTCCCGATATATGCATAATTCATTAAATTAAATTTCCATAAAAAAAGACCTAAGCATTGTGCTTAGGCCTTCTTTTTTGGGCTACCAACCGTTTTTTCCTTGCAGGGAAAAATTATATTTCATAGAGAAAATCTTACTAACAATTACAGTTTATCACCATTATTACGAAAGAACAATGGATTATTACAAAGATTACATAATTATTTTTATTTTGGTTGTACTGGTTAGATTTTCATCAACATAAAACTTTTGTTATTTCCCCTTAGAACTACGGGCTACTTCTAATAAAAATAAAGGTAATGCCAACTGACGCTTTAACCGTTTTGGTTCTTTCATAAGTCTATAGAACCATTCCAATCCAGCCTTTTGGAAGGCTTCTGGTGCACGCTTCACTGTACCGGCTAAAACATCAAAAGATCCACCTACTCCTTGATAAATTGTTGGGTGTAGTTGGTCACGATTTTCATTAATCCAGTTCTCTTGTTTCGGACTACCCATTGCGACAAATAGAAGATCTGGTTTTGCCTCATTAATTTTATCAATGACTTTATTTTGATCCTTCTCATATCCATCTTGCGTACCTGCAACAATAATTCCAGGATAAAGTTCACGTAGTTTATCCGCTGCTTTTTCGGCTACTCCCGGTTTCCCCCCATATAAGAAGATTGGCTTTTTACGTTGTGCAGCTTCCTGACAAAGACGCAACATCATATCTACACCAGTTACACGAGAAGTAATTTGTCCTTTTTGAATCTTTGAAGCTAATATGACCCCAATCCCATCTGGAATTTGGAACTCTGCTTCATTTAGTAACTTCTTTAAAGCTGGATCTTCCTTTGCTTTAATAATCTTCTCAGGATTAATTGCTACAATTAATGACTTTTCTTTTGTTTCAATTCGTTCAAATACTTTTGGAATTAGTTCATCATAATTTTCCGTATTAACTTGAATACCAAGTACTTTTTCCTTCATCTGTTAATCAACCATCCATTTTTATGTTTTAGGTTATGTTATCAAAAAATATGGCAGTGTGCCCATTTATGCACACTGCCACTTATAGCACTTATATGTTTTTCGCATCTCCAAGTAAGTGGTACTGGAAGTCTGCATTTTGCCAAGTTTCGCGACTAAGGCAATTTTTTGTGTCAAACACAATTTTGTTTCTCATATTTTGAATTGTTGTTGGTGCATATGTTTTAAATTCATTGTGATCTGTTAGCACTAAAAGAATGTCTGCATCTTTTGTCGCTTCTTCAAAGCTTTGCGTTTGAGTAGCGTGTTTATTTTCTTTAATGTGCGGATCAAATGAAATTACTTCTAATCCAAGTTCTTGTAATTGCTCAATCACTTCTGTTGAAGGACTTTCGCGCATATCGTCTACGTTTCCTTTAAATGCAAGACCTAATACAGCAACTTTTGCACCAGCAATTTTGTTTTGATTCAAAATCGCTTGTGTTTTTTGTGCTGTAAAGTGTGGCATGCTGTCATTTGTATGGCGAGACATGTTAATAATAGCTGCCGTATCTCCACCTAATTCAACTAAGAACCATGGGTCAACTGCGATACAGTGACCACCAACACCTGGCCCTGGGAAGTGAACATTTACTCGTGGGTGGAAGTTCGCAAATTTAATGGCTTCCCAAATGTTTACGTCTAATTTCTCAGCTAATTTCGCAAGCTCATTTGCAAACGCAATGTTTACGTCACGGTACGTATTTTCCATTACTTTTACAAGTTCAGCAGTTGTTGCATCTGTAATATGGATTGTCCCTTGAACAAAAGTCTCATAAAGTTCTTTTGTTAATTCAGCTGATTCCTTGTTAACTCCACCAACAATACGGTCATTGTTAATTAACTCTTCAAAGATTTTACCTGGAATTACTCGCTCAGGAGAATGTGAAACATAAATTTCTGTACCAATTTCAAGACCTGTTTTTACAAGCTCAGGCAACATAATACGTTCTACAGTTTTTGGTGGTACAGTTGATTCTAAAATAACTAGGTTTCCTTTTTTCACATAAGGAACGATTGAAGCCGTTGCTTGGCGTACATATTCTAAATTCGCTGTTTTATCAGGGTTAATTGGTGACGGAACAGCAATAATAAATGCATCAGCTTCTTCAGGAGTAGTTGCAGCAGTTAAAAAGCCGCTATCTACCGCTTTATCTAAACGTTCTTGAAGACCTGGTTCTTCAATGTGTAACTTCTTATTTTGAATTGATTCCACAGCTGCTTGACTCACATCAACACCGTGAACCTTGATTCCGTGATTTGCAAATGTAACGGCTGTTGGTAAACCAATATACCCTAAACCAACAACACAAATTTTCTTTGTCATAATAATCGTTACTTCCTTTCAATTTCGAGAGCGAGTATGTACGATGCTACCGACCAATTACTCGATCTATTTCTTTTCAGAATGCCCAAGAAAGTTGAATTTATAGATTCTGCTTTAGGGATTCTACATGTCCTATTAGTGATTGTGCTTATATTATTTGTTAAAAATTCCGTATGTATTACACAAACAGACAAATCCTGCATTTTAGTATACAACTTTCCGCTCGCCGTGTGAATAAAATTTGTTTTACAGTGAAATTACGGCAGTCGAATTTTGTCATAATTGTCACGAGGGTGAGATAATTTTGCATGTTGAAAGGTAAATGATTACCTTTTGACCGTTTAGATTCATGTTTTGCTCACTTAATTATCCCCTTGATCGGTTACACACTTGTTTTGCTCACTTAAATTTAAGACCATAATGCTCTTTTCCTTTAACTCCTCCATTAAAAACTTACCTGCCTTTTAAAATATAGACACTGTCTCTTTTAACTCCATTACTTCCGATGCTATTTTTACTTAGTATCCTAGTAGCTTCTTGTCGATTCCGTAATTTTAAGAATTGTATACATTCCTTATTGTTTATCTCTTCTCTTATTAACATGTAATAATCCTTTAATGCCCGAAAATGTGCATCCATACTAGTCTTCCCACACCTCAGACATTTCCAAGTTCTTAACGCCCGCAGCATCGGAATGGTTCCACAACTTGGCCATTCAACGCCTGTAGAAATCATTCTTGGTGAGATCTTGTAGTAGTTGCAAAGTGGGAATGGATCACGGGTATAAAGGGATTTCATTAATAATTCCCCTAACTTTCTCGAATCAACGTTTGCGCCACCACTCCTTGGCAATGACCAAATAAATCTAATCACCTCTCGTCCAATCAACAGTGGGACCTTCATGGGTGGTTACTAAATAATCGCATTAAACAGAAAAGAATTGCCCCGTAACCGGTAATTTTGCCCCCTGACTTTCTAACAATGACTTCAATCCAAACGTATATTGATCCACCTGATTTTCCGGGCTGCCCAGAATTTCATCTTTCCCATCATCACCTTTTCGAATCAACTGACGTGGATTGTCATTGAAATAGAGTCGCCCCGTAATGTTCTTAACTTCTAGTATCAAACACCACCAAGGTGACAATAACAGTATACCAATTCGCATCTCGACTTTTGATTTCATTGCTACGTTGTGTAGTAGATAAGTTTGCTCTGGTAGTTGGCAAGCCGCTAAAAAGGAAAGGACATGTTGTTCGCCATGTTCACCCGCTTCCTGCCTTTTAAGTTCAACTAGTAATTTTGGACACATTTCGTGGGAAGGATGAAGTCTTTTAGTCAGTGCAGTTAATGCGGGAGTCATTGGATAGGGTTCGCAAGGTTTTAAAATCAATCACCAGATTCCTCCTACTATTTTTGATTTAACGATAGCAGAAAGAAAGTACCCCAGTATATTAGTCTTATTAAGCTTTTAATTTGAGATTAAGAAGCCCCTTCAAATATTAATTTTCATTTACATTATTTTCATTTTGGTATATCTCTCCAATTGTAAAATTTGACCTCAAAATGAACAAAACCCACTTCCCGGCATATATCAAAGTGAAGAGTCTTCATTAAACGTTTAGTTTTACGGAACACACAATTTTTTCCATACTGATAAGGACTTATTAATAATTTCAAACTAAAACTAAACATCTGTTCTACTACTAGTGAGGCTTTTTGAATAGATTAAAGGTTAACTAAATTTATTATATTTAGTAGTTCTAAATTGCTAGGTCCGGGGTTAGTAAAAGAGGAGGGGTATGGATGAAAGAAGCTAAACGTAAGTTAACTTTGGGAGATTGGCTCTTTGGTATAATCGGATCTGGGATTGTTGTGTTGGTTATTCACTACTTTATCTCTTAGTCAGAAATCTACGTACAAAACCATTACGACCCTTGTTAAAACAGTTCACGTCATGCGATTTCTTCCATTAATCTAATCCCAACCCTTTAATATAGAACATAAGCACCTTCGATGAAATATGTATCGAGGTGCTTTTTATGTTTCAATCGTATTCATGCTGTCGTTATTCCTCCGATGTCCGCTCACAAAGCTACTACTGTTGAAGTGCAGTTTTTCGCTCCACTAAATCATTAAACAATTCTTCGTCACGATTAGCTAAAGCCTCATCAATTAATCGGTCAATATTTTGTTCTTCCAACACTCGAATCACACTATCAATTTCTTGATCTGATTCGTTTGGTACAAGGTTCACCGTATCTTTTTGAGATGAAGCCTTTTGTAGAATTGGTGACAAATGTTCGTGCACATTTGAAATTAACAATAATTGATACAATGGCATACGAATATAACGGTTCCCACGCTGGAAAACAAATATTTCAGAAAGGTTTTCAATTTGCATCGTATTCAAGTTCACAATAATCTCTTTCCCTTCGACTGGAACAAAATGATACAATTCATTATCCTTCATAATCGAGAAGTATTGATATGCAAAGACTAACCGTAAATTCTCTCCCGCAACTTTCGTATAAAATGGTTTCATAAATTGCACTTGAATCATATTGACCCCTCCTAGTTATCCGATTATTCTGATATTTCTGATTATAACATAGTTTTAGCTCGAAGTATCTGTAGGCACTCTACCATTTTTATAATTAAACCAGGTTGCTTTTATTCAATATTTCTCATCGAATCAAATTCCTCGATGAGTAGATAATACGAACATTTATGTTTATTTATACTTATGTAACCCTTCGCTGAAAAATGTCTATTTTGTGAACACAATTCAGAAAACTTTTCGCTCCTGGATATAGTTGCGTTCAGATAAAATAGTAGGTCGTATTATTACTCATTCAAAATTTATGACTCGATGGATCATTGTTCTTCATTCAACCGTGGCTTGACCTGTGATTACCTCGTTACTGATATGGTCTCCAAACATTTACAGTTTCAAACCGTGCCATTTTGATTATATTTTTCTTTTTTAACTGGGAAAATGGAATAAATTTGTTACTTATGGATAGGGTTGATGATTCGTCCACTTAGCCACATGTTTCGTCCGTTCATGTTTTCTTTTGTCCGTTTAGCCTCACTTTTCGTCCGTTCAGCGTTTCTTTCGTCCGCTTAGCCGCGCTTTTCGTCCGTTCAGCGTTTCTTTCATCCGCTTAACCTCGCGTTTCGTCCGTTCAGCGTTTCTTTCGTCCGCTTAGCCGCGCTTTTCGTCCGTTCAGCATTTCTTTCGTCCGTTCAACCTAATCTTCATCAAATCCAACTCACCCTCCAACACCGTACAATCCTCTCGCAACTACTCAACATCCTCTCAAATAACACTCCCCCTCCACACTTTCAATCGAAATGCTAACAATACACTTGATTTAACGGTATAATGAAGGGAAAGACTTTTTTAGCGGATTGGAATCGAACAATTCAAGAAAATCCGTATAAGAAGGGACATGATCTTGGGCCAACAAGAAGTTGATCACAAAGTTGTTGCCATAGGAAGTGGCGTTTTTAGACTTTGTTCATTTCATGCTCGAGATGTGTCTTTCTAAGGAGCGATGTTAAGTGAGTTTATCTGTTGCAACGATTGCACGTGATCATCAATCGTTTATCAATACACAGTTAGAACAAGTGGAACGCGAATTGCATCCTTCCGTTCAGGAGGATGAGGAGTTGATTCGCCGCGCATTGTTTGCGGTTCGAAATAAATCCGTCCAGTTTGAGCGTTTCATCCCAGCATATCAAACGTTACATACCATTGTTCAAGATGTGCGATTGACAGAAGTCACGGTTAATTTTGATTACGAACGAATTACTTGTAGTTGCCCGCAAAACGACTGGTGCCGCCATAAAGTAAGCGTGTTGTTATCGTTATACCAATACTATGATTCTGTCCAAGAGTGGGTAACGAATTGGCGCCAGAAAAAAAGTGTACAACTGCATCTATTAGCATCCGAGCGAACTCCCGAGAATTGGCTTGCGATGGTAAATGAAGTGATGTCGCACTTATTGCAGCCAGGAAGACCCGTTCCTGCTGACAGCTTTTTGCTTACCAACTTAGCTGAAAATGCATTTACCAAATTAAAAAAGCATATGCCTTATGAACGTGAATGGCAGCCAATCTATAATTTGTTTATGGAAATTGGTGTTTTCAATAAAATATGGGAACACTTGAACAGGACAAACACACCTTTGACAAGCCATTATTTTGAATACTATTTCGATAAAACCTTAAATAAAATTCAAGATAATATGCATGAGCTCTCAGGGGGTTCTCGATTGTTTGCAACAGATCCATTTTTCGATTTGTTACAAAACATGGTTCGTGAACTATTGTTAGAACGGCATGGTCAGTTTAGCAGAAGAATGAATCTGTATTTATCGTTTTGGGATACAGTCTTTATTGAGAAGAAACGTGCAGAAAAAGAACTAACTATTCTGACTAGCTTGATGGATAACCCTGATGAAAACCCTAATTTAAGTGAAGATGTCCCATTACACCTCGTCATGAATTTATTTTACATAATGGTAAAAGATCATGAGTCGTTACGGGAAACCCTGCAAAAGGTAAATATTCCAACGCTAGATGTTTACTTTGGTCTTGCTAAATTGTCATTTTCACAGAACAATCAGGAAGCTGGCGAAATTATATTAAAATCCGTGCTTCCCTACCTACAGGAATTTATTCATGAACATTTAAAACCAACACATCGGCAAATGTATGTACGAAGAGCAAGTTTAATTTACGACAATATTGTCTTAACTGAACAAGAAGAATTAATGCTCTATTCAGCATTTGGAACATATGGGATTCAGCCGTATTCAAATTACCTACTTAAAACGAAGCGTTTTGATGAGTGGGCAGCCCTTCATCAGCTATATCCTTCTTCCATTTCATATTTAGAATCTTGTGGCTTAAAGGATGTCTTAGATGAAGCACCCCAAGTAACGCTTCCACTTTACCATTACTACGCGCTTCAAGAAGTGGATCAAAAATCGCGATTAAACTATAAACAAGCAGTACGTATTTGGAAGATGATGAAGTCTGCAGCGAAAAAAAGCGGTAGGATGAACTTTTGGGAAGATTATATTTTTACAATTCGTGAGCAATACAAACGATTACGCGCATTGCAAGAAGAATTAGAGAAAGGAAATTTACTGGCATGACAACAGAACTTTCAACACCCTTTGCAAAATCTTTACGGTTAAAAATAGAAGAACGTCAACCTGGTTTCTTTTCTTTAATGTCTCTATCAGATAATGGGCACCCACAATTAACGGCAAATTGGGCTCGATTACTGTTCTATCGATATGAATCAAACTTTTTCGGAATCGGCGCTAATATGGATGAACAGGAAATTAGGTTAACTGCTGCTGAACTAGTGGAACTCTTCTCTCCAACAATCAAGCATCCTTTTGTTCAGCATGTAGGAGCAGATGACCAATCAAAAAAGATAATAGCAAGTACACATGCACTTCAAATCCTTTGGAATAGTAGTGTTCTCTGGGAATACGCACAAACCGAGACAACTGAGGAAGGTAAGTTTCATTTATCTTTCAAAATACCTAATGAATTTGCCAACGATGAATTCGTTACATCAGCTTTTAAGGATATTGAAATTGACCTAGACTATTTGACCTCTGTTTTAACGACAGCCGTGCAACAAAAGCTGGCGTTTGCAGGGTTAACTGAAAATGACCTTCCCACTTTGCTACCTTTCTTCAAAGAAGGTGGATGGCCGTTACAAAAAGAGCATTCCATTGGCAATGTAAAAGTTGCACTTCGCTTATCGGAGCCAGAAGAAAATTCAGAGGAATGGCTGCTTGAAACGGTGTTAGCAACCAATAAAACAGCCAAACTTTGGACACCCGCAATTCGTAAGCGTCACTATCCAATTCCACAAGCTGTACCTGAAAAATGGGTACCGATTGCGGAGGATATTGCAAGCCTACAAAATCAAATGCTTGAACTAATGGATTTAAGTGAACATAGCATTTCAACGGAAAGCTTCCTTCATGTCAGCCTTGAAGATGTGGAAGTCCGCAAACTATTACGAGATGATTTTGCAAAGCTTGGGGCACTTGGCTTTGACGTTATTCTTCCAGCATGGTTAAAAGAATTAAAACAATCCAAATTGCGCGTTAAAGTAAGTGCTTCGAATCAGTCACAAAAATCAATGGCTGGTTTAGACGATATTTTAGCATTCAAATGGCAGCTTTCAATGAACGGTGAAGAACTATCTCCAGAAGAGTTCCGCAAGATTGTTGATGAAAAACGAGAATTCGTTCGTATTGGTAATGAATGGTTCCGTATCGATGCAAATTGGATGATGGAAATTCGTGAGCTTATGGAAAAAGCGGAGAAAGAAAATTGGACAGTTCGCGATTTATTATTCCGTGAAATTCCAGAAGAACTTGCAGCGCCCCTTTCAGCTGATGAAGAGGAACTTGACGATCCATTCTTCGCATTCGAATTACAGAAGTCATTGAAATCGTATTTAGAACAACTACAACATAAAAAAGGCTTACCTTCTGTTGAATTACCAAAAGGATTACAAGCTGAGCTTCGTCCCTACCAACAAGAAGGTTTTGATTGGCTTGTGTTTATGAGGGACCAACGTTTTGGAGCTGTACTTGCTGATGATATGGGATTAGGGAAAACAGTCCAACTAATCAGCTACCTTCTTCACACATATGAAACAATGGGCGAAAGCAATCCAACTATCATTATTTGTCCAACATCAGTTTTAGGTAACTGGCAAAAGGAATTAGCCCGTTTTGCACCAACTCTAAAAGTTCATACCCACTATAGCTCCTCCCGAATGAAGGATGAGACTTTTACAACATATCTTGAAAATGAAAAGCCAAACTTAATCCTGACAACATATGGTACGATTTCTCAAGATATTGAATTTTTACAGAATGTTCATTGGTCAGCAATTGCACTTGATGAAGCACAAAACATAAAAAATATGCAGACCCTACAATCACGCTCTATTAGGAAGTTAATTGGGACTCATCATATTGCGTTAACCGGAACTCCGATTGAAAATCGACTTTCGGAACTATGGGCTATTTTTGATTTCATCCACAAAGGGTATTTAGGAAGCTTTGGGAAGTTCCAAGAGCAATATATCTTACCAATTGAACGCGATGAATCAGACCGCCATAAACAGATCTTACGTGCGAAAATTTCGCCATTCCTATTACGTCGTACGAAGAATGATCCAGATCTTATGTTAAATTTACCGGATAAACAAGAATCAAAAGAATTCTGCCCATTAACAAGGGAGCAAGCTGCTTTGTATGAAGGGTATATTGAGGATACACTTGCTCAAATGGAAAACATGACGCCATTTGAGAAAAAGGGACGTATTCTTCAAATGCTTAGCAAACTAAAACAGTTATGTAATCATCCTGCTCTTTATTTAAAGGAGCCATTTGATGAAGCGAAAACGATGATGAATCGTTCAGTGAAAATAAAGCGAATTGTTGAACTTGCAGCAGAAATTGTCGACAATGGCGAACAGTGTTTGATCTTTACCCAGTATATTGGGATGGGGCATTTATTACAGCATTGTTTCTCAGAGTTATATAATTTAGATGTACCATTTTTAACAGGAAGTATGGCGAAACATCAACGAGATCATTTAGTAGAGGCCTTCCAAAATCATGAATTTCCGATATTCTTACTATCTTTAAAAGCTGGGGGTACAGGATTAAATTTAACAGCTGCTAACCATGTATTACATGCCGATCGATGGTGGAATCCTGCCGTTGAAAATCAAGCAACTGACCGCGCATACCGGATTGGTCAAACTCAATTTGTTCAAGTTCATAAGTTTATAACACTTGGTACAATTGAAGAGAAAATAGATAAAATGTTAGAAGTCAAATCGGCCCTTTCACAAGAATTAATTCAATCAAGCAATTGGTTAACCGAACTTCAAGAAGATGAATTACTTGATTTATTAATGCTTGATACAGCATCGGTTCGATAACAATAAAAGCGGAAAGTGAGCGCTCATTAGTTTGAGTCGCTCACTTTTTTTATTCGTACGTTGTTCCCTCTTCAAAGTGCTTATCCATGTTCTTACCTTATCTAATAGTCTCTTTTACATTATTAAGTTGTCGGTCTCTACAAACCAGTATAGATGGCAGTTACGTGTAGAGTATAGGAGAAATGGGTACTACTGTGCGGTCAGCAGTAGATTTTACTTATCCTCCCCCTTTCATATAGCATCTTCTTAAAACCGTCCGTCCAGATCCTTTTTAGGGAAATTCCCCAATTTCCCTATTCTTATAACCCTTGCATGCCTTCATCACTTCAACAATTCCACATCTTTTTATTTATTAAAAAATCGGTAATGCATCTTCTGTTTCTGGGAGAACAAATTGATCCGGTACTTTTTGTTGATCAATTTCTTGATGTTCTTGAGAAACATAATTTCCTTCAACATTTACTTTTTCTGGCGTAGTGGTTCCATATTGTCTTTCAGGCCGTTTCAATGTATAGAACCGTACGTCATCTAGGTATACTTCTGTTGTATATATCCTGTTTTGTTCTTTATTTATATAGGAACGGGTATGTAATCGACCATTTACACCCACAAGAGAGCCTTTTCCACAATATCGAACTATTCTTTCGGCAAGTTTCCCCCAAGCGACACATAGAACAAAATCTGCTTCAACACTCCCCTGATTATTTCGATAGTTCCGGTTAATGGCTAATACGAAAGATGTTTGAAATCGATTATTTGGGAACTCCCGTAACATTGGATCCCGTGTTAACCTTCCTACAAGTCCTACCTGATTCATAAGATTCACCTCCTTTCCTTCTGCCCATATCATAATTGAAACGGTTTGATTTGAGCAAAACCCGAAAAGTCAGATATGCTTCATTAGCGGAAGTTAAAATTCATTTTTGAAGGTATTTAAGAATTGGGGGGAAATGTGGTTAAGCCTTGATAGCACTTAGTTTAAGGGACTTTAAATTATAGGGGCAAATCATAAATTTCGCATTTTTCTATGTTATACTAAAATTAACAACTCATATTAAAGGGGAGATGGGATTGAAAACTTTCAAAATGCTTTCGTTTGAGTTATTGGCAGAAAAGGGAAGGGAAAAAATTCCTTTAGAAGATGGAATCGTAATTAATCAGGAAAATAGCCATAAGTCCTGGATTCTTGAATTATTTATCTCTGAAAAATATAAGGTGATTTTCGAGCAGTTACAAGCATCCAATGAAGTCTTTGATGTACAAGTGGTGATTTCCTTTCCAGATAATGAACCCGCACCTTTTCGCGTCGTTGTAGGTAATATTCATGTTATTGGAGATCGAATTTCTGTATTACTCAAAGGAACAATCACAAGAAGAAGAACGAAATATGCAGAACAGTTATTAAAATTATTACTTGAAGAAAATCTTTCAGGTAAGGAATTGTTTGAACGGTTTGAAAAAGGAATGCGCGATCGCCCTCTTTTAAAGGATTAGAATACATAAAGCTTCCAGTACTCGATGATCGTCGAATACTGGAAGCTATTGTCCTGTTAGTGCTTAATTTAATTATTCGTCTTTTGTATCACGGTCATTCATGTCTTTTTGATCTTCAATAATGTCTTCCTGGTTGTCATTTAGGATACGCTCGTCGCCATTATCGACATTTCCAGAAACACCATTTTGACCAGCACGATTGCTATTTGGGATTCCGTTAGTATCCGTTCCTTCAGTACCAGTTGTCCCACCATTGTCAGTACCATTAGTACCGTTTGTGCCGTTATCAGTACCATTCATACCATTATTTGTGCCGTTGTTATCAAGTGTATCGTCTACACCATTTTCAACATCATTTACACCATTATTAACATCCTCTTGAACGTCATTGACTCCACGTTCAATTTCATTCGCAGTGTCATCTACGGCATTATTATCCGCATTACACCCCACTAAGAACGCACTTCCTAGGATAAATGCAAAAGCAGACTTTTTCCACATAAAAAATTCCCTCCTTCCTTTTCTCTTCATCACATTTTTTTATTAGATGTGACTGTACATAGAGTGCCCGGGAATGGAGGGAACTATCCTAAATTTTCGTGTTTGAAATATTATCCAAAGGGTACCGAGTTTGATCAATCAAGATGCTCAATCTAGAGGTTATTCATTAATGACAAACACTTTTATAAACAGAACTATTTAGAATTTAACTTTTCCTTTAACAGGTTTTCAATATATGCAGCTTCTGCTTTACAACCATAAGAATAATCAGTTCCAAGCTCTTTTTGCATTTTTTCGATTGACTCAATTTGCTTTTCTGTTGGTTCTTCACTCAAAACTTTAGCAATCACTTCGTCAATTTTTTTCGCAATCTCTTCATGGAACTCTTTGCTTAACAATACTTCCTCTGGCACCTTATCATACCAAGCAGCGTTTTCTTTAAAATATGCTTGCCAGTTAGCTACAAAATCTTCCATTGAGAATTGGTCTTCATCCCATCCAATATTAGCTAAATATGCTTCAAATGATGTTGTGATGGAACGTGTAATGCTAATCTTAACACCTGAAGATAAGTCTTTATACATCTATTATTAAACCTCCTACAATTAAAAGCCAAAAAACCTACCGAATGATACATTTCGTAAATTCAACATATTCTACTAGGGAAATTAGAAAGAAAATACAGTATGGATATTATTATTTATTAAAATTCATAATAAAATGTATCACAATTCTTTGTGTATTACTCGAGTTACGTATGATCATTTAATTTATACAAGTTAGTATTCACAACAATTGGTAGGAGTAAAACACAAATTTCATAAAAAGAAGAAGGTACAAGTACGCTTCTTTCCATTAACTAAAGATTTATTTTGGTTGTACTGGTCCAATTGCAAATAAAATGTCTGCTTCACATACTAATTCACCATCAACAGTAGCAACGGCATGACCTTTCCCCATAGAACCACGTAGACGAACGAATTCTACTTCTAAACGTAATTGATCACCTGGGATAACTTGACGTTTAAAACGAGCATTATCAATTCCAGTTAAAAAAGCTAGTCTACCTTTAAATTGTTCAGAATTTAAAAGAGCTACGCCACCAACCTGCGCTAATGCTTCAATAATTAATACACCAGGCATAACAGGATATCCTGGGAAGTGCCCATTAAAGAAGTCTTCATTAATAGATACATTTTTCAGACCTACCGCGCGTTTTCCTTCTTCAAGTTCTAGAATACGATCTACTAATAAAAACGGATAACGATGTGGTAAAATTTCTTGAATTTGTTCAGCTGTTAACATCCAAATACCCCCTAAAATTATTATTATTATTATTATGTATAACTTGTCCAAGTCCCCGACATTATAACATATTTAAAGAAATAGCTTGTCCTAGATATTCATTAAAGAGCATCTGAAGGTACGTTACTATTTTAACACATAGTGAAAAAACGGAGCGAGTAGTCACCTCCGCTTTAAGTTAACAAAATCATTTTTTGACGAGTAACCTTGTAGCCATTTGATTGAGTTAAACTTTACCATTAACTAAATCTAGTATGTGCTGCCATGCTCCCCATTTTAATGCGTCCATCGGTTCACCATCGCCAATAAAGCCGTAGCCAATCATTAAACCAGTAATTGTGGCAAGGAAAAGTAATAATAATACAAGTAAAATTCTTGCCCAAATTGGGATTAGACGAATTTGAATCCATCGTCTTCTTTGTTCAGGGCTTATTTCAGGTTTATTTGATCTTTTTCTTTTCTTTACTTCAGGGGAAACATTGGTCTCTTTTGAATTACTTTTTAATTCGTCTGTCATTGGCCATCTCCCTTTTAGTCAAGTTTTATGTACTTGCCTCAATTAATCGTTTTTCATGAATGAATGCATATTAACGAATACCATTAATAAGTCCTAACATTTGATCGGCAATACTAATTGCACGGGTATTAAATTGATAAGAACGTTGCGTTTTAATTAAATCCGTCATCTCTTTTGAAAGATTGACGTTTGACATTTCAAGAGAACCGTTCGTAATCCCAATTTCTGCTCGCCCAATTCCTTGCAAATCAGTTAAGACTTCATTTGCAGTAAACCCTAATTCATCCATATTGGATGGTAATGCAATATATGTACCTTTTACATGTTCCATCAGTTGTGGCTTTTGAAGTTCAGTAATGCCAAGTTCAACAGTTAATACTTCACCATCTGGATAATTGACATTCAACGTACCATCTTCTGTCAATCCGAAATTTGACACATTGTCAAGAAAGAAAATTGCTTCTCCATTAGAATCAGCAACTGCATAACCATCGCTATTTACTAACATGACCTGTCCATCCGCAACAGGAGTAACATAAAAATCCCCTTGTCTTGAATAAACTAAACGCTGACCTTCGTCACCTTCTGGCATCAAAATATTGAAATATTGCTTTTCTTTCGTCAAAGCAAGGTCTAAGTCTCGATCAGTTCTTTGTAATGTTCCCATTGCATGATTCGTTTGAATCTGACCAATTTTTGCACCTGCACCGTAACGAATTCCAACAGGTGATTGGCGTGCAGCAGGATCAAGCTGGTCGTTATTAAATTGTTGGTAAAGAAGCTCAGAAAATTGCGCTTCTTTCGCTTTATAACCAGTAATATTGCTATTTGCGATATTGTTACTAATGGTATCGATTTGGCTTTGCAACTGACTTAATGTATTCGTTGCTGTAATCATCGTACGAAGCATTTCGATTTCCTCCAGTATGTTTTAGTTTACCCTTGACTTACGACCAACTTCAAATGCCTACTGAATACTCTCTTCTATTATACTTTCCCTATTTCATTAACAGCTTTATCCATGCTTTTATCGTATGCTTGGAGTACTTTCTGGTTTGCTTCAAATGCACGATAGGCAGTTAATAAATCAGTCATCGCTTGTGCAGAATCCACATTTGAGCCTTCTAAGTGTTTTTGCTGCATTGAGAAAGTAACACCTTCTTGGTTATAGGCTGAAGGTAGATTCGTTTCATTATTAGTACGGAAAAGACCATTATCTTGTTTCACTAATAAATCCGGATTTGCTGAAAATGCAACGCCTAATGTTGTGTATTGTGCGTCATCAACAAAGATTGACCCATCTTGCGTAAGTTGGAAATTATCATTTGGTAATTGAATCCGTTCACCTTCATTAGATAAAACATAATATCCTTCGCTATTTACTAAATAGCCTTGCCCATCCAAAGTGAAGTTCCCATTACGTGTGTATGCTTCTCCACCATCGGGATGCTGTAATCTGAAGAAAATCGAACCTGTGGCACTAGATTCTTCATCGACTGGCATTGTACCATTGATCAGTGCAAAATCGGTATTGAAGCTAGTCTCATAAATAGAACCTTGAGAGTAGTTTGCTAGGGTTTCTTGTAAATATACGCCAGTATTTAACGCACCAATTTCTTGTATATTTAATAGGTTCAATCCTTTTTCAGTTGGAATGTTTGCCGTACCTCGAGCAGACAATAACATATCTGGAAAAGAGCGAATTGTGGATTGGTCCGCTTTAAAGCCTGGTGTATTGGCATTCGCCATATTATTTGTTAATAATTCTGTTTTTCTTTGTTGTGCAATCATCCCAGATGTAACAGTATATAACCCTTTAAACAATTCATTCACCTCTATTAAACAGTGTCGTGACCCGGTTCGTTTGAATTTCTTCTATTAATATTAGAATTTAGGACTTGCCGCACGATCAATATTATCTAACATAATGCCTGTCCCAATTGCTACACAATCGATTGGATTTTCTGCGACGAAAACTGGCACTTTTAGTTCTTGCATTAACAGTTGGTCCATACCGTGTAAAAGACCACCGCCACCAGTGATAATGACACCACGATCGATAATATCTGCTGATAACTCAGGTGGTGTTTTTTCTAAAACATTTTTCGCAGATTGCACAATTAATGATACAGATTCATGTAGTGCTCGTTCAATCTCGGACGAGTTAATTGTAATTGTACGAGGGAGACCTGTTACTAAGTCTCTACCGCGGATTTCCATAGATTCATCGCGACTACCTGGAAAGACAGTCCCAATTGTCATTTTAATTGATTCTGCTGTACGTTCCCCAATTAACAGTTTGTATTGCCTCTTAATGTATTGCAAAATATCATTGTCAAACACGTCTCCAGCTACTTTAATAGATTCGCTCGTTACGATATCTCCCATTGAAAGAACGGCTACGTCAGTTGTACCTCCACCGATATCAACAACCATGTTACCGCTTGGTTGGAAAATGTCCATTCCAGCACCTATAGCTGCTACTTTAGGTTCTTCTTCTAAATAAACTTTTTTACCACCTGATTTTTCAGCTGCTTCACGAATTGCTTTTTGTTCAACACTCGTAATATTAGTTGGACAACAAATTAAAATGCGTGGTTTAGTTAAAAATCCTTTTAAATCTAGTTTATTAACAAAATACTTTAACATTGCTTCTGTAACATCAAAGTCCGCAATAACTCCATCTTTTAATGGACGAATGGCTACGATATTGCCTGGTGTACGTCCCACCATTTGTCTTGCTTCTTCACCCACTGCAAGAACTTTATTTGTTTTTTTATCGATCGCCACTACAGACGGTTCGTTTAGTACAATTCCTTTTCCTTTTACATAAATCAGCACATTAGCCGTTCCTAAATCAATGCCAATATCTTTAGAAAACATCAATATTCTCCTTCCGACAAATTCCAACATTTTTCACGTTCAAATTTCTATTCATATCCTTGCTATTTTAACATATTGATGTTTTTTATTACACTGTAAATTATATGAGAATAAAGGTTTTAACAATTATATTAAAAGTTTGTTTCAGTTTCGTGACATGTACCTGATAAACATATAAATGAACGTTGAAAAAGCATTTAGTTGACTTTCAAGAAAGCCAAACTAAATGCTCTTTCAATGTTTTTGGCGGGACTGCCACTTCTTACGTGTCGCCTCGCCTCCACGCAAATGACGAATCGATTTGTGATAGGCTAGGATTTCTTTTACTTCATTTGCCAGAGTTTCATTAACCAAGAAAAGTCGTTCGGTTAAGTCTTTATGCACTGTACTTTTAGAATAACCTGTCATTTTCGCAAGGACGCGAACCGTTTCACCAGTTTCGAGGAGCAGCTCTCCAAGCCGAACGCAGCGATGCCGAATGTGCTCGTGCACGTTCTCTTCCTTTCTATCGGATATAAGAAAGTGCCCTTTTGCTTCTAAGGAGCGAAATTTTCGACGAGTTTCTATTGCAGATATTACGTTGTGGTTTGCAGCTACCTATTTAACGTTTATTCACAATATGTTTATTTTTGTACGTTCAGAACTTAATTATGGAAGAAAAAGTACTAAAGCGCCCGTTTCCCCTCGAAATTTGAAAATACTCTTCAAATTTTGGGGATACGAGCGCTTTAACTTGTCCAAGAATTAGAATGCTAGGAAGTTTCTTGGGTTTACATGTTCTCCATCTTGTAATACTTCAAAGTGGAGATGAATTCCTGCAGTAGGATTCCATTCATTTTCTGTAGTTGTTGCTAATGGTTGGCCTTGTTCTACTTTATCGCCCTTTTTAACAAGAATATCTGTCACAGAGCTATAACGTGTTTCCATTCCATTTGCATGTGTAACGACGATCTCGTTACCAGTGAATGCATCTAGTTTTACATCTGTCACTTCACCACTCATAGCAGCTAATACTTCGAATGGCTCACTGTTTACTGATAGTGAAACACCTGATGAAGTTGAAAAAGTTTGATTAAATACAAGAAGTGCATTTTCGCGTGTTGCTTCATCAGCTGTTACATCATAGAAATCTTGTAAAACACTGACTTGATCTAGTTGGTCTTCATTGAAAGGATATTTCAATGTTTCTGTGCGAGCATTTGTTTCAATAATAGTATTATCTTCAGATGCTACTTCCTCTTGTACCGCTTGCTCTTCTGTCTCATCACCAATAAGTGCGTTATACGTAAAAATTAGACCGATTAGCACTACAGCAATTCCACCATAAATTGTTGGCCAAAACCACGGCTTTTTCTGCCAATTGTTGTTCTTAGGAGAAGTATTGAATTGTTTTTCTTCTCTCATGTTCATCACCTCTATTGGCAGTGTGAACAAAATTTTACAATTCTAATCATCTTTTTTGAAAAAATACCTAATTTTTGCAATTTATTTTTTCGATCTTTGTGTCTTTATAATAATGCTGTAAGATTTTATGTGCAGTTGCCCCGTTTTCAGCCATTGCATCTGCTCCATATTGGCTCATCCCTACACCATGACCGTAGCCTTCTGTGGTAACAACGATTTGGTCACCTTTAACTTCTATTCGGAAGTCAGTAGAACGCAAATCTAATAATGTTCTAAGGTCCCTGCCTGTCCATTGCTGTTTCCCCATTGAAACGGTTTCAACTCGTCCAGTATTATTTCGTTCAATTTTAAGTTGGTTAATATTTTTTATTGTCCAATTCACGTTTAGGAGTTTATTCCACTCGGCGATGGTAAATTTTTTGCTGCTTTCATAATTCGGTGCATGTTGATAATCAGCACTTGCTACTGGCTGCAAATAAGGAATATCATTTCCACTATAGTTTTTAGAACTTTCCGTCATGCCTGTACTCATTGAATGGAACATGGCCGTAATTAGTTCGTTATTATAAGTAATAATTTCTCCAGCTGTACTTTCTACTGCTTCACGAACTTTCGATTCATATTCCTCGAAAGACTTGTCCCAATTTTCCTTTCGGGTTTCTGCATCGTAAAATACTTGTCTAGCAACTGTTGGTTCAATTTCCTTTTCACCATAGTTCGTAGTTTTTAATACGTATGTTCTTGCTGCAATGGCTTGTGCTTTTAAAGCCTCAAGTTGAAAGTTTGCTGGCATTTCAGCGGCAACTACTCCAATAACATACTCCTCCAATTCTAGTGGGATTTCGCTACCTGCAACTTTAATTGAGACTTCGCATTTAGCATCTGTTACATATTCTTTTTGTTCACTTGCCTCAGAAGTCACACTAGGTGAGGTCTTGAACAAAAATGGTAAGAAAAATAGTGCACAAACTAAACAGAGGACTGCGATGATCTTTACCCAAGGTTTTAGTTTTTTCATACATATACGATATGATTGTATGTAGTGAAATATCTCTAACATAATAAATACCGGTGTAAATATTTTTACGTTTTCGTACAATAAAAAACGACAAAACCCTTTTTAAAGAATTTTGCCGTAAAATATTAACTTTTGTAGGAATAATTTATTCATCTATTACATATTATTAAAATAGCAAGAGATAAATAGATTTTAAACTTGAACCGTTGTTTCCATAATTCCTGAACTTTCTTCTGTTTCAGTCTCTACTTTAACGTCTTCAGTAGAGATACGTTCAATATTAGCTCCTAGAGCAGCTAATTTTTTATGGAAATTTACATAGCCACGGTCTAAATGATAAAGGTTCGTTACACGTGTGATTCCTTCAGAAACAAGACCAGTTAGGATTAATGCTGCAGCTGCACGTAAATCAGTCGCAGAAACCTCTGCCCCTTGTAACTTTTCAGGTCCTTCAATAAACACAGAACGCCCTTCAATTTTTAATTTAGCATTCATACGGCGGAACTCTTCCACATGCATAAAGCGGTTTTCAAACACTGTTTCAGTAATAATACTCGTACCCTGAGCAGTTAATACTAGTGCCATCATTTGAGCTTGCATGTCAGTTGGGAAGCCAGGATGAGGCATTGTCTTCACATCTACAGCCTTTAACGGGTTTGTAGCACGAACACGTAACCCTTCTCCTTCTTCAATGATTTCAACGCCCATTTCGCGTAATTTTGCAATTAATGCTGACATATGTTCAGCAACCGCGTTTTCAATAAATACATCACCACGTGTAATAGCAGCAGCAACCATAAATGTACCTGCTTCTATACGGTCTGGAATAATATGATGTGTTGTACCATGTAGTTCATCAACGCCTTCGATACGAATCTTATCCGTACCTCCTCCGATCACACGACCACCCATACTATTAATAAAGTTTGCTAGATCCACAATTTCCGGTTCTTTTGCAGCGTTCTCAATAATTGTTGTACCCTTTGCTAGTGCAGCAGCTGTCATAATATTTTCTGTTGCTCCAACACTAGGGAAATCTAAATAAATTTCTGCGCCTTTTAAACGATCGACAACTTTAGCTTCTACATAGCCATGGCCAAAGGAGATTTTAGCCCCCATTGCTTCAAAACCTTTTAGATGGAGTTCAATTGGACGTGAACCAATTGCACACCCACCAGGTAGTGCTACTCGAGCGTAGCCATTTCTAGCTAATAGAGAACCCATGACTAGGATTGAAGCTCGCATCTTACTTACGAATTCAAATTGCGCTTCACTCGATAGTTGTTTTTCTGCGTTTATATAAATTTCATTGTTTTCAACGTTATAAGATACTTCTGCATTTAAGCTTTTTAATACTTCATTAATTGTATGAACATCTGCTAGATTCGGAACGTCTTTAATAATATTTTGTTTTTTTGAAGCTAACAAAGATGCTGCTAGAATTGGTAGTACGGCATTTTTGGCCCCTTCAACTTTTACACTTCCGTGTAGTTTTTGGCCCCCCGTAACAATAATTTTATCCACCATTCGTCCCTCCGAATTCCATTGTCCCAAACATATAAGTCATTTCGACTATTTCATTACCCCTCGATATTATGAATATGAATTTTATATTTTACGTATTAACGCACAATGTTCGCATTGTTGCAAATCACGTCATAACAGTAAAATAGTTTGGCGATAAATGTCGGTTAGCTGTTAATCAATTGCTAGCAGTAAAAGAAGGTCATTTTCTTTTTTGCATAGTAATTCTTTGATGAGCACCATATTGCAACAATCCTCAACAAACTACCTTTCACCTATTCAAAATTGCATAACGATCCGAGAGCTTTACTTTCATCATTCAACAAATTCTAGAAGAGTAAGTGTACAATCTTATCTACAAGGTTAGCATTTTATAACATATACTCAGATGAGAAATATGTTAACCTCACAAAAAGAAATATCCTGTATCAATTACCCAACTTATAAATAATAGTCTTCTAGACACTGCATTTCAAGTCATAGTCCAAAAAACATATAGTGGATGAAAGTAATTCTAAAAATCACACAAACTAAGCTAATAGTACAGTTTCTTGCATACTTAAACAAGCATCCAAATCACTATTTTACTTTAATTTTTCATATTAATCTATACTTATATTACGCAAAACTAACAATAATGGTGAATTACTAAAAGTAACTAAAATATATATTATTTTAATATGCATATGCACAAAGCTACTTCAACAAACTTCAACAATATTTCCCAGGGAATTAAGATTAAATGTGCTGTAACGACAAATGAAGACGTCATTTGTCCTGACAAGGCATATAATCAAATATATTAGAAACATAATATAGGTAATAATTTTGTTTTTACAACATGTCTCGCAATGTACATATGTAATCGTTTAATTTTTAATTCATCATTCAAACTATCATGTTACTTAGGAAATAATTCCCCATTAAATCATCTCGGGATCAAACCTAAAAATTGTATGTCAACCTAGTGTATTTTATGACATGAAAAATTGACACTATGAAAATAAATAAGGCAATTGTCCTGACCAAACCGTAAAATCTAAGAAAAAGTTTGATACACTTGCACCAATAGCTATACTAAGCAAAATATAAATTAATTGAATTCTAAAGGTATTCCCTTTTTTAAAAATTTGTTCAACCCGAATTGCCTGTAACGCGTAAAATGTTATCGCAATAAAAAATAAATGAGATGCCATACCAAGAATAGCTTGCATACCGAATGTTTGATAAACTTCCATTATGAATCCTCCAAAACTTAAAATGGTTTCATTAATTCCTTAATTGTTAACTGCAATCTTTTGTATCGAAGATGTGAAATGAAGTTACAGAAAATACATACTCGTTACAAAATGTTTATTCCTCCATATACTATTCAACACCTAGACGAAATGAATTGTATTTATACATGTTAAAAAAGCGGACAGCTAAACTGTCCGCTTTAATTAATTGAATTAAAAATTACCCTCATGAACGCTGATACGATTAATCGCACGTTTTAAAGCTAGTTCAGCACGTTTGAAATCGATGTCATCTTGTTTCTTTTGAAGACGTTGTTCAGCACGAGCTAATGCTTCTTTTGCACGAGCAATATCAATTGAAGCAGCTTCTTCAGCAGAAGGAGCTAAAATTGAAATTTTATCTGGACGTACTTCAATGAAACCACCGCTTACAGCCACAACTTCTTGTGAGCCGTCTTCTTTTTTAAGTTTAACTGCTCCAATTGATAAAGGAGCAACCATTGGAATATGGCCAGGGAGAACCCCAATTTCACCAGAAACGGTTTTAGCGATTACCATTGCGACTTCAGAATCGTATACTGGGCCGTCGGGAGTGACAATATTGACTGTTACTGTCTTCATATTTTTTCCTCCTCGTCCCTAGTGTTATACCTCTACGCCCATGCTTTTCGCTTTTTCAATTACATCTTCAATGCTACCTACTAAACGGAAAGCATCTTCTGGTAAGTGGTCGTATTTACCTTCAAGAATTTCCTTAAAGCTACGTACTGTATCTTTAACGTGAACAAATGAACCTTTTTGGCCAGTGAATTGTTCCGCTACGTGGAAGTTTTGAGATAAGAAGAATTGAATACGACGAGCACGTTCTACAGTTTGCTTATCTTCATCAGATAACTCATCCATACCTAGGATCGCGATGATATCTTGTAATTCATTATAACGTTGTAAAGTCATTTGAACTTGACGAGCAACGTTATAGTGTTCTTCACCAACAATTTCAGGTGATAAAGCACGAGAAGTTGAAGCAAGTGGATCCACCGCAGGGTAGATACCCATCTCAGATAATTTACGCTCTAAGTTAGTAGTTGCGTCTAAGTGAGCGAAAGTTGTTGCTGGAGCTGGGTCAGTATAGTCATCGGCTGGTACATAAATCGCTTGGATAGATGTAACAGAACCTTTGTTTGTAGAAGTAATACGTTCTTGTAAGTTACCCATTTCAGTTGCAAGAGTTGGTTGGTAACCAACGGCAGATGGCATACGACCTAATAACGCTGATACCTCAGAACCTGCTTGAGTGAAACGGAAAATGTTATCGATGAATAAAAGTACGTCTTGACCTTGTTCATCACGGAAGTATTCAGCCATTGTAAGACCAGTTAAAGCAACGCGCATACGTGCTCCAGGTGGCTCGTTCATTTGTCCGAATACCATTGAAGTTTTAGCGATAACGCCAGAGTCACTCATTTCGTAGTATAAGTCATTACCTTCACGAGTACGTTCACCTACACCCGCGAATACCGAAATACCACCATGACCTTGAGCGATGTTGTTAATTAATTCTTGAATTAATACAGTTTTACCTACACCGGCACCACCGAATAGACCTACTTTACCACCTTTGATATAAGGAGCTAATAAGTCAACTACTTTGATACCTGTTTCAAGGATTTGAACCTCTGTAGTTAATTCTTCAAATTTTGGAGCTTGACGGTGAATTGCATCACGACGAGCTGCCGCTGGGATTTCTTCTCCTAAGTCAATAACGTCTCCTAGTACGTTGAATACGCGTCCTAATGTTACGTCACCAACTGGTACAGAGATTGGATTTCCTAAGTCTGTAACTTCTGCACCACGTTGTAAGCCGTCAGTAGATGACATGGCAATTGTGCGGACAGAATCGTCACCTAAGTGAAGAGCAACTTCTAAAGTTAAAGTTTCTGCTTCTGCATTTGGACGTTCAATCTTAACAGTTAAAGCGTTATAGATTGCTGGTAATTGACCGTTGCTGAATTTTACGTCAACAACTGGACCCATTACTTGAATAACATGTCCTGTGTTCATTTCTGTGTACCCTCCTATCGAGTTTGGTGCCTAGTTTCACGCATATGTATATGTATGCGCACACTTTCTTCTTTTAAGCAAGAGCGGTTAGCAGCTTTAGTCAAAGATGATCCTTGTGTGTGCACCCAACAAGGTAAACTCATAAACTAAAACTGCATAACGTGCTTCGCTTTTCTTTTGTCTAGCTCCGCACGTTAGCCTCTCGAGTCGTTTCAAAACCTTCTTACGTATGCAAGCATACTTGTCAGGTTTCTCCAACGCTTGTCGAGGCTAAGCGAACGAGCTTCACTTTTCTTTTTTATACGACGCAAGTGGCTAAGCCTATTCTAAGGCTGCAGCTCCACCAACGATTTCAGTAATTTCTTGTGTAATCGCCGCTTGACGCGCACGGTTATAAACAAGTGATAAGTTGCTGATAAGATCAGAAGCGTTATCAGTTGCAGCTTTCATCGCTGTCATACGAGCAGCATGTTCACTAGCTTTACCATCTAATAGAGCACCGTAGATTAAGCTTTCTGCATATTGTGGTAGCAATACTTCTAGAATTGCTTCAGCTGATGGCTCGAATTCATAAGAAGCCGAAAGCCCTTCACTAGCTGGTGCTAAATCTGTAATTGGTAATACCTTTTTCTCAGTAACTTCTTGTGAAATAACACTGACAAAGTGGTTATAGTACATATAAAGTTCATCATATGTACCATCAGCGAACATACCAACAGCTTTTCGAGCGATTTGTTTAACGTCTGCAAAACTAGGTTGGTCAGGTAAACCAATAATGTCAGCAATAACGTTATGTCCACGTTTAACGAAGTAATCACGAGGAACACGTCCAATAGCTAAGATCACATATTCGTCTTTTGAACTGTGACGTTCGCTTAAAGTACGACTTAATTCACGTAAAATACTTGAGTTATAAGCTCCAGCAAGACCACGGTCAGAACCGATTACAATATAAGCTGTTTTCTTAACAGGACGAGATACTAACATAGGATGTGTAGCATCAGATGCGCCTGAAGCGATTGCAGCTACAACGTCTTGTACTTTTTCCATATAAGGAACGTACGATTTAGCGTTTGCTTCTGCTCGGTTTTTCTTTGAAGCAGAAACCATTTGCATTGCTTTCGTCATTGCTTTCGTTTTCTTCGTAGAATTAATACGATTTTTTATATCGCGTAAATTTGCCACTGGTATTTCACCACCTTTTCATTTTTAATCACATTCGAACGAGTTCAAACTTATTCTGATTTAGCAAAAGTCTTTTTGAAAGCGTTAATTGCAGTTGCCATATCATCATCAGAAGGAAGTTCTTTAGTAGTACGGATATGATCTAAAATGTTTGTGTGGTTAACATCTAAGAAACTATATAATTCAGCTTCAAAACGAGTGATATCTTGTACTGGGATATCATCTAAGAAACCACGAGTAAGTGCGTAAAGAATAGTAACTTGCTTTTCAACTTTAATTGGTTTGTTAAGGTCTTGTTTTAAAACTTCAACCGTACGTTTACCACGTTCAAGTTTTGCAAGAGTTGCTTTATCTAAATCTGAACCGAATTGAGCAAATGATTCAAGTTCACGGAATGCAGCTAAGTCAAGACGTAGTGTACCCGCAACTTTTTTCATTGCTTTAATTTGAGCTGAACCACCTACACGAGATACTGATAAACCGGCGTTAATCGCTGGACGTACACCTGAGTGGAATAGGTCAGATTGTAAGAAGATTTGTCCATCAGTGATTGAGATTACGTTAGTTGGGATGTATGCAGAGATATCCCCAGCTTGAGTCTCAACGAATGGAAGTGCTGTGATCGAACCGTTTTTGTAAGTTTCATTTAACTTCGCAGCACGCTCTAATAAACGACTGTGTAAGTAGAATACGTCACCAGGGTAAGCTTCACGACCTGGAGGACGACGTAATAATAATGAAAGTTCACGGTAAGCAGCAGCTTGTTTTGATAAATCATCATATACGATTAATACGTGTTTACCTTGTAACATGAACTCTTCAGCCATTGATACACCAGCGTAAGGAGCTAAGTATAATAATGGAGCTGGTTGAGAAGCAGATGCAGTTACTACGATTGAGTAATCTAAAGCACCATGCTTACGAAGAGTTTCTACAACTCCACGTACTGTAGATTCTTTTTGACCAATTGCAACGTAGATACAAATCATATCTTGGTCTGCTTGGTTAAGGATTGTGTCGATTGCTACAGAAGTTTTACCAACTTGACGGTCACCAATGATTAACTCACGTTGACCACGACCGATTGGTACAAGAGCGTCAATCGCTTTGATCCCAGTTTGTAATGGTTCATGTACTGATTTACGAGCCATTACACCGAAAGCTGGGCTTTCGATTGGACGAGTTTTTGTAGTATTGATTGGGCCTTGTCCATCCACTGGTTGACCAAGTGGGTTAACAACGCGACCAATTAGTTCTTCACCAACTGGTACTTGCATAATACGGCCAGTTCGACGTACTTCATCGCCTTCTTTAATGCCTAAGTATGAACCTAAAATGATGATACCAACGTTTCCTTCTTCTAGGTTTTGTGCCATACCCATAACACCGTTAGAGAACTCTAATAATTCTCCAGACATGACGTTGTCGAGGCCATGAGCACGAGCGATACCGTCACCTACTGTGATTACTGTACCAACTTCGCTTACGTTTAATTCAGATTGGTAGTTTTCAATCTGCTTTTTGATCAGCACGCTGATTTCTTCAGCTTTGATGCCCATGAATGTCACCTCTCACATTTCTATTTTTGATTAACCAACTAACGTACGTTTAAGATTCTCTAGCTTGTTTGCTATAGTGTTATCAAAAATGTAGTTACCGATTTGAACACGAACGCCACCAAGTAATGATGGTTCGATTACATTTGTAATGTTAAGTTTTTCTTTCCCAACTAGTTTACCGAATGAAGTAGAAATTTCTTCTTTTTCTTGTTCAGTAAGTTCACGAGTAGAGAAAACAGTTGCTGCAGAAAAGCCTTGTGCTTCTGCTGCTAATTTTTCGAATTCGCTTGCTAAATTTAAAGCTTCGTTTACGCGCTTTTTATCAATAAGTAATTGAAGTACGTTAACAACCGCTGGATTTGCATTTGAGAAAATTTCAGCAACGATTTCTTTTTTACGTTGAATTGAGAATTTAGGAGTTGCTAATAATGATAGGATTTCTGGAGTAGTTTCAAATACTTTCACTAACTCCTGAAGATCTGCGTTCACTTCAGCAACAGTTTTTTGTTCTAAAGCTAATTGAAACAATGCTCCTGCATAACGTTTAGCTACAGTCGATTGACTCATTTCGCTTCGCCTGCCTTCGCAATCGTTTCTTTAATTAATGCACTATTGTCTGCTTCAGAAATTTCTTTCTCAAGGACTTTAGATGCAGCAAGAACTGATAGTGAAACCACTTCTTCACGTACTGCAGCGATTGCTTTTTCTTTTTCAGTTTCGATTTCTCGAACAGCTGAATCTTTTAGACGAGTTGCTTCTGCACGAGCAGCAGTGATGATTTCCTCACGTTGAACTTCGCCTTGTTTTTTAGCACCTTCAATAATTGCTTGTGCTTCTGTACGTGCTTCTTTTAAAAGAGTTTTTTGTTCTTCTAAAGTTTTAGCTGACTCTTTGCGAGCTTTTTCAGCCGCATCGATTTCGCTAGCTACTAATTCTTCACGTTGTTGCATAATGCCCATTAATGGACCCCAAGCAACTTTCTTTAATACGGCCATTAAAATAAGGAATATCACAAGAGTCGCAAGAACGTCTCCACCGTTAAATGATAGACCTTCAGCACCTAGTACTAGATAATCTAAACCCACGATTGTTTCACTCCCTTCAAGAGCTTAAGTATCAAATCTTATCTATAATAAGAATTTCATTACATTCATTTTTAATAAAACATTTATATAGAAAAACTTCTATTTCATACAAAAGGAATGGCGAAGTTTCTTCTTTGTGGAATACTCTTCGCCACTTTTACACTAAACCAGTCAATTATCGGTTCATTACGATAAATGCTACTACTACAGCGATGATAGGTAGGGCCTCTACTAACGCTACCCCGATGAACATTGTAGTTTGAAGAACGCCTTTTGCTTCTGGTTGACGAGCGATCCCCTCTACTGTACGTGATACAATAAGACCGTTACCAATACCTGCACCAAGTGCACCTAAACCGATTGCGATTGCTGCTGCTAATAAACCCATTGAAAAAATCCTCCTTGGAATTGTTTGTTTTTTTGTTTTTTAAGCTGAATAATGTCATACACTAAACGCTTTATTATTAATGGTCTGTACTCACTTTGTGAGATAAGTAAACCATTGTTAACATAGTGAAAATGAAGGCTTGGATAAAGCCAATGAAAATCGAGAATCCTTGCCATGCCATCATCGGAATGATTGCACCAAAGAATCCTAAAACACTTGAGCCAGCTAAGCCAGCTAATAGGCCTAGTAAAATCTCACCCGCGTAAATGTTACCGTAAAGACGCAAACCTAATGTTAATGTGTTTGCAAACTCTTCAATAATCTTTAATGGGAACATAAACGACATTGGTTGGAAGAACCCTTTAATATAGTGTCCTGTACCATGTAATTTAATTCCATAGTATGTTGAAAGCACGGTTACCATTGACGCTAATGTTAATGTAACAGTAGGGTCAGCTGTTGGTGATTTCCACCACAACTCGTGGTTGATGGTAAGTCCCCCAAGTGGTAAACCTAATAAGTTTGAGACAGCGATAAACATAATAAGTGTAAGACCTAATACGTGGAATCGACCGCCTGTTTTCCAGTCCATATTACTGTTAATGATTCCTTTAACGAAATCCATAACCCATTCCATAAAGTTTTGCATGCCAGTTGGCTTTAACTTTAAGTTACGTGTTGCAATAAATGCGATTAAAAACACAATAACTGCTGAAACGATAAGCATTAGGACTGTAGATAAGTTAAACGTTAAGAAACCAATCGTAAGCTCTGGAGCTCCATGATTCATTCTTGCATTCACCTCACTTTCCAGTGCACCTTATTTGTTTTTTACTGAATATACGATCGCCCCGATTACGAGGAAGACGTACGGTATCATTAGCCCAATAACTGTGCTAACTAAATGGAAATATTGTGGCAACGTAATGGCAATAGCTACTGCCGCAACACCTGATCCAAAACGCAAAGCTGAACCGAGGGATACTACTCTTTTCCCTTCACTAATGGAAGAATCAAACTTGTCCATACGTCGAACGAGTATCCAAAAGTTGTAAGTTCCAAAGAAAGCACCCAACCCAATCCCTAAAAAGATTGATTGATAGGGCGTAAATCCCCATCCTAATGCACAGAGAGCGAACAAAAAAAATAACGCTTTCTTCTGCATAGAAAAAATTTGATGCAAATCTAGCATTGGTCTTAATCTCCTGGATGTTTTTTCGAGTAAAGATACTTTTGCCATGTAGTGAAATATCAAGTGTAGTGAATGCACTACAAACGGTTTTCATATAGTAGCATTTAGTCTAAGAAGTAGTAAAAAATCCTCGCATATGTAAGAATTTTCTCTTATACAAAATTCGACCGTTGTCATGCTCTTGTAATCAGACGTCTGAAAAACGTTGCAAATTGACACTCAAAAAGTATGAACTGTCAATCTAGTAGAAACTTGATATAACAAGTGTTTCGAGCACATAATACTATGTGAAACCCTTATCATTATTACCCTTTGTAAGCATACAATAGGGTCATTTTGATGTCAATTGGTTCAGGTGAAAAACTTCACAACTACACTAATCTTGTCAAAATATTGACAAATATGTGAAGTGGGTTTTCTTACATTGAAATCTTAGTTTTTTACTATTTTTTCTTCCTCATAGACATAAATTGCTTTTCTAAGAAAATATATGAGTATTATTTACTTTTTTCAAAGAAACTAATCAGCGCGTCTACGATTCTTCTTGATGCATGACCATCTCCATATGGATTCGATGCTTGAGACATTTTTAAGTATGCTTGTTCGTCTTCTAACAATTCTTTTGCTAATTGATAGATCGTTTCTTCTTCCGTTCCAGCGAGTTTTAAAGTTCCCGCAGCTATACCTTCTGGTCGTTCTGTTGTATCTCGAAGCACAAGAACTGGTTTCCCTAATGATGGAGCTTCTTCCTGTACGCCACCAGAATCAGTCAGAATCATATAAGAACGGGCAGCAAAATTATGGAAATCAAATACTTCCAGAGGTTCAATTAAATGGATTCTTTGGTCATTTCCTAGAATTTCGTTTGCAACTTCACGAACTGCCGGATTTAAGTGTACAGGATATACAACTTGTACATCATCATGTTCTTGTAACAATCGTTTAATTGCTCGGAACATATGACGCATCGGTTCACCTAAATTTTCACGTCGATGAGCTGTTAGTAAAATCATCCGATCATCACCTATTTTTTCTAAAACCGGATGATTATATTGTTCCTGAACTGTCGTTTTTAATGCATCGATTGCAGTATTTCCTGTCACAAAAATAGAATTTTCTTTTTTATTTTCTATTAGGAGATTTTGTTTTGATTGTTCTGTTGGAGCAAAATGTAAATCAGCCATTACACCTGTAAGCTGACGGTTCATTTCTTCTGGATACGGAGAATATTTATTACCTGTTCTTAGTCCCGCTTCTACATGGCCAATCGCTATTTGATTATAAAAAGCAGCTAAGCTTCCCACAAAAGTTGTTGAAGTATCTCCGTGAACAAGCACGATATCCGGTTTAGCTTCCTTCATAACACGATCTAGTCCCTGAAGCGCATTAGTTGTAACGTCAATTAATGTTTGACGATCCTTCATTATATTTAAATCATAATTTGGGGTAATTTCAAAAGTTTCTAAAACTTGGTCAAGCATTTGACGATGTTGTGCAGTTACAGTAACAATCGACTCGATTTTATCTGTATGCTTATTTAGTTCAAGAACAAGAGGAGCCATTTTAATTGCTTCAGGTCTTGTACCGAAAATCGTCATTACTTTCCACTTTTTACTCAATGGAAATCTCACTCCTTATCTATAATAAAAAATAATTATCGCTGCCCCTTAATAGAGTGGCATTATTAAATGTTTTGTTAACCTCAATATTCTTCAATATATAAAGTTATATTGAGGCTAACAATATAGTTAACACATAATTATTTTGTTCCGAACAAACGATCTCCTGCATCGCCTAGCCCTGGAATAATATAACCGTGGTCGTTTAATTTCTCATCAAGTGCAGCGATATAGATATCTACATCTGGATGTGCCTCTTGAATTGCTTCAACACCTTCTGGAGCTGCAATTAAGCACATAAATTTAATGTGTTTTGCACCACGTTTTTTCAATGAGTTGATAGCTTCTACAGCTGATCCACCAGTAGCTAGCATTGGGTCAACTAAGATAAAATCGCGTTCTTCCACATCTGCAGGAAGTTTCACATAATATTCAATCGGTTTTAACGTTTCAGGATCACGATATAAACCAACATGTCCTACTTTTGCGGCAGGAATTAGTTTTAATACACCTTCTACCATTCCCAAACCTGCACGTAAGATTGGAACGATGGCTAACTTTTTACCAGCTAACACTTTTGTTTTTGCTGTTTGGATTGGTGTTTCAGTATCAATTTCTACAAGAGGCATGTCTCGTGTAATTTCAAACGCCATCAATGTAGCTACTTCATCTACAAGCTCACGAAATTCTTTTGTACCAGTGTTTTTATCACGAATATACGTCAACTTATGTTGGATTAATGGGTGGTCAAAAACATAAACTTTACTCAAAATGGTTCTCTCCTAACCGTTACTAAATCTTTTGCCTTGAAAAATGACAATCCATATTAAAGAATCGTCAGTAAAGCCCAATGTATCCAAAATAGTATAGCAGAAATTTCGACAACATAAAACAAAATTACGAATAGTTTTAACAATGTGATGTGGATTCGTGAAAAGCCACTTTAAGACAAACTATTAACTTTAAGAAACCACAGGAGTAAAATTCTTTTCTGTGACGAGTACCGAGGGGCAAAAAACCCTAGCGATCTTAAATAAACTAATCAAGAGTGGTCCAAAAAAGGGTTTAGGAAACTAATTTTAATCCTATTGTTGCGCTAATGATCAAGGCAATACAGGCAATTCTTCTCCAGTCTTTGGACTCGTTATAAAATAGCATGCCAAAGATTGCTCCTCCTGATGCACCAATCCCTGTCCAAATTGCATATGCAGTTCCCACTGACAAGCTTTGCATCGCTAAGGAAAGTAAGAAGAAACTCATGCAAAAGCCTAAAACCATCATGACTGCAGGCTTCCAATTACGATCTACGTACATTTTGTTAATCATGATTACTGAAAACATTTCAAATAAACCAGCAATAATTAAATATCCCCATGCCATTAGTTTGTTTCACCTTCCTCTACCTTTTCGGCTTCACTTTCCCCACTCAATAATTTCAAACCAACTACACCTACTAGTAATAGTAGTAGTAATAAAACTTTTACTAGACTAAATGGTTCTCCGAAAAAGAGGAAATCTACTATTACTGTTCCTGCTGTCCCTAACCCTACAAAGACAGCATAAACCGACCCTACAGGTAGTTTACTACTAGCCTTTAACATAAAATAAAAGCTTAATATTATAGCGATGAACGTCCCAGTCCATGTCCAGAAGTCATAGGCATGCTTTAAACCTATGGCCCAAAACACTTCGAACACTGCACCAATTACGACTTGTATCCAATATGTGTTCAATTATTTTATCCTCCTAAATAATTTCTCAACATAAAAAAAGCCTAAGAGACACATTAATGTATCTCCCAGGCTTTTATCCTTCCGTGGCACGGTTAGCAATTACGCATTTGCGTAATGCATTCCATGAGTTTTCTCTCGGTCCAGACTAACGAATGTTACGGAACCCTAGAAAACATAATTTAGGTTGAATTGACAACCTCTTTATTTAATTGACAGAGCTAATGTTGAATTCGATTATATCAAATTACTTTTTACTCGACAATTGCTTAAACTATTGGTTTAGTAGTTTGTCACTAAATCTTCGTAAATTGGATATTTGTCAGTTAAAGCTTTTACTCGGTTTGAAGCTTCTTGTTTTGTTGCTTCGTCTTCTGGGTTTTTAAGAAGTTTTGCAATAATTAAACCAACTTCTTTTAAGTCTTCTTCTTTGAATCCACGGCTCGTTACAGCAGCTGTCCCAAGACGGATACCAGAAGTTACGAATGGTTTTTCTTCATCGTAAGGAATTGTGTTTTTGTTTGTTGTAATTCCAACTGCATCAAGTACATGTTCTGCCACTTTACCAGTTAAACCAACTGATTTTACGTTAACTAATAATAAGTGGTTATCTGTACCACCAGATACGATTTCTAATCCTTCATTGCTTAATGTTTCAGCTAGTACTTTAGCGTTTGCTTTAATTTGTTTAGCATACTCTTTAAATTCAGGTTGTAATGCTTCGCCGAATGCTACAGCTTTAGCAGCGATCACGTGCATTAATGGGCCACCTTGAATTCCAGGGAATACAGATTTATTTAATTTTGCTTCCCATTCTTTTGAAGCTAAAATTAAACCACCACGTGGACCACGTAATGTTTTATGTGTAGTTGAAGTTACAAAGTCAGCATATGGAACTGGAGATGGATGTTCACCAGCAGCAACAAGACCAGCAATGTGTGCCATATCCACCATGAAATATGCACCGATTTCGTCAGCGATTTCACGGAATTTTTTGAAGTCAATTTCACGTGGGTATGCAGAAGCACCAGCCACAATTAACTTCGGTTTATGTTCTAAAGCTTTTGCACGTACATCTTCATAATCGATTACATTTGTATCTTTTGTAACGCCATATTCAACGAAGTTATATTGAACACCAGAGAAGTTAACTGGTGAACCGTGAGTTAAGTGACCACCATGAGAAAGGTTCATACCTAAAACAGTATCACCTGGTTCAAGAATTGTGTAGTATACAGCCATGTTAGCTTGTGCACCAGAGTGCGGTTGAACGTTCGCATATTCTGCACCAAAAATCTCTTTCGCACGATCACGAGCGATATCTTCTACTACGTCTACATGCTCACATCCGCCATAGTAGCGTTTACCTGGATATCCTTCTGCATACTTGTTTGTTAAAACAGAACCTTGTGCTTCCATTACTGCTTGAGATACTATATTTTCTGATGCAATTAATTCGATATTAGCTTGTTGACGTTTTTTCTCCTCTAAAATCCCCGCTAGTACTGCTTGATCTTGTGCTGCTAGTTTTTCATAAGCCATTGTAAAATATCCCCCTAAATCTTTAAGTATTTATCTATGACAAAAACCCATATTGCGGTTTTATATCAAACTTTTCTGAAAACTACTATTAAAGAAGTGGCTGTTTACTCCACTATCTTATATAAACAGCTCTTTCTCCACCAATTAGCTTCGGTCGTGTTTTAGCAATCGTTACAATTGCATCACCGATTTGACGAACTGATGTACGTACAGGGATTGCTACTTCTTTTAAATGCATCCCAATAAGTGTTTGACCAAAATCAATTCCTGCATGTGCACGGATATGCTCTACAACAACTGGGGTTTCCATTTGTGTAAATGCATATGCTGACATTGAACCACCTGCATGTTTCACAGGTACTACCGTTACTGGTTCCAAAGAGTAGTGTAATGCCGCCTCGTATTCAAGTGTTAATGCACGATTTATATGTTCACAGCCTTGAAATGCCAAATAAAGCTCATGTTTTTTGGCAAACTCTTTTAACTCTTTGTAAAGCACTTCTGCAATTTCAATTGCTCCTGCAGTCCCTATTTTAGATCCCGCAATTTCTGATGTTGAGCAACCAATAACCAAAAGTTGTTTTGGGAAAAATTGAACTTGTTCCTCGAATTCGCTAAGTAGCTGAGACAATTGGTTTTGTATATCTTGTAAAGAATTCATATAGACACTTACCCTTCAAGTTCAGAAATCTTTTCAACACGGCGTGTATGACGGCCGCCTTCAAAGTCTGTATTTAACCAAGCTTGTACAATTTCTCTTGCAAGCCCCGGACCAATTACACGTTCACCCATTGCTAAAATATTTGAATCATTATGGCAACGCGTTGCTTTTGCACTAAAAACGTCATGAACTAATGCACAACGAATTCCTTTTACTTTATTAGCTGCGATCGACATGCCAATGCCTGTACCACAAATTAAAATACCACGATCAAAATTTCCACTTGCAACACCTT
Source organism: Lysinibacillus composti (assembly GCF_016908465.1). GTDB lineage: Bacteria > Bacillota > Bacilli > Bacillales_A > Planococcaceae > Ureibacillus > Ureibacillus composti_A. The sequence goes on along the minus strand of NZ_JAFBDY010000009.1, from coordinate 58,382 downwards.
CTGCAACTGGTTTTGCATAATCAGGGTAATCCACGGAATCTGAAGATGTAGGACCAAAATCTTCATAGCTTATATTTAGCTCATCTAGTAGCGCCATGATTTCTTTTCTTAAATTATTCCCACCGTGATCTGAAGAAATAGCAATTTTCACTATTTTCCCTCCTACTTCATGTTGTTAACAACAGTTTACCACTTATCACACAAGAAAAACACGTATTTTGCAAAGAAAAATATAATTTTAATCACAAAAGAGACGAATATTTGAAATAAATCACATCGCATTGTTCATGTTTCAATCGAAAAATACCTAAAAATTAACGATAAAACCATAATAGTTCGGAATTTAGTGATTTCTATTACTGTCATTCATTATATTCAGAATACTGAATTAAGTGGGTACCACGTTCTCTTATAATATAGCATATTAAAAAACCTCGAAGGCTAATTTAGCATTCGAGGGTCAGGTTAGTTTGAACGGTCAAACTGTTGGATCATTTTATATAACTCTTCTGATTGGCGCTTTAAATCCCGAGATAATTTTTCAACCTGTTCAATTGCAAAGGCTTGTTCTTCAGTAGAACCTCGAACTTCTTGAGCTCCCGCTGATGTTTCTTGCGCAATGGCTGCAACTTCCTGTGACTGTCGAGCAGTCGTTTCAATGTTAATCATTTGTTTTTCAACTAATGCCGAAATGTCTACTACCGCATCAGCCATATTGCGAACACTGTTAGCCATATCCTCAACCGTTGCAGTTGTTTCCGATACTTTTGAAGATTCTTGTACCGCAAATGTTACTTGTTCATTCATTTGCTTTACTACAATCGTCACGTTCTCTTGCATTGTTTTAATGAGCGTTGTAATTCCTTGAACCGCTTTTGCACTTTCATCTGCTAAACTACGAACTTCTTCAGCAACGACAGCAAATCCTTTTCCGTGCTCACCAGCACGTGCAGCCTCAATTGAAGCGTTTAGTGCCAATAAATTTGTCTGCGCTGCGATGTCCCCAACTAAACCGATGATTCGTTCAATTTGTTCTGCATTCTTTTCTAAATGATGAATATTTTCAAGAGCATTCTGATTACCAGCTGCAACTTTTTGAATACTATCGACTAGCCCTTGAATTGAATCTGTTGTTAATTTTAGATTTGAAATTATTTGTTTTGATTGATTGGCTGAATTTAAAGCTTTTGTATTTACTTCTGTTGCTAAAAGACGTACATCTTCTATTGCCTCAACAGTTTCTTGAACGGCAACTGCTGAGCCTTCTGCACCTTGAGAAATTTGGCTTACCGTTCTAGCAATTCCATCAGCTTTTCTTGATGCTGCTGATGTTTGCTCTGACAAATCAAGGATTGTGGTATTTGTTTTTTCGAAATTTTGTTCAATACTTTCAACCATTTGACGTAAATTAACAAGCATCAATTGGAAAGCCTCTGCGACAGATCGAATTTCATCGTTTGTTTTTGGCATTTCCACATCTTGTCCAATTTTACCTTCAGCCACTCGTGTTGCTGTTTCTTCTAATTGTTGTAACGGCTTGATTAAAACAACACTAAAGATTGCAGCTAAAATACAAGACCAAGTAATACCTAATGCATATGTAAGGATTTCAAAGAAAACTTTATTTGATAAAAATTCAAATTGAGAGAAAAAGTATGCATGAATAAAATGAATAAAAACAAAACTTGTTGAATACGTAACTAATGCTAGTACTCCAACAAATAATACGAGTTTGAGACGAAGGCCAAATGATTTATTTTTCATTAATTAGCGCTACCTCCACTTAGTTTGTTTACTAGTTCGTCAATTAGTCTAGTCAATTCTTGATAAGTGTACTGATACGTATAAATGTCCCCACCAAATGGATCAGAAACATCCTTTGAAGTATATGGTGCTACATATTCTTTTAGTGTAAATGTTTTGCCATTTGCTTGAACAAACGATTGGAGAATTAAATTCTTATGTGCTGAAGTCATCGTTAAAATTAAATCTGCCCACTCAATATCATCTATTGAAATCTGTTTTGAAATATGTTGAAATTTGATGCCTTCTTTTTCTAGTGTTGCTTTTGCATTTACAGAAATCTCCCCTCCTTCTAATGCATAAATTCCAGCAGATCGAACATTGATATGTTCTAAATTCTTATGCTTTAAAATTGCTTCTGCCATCGGGCTTCTGCATGTATTTCCAGTACAAACAAAATAAATATTCATGTTCGTTTTTCCACTCTTTCTACTAGTTATCGATGTAATTAATGAAAGTATAAGCGCCAAGCATTATGAGCGCTATTCCTGCAATCCATTTCAAGAAATCCCCTCGAATCGAAAAACGACTCCTTGCCACAGTTAAAGAAAGGTAGGATAAAATAAAAGTCCATACCCCTGCACTTATAATAAATAGATATTTTTGTAAGTTAAGCATACCAAAAGAAATGCTAACTGAAAAGGTATCTAAGCTCGCAGTAATCGCTAAAATTGTTATTGGTATAGTAATAGCTTTCCGATTTCTAGTCGATAAAATTAACTGGAGTCCAATACAAAACAGTAAAATACTCGAAATTAACGTAGACCATTGCAAAAGAATGTTAACCATCCAATTCCCTAATGTAAACCCAATGATTGGAAAAACCATGTGTAAGATCGCAGTCCATAAGGCTAGTAAAAATCGTTGTTTTACAGCTGGTAGCAATAAATAAAGAGCAACCACATCAAGTGCCACAATGAATCCTGTTACTATTTCTTGCAAAATGCTCCTCTTTCCTTCTTAGATTTCTACTAGTCTATGCCTTAACAACATTGTTTAGCATGTCTATTCTTGTCTGCCACTGTTTATGGATGGGGTATTACGTATTCGTTAAAAACTGCAAATTATGTAATTCATAGTTTTAAAATTTCTTAACAAAAAAATCCTCCAAATAAATAGGAGGATTAATAACTTACTATATGAAATTTACTTATCTATCGAAATCCATTTACCACCAGCAGCCTTTTCTAAACGATTCATAATCGCTGCCCCTACTCCATTTGCCGAAGTGGTTGTTGCTAAAATAATAGTTGCATTGGTTTTATCACACGCTCTTAGGGCATCATATAAATTCGCACCCATTTCTTCCTGATTACCTTTATGACCAAATGGGAAGAAATAATCTGCTTGTACATCAGAATAATCAGACGGTGCTAACAAGGCAACTCTCTGACCTTCTTCTTTTAGTTTTTGGATGGCTTTTTCAATAAGTTCCTTTTCCTTTTCAATCAAATATACAGGAGCTTCAGGTGCATAATGTGTATATTTCATTCCAGGAGCTTTTGGTGTCGACTCATTTTTCTGTTGTTCATTCGTTGGTTGAATTACTTTTCCAATGACTTGTTCTAGCATTTCTTTCGTAACGCCACCTGGACGCAAGATGACAGGAGGATTGACTGTCATATCTAAAACTGTTGACTCCAGACCAATACCAGTCGTGCCACCATCAAGGATTAATGGGATTAACCCCTCAAGATCTTCTTCAACATGAGTTGCTTTTGTTGGGCTAGGTTTCCCACTTCGGTTTGCACTTGGAGCTGCTACTGGTTTTTTTAATTTTCTGAGTAGTCGCAAAGCAACTTCATGATCTGGCATTCGTATTCCAACTGTTGAAAGTCCAGCAGTTACACTTGGAGCTAATATTTCAGGCTTAGCTTTCATGACAAGTGTTAATGGACCTGGCCAAAATACATCCATACATTCCTTCGCTTTTTCAGGGATTTCTTCTATATAATAGGGTACCTCTTCTTTTGTTCCAATATGTACAATTAATGGATTGTCTGAAGGACGGCCTTTTGCTGCAAATATTTTTTTTACTGCTTGATCATTCGTTGCAACTGCTCCAAGTCCGTAAACTGTTTCAGTTGGAAAAGCAACAACCTCTCCATTATTTAGAATATCAACAGCTTGTGAATAAGCTTTTTCGTTTTGCATATCGTTATCCACAATAACTCGAATGGTTTCCATCCTTCCACCTCCTTGTTTTTATTGAATTTTCACAAAGTTATGCACATTTTGTGGACAACTTACCTTAATTTGTGTATAACTTTCAGAAAATTGTGAGTAACTGTTAAGCAAAAAAGCTCTTAATCCATTCCCAAATTATGAACTTCACTTCTTTTTCTTCATCTTCTTTTTCATCATTAACTGCTACTTCTAACTCGCCATCTTTATCTTGATCGCTTGCACGATCACAAACATTTGCAAAAATCGTACACCAGAAATTATCACCACGTCCACTACCGATTGTTACCACAAGTGATTGATAATAATCTTGTGGATAAAATTTGTTCATCTCCATTTTTGGAGGCGTTAAGTGATCGCCAACCTTAACATTAACATCTAAATTTGGATAAGTTTTACCTAGAAATGTTGATAATTCTTGAACAACTTCCTCATTACTCATTGGTGTAAGGTTTTTTAATCTCATTTCTTTAAAAACTGGAGCTAAACTTTCTACTACCTCTAACTTTTCCTCTTGATCTGCATTTGTATTACTATTTGCAATGACTCGTACTTTTAAAGAACTATCATCAAAGCTTTCTCTAGTTTCATAGACTTCTTCTAAAAAGTCAGGAATTAATAAAAGCGAGCAATATACCGCTAAAGAACACGCAACCAACTTTAGTAAGCTTGTAAGGTTTTCATAATATCTTTTCTTTTTATTTTCAACTCTGATAATCTCGTAATCATTTAACATTGTAAATCCCTCCCTGAAATCATAATTGTCAGGAAAGGAATTTTTTATACACGAATCTCACAAAAAACTATTCGATTTTTTTTGTTAATATCTTTTACGATTTCAATTTTAGCCTGTGGAAAACTAGTTTTAAAGAAATTCGCCACTGCTTCTCCCTGTGTATAACCAATTTCTACACCGATTAATGCAGGCTTATTTAATAGATTCGGAAGGGTTTCTGCAAGTTTACGATAAAGAATTAATCCATCTTCTTCTGCAAATAGTGCACTATGCGGTTCATATTCAAGTACTACATCAGACATTTCTTTTGCTTCATCAAATGCAATATAAGGAGGATTTGATAAAATTACATCCCACTTTTCCATTGAAATCGGTTCAGTTAAGTCACCCAAACGAAAATCAATATCTGCCTGCAAGTGTTCTGCATTTTTCTGCGCTGTTTGAAGGGCTGCTTCAGAAATATCTGTTGCTGTTACAAGCGCCTGTGGATATTCTAATTTCATTGTGATTGCAATTGCCCCACTACCAGCGCCAATATCTGCTAATTTGATGTTGGGCTGATCACCAAACAATCGATGTATTCGCTGTAACGCCCCTTCAATTAGCTCCTCTGTTTCTGGTCGAGGAATTAATACTGACTCATCAACTATATATGTGCGTCCATAAAACTCTTCCACGCCAGTAATATACTGTACCGGACGTCCTTTACTATGTTCATCAACATACAGGCGTAACCGTTCAAATTGATCATCAGTAATTTCATCGTGCATACGCATCATTAAGCCTGAATAATTCGTTTGTAATATATGTTGAAGTAATATCCTCGCTGCATTTTCGTCACGACCGAGACCTACTAAAAAAGAAGAAGCCCAATTAAGGGCCTCAAAAATAGTATTACGCTTCATCATTTAATTGCTCAAGTTTGGAAGCTTGATCTTCTAATAATAATGCATCGATTATTTCATCAAGCTTACCTTCCATGATTTGGTCTAATTTTTGAATTGTTAACCCAATTCGATGGTCAGTGACGCGGTTTTGTGGATAGTTATAAGTACGAATACGTTCTGAACGGTCTCCAGTACCAACTGCAGATTTACGTGTTGCGTCAACTTCTGCTTGCGCTTCACGCATATACATATCCGCTACACGTGCACGAAGGATTTTCAATGCTTTTTCACGGTTTTTAATTTGTGAACGCTCATCTTGCATCGATACAACAACACCTGTTGGTAAATGGGTCATACGAACTGCTGACATTGTTGTGTTTACGGACTGACCACCTGCACCAGATGAAGCAAATGTATCAACACGAATATCTTTTTCGTGAATTTCTACGTCTACTTCTTCTACTTCAGGTAAACATGCAACTGTAGCAGTTGACGTATGAATACGACCTTGTGATTCCGTTTTTGGTACACGTTGAACTCGGTGAGCACCGTTTTCAAATTTGAATTTTGAATACGCACCTTGTCCATTAATCATGAAAATTACTTCTTTATATCCACCCATCTCATTTGGAGTGGCTTCCATAATATCAATTTTCCAACCTTGTGTTTCTGCGTATTTTGAATACATACGGAATAGGTCACCTGCGAAGATATTAGCTTCATCTCCTCCAGCTGCACCACGGATTTCCATGATTACGTTTTTATCATCATTCGGATCTTTAGGAATTAATAAAATACGTAGACGTTCTTCTAATTCTGGGATTTGCGCATTTAGCTCATTGAATTCTTCTTTGACCATTTCGTGCATTTCAGGGTCTTTTTCGTTTTCTAGCATTTCTTTTGTATCTGCTAATTGTTGTTTCACGTCTTTATATACACGATAGACTTCAACCATTTCTTGAATGTCTGATTGTTCTTTAGAATATTCGCGTAATTTTTTACTATCACTAACGATATCTGGATCGCTTAGTAATTCGTTTAATCTTTCATAACGGTCCTCAACCGCTTGTAAACGATCGAACATTGCATTCACCTCTAATTTAATTTCGCTCTTTATTATATCTTAGTACTCTATAGGATGTGTTAATCAGTTCCTAATAAGTCACTAAATAATGCCTTTTTTAGTATAAATTTTAACTTCATCTAGCACAACAAGTTTTCCACTTACCCCCGTCCAAGCACAGGTGAATTCTGATCTTTGTTATGACTATGTGAAAATATTTTGCGACAGCTGCAATTTCACTTAATACATTAAATCTTGATTTCTAACTATTTAACAAATGATATTAAATATTATAGTGGTGGATTAGCGTGGCATTTGCGGCAAACTGGATAGTATGTATCATTTCCGCCAATTTGAATTTGTTCACCTGTGTACACAGGTTTTTTATGCTCATCAACACGTAAATTCATTGTCGCTTTTTTGTGACAGAACCAACAAATCGTTTTCATTTCTTCGATTTTATCTGCGTAAATTAACATGTATCGACTACCTTCAAAAAGTTCATTTTGAAAGTCATTTTTCAATCCAAACCCCATGACTGGAATATTTAATTCATCGACGATATGTGTTAATTGTAGCACATGTTCTTTTCTCAAAAATTGAACTTCATCTATTAATACACAGAACAACTTCTCGTGATGTTGTTGTACATATTCAAAAATATTCGTGTCATCAAAAATCGGAATCGCTTGGCGACGAAGACCAATTCGGCTCGAAACATACCCTACTTCATCTCTTGTGTCGATTCCTGATGTAAAGATTAGTACTGGTTTATTTTGTTCTTCATAGTTATGTGCAACTTTTAAGATTTCAATAGATTTCCCGCTATTCATTGCGCCATGTTTAAAAAATAATTGAGCCATTTCTTCTTGCGTCCCTCTTTTCAACAATGTCTGAATTTATAGCTATTTTACAAATGATATCGTTCATTCCATTTTAAAATTACCTTATAATCTAAAAATGCCTGCCAGATGGACCGGCAGGCATTTTAAGTTCTTATTTAAGACCGTATTTTTTGTTGAAACGATCCACACGTCCGTCAGCAGACGCGAATTTTTGACGGCCAGTATAGAATGGGTGACATTCGTTGCAGAACTCTACTACGATTTTTTCTTTTACTGAGCCAGTTTCAAAAGTGTTACCGCAAGAGCAAGTTACTGTTGCAGTTTTGTAATCTGGATGAATTCCTGGTTTCATATTCGTTTCTCCTCTCGCCCTGAACCATCTGGAACAGAGTTATTATTCGAACCGTGCCTTACATAACCCGAATATGCCAGTTACATATGCACACGTTACATACATAAAATATTATAGCAAGAAATTAATTACCGCGCAACAAAAATATAAGTACTTTAAGCTGGTAAAAATTACAGCAATCCTTTTCCTTTTGTTGCTTTTTTCATATCTTCATTTAACTTTTCGAAAAACTCTTCATTCGATTTTGTACTACGAAGCTTTTTCAGGAAGCGTTCTGCAAAGTCATGAGAATCTGAAAACGTTTTACGAATTGCCCATAATTTATCTAGTTGTTCTGAAGGAATCAACAATTCTTCTTTTCGTGTACCAGAACGGCGAATATCCAACGCTGGGAATACACGGCGTTCTGCTAAATTACGGTCTAGGTGTAATTCAAGGTTACCTGTACCTTTGAACTCTTCATAAATTACTTCATCCATACGAGAACCTGTATCGACTAAAGCAGTAGCAAGGATCGTTAAGCTACCACCTTCTTCTATATTACGAGCAGAACCAAAGAAACGTTTTGGACGGTGGAATGCTGCTGGGTCAATACCACCTGACAATGTACGTCCACTTGGAGGGATTACTAAGTTAAAAGCACGAGCCAAACGTGTAATTGAATCCATTAAAATAATAACGTCACGCTTATGTTCTACTAGACGTCGTGCGCGTTCTAACACGAGCTCAGCTACTTTTACATGATTTTCAGGTAATTCATCGAACGTAGAGCTAACAACATCTGCATTAACAGAACGTTCGATATCCGTAACTTCTTCCGGACGTTCGTCGATTAATAATACGATTAACTCTGCTTCTGGATAGTTTGTCGTGATAGAGTTAGCGATTTCTTTTAATAGTGATGTTTTCCCCGCTTTTGGAGGGGCCACGATTAATCCACGTTGTCCAAACCCAACAGGAGCAACTAAATCCATAATACGAGTTGATAATTTATTCGACCCTGTTTCAAGTTTAATTTGTCGATCCGGATAAAGTGGTGTTAATGCTGGGAAGTGAACACGTTCTTTTGCAGTTTCAGGATCTTCTCCATTAACCGCTTCAACTTGAAGTAATCCAAAATAACGTTCATTTTCTTTTGGAGGGCGCACTTTACCTGAAACCTTATCCCCATTTCGAAGGTCAAAACGTCGAATTTGAGAAGCAGAAATATAAATATCTTCTTTTGATGGTGAATAGTTAATTGGTCGAAGGAATCCAAAACCTTCTTGCGACACAATTTCTAGTACACCTTCCATAAAGAAGTAACCTTCTTGTTCTGAACGAGATTTTAATATTGCAAAGATTAATTCTTTTTTTGTTAATTTACTATAATATGAAATCTTGTAATCACGCGCAAGAGCATACAACTCTTTTAGCGTCATATTTTCTAATTGAGCTATAGTTAGAGCCGACATAGCATTTCTCCAGTCTTTTAAATTTTCACTTTACTATTAATTTGGAATATTCAGCCGTAGGATATTAGAGTAAGAAAGTATTGTAGGAAAAAGAGACGGCTCTAAATACATAGAGCCGGCCTAAAAACTTGCCGAAACGTTTTTATTAGAGGTAATTTATCACATCTATAGCGCCAACGCAATGATAATCTTTTTACTGTAAATGATTTAATACTAAGTAATTACATCAGTATAGAAGACTCCCACCTTAGTGGCGGGAGCTTCTTCATATTGAATTTTCACTTTTTGATTGGGGATGTTAATTCCTATAAAGAGATTAATTTGCGTAATTGAAATGCAGTATCCTATTATAAAGGACACGTAGAAGTTATTTTACATATCGAGGTTTTTTCTCGATGCTATGACGACCTTCAATAAAGCGAACCGTACCTGTTTTTGCACGCATTACTACAGAGTGTGTTAAACAATACTCACCTTTATATTGCACACCTCTTAATAATTCGCTATCAGTAACTGCCGTAGCTGCAAATATTGCATCGTCACCTTTAACTAGGTCTTCTAAGTATAGTACTTGATTTACATCTATGCCCATTTTTTCACAACGTAGTTCTTGTGCTTCATCTTCAGGAATTAATCTTGCTTGGAAATCTCCGCCTAGACATTTTAAAGCAACAGCAGAAATAACGCCTTCTGGTGCTCCACCTGTACCGAACATAATATCAATACCAGTTTCGTCGAATGCAGTACTGATTGCTGCGTTAACGTCACCGTCTTGGATAAATTTAATACGGGCACCTGCTGCACGAATTTCATCAACAATTTTTTGATGACGTGGACGATCTAAAAGAATAGCCACTACATCTGAAATATCTTTATTTTTCGCTTTAGCAACTGCTTGTAAATTTTCAGTTACCGATTTGTCAATATCAACCAAACCTTTACTTTCAGGACCAACTGCTAATTTTTCCATATACATATCTGGTGCATTTAAAAGATTACCTCTGTCTGCGATTGCAAGAACTGTAATTGCACCGTTTGTACCTTTAGCAACAATATTTGTTCCTTCTAGTGGATCTACTGCAATATCAACACTTGGTCCACCATTACGTAACCCTAATTCTTCACCGATATAAAGCATTGGTGCTTCATCCATTTCACCTTCACCAATTACAACTGTTCCGTGCATTGGAATTGTATCAAATAGGGCACGCATTGCTGTCGTTGCTGCGTCATCTGCTTCTTCTTTTAATCCTAGTCCCATCCATTTCGCTGAAGCGATTGCTGCTGCCTCTGTTACACGGACTACTTCCATAGTTAAACTACGTTCCATTCTTCTTCATTGCCTCCTGCATTCGGAAAACCGAATCTTTCATGTACATGTAATAACATTGTACCATAAATTTATCAATATGTTTTTTAGTATTTTATTCTGTTTTATCAGCCGGGCTTACAGTGATTGTTTCTTTGCGAATATTAGCACCTAATGCACATAGTTTATCGATTAATGAACTATAACCGCGCTCAATATGATGGATATCTTGTATTTCTGTTTCGCCCTCTGCAAGAAGTCCTGCAAGAACAAGTGCCGCACCTGCACGAAGATCTGTTGCAGTTACTTTGGATCCGTGAAGTTTTGTCGGCCCTTGAATTATAGCTGTATTCCCTTCCACTCTTGCACTTGCATTCATGCGGCGTAATTCATCAATATGTTTAAAACGGGCAGAATATATAGTGTCAGTTACCTTTGAAGCACCGACTGCTTGTGTCATTAGAACGGAAAGTGGTTGTTGAACATCTGTGGGGAACCCTGGGTAAACAAGAGTTTTTACATCAACTGCTTGTAGCGAATCCGTTCTTGAGATAAAAATACTTTCTTCTCCCTCTTGGACTTTGACACCCATTTCACGTAGTTTTGCAGTTACGGCTTCAAGGTGGAATGGAATAATATTATCAATTGTAACTCCATTACCTATAGCGGCAGCCATAATCATAAATGTAGCTGCTTCAATTCGATCAGGAATAATTGTATGTTTAGTACCCTGTAATTCATCTACACCTTCTATACGAATAACACTTGTTCCAGCACCTTTAATGTTTGCCCCCATATTCGTTAATAATGTGGCAACATCAATAATTTCCGGTTCTTTTGCAGCGTTTTCAATTACTGTACGTCCTTTAGCACGCACCGCTGCTAACATAATATTAATCGTAGCCCCAACACTTGCAACGTCCAAATAAATTTTTGCACCGATTAATTCCTCGGCGCGAAGATAAATTGCACCATGCTCATTTGTTACTTTTGCTCCGAGTGCTTCGAAACCTTTAATATGTTGATCAATCGGACGTGGACCTAAAAAGCATCCACCTGGTAATCCAATCACTGCATTTTTAAAACGCCCCAACATCGCACCCATTAAATAATAAGATGCACGCAGTTTTTTGACATTACCATTTGGTAAAGGAATCGCAACCATGTTCGTCGGATCGATCGTCATTTGACCATTTTTAAAAGTAACTTCGCCGCCAATTTCTTCTAGTAATGCTTTTAACGTCCAAGCATCAGAAATCTCTGGTATACCACCAATTGTCACTGAAGAATTCGCTAGGATTGACGCTGGAATTAAAGCAACTGCACTATTTTTGGCTCCGCTAACTTTTACCGTACCTTCAAGACGATTTTCGCCAATGATTTTATAAACATCCATAACGCGTTCTCCCTTATGATTGGAAAGTTTCGTTTAGTATTGTCAATTTCGCTTCCATCTATTATTTTTCTTTCAATTCAGGATGTGGAATTTTGCGAAAATTTTACATCAATGATTTTGTATGTTCTATTACTATTCGACTTCCCAATTTCTTGTGTCTTTAAGCGTGAAAATGTAAAAAAGTAACTCACTGAACTTTACTTTTCAATTAAAACGTGATTGGCAAAGAGCTATTACATTTTCCGCTGATCTTACGATGCCGAAAGAATACTTCGTTGTAATTACATTCTCATCAACCTGATAGAATTTATTCACCGATTACCTATTCCATTTTTAGATAGGTTTTTAGGGAATATTCCATATAGTGGATTATTGTTCTTGACGCTTTTTCCAATCTGATAGGAATCCTTCAATCCCTTTATCAGTTAAAGGATGACTAAATAGTTGCTTTAATACTTTGAACGGCGTTGTGGAGATATGTGCACCTGCTAAGGCAACTTCAGTAATATGTTGTGGATGACGAATTGATGCTGCAATAATTTCAGATTTAATATCATGAATTGTGAAAATATCTGCTATTGTTGAAATTAAGTCGACACCGTTGTATCCAATATCATCCAAACGGCCAACAAATGGTGATACATAAGTTGCACCTGCACGAGCTGCCATAAGTGCTTGATTTGCACTAAAAATAAGCGTTACATTTGTTTTAATTCCTTTTTCAGAAAAGAATTTACATGCTTTCAATCCATCCGGAGTCATCGGTAATTTCACTGTAATATTTGGAGCAATTGCAGCTAGTTCTAAACCTTCTTTAATCATACCTTCAGCATCTAATGAAATAACTTCTCCACTTACAGATCCATCAACTAACTCAGCAATTTCACGAAGACGATCGTGGAATGATATATTTTCTTCTTTTGCCACTAACGATGGATTAGTTGTTACACCTGAGATAATTCCCCAAGAATGGGCTTCTTTAATTTCATCAAAATTAGCTGTATCAATAAAAAATTTCATTATGTTTTCCTCCGGTACATCAATATTTTTAAAAATGTTGTCTATATACAAGTGAAGAGAAGGTGGATTTGAAACAATCCGACACTTCTCCTCCGAAATCACTATTTGACTCAAGAAAAGCAGTGAAATATTAGATTGTCTACGGTTGTATAAATCTATTTCAAATGTATTTGAGCTACTGCTTTCTTATATTTTTAACTATTAAGCTTTTTGAGAACTTCCAAATTCACGCATTTTACCAATTACAGTTTCTTTAATTGCTTCGCGTGCTGGCCCTAAATATTTACGTGGGTCATATACTTTTTTGTCGTTGTCTAAAATTTCACGAATCACTCTTGTTGCTGAAATTTGGTTTTCAGTGTTTACGTTGATTTTCGCAGTTCCTAAAGAAATAGAACGTTGAATATCTTTCGTTGGAATACCTGTCCCACCATGTAATACAAGTGGAAGGTTTGCAAGATTAGAGATTTCTTCCATCTCTTTGAACCCAAGATTTGGTTCACCTTTGTAAGGACCGTGAACAGAACCTAATGCTGGCGCTAAGCAATCAATTTCAGTTTGTTCAACTAATGCTTTACATTCTTGTGGATCGGCATAGATGATACCACCTGTAACACCATCTTCATCTCCACCAACAGTACCTAGCTCAGCTTCAACTGAAACACCTTTTGAATGTGCGTATTCCACTACTTGATTTGTTAGTTTAACGTTTTCTTCAAATGGATGGTGAGAAGCATCAATCATGACAGAAGTGAAACCAGCATCAACTGCTTCTTTACATTTTTCAAAGCTTGAACCATGGTCTAAATGAATTGCTACAGGAACTGTGATTTTATAACTTTCCATTAAACCTTTTACCATATGAACAACAGCCACAAATCCGCCCATATATTTACCAGCACCTTCAGAAACTCCAAGAATTACAGGAGACTTTTCCTCTTCAGCTGCTAATAAAATCGCTTGAGTAAATTCTAGGTTATTAATATTAAATTGACCTACTGCGTATTTTTCAGCCTTTGCTTTTTCTAACATTTCTTTCATCGATACTAACGGCATTATTAAAATCCTCCTCAGGATGAATTAAGTTGAAAATCATAAATATTCCATATCATCATAGCAAAAAGAGAGGAGTCACTCAAGTGACTCCTCTCTTTTCTGCACCGAAAGCCATAGCGTCAGGTGCAAATTCCCTTTATACGTAAGGCAAATGATTATGAATCTTATTCTGCGCAGCTTTTATTCTTATGGAGTCACTCAAGTGACTCCTCTCTTTTCTGCACCGAAAGCCATAGCGTCAGGTGCAAATTCCCTTTATACGTAAGGCAAATGATTATGAATCTTATTCTGCGCAGCTTTTATTCTTATGGAGTCACTCAAGTGACTCCTCTTTTCTGCGGCGAAAGCCAAAGCGACAGCCGCAAAATACCTTTATGGGTAAGTAAAATGGTCTAAAATTCTAATATGCGTACCATGCACTACATCAAGAGTCACTCAACAGACTCCTCTCTTTTCTGCACCGAAAGCAAAATCGTCAGGCTCAAAATCTACTTACGCGAGGCAAATGTTAATTAATCCCTATCTCGTTACTTTAAATATTTAGAACAGTCTCTGAAGTAGACTCATCTCTTTTTAAAGAGACGTCTGACCTTACTGAACATTGTAAAAGTATTAAAAAAGAAAGTATAAGAGCATTAATTATTCCGCCATTGCTGCTTTCACTTCATCACGAACATCAAAAATATTAAATGGCTTAGTAAAAAACTTTGAAACACCTAACTCATAGGCTTGATTCATTAATTCCTCATCACCAAAAGCCGTCATCATAAAAATAGGTAAATGAATATTCATATCTTTCATACGCTTTAAAATTTCAATACCATTCATTCCTGGTATTTTCATATCTAGTAAAACGCAACCAACACGATCCGCTTCAAGTAGTCTAATGGCTTCAACACCCGTAGAAGCTAATAATGTTTTATAACCTTCTTTTTTAAAGACTTCTTGTAATAAAAGTTGAATTCCTTTTTGATCATCTACTATTAGTATTTTTTTCACAGCTTTTTACCCCTTAATCCCCTTAGTTAGAAAAACACTTCCCATTTTTTCCATTTTCTAAACATATATTTCGCTGTTTGTAAGGAAAAACCCTTTATCTAAATGTCAAATAGCCTCGACGTTTCTACGTGCGGAATTTGAGTTGTACTCACTTTTACTAAAAATAGAGACGGGAATTTCCTAGACACCTTACTTTGCTTTCGTTACAAAAAATTTAGTTGTATGATGATAAAATGTTCTTATTTTACATTTGTATTATATCAAACTTATAATACAAATGAGGTGGAACTATGTCTAAAATACTTACAACCCAATTAAATGGTCTATTTCAAAGAATTGTCCAAAGCGAAGAAGAGGCAATAGAAGAGACAGCAAGACTACTTGCACAAGCGGCCATTGGACAAGGAACTATTTATTTCGCATGTTTTGACGAACTTCAAGCGGTAGAATTAAATGCTCTATTTGGTGCAGAGCCGTTCTCTAAACTTGCAAAATGGACACCAGATACATTGATTACTGATGTTGACCGCGTTTGTATATTTACGCGAAATAGTGATCATCAAGATGCAATTTCATTAGCCAAAACGTTATATGATGAATTCATTCCATTTGCTGTAATAGCAAGTGAACCTGCAGGAGAATCAAATCAACTAAGTGAACTAGCTTATACGTATATCTCGATGAAAATTCGTGGTGGTATTTTACCTCATCCAACTAAATTGGGTGAACGAATTGTCGTTCCTCATTTAATGGCGGCTCTTTTCATTTATGAAGCAATCAAAATGAGCTATGATGAAATGATTTCAGATGATGATGAATTAGAATAGCATTTTCATTAAAATGGATTTTCTACCAATTTAAAGCTTCATCGCTCTAATATCGATAAAAAGGCAACTTGTCGTCAAATATAGACGTCAAGTTGCCTTTTTTAATTTTCAGTTAAGCCGGTTAGCGACATGATCCAAATTTTGGCCAACTCGTCTGCTAAACAAACCCATTTACGTTTTCTTTATATTAACGGTTATTAAATGATGCGCCTACAAATTCACGGAATAGTGGTTGTGGGCGTTGTGGACGAGAAATTAATTCTGGGTGGAATTGACATGCCACAAAGAATTTTTTCTCTGGTAATTCAATAATCTCAACTAATTTATTGTCTGGACTTGTTCCTGAGAATACAAGACCTTCCGCTTCCATTGCTTCACGGAATTCATTATTAAATTCATAACGGTGACGGTGACGTTCATAAATTAATTCATCGTTATAGCTTTTAGCTGCACGAGAACCTTCTACTAATTTACATGGATATAAACCTAGACGTAAAGTACCACCTAAGTCGATGTCATCGCTTTGATCTGGTAAAAAGTCAATGATTGGGTAAGGCGTTTCTTTATTTAATTCTGTAGAATGTGCTCCATCTAAGCCTAATACGTTACGTGCAAATTCGATTGATGCTAATTGCATACCTAAACAAATACCTAGGAATGGAATGTCATTTTCACGTGCATATTGAATTGCAGAAATCTTACCTTCAATACCACGGTCGCCGAATCCACCAGGAACTAAAATTCCGTCAGCAGTGCCTAATAGTTCTGCTACGTTTTCATTGTTTACGTGTTCTGCATTAATCCAATCTACTTCGATATCTGAATCATATACATAACCAGCGTGTTTTAATGCTTCAACAACAGAAATATAAGCATCTGGAAGCTCTACATATTTACCAACAAGGGCGATACGTGTTTTGTGTTGAAGATTTTTTACTTTACTTACAAGCTCTTTCCAATCAGACATATTCGCTTCTGGTGCTTCAATACGGAAATGTTCTAATACGATATCATCGAAATCTTGTGCATGAAGATTTAATGGCACTTCATATAAATGTTCTGCATCACGAGATTCGATAATATCACGAGGTGTTACATCACAGAATAATGCTAATTTATCTTTCATGTCGTCAGAAACCGGTTGCTCTGTACGAACGACAATAATGTTTGGTTGGATCCCTAATGAGCGTAATTCTTTTACTGAGTGTTGTGTTGGTTTTGTTTTCAACTCTCCAGCAGCTGCAATGTAAGGAATTAACGTACAATGAACATACATAACATTGTTATGTCCTAAATCTGATTTCATTTGGCGGATTGCTTCTAAGAATGGAAGTCCTTCGATGTCCCCTACTGTTCCACCAACTTCAGTAATAACGATATCTGCGTTTGTTTCACGTCCAGCACGTTGGATACGATCTTTAATTTCATTTGTTACGTGAGGAATTACTTGAACAGTTTTCCCGTTATAATCGCCTCGGCGTTCTTTAGCAAGAACGGATTGATAAACACGACCAGACGTTACTGTTGAGTGTTTTCCTAAGTTAATATCGATAAAACGCTCATAGTGACCTAAGTCTAAGTCTGCTTCTGCTCCATCATTTGTTACGAATACTTCACCATGTTGATATGGACTCATTGTACCTGGATCAATATTTAAATACGGATCAAATTTTTGAATTGTTACTTGTAAACCTCTATTTTTTAACAGACGTCCTAAAGAAGCCGCTACAATCCCTTTTCCAAGAGATGATACAACCCCACCTGTTACGAAAATATACTTTGTCATTACATTTTTCCTCCTTATACGCAATTCCCATAAGCATTAAGAAAAGTTCGAGAAACTAAATATTTAATAGGCTTGGCCTCTCTTGAAATTTAAAACATTGCTTTCTCTATTTGCAAAGTTTCGGAGCAACCTACTATGAAGTATTATAGCTATACGTTATGTTCTCCTATTTTCTTTTCTTTTAAAAATAAAAAAACGCTCCACCTGCAAAAATTGCAGAGGGAGCGTGAATTAACACGGATATTCTCCTTTTTAGGAGCCCAAATAAAAGATTATATCGAACCATTAAAGAAGTCAAGTCCTATTAAATACTAAAAATGTCCAATAGAACATTTTCAGCCCATATTAACGTAGGTCTTCGTCTTCTTCCTCTTCGATTTCGTCCTCTTCTTCGTCTTCTTCTAATTCATCATCTTCTATGATGAACCCTTCATCTTCATCAATGATTTCGTCGTCAACATCATCAATTTCACCATCTACATCTAGGGTGTCGATGTCTTCTTCTTCTTCAAAGTCTAAATCCTCTTCCTCATCTTCGACTTCTTCCTCATCCACGAACTCATCAAAGTCTTCTTCAAATACTAAATCTTCCTCATCAACAATTAAATCGTCTTCATCATCAGCAGCTGCTTTAGATTTTCTCTTACGTGTTTTAACTGTAGGAGCAGTTTCTTCTTCGATTGTTTCAACTTTGTACCATTCACGAAGTCCCCAACCGTTTTCAGTGTTTACTAAGAAACGTCCGTCAATGTTCATATCAGTATAAAATTGAACTAGTCTACTTTGAATTTCTTCATCAGACAAACCGTTCAAATTTTGAATTTCTTTTAATAAATCATGAAATTGAAGTGGTGCTTTTCTTTCGTTTAGAATTGCAAATGCTAAATCGATTAATGATTCCTCTGCTAATTCTTCTTTTGTTAATTCACGAATATTCAAACTCGTGCACGTCCTTTCTATATTCATTCCATATTTTCATCAATTGCCTTGGTACAGATTTTATTTTGAGTATGCATCATCTGCGAAACCTATTAAGAGGCTTTTGACTTTGTTCCAAAAACCAGTTAAGATTTTATCCTTTACCTGAACAAAGTTAGCATAATACCCATTATATACAAAGTAATGTTTACTATGCTAGTTTGATTTATCGTTTTTTATTATATATATTTCTCTTATGCCTAAAACAAAAAAGTATATGGATAATATTAGTAATGGAACGGAACCTAGCTGTTTATTATACAGAAAGAAGATTGCAATTAAACAGACCAGTATAAAAATATAATGAAGATGTTGTTTCATCCTAAAGCAATCCTTTCTGTTTCTCGTATCCATCATTATATCTAACTTTTTAAAAATAATACCAAAAATTAGCATTATCAAGTATTCTCATGTAGGAAATTTCCTACATTTGAGAAATTTGTTTTGCTGAAGTAGATGAAATTGATACAAATTACGAAAACTATACACTGTATGAATGTATAAGGACTGTTAGAATAAAACCCCCTCATTTAATATCAACTTTCAACTACATATTTCTTCGATACTGTCCGCCAACTTCATATAACGCTTTTGTAATTTGACCTAAGCTTGCTACTTTAACCGTTTCCATTAGTTCCTCAAATATATTACCACCAACTAAGGCAACTTGCTTTAATTTATTTAAAGCAACTTCACAATTTTCTTTATTTCTTTTTTGAAACTCTTGTAAATTGTGAATTTGTAAATCTTTTTCTGCCTTCGAAGCACGAGCAATTTCCATTTGATCGATTTCTTCTGATGATGGAGGATTTGGATTTAAATAAGTGTTTACCCCAACAATCGGTAGCTCACCTGAGTGTTTTAGATGCTCATAGTTCATGGATTCCTCTTGGATTTTGCCGCGCTGATATTGAGTCTCCATCGCACCTAAAACGCCACCACGATCATTAATGCGCTCAAATTCTTCTAAAACAGCCTGCTCCACTAAATCAGTTAATTCCTCAATAATAAACGAACCTTGTAATGGGTTTTCATTTTTGGATAAACCAAGCTCTTTCGTAATGATCATTTGAATTGCCATTGCACGTCTAACCGATTCTTCAGTAGGAGTTGTGATGGCTTCATCATATGCATTTGTATGAAGAGAATTACAGTTATCTTGTAAGGCCATTAGTGCTTGTAGAGTTGTGCGAATATCATTGAAATCAATTTCTTGAGCATGTAAAGATCGACCAGAAGTTTGAATATGATATTTCAATTTTTGCGAACGCTCATTTGCTCCATACTTATCACGCATAACAATTGACCAAATACGACGGGCCACTCGACCAATCACTGTATATTCAGGGTCTAATCCATTTGAGAAGAAGAACGATAAATTCGGTGCAAAATCATCTATATGCATTCCACGGCTTAAATAGTATTCGACATACGTAAAACCATTTGCAAGTGTAAACGCAAGCTGAGAAATCGGATTTGCTCCCGCTTCAGCAATATGGTAACCCGAAATGGATACCGAATAATAATTACGCACTTTATGATCAATAAAGTATGCCTGAATATCACCCATCATTCGAAGGGCAAATTCCGTGGAGAAGATGCATGTATTTTGGCCTTGATCCTCTTTTAAAATATCAGCCTGAACAGTTCCGCGCACAACCTGCAATGTTTTTTCACGTACATCTGTAAATTCTTGAATGGTTAACTGTCGTCCTAATTTTGCTTCAAGTTGTTGTACTTGGTGGTCGATCGCAGTATTCATGAACATCGCTAAAATGATTGGTGCTGGACCATTAATAGTCATCGAAACAGATGTAGATGGTGCACATAAATCAAAACCCGCATAAAGCTTTTTCATATCATCTAACGTACAAACACTTACACCTGACTCTCCGACTTTCCCATAAATATCTGGACGAATGTCTGGATCTTCCCCATACAAAGTCACTGAATCAAAAGCAGTGGATAAACGTTTCGCATCATCATCCTTCGATAAATAATGGAATCGTTTATTTGTACGTTCTGGTGTACCTTCACCAGCAAATTGTCGTTTTGGATCCTCTCCTTGACGTTTAAACGGGAATACGCCTGCCGTATATGGGAACTGACCTGGTACATTCTCAGCATATACAAAACGCAAGATCTCTCCGTAATCTTTAAATTTCGGAAGAGCGACTTTTGGAATTTTTGTTCCTGATAACGATGTTGTTTTTAACAACGTACGAATTTCTTTATCACGTATTTTTGTAACGAGTTCATCGCCTGAATATGATTCTTTTAGTTTTCCCCAATTGGATAAAATTTGTTTTGACTCTTCAGTAAGCTCATTTTTGATGCCATCAGCTAATGATTGTAATGAAGATATTAGGGCGTCGTTTGGTGTTTTTTCTTGAATTGTCACAATTGAGCCTTCAAGTTGATAAAGCTTGCGGGCAAGTTCAACTTGTTGATTTGCCTTCTTATGATAGTTTCGAACCGTATCCACGATTTCACGTAAATAATAACGTCGATCATTTGGGATAATGACGTTTTGCTTTTGTGTTTTAATAAACTGTTCATAAGATGTTTCCCATTCAAGTCCACACTTCTCATTGATTTTTGCAATCAATGCAGCAAATAAAGAGTTCGTTCCCTTATCGTTAAATTGACTCGCGATGGTTCCGTAAACAGGCATTGTATCTAAGCTTGCGTTCCATAATTCATGGGAGCGTTGATACTGCTTTTGCACCTGGCGAAGGGCATCTTCTGAACCTTTTCTTTCAAACTTATTAATGGCAATTAAATCTGCGTAATCGATCATATCAATTTTTTCAAGTTGTGTCGGTGCACCAAACTCACTTGTCATCACATACATAGATAAGTCAGTATAGTTTGTTATCTCCGCATCCCCTTGCCCAATTCCGCTCGTCTCAACAATAATTAAATCGTAACCTGCTGCTTTTACGATTTGTAACACATCTCCAATTGAAGATGTCAATTCTGTTTTCGATCCACGAGTTGCAAGACTCCGCATATATACTCGATTATCAAATATTGCATTCATGCGAATACGGTCCCCAAGTAAGGCCCCACCAGTTTTTTGTTTTGTTGGATCAACTGAAAGAATCGCAATATTTTTATCAGGAAACTCACGAAGGAATCGACGGATTAATTCATCTGTTAATGATGATTTACCTGCCCCACCAGTTCCAGTAATCCCTAAAACCGGCGTATTTTTTGTTCTCTTTTTTGCTTCTTCAATCAACTGCACTACTTCTTGATTTCCACCTTCTTCAGCAGCTGTGATGAGATTTGCTAATATACCTGGTGTTTTCGTTGTAAGCTTTTCAAGCATTGGCAAGAAGTTGCCCTTTAATGTAGAAAAGTCCGCCCCTTGTATTTGCGCATTGATCATGCCTTGTAAGCCCATCTTCATGCCGTCTTCCGGAGAGAAAATCCCCGCTATTCCGTATTCATGTAGTTCTCGGATTTCACGAGGTAATATTACCCCTCCACCACCACCATAAATTTTTATGTGTGATGCTCCTTTTTCACGCAATAAATCATACATATATTTAAAATATTCCATATGCCCACCTTGATAAGATGAAACTGCGATTGCTTGAGCATCTTCTTGAATAGCCGCATTTACCACTTCTTCTACTGAGCGATTATGTCCAAGATGAATTACCTCTGCTCCACTAGCCTGTAAGATTCTGCGCATAATATTAACCGAAACATCATGACCATCAAAAAGACTGGAAGCTGTGACAAAACGAACATGATGCTTTGGACGATAAACTCCTGACTGATGATTAACTTTTTCTGATTGTTCAACTTTTACCATAATTACTTCCCCCTTATTTACAATTCTTTTTTAATCCTACTAATCTCCAAGTAGTAGTTTGCTTAAGTGCATCAATAACGAAAAATTGATTTCAAATCCTCCTGATGTAAAACGAAAGACACCGCGGAGTAGCAAAGGTATGCTATTGCGGTGTCTAGATTCTTGAATACAGATCAACTCAGTACTCTCCAAAGAGTAGAATATTCCTCTTAACTATTTCTCGAGTTGAAAATGTGTCATCCCTGATAACACCATTTTCGTTTGCAAATGAATATAGTCGTGAATGGAATAATGCTTTTGGAATACCCATTTTCGGAATGCCCAACTTTGTCCTTGAATAACTACATGGTTTGCAGCTAAGTAAATTTCTTTATCGGAAAGAGTTAACTCCCCAGTTTCAACACATTTTTTTATGATTTTCTCAAACAATGCAACCATTTCTATTTCCTTTTTCAAAACATACTTCATCGCTTCTTTAGGCAAAGATTTTGTTTCCTGATACATAATAGTAAATTCATCTATCATACGATCAATTAATAAAAAATATTGACTAATTGCTTCTTTTAACTCATCAATTGTTCCCGCACTCGTTGAGATACTAGATAATTGATTCGTTACTTCTTTATAAATGCTATCACAAACTAAATAGAGCACGTCTTCTTTCGTTCGAATGTACTCATATAGAGTTCCAATACTAAACCCGGCAGCTTTGGCTAGTTCTCTAGTTGTCGCCCGATGAAAGCCCTTCTCTTTAAATAATTTGACTGCCCCTTTAATGATTTGCTGACGTCGTAGTTCGATTAGGCTTTCATCCTTCACAGATGTTTGAACGAAAAAATGATCCTCTTTTTTTGGCATAAGTTATTTTGTTAGCATGCGAGAGATTACTAATCTCTGAATCTCTTGCGTTCCTTCATAGATTTGTGTAATTTTTGCATCACGCATATAACGCTCTACCGGATAATCTTTTGTATAGCCATAGCCACCGAAAATTTGAACTGCTTCTGTTGTGACAGACATTGCCGTATCACCAGCTAATAATTTTGCCATTGCGCTTGCTTTACCATAAGGTAAGTCATTCGACTCCAGCCACGCTGCTTGATATGTTAGCAAACGGGAAGCCTCAATTCCTGTTGCCATATCCGCTAGTTTAAATGAAATCCCTTGATTCGCAACAATTGGTTTCCCAAACTGTACACGTTCTTTTGAGTAATCGATCGCAGCATCTAGAGCACCTTGAGCAATCCCAACTGCCTGAGCGGCAATCCCATTACGGCCACCATCTAATGTTTGCATGGCAATTTTAAAGCCTTGCCCCTCTACACCTAGCAAGTTTTCCTTAGGCACTCGGCAATTATCAAAAACAATCTCAGTTGTAGGTGATGAACGAATTCCAAGTTTATCTTCTTTTTTCCCAACAGAAAATCCTGGATAGCTTGATTCAACTATAAATGCACTTGTTCCTTTATGTTTTTCTTCTGGATTAGTCGCTGCAAAAACAATGTAAATATCTGCTACGCCACCATTAGTAATGAAGATTTTTGAACCATTAAGTACATATTCATCGCCATCTAGTTTTGCTGTTGTTTTCATGCCACCTGCATCACTACCTGACCCTGCTTCAGTTAAGCAGTAAGCACCAATCTTTTTCCCTTCTGCCATTGGACGAAGGTATTTTTGTTTTTGTTCTTCTGATCCAAATTTATATAGTGGCCATCCAGCTAAAGACGTGTGTGCAGACAATGTCACTCCTGTTGAAGCACATACACGTGATAACTCTTCAACCGCAATTGCATAGGCTAAAAAGTCGAATCCAGCTCCTCCATACTCTTCAGGCCATGGGATCCCCGTTAACCCAAGTTCAGCCATTTTATCCCAAATTGCACGGTCAAAGCGAGCTTCTTCATCACGTTCTGCAGCAGTAGGAGCAACTTCATTTAACGCAAAGTCTCTAATCATTTCTCTTAATTGTTCATGTTCTTCAGTTAATTGAAAGTTCATTTTCATATCCCCTTTGTTTGAATAGTTAATATTGATTGGGTACCTGGTACTTAATTTCACGTACATGGTACTCAAAGATGTTTGCTAATTACGATTCTTTGAATTTCACTTGTTCCTTCGTAGATTTCTGTAATTTTGGCATCACGGAAATAACGTTCTACTGGGTATTCTTTGGTATAGCCATACCCACCAAAAATCTGCACAGCATCAATTGCCACTTGAACAGCTGTTTTAGATGCATGTAATTTTGCCATCGAGGCTTCAATCCCACAAGGTAAGTTTCGAGAGCGTAAATCAGCCGCACGATAGACAAGTAGTTTAGCTGCTTCCACAGCTGTTGCCATATCTGCAAGTTTAAAAGCAATTCCTTGATTTGAATTAATGGGCTTTCCAAATTGAACTCGTTCGTTCGCATATTTTGTTGCAGCTTCTAATGCTGCTTCAGCAATTCCAAGCGCTTGAGCAGCAATCCCGATTCGGCCTACATCTAAGTTTGCCATGGCAATACTGAACCCTTTATTCTCTTCACCTAGAAGGTTTTCTTTTGGTACTTTCATATTTTCAAAGGTTAATTGCACTGTCCTTGAACCATGAAGTCCCATTTTCTTTTCGTCTTTTCCGATGATGAGCCCTGGGGTATTTTTTTCAACAATGAAAGCTGAAATCCCACGGGAACCTCTATTTGGGTTTGTAGAAGCAAATACAATATAAACATCTGCTTCTCCACCATTCGTGATATATACCTTCGACCCATTTAAAATATAGTGTTCCCCGTTAAGTACTGCTCTTGTTTTTAATGCGCCAGCGTCGGAACCTGCACCAGGCTCCGTTAAGCAAAATGCACCTAAATACTCTCCACTTGCTAACTTCGGAATATATTTTTTCTTTTGTTCATCGGTACCGAAGTAAAGAATAGGATTTGTTCCGACTGACGTATGAACTGATAATATAACGCCAATACATGCACTTACTTTCGATAACTCGTGAATAGCTAAAATGTAAGAAGTGAAATCCATTTCGGATCCGCCAAGACTTTCGGGGGAAGTGATTCCCATTAGCCCGATTTTCCCCATTTTGTTTAAAATATCACGTGGAAAAATACCAGCTTCCATCTGTTCAATGAAAGGAGCAATTTCATGTTCTGCAAATTGACGTACCATGTCTCGCATCATCAATTGTTCTTCCGTAAATTGCAGATTCATATGTTGTCAGCCCCCTTTATTCGTATACGTAGAATCCACGTCCTGATTTTCTTCCTAACCAACCCGCTGCAACATATTTTCGTAATAATGGACAAGGGCGATACTTACTATCTCCTAATCCGTCATGCAAGATTTCCATAATATATAAACATGTATCTAATCCGATAAAGTCTGCTAATGTTAGAGGACCCATTGGATGATTCATTCCTAGTTTCATTACATCGTCAATAGCTTCTTTCGTTGCGACCCCTTCATACAAAGCATAGATTGCTTCGTTAATCATCGGAAGTAAGATACGGTTTGAAATAAACCCTGGGAAGTCATTTACTTCTACAGGTGTTTTCTCTAACTGAATAGTCATTTGCTCAATTTCTTTATATACTTCATCCGTTGTTGCAAGCCCTCGAATGACTTCAACCAGTTTCATTACGGGTACTGGGTTCATGAAGTGCATGCCAATTACTTGTTCCGGACGTTCTGTAACTGCGGCAATTTCTGTAATGGGTAATGAAGATGTATTCGTTGCCAAAATAGCATGTTGCGGTGCAATTGCATCAAGCTCTTTAAAGATTGATTGTTTAATATCCATATTTTCAGTTGCCGCTTCAATTACTAAGTCAACGTCTACCGCATCTCTCAGATCAAGTGATTTGGAGATTCGGTTTAAAACAGCTTCCTTCTCTGCTTCAGTTTTTCTGCCCTTTTCCACGTCACGAGAAAGATTTTTTGTAATCACTCCGATTCCTCTGTCCCAAAATTCTTGTTTAATATCGTTTAGAATGACATCATACCCGGCTTGCGCACAAACTTGGGCAATGCCTGATCCCATTTGTCCTGCACCTATTACCATTACCTTTTGAATCGCCATCTCGTTTATCCCCCTATTTGAACGTCTTATTTATCACGAAATTAATGAGTACAGTGTTGAACTAAAACTTAGGTACTTCGATTAATACGGCATCTCCTTGGCCACCACCAGAACAAATAGCAGCGATTCCTAATCCTCCACCACGTCTCTTTAACTCATATGCAAGAGTTAAGATGATTCTTGTACCCGATGCTCCAATTGGATGACCTAATGCAACCGCACCACCATTTACATTTACTTTATCTGGGTCAAGCCCTGCGATTTGATTACTAACTAATGCAACAGCTGCAAAAGCTTCGTTGATTTCGATTAAATCGATTTCTTCAATAGATTTTCCTGTCTTCTCAAGTAATTTATTAATAACGAGCCCAGGTGTTTGAGGGAAGTCTTTTGGTTCCACCCCTACTTCTGCATGGCCAACAATGATTGCAAGAGGTGTTCGCCCTTCTTGTTTAGCCTTTTCCTCATTCATTAGTACAAGTGCACACGCTCCGTCATTCACACCTGGTGCGTTGCCCGCCGTGATCGTTCCGTCTCGATCAAATGCAGGTCGTAATTTTGTTAACGCTTCCAAAGAAGTGTCTTTACGAGGGGCCTCATCTTCACTGACAATCAGTGGCTCCCCTTTTCTCTGTGGAACCTCAACTGACGTAATTTCTTGTGCAAACACACCTGACTCTATCGCTTTAACTGCCAGTTGATGACTACGAACAGCCCACTCATCTTGAGCAGATCGTGAAATTTCATATTCATTTGCTGTTGAATTTCCGTAAGTACCCATATGCACATGCTTCGGATCAAATGCACATGAGAGACCGTCATACACCATTCCGTCAACTAATTGAGCATTCCCCATGCGTAATCCCCAACGTCCGTTTGGTAAATAATAAGGAGCGTTTGACATGGATTCCATTCCACCAGCAACAATTATTTCTTCATCGCCCAAGCGGATTAGTTGATCGGCTAGCGTAACACTTCGCATTCCTGAAGCACACACTTTATTAACTGTTTCTGTTTTTACAGACCATGGAATTCCCGCTTTTGAAGCTGCTTGTCGAGAAGGTATTTGACCTTGCCCTGCTTGTAACACAGTCCCCATAATTACTTCATCCACTTCATTTGGATTAATGTTCGCCTTAGCTAATGCAGCTTTGATTGCATTTCCCCCTAAGTCACTCGCAGAAAGTGAAGCTAAGTCACCTCCAAATTTTCCAAATGGTGTTCTTGCCCCATCTAAAATCACAGTACGATTCATATTTCCCCATCCCTTCGTTTATGTACTACCCCTTTGTTTCTGTTGCGAGATTTATAGATTGGCCGTTGACTGAACGCTCGCTCGCCACTTTTTTATTAAAAGAGGCTGTGATTATTTATCACACCCTCTTTTCACTTCTACAAAATCCATCCACCTTTATCATATGAACAGCATTCATTTATTAGAACTTTTTAAAGAAATTTTTATTCTTCAGTTGCTGCAATCGTTTCACTAGTAGACTCAGTTGTTTCATTGGAAGATTTTTGTTCTCCAAATACAGACCGTTCGAGTAGCTCGGCAATATCATATGTTCCTACTTGCTCTTCAACTTCTTTTGCTTTCGTACCATCTGAAAGCATTGTTAGACAGTATGGACATCCAGATGAAATGATCGATGCACTAGTTTCTAAGGCTTGTTCGGTACGGGCTACATTAATGCGGTTCCCAACGTGTTCTTCCATCCACATTAAGCCCCCACCTGCCCCACAACACATTGCCGTTTCGCGGTTACGTTCCATTTCAACTAAGTTGACACCAGGGATAGCTTTTAAAATTTCTCGTGGTGCATCGTATACGTCATTGTATCGACCTAAGTAACAAGAATCGTGGAAAACAATCGTTTCCTCAACTCGATGATTCATTGTTAAGAGTCCTTGTTCGATCAGATCAAACAATAGTTCTGTATGGTGATATACTTCACCTTCCCAGCCGAAGTCTTTATATTCATTTTTGAAAATGTTATATGCGTGTGGATCAATCGTTACGATTTTTGTTACTTCATTTTTCTCAAATTCTTCAATGTTCGCAGTCGCTAATTCTTGGAATAAGAACTCATTTCCTAGGCGACGAGGTGTGTCCCCTGAGTTTTTCTCTTTATTACCGAGAATAGCAAATTTGACACCAGCTTCATTTAATAAACGAGCAAAGGATAAGGCAATTTTTTGTGAGCGACTATCAAATGACCCCATTGAACCAACCCAGAATAAGTATTCGAAGCCATCACCTGATTTTTTCGCTTCTTTTACTGTTGGAATTTGAATAGATGGGTCTTGATCGCGCCAGTTTTCTTTTTCTTTTCTGTTAAGCCCCCAAGGATTTCCTTGGCGCTCGATATTGTTCATTGCGCGTTGTGCATCTGTATTCACTTTTCCTTCTGTCATCGTTAAGTAACGACGAAGATCGATAATTTTATCTACATGTTCGTTCATCACTGGACATTGATCTTCACAGTTGCGGCAAGTTGTACATGCCCAAATCTCTTCTTCTGTAATGACATCTCCAATTAATGATGGACTATAAATGTCCTCAATCACTGCTCCTTGGGCACCAGCTGCCACAGCAAGTTGATTTCCTTGTGTATTTTTAAACATTGTAAATGGTACCCAAGGCTTTTGTTTTGTTGTGACGGCACCCGTTGCAGTTAGATGATCGCGTAATTTTACGATTAAATCCATTGGTGACAGCATCTTACCAGTCCCAGTTGCTGGACACATATTTGTACAGCGTCCACATTCTACACAAGCATATAAATCTATTAATTGCTTTTGTGTAAAATCTTCAATCTTCCCTACCCCAAAGGAAGGCATTTCTTCTTCATCTTCAGCCTCTTCCATCACATCGAAATTAATTGGACGTAAAGTACCCGCACGGTCAAGTCGATTGAAGTAGACGTTTGCTGGACCCACAATTAAATGGAAATGCTTAGATTGTGGAACATAGACTAAGAACGTCAATAAAATTAGTAAATGCACCCACCACATAGCATAGAAGCCGCCTGCAGCCACTTCAGGTGATAAAAAGCCAAAGATTGCTGCGATACTGGAGGCAATTGGCTCACTTCCAGAAAATCCTTCTCCGTGCCAAATAAGGCCCATACCATTTCCAATTAATGTAGAGACCATTAACCCACCAATAAAAATTAAAACTAGTCCATTTTTCCAACCACGCTTTAAACGGACAAGTTTTTCTATGTAACGACGATGGAATGCCCAGACTACAGCAAATAAAATAACAGCCGCTACGATTTCTTCAAAAAATGTAAACACTTCATATAATGGTCCGAGTGGTAAATGTGATCCTGGTGCTAACCCCTTCCAGATTAAATCAATAGCACCTAATTGAACGAGAAGAAAACCGTAAAAGAATAATACGTGTATAATTCCACTCTTTTTATCTTTTAATAATTTCTTCTGTCCAAACACATTCACCCATACTTTTTCAAGTCGTTCTTTGACACTTTCATTAAACTCTTCTTTTTTCCCTAGTTTTACGTATTCATATCTAGTTTTTAATAAATATGAAAATAACCCCAATGCATAAAGCACAACACCAATAAAGAATACCCAGTTTGCAATAAGTAACGGACTCATATGCTTCTCCCCCCTGATCCTTCTCCCCAATGTGTTAGTCTATTAATAGATATTCTAATATTTTTGTAAAAATGCTAATAGATTTTATTGGTAACGTTTCCAATTTCCATTATATGATTATTGTAAAAGATGAATGAGCATGCAGTCAACGATTGTTTTGAAATTTCCGAAAATTAAAAATGTAGATTTTTAGTAGTATTGTAGAATATTTAGTATTTTTAGAGCATTACGGTATACTACTTTGGGAATATAGTCAGTGATAAGTAGAAATTTGACGATTATTGTATTATAGTTCCTTACCCAAGGTGTGATATTTAAAACCCTTTTTTATCATAATTTACAATTATTTATTAATCTTAAATAAACTTAATAATGCGGAAAAAGAATTTGGGTGAAAAATATAAAAATCCTAAAACAACTAAGGCTTTCTTAGTCGCTTTAGGATTCTTCATATTATTTAAACACATCTCCACTGCGAACATACTCAACATCTTTGACATTTAAACGTGCATTTACTGCACGAGCTGCTGCAAAGAAATAGTCAGATAAGCGGTTTAAATATTTTTGAATGATTGTTGGTACATCCTCTACTTCATTCATGAGCGTTACCATTTGTCTCTCTGCTCTTCTAGTGACTGTTCTCGCAATATGAAGTGTTGCTGCTGCTTGTGACCCTCCAGGTAAAATAAATCTTTTCAATGGCGGTGCCTCATCTGACAACGCATCAATTCGTTTCTCTAAAGCTTCGATCGATACTTCTTCAAGTTTGTATTTACGCTCTTTCATCACATTTGCTAAATCGCCACCACAATCAAATAATTCATGTTGGATTGTTTCTAAGTCTGCGATGATATCATCAAATAATGGTCGCTCTAATTCAGTTACAGCTTTTCCAATGAATGAATTTAACTCATCAATCGTTCCGTATGTTTCTACACGCAGATCATCTTTACTAACACGACCACCAATTAAACTCGTTTTCCCTTTGTCACCTGTTTTTGTGTAAAGTTTCATCTCAAGGCTCTCCCCTTTATATTCAAATGTATTACTTTATTTTATTAATTAATTTTAACAGTGTTCAGTAGACTTTGGAACAAGTGCGTCTCGACATTAAAAAACCAGCCCTCAAAAAGGACTGGTCCATAGAAAATTAAATCTCGTAATCGTATTGGCCTGGTAATACACGACGAAGGAACCGTTTTGTGCGTTCTTCTTTTGGCGTGACAAAGATATCGTGTGGAGTACCTTCTTCCACCACAACGCCGCCATCCATGAAAATCACTCGTTTTGCAACGTCTTTCGCAAAGCCCATTTCATGTGTTACAACAAGCATCGTTGTTCCTTCTCGAGCAATCTCTTTCATTGTTTCTAGTACTTCCCCAACTAATTCAGGATCTAGTGCTGATGTTGGTTCATCAAATAAAATGATATCTGGGTTTAAGGCTACTGCTCGGGCAATACCTACACGTTGTTGCTGACCACCAGATAGCTGAACAGGATAAAAATCGTACTTGTCTGATAAGCCTACTTTATCTAGTGCTTCTCGAGAGATTTTATAAGCTTCTTCCTTAGGCATTTTTCGTCCAATGATTAACCCTTCAGCCACGTTTTCCAATGCTGTTTTATTATTAAATAAATTATAGTTTTGGAACACAAAGGCTGTTTTTTTACGTACATCTAGAACTTCTTTTTTAGATGCACCTTTTAAATCTACTTTAAGGTCACCAAAGTTGGCAGTCCCTTGGTCGGCTCTTTCTAAAAAGTTAATGCATCGCAGAAGTGTTGTTTTACCTGATCCACTTGGCCCCAAAATAACAACTACGTCACCTTTTTCGATTGTTAAGTCAACGCCCTTTAGGATTTCATTTTTACCGAACGATTTATGAACATTTGTAATTTCTAACATGTCTCTACCTCCTTAAGCATTAGCATATTTGTAGCGACTTAAACGTTTTTCCCACCATTTAAATAGCTGTTCTACGACGATACACAGAATTAAATAGACTATGAAAATATCAATATACGCTTCAACATAGTTATAACCAACGTTTGCTGCGACTTTCGCTTTTAACGTAATCTCGTATAATGAAATTGCGTAACCTAGAGACGTTGCTTTAATTAAGTTTACTGTAGCCGTACATAGATTAGGTAGTGCAGTTACTAAAGCTTGTGGAATAATAATACGACGATAAGCTTGTGCATTTGTTAACCCAACAGACTGTGCTGCTTCAAGCTGTCCTTTATCGACTGTACTTAATGCTGAACGGAAAACTTCAACTAAAACAGCTGCTGTATTAAACGCGAAAATGATAAATGCATACCACAATGGATTAATATCATATACCGAATATTCAATATTGTACTTTTTAAAGATTCCATTCAACATGAGTGGAATAAAACTGTATAACACGAAAATTTGAATGATAATTGGTGTTCCACGAACAAAGGAAACGTAAATCTTTGCGATCGTATTAATTACAGGAATTTGATTGATTCGTGTTAATGCTAGGAAA
Source organism: Lysinibacillus composti (assembly GCF_016908465.1). Lineage (GTDB taxonomy): Bacteria > Bacillota > Bacilli > Bacillales_A > Planococcaceae > Ureibacillus > Ureibacillus composti_A. The sequence goes on along the minus strand of NZ_JAFBDY010000009.1, from coordinate 25,653 downwards.
AATCCAATAGGAACGGCAATCAGTAATGAAACAACCGTTACTAGTAAAGCAACTGGTACACCACTTAACGCAACAAAGAATGTATCGATTAAAAAAGGAACGTTAATTAAACTTGTATCCATTACAGCCACCTCCTATGACACTTTTAATGATCGAGAACCTTTACTAAACGCTTTTTCTAGTAGTTCAAAGATTTTCTCGATGACAATTGCTAATACCCAATAAATGATCGCAAGGGCGATATATATTTCTAATTGGTGTGTATTATAGTTATTTGCAATGATTAAATTTGCTTTACCCACAACATCAACAAATCCAATTGTGTAGGCTAATGCACCTTCTTGCAAGATGGAAATCAATCCATTACCAAAGTTCGGTAAAGCTACTACAAATGCTTGTGGGAAGATGATACGGCGATAAGCTTGAAATGGTGTTAACCCAACACTAACAGCAGCTTCATATTGCCCTTTATTAATAGACTGAATGGCTGATCTAGCTACTTCAGACATCATCGCGGCAAACTGTAATGTGAACGTGAGTACTACATATACACCTGTATGAATATCTTGTAAATCTAAACCGAATAACCCTTCTGCAAAAGCTGGTACTCCATAATACACAAGGAATAATAAAACAATGGAAGGCGTGCAACGCATCACAGTTGTATAAGCATTTGCTAAAACTCTTAATAATTTACTATTACTCATTTTTGCGAATGCCAATACTAGACCAAATAAAGAACCAATTAAAACTGAAAGACCTACTACAAGGAAGGTTACCTTCAAGAATGGTAATAGTTGTGGAAGAGAACTCCATATATACTCTATATCAAAATATTTCTCCATTTCTTTTCTCACCGCTTTCCTATCTAATATTTAGTAACCACAAAGCATTTAAGAACGTAAGTATATTTTCTACTATGTATGTAATGACGACTATAAATAAAAAGTAAGGCTGAAAGGTATGAATAGCGACCTAACAGCCTTCTTTTTATATATTCCTTACTAATTAGCGTTCTACTTTTTCAAGAACTTCAAATAAATCTCTACCATAGTGTTTTTTCATTAACTCTTTTAGCTCTTCAGTTTGTTTAATTTCTGCCATTGCTTCATCATACGCATCAGCAAATTCTTGTTGTTTTTTGTTGAATAAAGGCCAAGTTTTAACAACCATAAATTCGTTATAGACTACATCGTCAATAAAACCATGGTAAGGACCGTTTTCAGCTAAAATTTGTGCATTATATTGACCTTCAAGGTAAATAGCTCCGTCTGAACGGCCTTCATTCACCCATTGTACTTGGTCAACTGTGAACTCGTCACCAGCTACAAGTTTTACTTCATTATCTGGATTTGCTTTATTGTACTCATCTACAATTGTGTATTGAGCGTTATTCGCTGCAATCGGTGCTAATTCTAAATTAGCTGATGCAAAATCTGATAAGTCTTTAATGTTTTCATTTTCTTTTTTCAGTAGTAAACCAACACTACTTAAACCTAAGAATTCTTTTGGGAAAATATATTTTTGTGCACGTTCATCTGTGTACCATACATTTTTAATCCCTACATCATATTTACCTTGTTCAACACCAAGTAATAAATCATCATCTGTTGTTCCAACAAATTCAAATTCATAGTCTTCTAATTTCTCATCAACCGCGCGCATTGCGTCAACATCGTAACCTTGTGCTTCACCATTTTCGTCTTGATAAGTAATTGGTTTTGTTCCGATTGCATAGGCAACTTTAATTTTTTGAACTTCACCTGAAGATGCATCCTTGTTATCTGCTGGTTCTGAAGTTGAAGTACCTTCTTCATTCCCACCACATGCTGCTAAAATTGAGATTGATGCAAAACCTACCGCTGCAAACTTTAATAATTTGTTAAACTTCATTTTTATTTCTCCCCTGTTTCAAATGTTTTATTTTAGTTTTAAAGCCTCTTCGGCTAGTTTTTTAATAGTTAAATCATCCATAGGTGGATTATGAAGACCAGCGCGAACATCGCGATAATAACGTTGTAATGGGTTTGTGCGTTGTAAGCTTTTCGCTCCAACGACACGCATTGCTTTATCAACTACATTAATAGCTGCATTTGTTACAATATGTTTTGCAACATTTACTGCATTGACGATTTTAGCACCATTTTCAGCGTTAATTTCTTCACTGCTGTTTTTTGAATCGATATAGCTTTGTGCTGCTCCATAAAGTGCAAAGCGAGCTTTTGTAAGTTCTAACTCAATCTCACCAATTAAAGCTTGAACATTTGGTAATGTTGCGATTGTTCCTTGAATACTGTTTGGTGAATGTGTATTAGCAAACTGAATTGCATAATTAGCAGCTGCTTGTGCAATACCCAAGTAAGTTGCTGGAACTAGTAAAAGCCATCCATTTAACTTAAAACCAGTATTGTAGTTTGGTAGTTCAACTAAGTCTGACTCATCAACAACCACGTTTTCTAATACTAAATCATGGCTACCAGTACCACGCATTGCAATGACATCCCAAGTCTCATCGATTGATACGCCTTTACGATCTTTATGAATTAAGAAGAAACCAACTTTCTCTTCTTCTTCAATCCAGGCAGAAGTTAAGAAATAATCAAGCTCTGGTGAACCAGTTGTGTAGCTTTTACGGCCATTAATCACCCACGTATTTCCTTCTTTTTTTGCAGTTGTTCCAGGACGTCCACCACGAATTGGGCTACCAGTTGCAATTTCACTAACTGCACGGTTAATAATCGCACCCTTTTCTACTTCTTTAGCAAACTCGCTTAATTTAGCTGAATCCCAGTATTTATTTTCAAATAGTTCACCAACTGTAAGTAATGTCCACCCAGCAGCCAACGCTGTACTACCATCATAACTTGCTAATGTTTCATGAAGTAAAATTGCTTCATAAACATTAAATCCTTCACCACCAAGTTCTTTCGGTAAAGTTAATTTTGTATATCCAATTTCACGTAATGCTTTAATATGCTCATGTGGAAATGCAGATTCTTCATCGATCTGTTGGGCATTATTTTTAAATGACTCTTCTAATGTCGCTAGTTTTTCTAACCATTGTCGTTGTTGTTCATTTTTTATGAATAAGTCTTTCACAAAAACTTACCTACCTTTCAATCATTAGGGACTTATTTTAATCCCTACTAAAAAACCCAACTTAATTACTATTTTCTATGAGTCAATTTTACTTTTTCATAATTTTATAGTCAATAGTTAATTTCAAAGTTTTTTTGTAGGAATTGTATGATATGCCTTACGAACGTTGATTTAAAGGGATTTCAAAGGGATAAATAATTATTTTAACAAAAAATGAAAATTCAAAAAAAGCATGAAATTTGTCGACTTGCAATTATTATGAGCACAGTTTACGAGGTCTGGGAGAGCAAATTTAAGTGGAGATTTCCCACTAATGTACTATATCGAGGTTTGGAGAGAGGTGAGTTGTGATAGTCGAGGTTTTTTCCGTTATTGGACAAAATCAGGGCTGGGTCAACTGAAATAAGGGAACATTTTTCCGTTATTGAACAAAATCGAGGCTGGTTGAGCTGGAATAAGGGAACATTTTTCCGTTATTTGCTCTAAATAAGGCAAAAACCATCGTTTTAGATAAAATAAGAGAAATTACTACCCTTATTTTAGGGAATTTGAGGGGATTTTTCAATTTAAGGGAAGTTTATTCCCTTATTTTCAGAAAGAATAAAACCATATTGTAATCCCCTCCATACTTAGCAATCCATTTATTAATTAAAGATATCTATTCGCAATTTGTAATTTACTTTAGTGATTTATTATGTCACTTTATTGATTTCCATGCCACAAGCCAAGCCACTTTTCTGTCAGCTCTTGCCTTATGTTGAATGAAGCACGCGCTTATTGAGTCATGTTAGCAATACTTGCAGGTGTGGCGTTTTCGACGACGTGCTGATTAATGGCACCTTACAACCTCTATTAGAATACATTTTATCAAGTATGTAATAGATCAATAATATAAAAAAACCAGCCTCCATTTAAAGGAGACTGGTTGTATTTGTTTATTACATTTTTTCTGGAGCTGAAACACCGATTAGACGTAATGCGTTTGCAATAGTAATTCGAACCGCATTGATTAATGCTAAACGTGATTCTGTTAGTTCTTTATTGTCAGGGTTAATTACTTTCTCTGCATTGTAGAAGCTATGGAACGACGCCGCTAATTCTTGAATATAGTTTGCAATACGGTGTGGCGTACGGTGTTTTGCTGCTTCTGCAACAATTTGAGGGAACGCCCCTACTTTTTTCAATACTTCTACTTCTTTTTCAGCAGTTAGTAAGTTTAAATTTTCTATTGATGCTTCAAATCCTTGTTCTGAAGCAGAACGAATAATTGAACAAATTCTTGCATGTGCATATTGTGCATAATACACTGGGTTTTCGTTTGATTGAGATACAGCTAAATCTAAGTCAAAATCCATATGTGAATCACAAGCAGTTTTCACGAAGTAATAGCGTACTGCATCAAGACCCACTTCTTCTACTAATTCACGCATTGTTACGGCGTTTCCTGTACGTTTACTCATTTTGTACTTCTCACCGTTTTTATAAAGTTGAACCATTTGAATTACTTCAACTTCTAGTTTGTCACGGTCATAACCTAGTGCTTGGATTGCCGCTTTCATACGTGGGATGTATCCGTGGTGATCGGCACCCCAAATATTGATTAATTTATCAAATCCGCGGTTAATTTTATCTTCGTGGTAAGCAATATCAGGTGTTAAATAAGTGTAAGAACCACCTTGTTTAATCAGTACGCGGTCTTTATCGTCACCAAATGTTGTTGAACGGAACCAAGTCGCGCCGTCTTCTTCATAAACATGGCCATTTGCTTTTAATTTATCTAATGCTACATCAATTTTCCCGTTTTCATATAATGACGTTTCAGAATACCAAACATCAAATTTCACACGGAAGTTCTCCAAGTCATTTTGAAGTTTTGCAAGTTCTAAACGTAATCCATGTTTACGGAAAAACTCGAAGCGTTCTTCGCTTGATTTTTCTAAGATGCTATTGCCAAACTCATCAACTAATTTTTTAGCAATTCCAACTATATCCGCACCGTGGTAACCGTCTTCTGGCATTTCTGCATCTAACCCTAATGCTTGTTTATAACGGGCTTCTAGTGAGAATGCAAGATTGTTTATTTGATTACCAGCATCGTTAATGTAGTATTCACGAGAGACATCAAAACCTGCAAAGTCTAAAACGTTACATAATGAATCACCGTAAGCTGCCCCACGTGCGTGTCCTAAGTGCAGGTCTCCTGTTGGGTTTGCAGATACGAACTCTACTTGAACCTTTTCACTGTTTCCAGTATTTGATCGGCCATAATTTTCGCCTTGTTCTTTAACTGCTTTTACCACATCAGCTAAGAAGTCTTTTTTTACTGTTATATTAATGAAACCAGGTCCAGCAATTTCAACTTTTTCAATGCTTGTCCCACTAGTTTCGATATTTTCTAAAATAGCTTCAGCAATTGCTCTAGGTGGTTTTTTTGCAAGCTTTGTTAGTTGCATCGCTAAGTTTGTTGCAAAATCACCATTTGCTTTATCTTTCGGTGTTTCAATGTGAATGTTATACTCTGCTCCATCTTCTACTAAGCCTGCTTTTTTTACTGCAGCTGCAAGAACCTCTTTAATAGATTGTTGCAATTGTTCTACCGCGTTCATACTCGTACCTCCGAATAATTTATTTCCAACTTATAGTTTCCAACCGATTGTCCGCCTATAATTAAATCGTAATTAACGTTAAATTGACCTTTGAATAAATCATTTTCATGATGCTCATGACTTAATTGATGTGTTTTTGTAACGATTGGTAGTGCCCCAAATTGAGTATCATAGTGGCCGTGCTCATCTTGTATCGAACTAAATGGTAAGCGCATTTTTACTCCACCACTTCGCAAAATAAGCGCATTTTCTTTATCCATTTTTACTGTTGTCTGGATTGTTTTTTCATCCAAAACTTCTTCGTATCTCAAGAAAGTTTTTCCGGATTTTTGGATTAAGGATCCTTGTAGCCACAACTCATACGATTCAAGTTCTCCATCAACTGGATGAATCGTTGAATTTAATTTAATTTTTACATTTTTCTGTGCGGTGTTCATTTAAGTGGTCTACTCCTTCGTGCATTCCTATAACCTTTATATTATAGGATGATTCCTCCATATTTATCAAGATACAACTATATGAGCGAATTTTCAGAACAAATTCAAAATAGTTATCCGTTAATAATGCAATAAATTAATTTTTCTAAAACTTGTAGCTTTTAAGAATCAATAATAGAAGGCTATCCAAATTACGTTTCTTTAAGCATGAAAAAAGCATGGAAAACGTTTATGTTTTCCATGCTTTTTTATTAAGCGAAATTCTCCAAGCAATTGAAATCCTGAAGTCTCATCTCGCGAATTAACTTACTCGCTGTGTTCGCCACTGCCGCTGCGCTTTCGTGGCGGATATCAAGAACCTCTTTTTAAATGGTATTATTTCACCCAACCAAGTATCATCTCGCGAATTAACTTACTTGCTGTATTCGCCGTCATTTCTGAGTTGTCGTATACTGGTGCAACTTCCACTAAGTCAAATCCAACTACATTCACACCACTACGTGCAATTTCATGGATAGAGGCTAATAATTCTTTTGATGTAATACCACCAGCATCTACCGTACCTGTTCCTGGTGCATGTGCAGGATCTAATACATCGATATCAATCGTTACATACACATTACGTCCGGCTAATGTTGGTAATACTTCTTTCAATGGCTCTAACACTTCAAATGGTGAAATATGCATTCCATTTTCTTTTGCCCACTCAAACTCTTCCTTCATTCCTGAACGAATACCAAATGAGTATACATTTTTCGGCCCAATATGGTCAGCAATTTTACGGATAGGTGTCGCATGAGAATATGGTTCACCTTCATAATCAGTTCGTAAATCTGTATGAGCATCAAAATGGATAATAGCTAGGTCATTGTATTTTTCATACACTGCTTCCATTACAGGTAGAGAAACTAAGTGCTCTCCTCCCATTCCAATCGGAACTTTCCCATCAGCTAATACTTTTCTAACGAAGTCTTTAATTTCTTTTAATGATTTTTCTGGGTTTCCAAACGGAAGTGGAATATCACCCGCATCAAAGTATTTCACTTCATCTAATTCACGGTCTAAATATAAACTATATTCTTCTAACCCAATCGATACTTCTCGAATTCGAGCTGGGCCAAAACGAGAACCCGGTCGATAGCTTACTGTCCAGTCCATTGGCATTCCATAAAGAACTGCCTTAGATTCTTCGTAATTAGGATGACTTTTAATAAATACGTTACCAGAATATGTTTCATCAAATCTCATTTCATTCACCTACAACATTTATTTTTCATTACATGCTAAAAACATCATATCCTATTCATTTCAAAAACAGTGCAAAATTTAACAATTTTCGTTGTTCATTTACATAATTATAGTAAATTCCGAAACGAATGATTATTGGCATCATTAGTTTTTGTTTCTAATCCTTTAAATAAACGGAAAGATTGAATATCCCAATCATTGCCACAGAGCGCTTTTGAAACCTTATTTGCTCTATTACGTAATTGTTTTATGCAGTACGAGAAAAAAGTATAGATGTTTTTAGACAAAGTGCAACAGTTTTTTTATGTATAATTTCGATTAAACGGTTATTTAAAAGTACATACTATATGGTAATTCGAGGATTAGAGGTGATTTCGGTTGAAAAGAAAAAGCTATATACGTCAAAAGAAGCGGCAAAAGCGGATTAGGAACATTGCATTTACAGTTGTTGCAATAATTTCTGCAATTGTTGTGTCATTCATATCATTACGCTTATATGCTCAAATTGCTGGTGCCCCACCTCTTACTGTCCCGAAAGCATCTGTTTTTTTAGATAGTAATGGGAATGCCATTGGTGATCACTTCATTTCTGAGAGACGTTATTGGACAGAGCTTGAAGATATCTCACCTTATTTGGTTAAAGCAACGATCGCTGTTGAAGATAAAGATTTTTATGAGCATAATGGTTTTGACTTTTCGCGTATTGCAGGTGCAATACTTAAAGATATAAAAACAAGAAGTATGGCAGAAGGTGCCAGTACGCTTACGCAACAATATGCACGTAATCTTTATTTATCTCATGAAAAAACTTGGGCTCGAAAGATTTACGAGGCACTCTATGCTTATCGTCTTGAAATTTTTTATAACAAAGATGAAATACTTGAAGGTTATTTAAATACCGTCAACTATGGACATGGAATGTACGGAATTGAGGCAGCGAGTCGCTATTATTTCGGGAAATCAGCAAATGATTTAACATTAGCGGAATCAGCCCTTTTAGCTGGTATTCCAAAAGGACCTAGCATTTATTCGCCTATTATTGATTTAGAAAAAGCTACAGGCCGACAACAGCTAATTTTAGGATTAATGGAAGATCAGAAAATCATCTCTTCAGCTGAAAAAGAACGAGCTGTAACAGAGGAAATCGTAATGAAAAACGAGGAGTTTTTATCCTCAAAAACAATTGCTCCATATTTCTTAGATGTTGTTTGGCAAGAAGCAACTGACATTTTAGAAAAAAAACATATGAATATCAGTGAAGGTGGATGGGTCATCAAAACGACCTTAAACCAGGCACACCAAAAAGCAGCTGAAGAAGCTGTCGCAAAAAATATGCCAGAAGGAGAATTACAAGTTGGTTTTGTCAGTATGGATGTTAAGACAGGTCAAGTTACCGCTTTAGTTGGTGGCCGTGATTATGGGACAAGCCCTTTTAACCGAGTAACTCAGGCAGTACGCCAACCTGGTTCATCTATTAAACCAATCTTATATGCAGCAGCTCTTGAAAAAGGTTTTTCTCCACTTACCTATTTAGATGTGGGAGAAACTATCTTTACGTATGATAATGGTCGATCAACCTATAAACCACAAAACGTAAACGGTCAATTTGCGGATAGCGCTATGTCAATGGCTCAAGCAATTGCTATCTCAGATAATATTTATGCTGTGAAAACCTTAGAGGAAATTGGATATGATTCTTTCCGAGATATGTTACATCGCTTTAACTTAAACTCTACGGAAAAAGATAATCCATCTATTGCATTAGGAACAATTGAAAATTCACTTTATACATTAACAAATGCCTACAATACGATTGCTGCGGGTGGACAAGAACGAAAAGCAACGACTATTTTATCCATTCAGGATTCAAATGGCGATGTTGTTTACGAATATGAAGGACCTTCTAAGGAACAAATCATTTCTAAGGAAAATGCTTTCATCTTAACTGAACTAATGACAGGAATGTTCGATCCTGTGTTTAGTGATTATTCACCATCTACTGGCATATCCATTCGCCCACGTATGACGCACACTTATGCTGCAAAATCTGGTTCTACGATAAGCGATCAGTGGATTGTTGGCTTCTCCCCTAGTATTTCGGCTGGTGTTTGGAATGGCTATGATCAAGGGAAACAATTAACTGTTTCCACAGAAATGTCAGCAGCTAAAAAAGTTTGGATTGATTTTATGGAAGCAGTAAATGCCGGGACAGCCAATGAGAACTTTGATGCTCCAGAAGGTGTTGAAGGAGTTTTAGTGGACATCGAAACAGGAAAACTTGCAACGGATGCATGTCCTAAGCAACGACTTGTTTACGTGAAGGCTGAAGAAGTACCTACTAAAACATGTACGGACATTGAGTTCTTTAAAGAAGATCGTGGTTGGGGAAATTTCTTAGACCTCTTCCCTTTTGAATCGTTTAAAGGATTTTTTGGTGGATAATAAGAAAAGCGGAAAACTAGACATCTACAAAAGTGAAGGCTGCTCGTTAGAAAAATTCAATTAAAAAAGCTCTTTCTTAACCGGAGAAATCCGGAATAAGAAAGAGCTTTTTTATGGCGAGCGCTAAGCCCGAGAATCATGGGGCATCTGGCTTGGGAAAATCAAATGCCGCTTAACTCTCAAGCTTATCGTTCCGCCAATTGTCCTAGCTTACTACTGCAAGCTTAGTCTCAGTTTACTTTTTTTTGAAAACACTTTCAATAAGGTTCTAAATGCAACAATGAATTGTCACAAATTATCCACATATAATAAATTTTTACCTAAATGGTATTGACGTTACAGCAAAACCACATTTTCCCATTAAGAATTTTTCCTCAATCCACTAATGTCAACGTTTCATCAACTATTCAACAGCTAATTCTTGTTTTAGCTGTTCACTGCTACGGTCCCACATTTCTTGATTATGAGATTGTAAAAATTCAGCTAAAACTTCTTTTGAAGAATCATCCATATTATCAACAAGAATTCTTCGCTTCATTGACTTATCCATTCTATTAACATGGTCAGCTAAAATTTTATACCCACGACGTTTTTCACGATTTACGACCATTTCACAAGCTGTAACTCCTGCAAAGTACGGGCCAGCTTCATTGAAATCAATCGTAACCCATACTAGCCAATAAGGTTTTCCGCCTTCTGAGTCTTCTCGGTTCATGGTAAATTTAATTCCGCGTTCAATGTCACTTTTCGCATGCATTGCACCAATATCAATAAATGCACGCTTTTCTTCTATATCGATAAATACAGGTGATACGTTTTCAAGTGACAATGATCCGATCCCATATCCTTTATGTCCATCTGTTGGATCATCTTTAATAATGGTAAAGCCCATCTTTTGTTTTGGTTTTTCTTCATTTGCCATATTGTAAATACCTCCATTTATGCCTATTATAATGAATATACACTACTCTTATCCACTAAGGAGGATGCAGGATGCCAATCGTAACAGTTAAATTACTTGAAGGTCGTACAGAAGAACAGAAAAAAGCATTAGTTGAAAAAGTAACAGAAGCAGTTGTTGAAACAGTTAACACTAAACCAGAGGCAGTAACGATTGTGATTGAAGAAATGTCGAAGTCACATTACGCAACTGGTGGCGTACGTCAAATCGATAAATAATAAGTTCGAAAAGATTTAAAGACCTAGAACAGTAGGCGTACTCGTGAGAAGTATAATGAGTGCGTTTACTGTTTTTCATTTTAAAAAGCAAAGGAAACATCTTTCCCGCTACACTACACCTATTTAGAACGTAAAGCTTCTAATAGTTCTTGTTTAATATGGCTTCCTTTTCCCCTATTTAATAATTCTTTTGGATAATAAACTTTGTGATCTGTTTTAATTCTGCCTGCAATGGCATCTACTACGAGAGATTCCTGAGATAATTCACGTATCTCGCCATTTGGCTTTTCTAAAAAGATCGGAATTCGCGTGCTCTCTTCACCTGGCCGATAAAAATCATAAGGTAAATCAGAAGTGCAATCATGATATAAATAATAATCAGGATCCATCCCTGCTTCTACTAAAAGATTCTTTATCTGATTAAACTTTTCAGGATCTTCTTCTGGATTTAAATTAGCATATTTGAATAAATTTCTATTTACAAAACGAGAACATAAGTCACTTAATATTGGGTCTTTTTCTTTCATCCATGATTGGAAGTAGGTGTACAAAATATACTCATCTAATGAAAGATAATCTTCCAATGAGATTTGCCCTTTAAAGAAAGGCTTGAAATGAGTTGGTTCAACAGCAAATTGATATCCCTCTATACTGAGTTGTTTCACTCGTTTTAAAATGTGATTCAAAACAACTTCAGCACTTCTTGATACTGGGTGGAAATAAACTTGCAAGTACATTTGGTAGCGTGACATGATATAGTCCTCAACAGCATGCATACCACTTGCTTTAATGACTACTTTGTTTTTTCTTGGTCGCATGACTCTCAGTATTCGTTCCATATCAAAGTGGCCATAACTTACTCCAGTATAATAGGCATCACGCTGGAGATAATCCATACGGTCAGCATCTATTTGACTAGAAATTAACGAGACGACCGTTTCATTCGGATACGTTTTTTCAATCACTTGAGCTACTTTTTCAGGAAATCCTTCAGAAACACGGTTTAAAACATCATTGACTTCGGTATTTCCAAGTAAGATTTGTCTAGTATAATACTCATGGTCAGTGTGGAATACATTTTCAAAAGCATGTGAAAATGGCCCGTGCCCCAAATCATGTAATAGAGCTGCACATAATACAACGAGACGTTCGTTTTCATCCCAATCTGGTCGACCTGAAAAGATATCATCTACAATACGACGCACAATTTCATAGACGCCTAGCGAATGGTTAAAACGACTATGCTCTGCTCCATGAAACACTAAATATGTAGTGCCTAATTGGCGAACTCGACGTAATCGTTGAAATTCTTTAGTGCTTATTAAATCCCAAATTACTTGATCACGTACATGTATATAACGGTGAACCGGATCTTTAAATACTTTCTCTTCTACTAATTTAGCTTTCCCGTAATTTTGCAAATGATCACTCCCCTACACCCAAAATCTTACCTCTTATTATATGAGAGATTTTCCTTATTTACACGTGATTTCTACTATAATATAGATACAATTCGTTGTTTTCTATTAGTTACTAGATTCCTCGAATAAAGTTTGAAACTTCCAACTTTAAAACTTGTATTCAACTTCAGCTCATAAATGCGAAAATCCTCTGTAAATGATGCTTAACTTTTAGCAAAATTATCTGAATAAGAATTAGTCTTTGCCTATTCCTCAAATACTTCCGATTTATTAATATGAATGTTACTTCCTATTCAGCACATTTTTTAGATTTCAATTTCAATAGATAATAAAAAAACTATCTTCATATTAAGAAGATAGCTTACTTGTCATTTATCTTTTAATTTCGCTTTTACTTTTTCCATTAACTCTTCCTCAGTTAAGGCATTTACTGGTCGACCGTTTACAAAAGTAAATGTTTTTTTGCGTCCTGGACCACAATATGAATGACAGCCAATTTCAATCGTTGCATCTGGATCTAGTTTTTTTAATTTTGGAATTAACGTTTTTAAATTAACGGCCTGACATTCATCGCAAACTCGAAATTCGTTTGCCATTTTGTCAACAACCCCTTCTATTTGTATAATTTCATATTCTAAATAGAGTCTATTTACAAAATCAAAATTTTAATCTATCTGCTATTTTAGCCTATACATCCTCCGTCATTCAAGCAAAAACGCAATTTTCCTTCAAAGGTCTGAACTTAAATAGCAAATTACTATAAAAAATCTCTATTTTAAATGAATTATATGATTAAAATTGGAACATGTTGGACATGATATGTTTAGAGTTAAACAAATAACTATAAACATGGTAGGAGGTTTTTAAAATGGTCAAAATTAGACAAGATGCGTGGTTAAAAGAAAATGATGAATTACTAGCTGAAGCGGTTATTAGACATGTCAAGGAAGGTAGTACACAATTAAATGCTTTTGAAGAAGCCGGTGACAAGCTTAATAGAACTGCAGCTGCATGTGGTTTCCGTTGGAATGCAGTTGTACGCAAATTATATGAAAAAGACTTGGCGGAAGCAAAAAAAGAAAGAAAAGAAAGAATGCGATTATTAGGAATGAATGGTAGACGTCGCAATCAAGGTGTGTATTTATTACCATCACAAGATGACGAAACAACAGCTAAATCTATTCCTTTATCTGCACTTTCACTTGATATTGTCATAGCTTACTTAATTCGCTTACAAGGTGGATCTGATAATGAAGCTACAAAATGGCGTCATGTTGCAAATGCTTCTACTGAAAAAGTAAAAGAACTAGAACGAGAGTTAGCTCGATTAGAAAGAGAAAATAAAGAGATTCGTGAAGACTATGAACAATTTGTTCAGATTATGAATCGTGCTCGTAGATTAGTAACACTAGATGATGATGAACAACGTGTAGCCCCAGTTTTTAAAATGGAGAAGAACGGTAATCTTGTAGCCAACTATTCTAATAGTAATCCAGAGAAAGAAAACGTGGATGTGCCTAACTAAGCACATTCACGTTTTTTTCTTTAATGAGCCGCCTCCGCTTTTCTCGATGTCTAGCTCCGGCAGCTAGCTGCTCGGTCACTTCAACTTCCTCCTACGCATGCAAACATGCTTCTCGGAAGTCTCCGAAGTACAAGGAGGTACAAGTGCCGCAAATGCCACAGGACGTGGCGTTTGCGCAGACGCGCAGCTGAACGAGCCGCCTCCGCTTTTCTTGATGTCTAGCTCCGGCGGCTAGCTGCTCGGTCACTTCAACTTCCTCCTACGCATGCAAGCATGCTTCTCGGAAGTCTCCAGTGCCTGTCGCAGCTGAACGAGCCGCCTCCGCTTTTCTTGATGTCTAGCTCCGGCGGCTAGCTGCTCGGTCACTTCAACTTCCTCCTACGCATGCAAGCATGCTTCTCGGAAGTCTCCAGTGCCTGTCGCAGCTGAACGAGCCGCCTCCGCTTTTCTACTTTGCTAACATTTTTTCGTTACGTTCTAACACGCGTTTTAAATAAAAGGTATAAAGTTCTGTTTCCTCTTCATTTAATTGGATGGGGTGAAAATTACTTGATAAGTTTTGTAATAATGTTTGAAGGTTAAGAACTGTCTCTTGAACAGTTATCTTTTCATTTAGTAACTCACTTAAACTGGCCATTACTTCAGGCTGAATATTAGGATACGAGAATTTTGTCTCTTCCCCTTTTAAACTGCTATCATAGAAGTTTTTAATTAATTGGGCACGTTCACTTCCACTTCCCTCAATACACAAATAAATTTGTACCGCAACTCCATCACGTAATCGTCGTTGGGAAATCCCAGCAAACTTTTTACCTCCTATACTTAAATCATAAGTTCCAGGACAGTAAGATCCCACAATTTCATAAGCTTCTATTTGATTTGCTACTGATGGGAAAAGCAATTTAATAAAATCAACCATTACGTCATAGCCCGAATTAATATTAATTGCATTTTGCTTTTCTGAAAGAACAATAGAAACGTTTAATACACCTTCATCAAGGACTACCGCTAGTCCACCAGAATTACGTACAATCGAATCATACCCGCCACTTTTCAAATACTCAATTCCCTCTTGTACAAATGGCAAGCGGTGATCTTGTATACCTAGTACAACGGTATGATCATGCACCCAAGTTCGAATAGTAGAAGATGTCATTTGTTGACCAACTAAATGACATAGTGTGTCATCCATTGCAAAAGACTCGAGTGGTGAACGATTTTTAGCACTAATGGACTGATCTATAAATCGCCATGTTTGTTGAGTTAGTAACTGGTTCATAATTTGATAACTCCCTAAGTTCGAATTAATTCTAACTTTTAGCATACACGAAATTAATTTTGAATAAAAGTGCACATAATGACATTGAATTTATCTGGATGCTTTTTATCCCTCAGTACTTATGAGTTGTCTAAGAAAGATGTTAAATAAATGAAGTTCATTAAATTGTTAGTTCTCAGATAAGGAAATTTAGACAACTTATGCTAAGATAATTGTGAATGATTATCAATTAAGGGAGTGTTTTAAATGAACGAAGCAGCAATGACCCTAGATGGTTGGTACTGTTTACACGATTTCCGTTCAATTGATTGGGCTTCTTGGAAACTTGTATCCGCTGAGGAACGTCAACAAGCTACAGAAGAATTTTTAAAGTACCTAGAAAACTTAAATGAAGCACATGTTGCAAAAACAGGCTCTCATGCTTTTTACTCGATTATTGGTCAAAAAGCTGATTTCATGTTAATGATTCTTCGCGAAACACCTGAAGAATTGCAAGAATTAGAAGCAGAGTTCAATAAACTTGCTATTGCAGATTTCACAATTCCTACGTATTCATATGTTTCAGTTGTTGAGCTTTCTAACTACCTGTCAAAAGAATCGGATGAGGATCCATATCAAAATCCGCATGTACGTGCACGTTTATATCCTGAACTTCCACGTACAAAATATGTATGCTTCTACCCAATGGACAAACGTCGTGAAGGTAATGATAACTGGTATATGTTAAGCATGGACGAGCGTCGTGAGTTAATGCGTTCACACGGCTTAATCGGTCGTAGTTATGCTGGTAAAGTAAAACAATATATTACTGGTTCTGTTGGTTTCGATGATCATGAGTGGGGTGTAACTCTATTCTCTGATGACATGCTTCAATTCAAAAAAATCGTCTACGAAATGCGTTTTGACGAAGTATCAGCACGTTACGGCGAATTTGGTGAATTTTTAGTTGGAAACGTTTTAGACAACGAAAAACTAGCAAAATTCCTTTCAGTTAATAAATAATAAGAAAAAGCTGAGCGAGTACGTCTAGCTGCTTTTGTTGACTATAGTTAACTACTTGCGTAACGGATTATTCGCTTTATCCACAAAAAAAGACATGAGTCATTTTTAACGACTCATGTCTTTTTTGTTTATCATTAATCATCATTTGCTTTTAAAATTAATATAATCGTATTGATGAAAAATCCAATTAAGATGAGCAAAATAAACAAATACCAATGCAGTGGCTGATTAAAATAATTACCTAAAAGAAATGACAAAACAGCACTAAAAATAATCGCGATCCAGATTCCAACCTGCATAAAACCAACCCCTAAAAGATGTCTAGTAGTATATCCCAATCGCCGCTTTTCCAATATGCTTCACCTTAACTACTATCTATTCGACCACCACAAAAAGTTGTAACAATTTGAGTAGTTTAATAATAAACTCTAATTACATGCTAAAATTTTATCAAACACATCATTATATTTTATTGACATTCAAATAATTTTATACACTTTAAAATACTTTTAGCTGACACCATTCGAACAATCTTGGCATTTTTTGATACTTTTTTCATTTTTTTATTCTGTTTATCGTCCTGATGCATACATTGTTTTAAGGAGGTATGTAAAAACGCGGTTATAGGAGCTAATTAAGCTCAAGTTTCTTACATGCACGTTGCTCATGTCTAGCTCAGAGGTTTACCTAGGGAGTACAGGGGGCTCTAAATCACATTGTTTCCTCTCACCTGCTGTAGGGGTTTGCCCTGATATTGATTAAACTTAAATGAAAGGATGTTTTTGTGGCTTATTATTATTGGAATCCAACTGCGCAACAACAACCAATTTATCAGTTTCCTATGACACAAACACCTCAGACTCCTCAGACACCTAGTCAATTACCTGGTACTTCACCTATGGCACCACCAGGGACTCCGGCCTTACAACGTGAAGAGTCTTATATCGAAAACATTTTACGATTAAACCGTGGGAAAATTGGGACCTTCTATTTTACTGTACCAGAAGCAGCAGGTATTAATGGCCAAGGAAATACTAAAGTAGTACGTGGCTATGTAGAAGCAGCAGGACGTGACCACGCAATCATTAGCGATCCAAGTACAGGTCATCGTTTCTTATTCCCAATGATTTACTTTGACTTTGCTGAGTTTGATGAAGAACTGGCTTATTTCAATCAAACACCTGGCCTTCCTACTAGAAGATAAACATACTTAAAAACCCACCTCATGGATATAAACAGTTCCATGAAGTGGGTTTAATTTTTTGTATGAGATGAAACTTCTGTATTTCTAATTATAAGAAACGGAAACTACAGGCATTCCTGCCATTGTAGACATAATCATATATACGTCTATTTTTAGTAAAGCAGTTTTATTTCATCAAACATTTACCTTGATTTAAATAATTTAATGTGGCAAGTCCTAATGTTTTCGCAGCAATCAACATCGCACTCTCATCAAAGTCAAATCTAGCATGGTGATGTGGATAGGCTGTTTCCCATTCTGGATTTTTTGCTCCTGTAATGAAGAATGTGCCAGGTACTTTTTCTAAGTAGTAAGCAAAGTCTTCACTAATCATTAACGGTTGGCATTCAACGACATTCCGAACCTCTGGTATTTGGCACGCCACTTCCGCAAGATAATGCGTCTCTTTTTTATGGTTGACAACCGGTGGATATCCACGGTAATAATTAAATTCATAAGTAGCATGGAAGCCGTCACACACCGATTTAATTAAGGTTTCGATTTCTTTTTCAATCAACGAACGAACATCATCCTCAAATGTACGAACTGTTCCTTTTAACACAACTTGATCTGCAATAACATTAAACGGATTTAATGCTTCAAAGTGTCCTACTGAAACAACCGCAGATTTTAAAGGATCTACTCGACGAGATACAATCGTTTGTAATTGCGTTACGAATTGAGAACCTACGACAACTGCATCGATCGATTTATGAGGTTCTGCACCATGCCCCCCTTTCCCTTGAATAGTAATTTCAAACCCATCTGCAGCTGCCATTATTGGGCCACTTCTTACCCATATGTCTCCTAGAGGTGTTGGTGCCCATAAGTGAGTACCAAAAATTACATCTACTCCATCTAGACAACCATCCTCAATCATCGCTTTTGCGCCACCTGGAGTAATCTCTTCTGCATGTTGATGAATGAAGACAACATTTCCTGCGATCTCTTCACGTATTTCCGATAAAACTTTTGCTAGTACTAATAAGGTTGCTGTATGGCCATCATGTCCACATGCATGCATGACACCATCTACTTTTGATTTATATGGAAGTTCATTTAATTCTTGAATCGCAAGTGCATCAAAATCGGCACGTAAGGCAACAGTTTTTCCTGGTTTTCCACCGCGTAATGTGGCCACAACTCCACGTTCTCCAACCCCCTCGCGTACTTCTAATCCTAATTCACGATGGTAGTTTGCGATGTAAGCAGGTGTATGCACCTCTTGAAAAGAAAGTTCTGGATTCGCATGTAAATAACGACGGATTGAAACCATTTCCTCAAAATAATTTTGTAATGTTGAAAATAAATTATCCAAATCATTAACCCCTTTCTAGTTGAACCTAAACAGTAAGCTCATACATATGTAGATAAGTAACTAGCCTTTAAATTAATGTTACACGAAAAGTAGAAAGAATAGTATGAAAATTAATAGATTAATAGGTGAATTTCATTGAAAAGTTGTAATTTCTAATGCATGGGCAGAAAAAAACCCAAAAGAAATGCACTTGAGCAGTCTTTTGGGTTTCTCTTATTTCGCATATTTAGTTGCTGATACGATGACCAAAATCCATCCGGATAAAAATAAAACGCCACCAATTGGTGTAATCGCACCTAGTATACCAATCCCTGAAATCGCTAGAATAAATAAACTACCTGAGAAAAAGACAATTCCTAAATTCATACAAATAGTTGCCCATTTTAATTGTTTCACGTCTCCAAACAATTTTGAACTCATTAAAATACCAATTACAAGTAGTGCAGAAGCATGAAACATTTGATATTGAACTGCTGTATCCCAAATACCTGAACTGTATTCATTAAGTATTTCTTTTAAAGCATGTGCTCCAAACGCACCGAACGCTACCGCTAGGAATCCATGGATTGCGCCTGAAATAATGGCTCCTTTCATATGTAAAGCCTCCTTAATATATGTTTTAACTTTTTCCCACAGAAAAAAATCTATTGAACAACTTTTATATCATAAGGAAAATTATTCTCTTAATGTTTAAAAATCAAAAATAGACTCACCATTTGCATCGTTTTCTTGTAGTTTCGTTGAAGAGAGTGAGGTATTTTTATTTTCCAATACCACTGGCTGACTTACTTGATGTTCGAAGACTTTTTGGTTCACTTGTATTTCTATGCTGTTTGATAGTGCTACATCACAAAGAGCTTTAATTGCAATAAGCTGTTCACGTAATTGTTGTTCGTGCGATGTATTTTTTGCACTTGTTAAATGTTTTTCAATTTCTCTAAGTAGAGTTTCATAGGAAATCATCGTTTAACCCCCTGCATTTGCTTCTGTTTAAATTTCATACATTCTAGTCCAGAAGATTGCTTCACGACTAATGAAGGAACCTGTTTTGATTTAAATTGATACGCACTGCAACCACGAGGGTTATGTTGATCCCAAGTTACACGGAAATGTTGACAATTAAAACAATTCACTTTCAACAAATGCTCCCCTCACTTTCTATAACACTTTACCATGATTTCATAGGAGGTGAAAAGCAAACAAATAGGGTCTTTTTTCTACGACTCTATTAAACACCATTCAATTGGTTGCTTTCCCCATTCACTTAGTTTTGCGTTAATTTGTGAAAATGGCTTACTTCCAAAAAAACCTCTATGTGCACTTAATGGGCTTGGATGAGGTGCTTGTAAAATGTAATGATGTTCACCGTGTTTTTCGATTATTGTGCGTTTTGTTTGTGCTGGCCGCCCCCATAACACAAAAATAATAGGATCAGGACGTTCTGCCAACTTAGCAATCACTGTGTCGGTAAATTGTTCCCATCCCATTCCTCTATGTGAATTCGCTTCACCTTGGCGAACGGTCAGTACAGTATTTAAAAGGAAGACTCCCTGTTTCGCCCACCCCATTAGGTAGCCCTCTTTTGGTATTTCACAACCAATATCTTGATGTAATTCTTTAAATATATTTCTTAAACTTGGTGGCTGCTGAACGCCTGGCTTTACTGAAAAACACATGCCATTCGCTTGTCCAGGACCATGATATGGATCCTGCCCCAAAATGACAACTTTCACTTCTTTGTAAGGGACCGAATTAAAAGCGCTCATCACTTCATCCTTTGGTGGATAAACTGTTGATATGTTGTATTGCTGTGCAACAAAACTTTGTAATTCCCCGTAATATGGTTGATTCATTTCTGCTGATAAAATTTCTTGCCAATCATTTTTTAAAGCATCTTTCACCTGTGACACCTCTTTCCTTTCCAACGTACTTGAATATTATTAAAGTTTCAAGGAAGAATTTTTATGGTCCCATCACTATATAATTTTAAAGGTATAGAATCGTTTGAATGACAGGTACTTTACTTTTTCTTTTCATTAATTCAAGTTTTTTACTATACTATAAAGTACATAGATGTGAAAGGAGGAGAATTAGGATGGAAAAGGTTGAAGTGAACAAGGTCCAAGAATTGCTTAATTCTTTTGCTAACAAAGACGTCTATATTCATCTAGAAACAACGAATGGATCATATGCAACCCATTTTAACGAAAACGTATTTAACGCTGGCGCTTTCATCCGTAATGTGAAAATTCGATTCGAACTTGGAAAAGTAGTCGACGACACACCACATAGAGTTGGATTAAAAATGGAACACGGATGGGTATATGCCCAAGGAATTACTCACTATGAGTTAGATGAAAAAGGTCGATTATTGATGGCCGGATTAGACTATACAGGAAAATTAGCGGTCGCTTTAGAGATTAGCGAAACGCCATTTACTTATTAAAGGGGTGAAATAATAGATGTCTTTACAACCTGAACGTCATGTTTTAGTTGTCTTCCCTCATCCAGATGATGAAGCCTTCTCATCTGCTGGAACAATTAGATTGTATCGCAACATGGGGGTCCCAGTTACATATGCCTGCCTAACTCTTGGGGAAATGGGGCGTAACTTAGGTAACCCACCTTTTGCAACACGTGAATCACTACCTGAGATTCGTCGCAAAGAATTAATTAATGCATGTGCTGCTATGGGGATTGAAGATTTACGTATGATGGGACTACGCGACAAAACAGTTGAATTTGAAAATGATGAAAAAATGGTTAAACTCGTAACAGATTTAATAGACGAATTAAACCCTTCCCTAATCATTACATTCTACCCTGGTTATGCTGTACACCCAGACCATGAAGCAACTGCTCGTGCTGTTGTTGAAGCTGTTCGTCGTATACCCAAAAATGACCGTCCTCGTATTACTGCAGTTGCTTTTGCAAATAACACGATTGCAAACATTGGTGAACCAACATTTAAAAACGATGTTAGTAGTGTAAAACAGGATAAAATCAAAGCGCTTCAGGCTCATGCTTCGCAAACTGCATGGATGATGGAGGAAACAACAAAACGCGTTGAAGAAGGTAGACCAATGAGCGAAAGTTGGTTAAACTTCGAACCATACTACAATTATGAATTCAAAGATTAAAATTGCATAATTATTAGTTTTTCACCTTATTTTTTCGGGGTAGGTAACATTTACCTACCCCTTTTCCTATTCATAAAATATACACTAATTTAAATTAAAAAACTGTTTAACGAATACAAAAGTGAATTCAAAGTAGAAATATTGATAGCCTTTGCGCATTTAGAAGTTTCTGAATTGTTTTTCTTATTCACCGAATATAGACATATAATTTCAAAGCAATTATAGTGTATAAATATTCAATTTGAAATACTAACTAGAAGAGGTTATCAATATGACAAAAAAATTCACTCCATATACATGGTTCCTTTTCATCGTTCTATCGATTTTCGGGGTATTTTTATTTATTACCCCAATTAATACATCAGACGGTTTAAAGGTTCCCATCGCAATACTTTCAAATACTTTAGCAGCGAATGTAACTTCATTTATTCATTGGTTTGCATTAGTTGTCTTTATTATTGCAGCAGTAGGATCAGTTATGATGCAATTCACGCCAGAGAAAGAAGAACGTTCACTCGTTGATTCTTTATTCCGTGTGAATTGGTTCTGGACGGTTATGCGTATTTTAGCTGTTATTTTTGCGGCAATGTATTTATTCCAAGTAGGTCCAGAAAGCTTTACAAGTGATAATACTGCAGGATTATTAATCGCTCCAGATGGTGGATTAGTTACAATGATGTTTTCACTATTTTTATTTGCAGGTTTATTACTTCCTTTATTAACGGACTTTGGTTTACTTGAATTTTTTGGCTCCATGATGGTAAAAATTATGCGTCCATTATTCAAAATTCCTGGTCGAGCAGCTATTGACTGTTTGGCTTCTTGGGTTGGAGATGGCACAATCGGGGTTTTATTAACAAGTAAACAATATGAGGAAGGTAACTATACTGCACGTGAGGCTGCAACGATTGCAACAACATTTTCTGTAGTGTCTATTACTTTTTGTCTTGTTGTGTTAGATACAGTGGGTCTTAACAATTATTTCTTACAATTTTACGGTACAGTTATTTTAGTTGGTATTATTTTAGCGGTAATTATGCCTCGTATTTTCCCATTACGCGGTAAAGCAGATTTAAACATTGATGGTTCTAATCCAAATAAAAACGAGGACGTTCCTCAAGGCTATAATGCGTTAACATTTGGTTTACACAATGCTTTAACAAAAGCTGATGACAATAAAAATTTAGGAAAAGTAATTTCATCAGGATTTAAAAATGTTCTTGAAATGTGGTTTGCCATCACGCCAGTCATTATGTCGTTCGGTACGATTGCATTAGTTCTTGCTGAATACACTGATTTCTTTAAAATTTTAGGTATGCCCTTTGAGCCACTACTAACTCTTTTACAAATTCCACATGCTGATGAGGCTGCACAAACGATGATTGTTGGGTTTGCGGACATGCTATTACCTTCTATTTTAGGTGCTGGAATTGAATCCGAAATGACTCGTTTCTTCATTGCAACGATTTCTGTAACGCAATTAATCTATATGTCAGAAGTCGGTGGTTTAATTTTAGGAACAAAGCTTCCATTAAAAATTTGGGATTTATTTTTGATTTTCTTAATCCGTACATTAATTTCAATGCCAATTATTGCATTGATTGCACATATTCTATTCTAATTATGCGCAAAACCCCTTTTCGATTCGCGGACTCGGGATGCACAAGACGGTCAAAAGAGCTAGCCTGTTGCTGGCTCTTTTTTTGTACTAAAGTGATAGTTTTACATATCGCTATTAACGTCAAGAATCGATTGCATTAGGATTAAAAAATTGCTTAAAGATTTGACTCATTATCAATAAATTAAGAGAGATTGGGATTCCATTTCGACGTGAGTTCCTAAGATTCACCATTTCAATATGTTTATTGATGAAATTTTTAGAATAAGGTAAATATTTGTGAAAAAAGCGCCTTTTTTGTGTTAGAATAAATCAATGTTTTAATTTATATTGGAGGTTACGACACGATGGAAGTCACTGACACAAAAACTTTAGCTGTTGAAAGCATCTTAAGAGCACATCATCTATTAAAAGATGTTGTATTACATACACCACTTATCAAAAACGAATACTTATCTGAAAAATATAGCGCCAACATCTATTTTAAACGCGAAGATTTACAACATGTCCGTTCATTTAAATTACGCGGGGCTTATTATAAAATAAAAAAAATTGAAAGCGATGCAAGAGCAAGCGGTGTGGTTTGTGCAAGTGCAGGCAACCATGCACAAGGGGTGGCCTTTGCATGTGCACATTTAAATATTAAAGGTGCGATCTTTATGCCTTTAACTACACCAAAACAAAAAATTGACCAAGTGCGTATGTTTGGTCGAAATAAAGTAGAAATAATTTTAGCTGGCGATACTTTTGATGATTCAGCTGCAGCTGCTATGGAATATTGCGATGAGCATGAAATGATTTTCATTCATCCATTCAATGATTTAGATATCATCGCTGGACAAGGTACAGTAGCTGTTGAAGTAATGAACGATATCGAAGCACCAATCGACTTTATCTTCGGAGGTATTGGCGGAGGCGGTCTAATGTCAGGGATTGCAGCCTATGTGAAGAATCTATCACCTACGAGTCAGGTAATCGGTGTGGAGCCAGCAGGTGCTGCTAGTATGAAAGCGGCATTCGAAAACAACGGCCCAACAACACTTGCAAAAATTGATAAATTCTGTGATGGCACTGCTGTACAATGTATCGGTAACTTAACTTATGAAATCTGCAAACAGTATTTAGATGATATTGTCCTGGTTCCAGAGGGAAAAGTAAGTACGACGATTTTAGATTTATACAATAAGCATGCAATTGTAGCTGAACCATCTGGTGCGCTTCCAGTTGCAGCACTTGATCTATATGCCGATCAAATTAAAGGTAAAACGGCTGTTGCTGTCATCACTGGCGGAAACAATGACATTAGTCGTATGCAAGAAATCAAAGAGAAATCTTTATTATTCGAAGGGTTACTTTACTATTTCATCGTGAACTTCCCTCAACGCGCAGGTGCGTTACGCCAATTCTTAACAGTTGTTCTTGGTCCAAACGATGATATTACAACGTTTGAATATACTAAGAAAAACAGCAAAGAAAGTGGCCCAGCATTAGTCGGAATCGAAGTAAGCAAACCTGAAGATTACGAAGGCCTTATCGACCGCATGCGTGTCAACGGCTTCGAATTCACTGAAATCAATAAAGATAGCCAATTATTTAATTTGTTAGTTTAATGTAGTAGTTTGCTCCCTCTCGCGCTTTGGTGCGAGGGGGTTTTTTTATGTGCGGGTTTTAGTGAGTTTATATGTGGGATTCGTGAGTTTATGTGCGGCTTTCGCGAGTTTATGTGCGGCTTTCGCGAGTTTATGTGCGGCTTTCGCGAGTTTATGTGCGGCTTTCGCGAGTTTATGTGCGACTTTCACAAGTTTATGTGCGAAATTCGTCGGGTTACGTGCGCGGGCTCGTTTTTCGTGCGACTTTGGTTCTTTTACGTGCGGGGTTCGTCGGGTTACGTGCGGGTTCTTCATCTTTACGTGCGCGGGCTTGTTTTTCGTGCGACTATGGCTCTTTTATGTGCGAGTTTCATCGGGTTACGTGCGCGGGCTACCTCTTTACGTGCGACTTCTTCACCTTTACGTGCGCGGGCTCGTTTTTCGTGCGAGTTTCATCGGGTTACGTGCGAGGGCTGCCTCTTTACGTGCGACTACTTCACCTTTACG
>NZ_JAFBDY010000008.1 GCF_016908465.1 Lysinibacillus composti | reverse complement strand
AATACCCGAATTTTTCGGATAATAAAGGAATATTATTCCGTTATTTTATCGAAATCATTGAATTTTGCCTAATTTTGAGCGATTAACGGAAAAAACTTCCCTTATCCGAGCTCTCAAAGCCAGCCAAACACACAATAACGGAAAAAACTTCCCTTATCCGAGCTCCCAAAGCCCGCACTACATACAATAACGGAAAATAATTCCCTTATTTTGAAAAATACCCGAATTTTTCGGATAATAAAGGAATATTATTCCGTTATCTTATCGGAATCATTGAATTTTTCCTAATTTTGAGCAATTAACGGAAAAAACTTCCCTTATCCGAGCTCTCAAAGCCAGCCAAACACACAATAACGGAAAAAACCTCCCTTATCCGAGCTCCCAAAGCCAGCCAAACACACAATAACGGAAAAAACTTCCCTTATCCGAGCTCTCAAAGCCCGCACTACATACAATAACGGAAAATCATTCCCTTATCCGAGCTCCCAAAGGCCGCATTACACACATTTAAGGAAAAACTTCGCTCATATCAGCACCCATAACCAACACTACACACATTACCGGAAACACCCCACCTATATAAGCCTCCACCCAAATCATCTACAACATTCATTAACCAGGAAACTCGCACTTTATAATCTCTCTATTTTAATGGTCTTAATGCGTTTGTCTGATCTATAAATATAAACGCATCATACCTGCTTCCGACTCGGGAAGGGACATAATTTCCATAAGCTTCGTATTCCGGGTGATACACAACCCCGATCGCACGGTGGCCAATCCAGTCGGTGAACAATTCTCGATTGTCGTCAGTGAAAATCAAAACCTGATCTTCTTGGCTAGCCGCGTGAAGTTGACCTTCCCACATACTTAGTTTCGAAGGGGGAACTTTTATCACTTGTAACGGGTCTCCCCAGCTATCTGATGCAATAACCGTCCCTTCATAAGTCCCGAATCCTATCGCAAATGTATTGTCTTTCCCGTATTGCTCCCTGATCAGTTGGCCGACGTTGATCATTTGCTCGTCCTTCATTGAAGTTTCGGATGCATCTCCAATATGGGTGTTATGTTCCCAAATAATGATTTTGGCATCGTCACCGTGGTACTTTATCAATTCATTGATGGCTTCCACCATATGTTCATCCCGTGTATTCCAAGATTTTGCATCCTTCATCATTTCACGGTAATATTCCTCGGCATTTTTGGCAACAAGGGCATTCATGATTACATTTAAATCTTTTTCCTGTTCATCAGAGTAGCGTTCCTCATTACTCCGCAACGATCTCAACAAGCTCGAAACCTCACTGATACATTCATCTGTAAAATGCGCAGCAGAAAGGGCATAGTGTTCCGGCATTCGGTTATACGGCTCAAAGCAGGTGAAAGCTTTTTTAGCGTGTTCCAAGTCAACTTGGTACTTCGGGTTATCCGATAAAAACTTCAACACTTCATCAATAGATTCAAAAAGACTATACAAATCGATTCCATAAAAACCGACTTTTTTATCCAATGATGTATTTTTCTCTTTTAGCCACTCTGTAAATTGTTCGATTTCTTCATTTGCCCACATCCAAGTCGGCCAGCGATGAAAGGATTTCATAAGAAGTTCTCTAGCAGTTTGACTTTCATCCCCATAGCCTTTTACATATCGGTTGACCTCCTGCGCGGAAGGCCAATCTCCTTCAACTGCGATGATATTAAATCCTTTTTGTTCAATTAGTCTTTTGGAAAGCTCGCAGCGATAAGTGTAAAACTCCGATGTCCCATGGGATGCTTCGCCAATCATGACAATTTGGGCATTGCCAATTGCTTCAATCACTTTGTCCAAACTTTGGTCATTCAATGGAAGGGAATGCTCCTTGATTGCATTGATTAGTTTTCGTGGCATGTTTTCGTCTGCTCCTTTTTAGCTTTAGCTTACCCAAGGCTTCGACTGAGCACACATTTCAACCAAAAAAGCTAAGGGGAGTTAATCCCATTCATTTTGTGAAAAGACAACAATAAACGTCATCTATATGTAATAAAAGTAGAATTTATGTCTTATTTCATAAATCTGAAAATCTGTCAATAGGTTTTGAGTGGTAATATGTTTTTAGATTGGGAAATTTTGTTTGATTAAATAATCGCTAGACCGCTAATTTAATAGAGTTTAAGATTTAACTGTCACTCTTACCATTTTATGGGCCATTTATTACTAAAACTGTGCTGTAACATTGGAGTTGCAAAGACGAGGAGGAATAAAACATGAATAAAAAATTTCTAGCAACATCATTAATGGCAGCAACATTATTTGGAGCATCTTTTACAGCAACATCAGCGGATGCGGCAGGTTTCAACGAAGAGGTTAAGAGTGAATCAAATCCTTACGTTCAAATTATTAAAGGGGATCAAACATACGGAATTGCCTTAAAATTAATCAATCAAGTTGCAGCACAAAATGGACAATTTGATATTAGTAAATTTGAAGATTTAGTTAATAAAGCATTAAAAGATGCTCAAGCTTACAAAGCACCTCAAGCTGGTAAAGTAGTAGATCAAGGAAAAACTACTAATAATACAGTAGAAAAAGAGGTAGCAACACCTCAAGCACCAGCAAAAGAAACAGCAAAACCAGCAACAAACAATAATACAACAGCACCAACAAATACTCAACAAGCTGAAGCACCAGCAAAAGCTCCTACTACAAATGAGAATCAATCAGTCTCTAATTTTGAACAACAAGTAGTAGACTTAACAAATGCAGAACGTGCAAAAGCAGGTTTAAAACCATTAGAAATCTACGCTCCATTAATGAAAGTAGCAGAAGCGAAATCAGCGGATATGGCGAAAAATAACTACTTCTCTCATACAAGTCCAACTTACGGAAGCCCATTCGATCAAATGAAAGCAGCAGGCATTTCTTACAAATCTGCGGGTGAAAATATTGCCCAAGGTCAAAGAACACCAGCTGAAGTAGTACAAGCTTGGATGGACTCACCAGGTCACCGTCAAAACATCATGAATGCTAACTACACTCATATCGGTGTAGGGTATGTTGAAAACGGTAACTACTGGACACAACAATTTATTCAACAATAATAGAAAAATTAATACGACACAACATCAAAAAGATGGTCTGAAGTCTAAGTGGCTTCGGACCATCTTTTTTTGGGGACAAGGGGACAGGCACCCCGTCCCAAAATTTGGGACAGTGTACCTGTCCCTCCGTCCCTTTTGTTTTTGTCATTCTTCAATAATCGGTTGTACATTAACTTTCCAATCCCCAGAAGTTGGATCTTTAGAAACGACGAGTTTTGTATTGATTTCATCGAATATGATTTCGCCTTCTTTACGAACCTCTAAAACAAAATAATCTGTATAGTAGAATGTGAGAGCATCATCATAATAATCAGAATAAGATGCGACGTAGTTCATGACACTATTATTCTTGAGAGATTTGATCGTTTTTATAGCATCTTCTTTCTTAATACCAAGTTCTTCAAAATGATCAAGTATCGGAGATTGTTTATAAACCACCTTTTGGCCCGTTTCTTTTTTATAGAGCATATTTGCAAATTGTGATCGATTAATTGGTTTATTCGGTTTAAAGGTACCGTCGCCATAGCCACTCATTATGCCGATTGTTTCAAGTGTCGCGATGGCTTGCCCCCACTGATTTGTAAATCGCTCACCATCGAATATATCCGACTTCTTTCCACCAATTGCTTTGTAACTTTCATCAATAATTAGCGGAATGTCATAAACTCTGACAAGAACACCCGCTAATTGGCCGCGAGTTAACGAGTCGTTTACACCAAAGGCTCTCTTGCTGTAATCCCATCGTATCTGATAATACCCACTCATTATATTATTGAAATCTAATTTCTCAATATAAGAATAGAATTGATGTGATTTCGGAACATCGATGAAGTTGCTGCCATTCCACCATTGTGAATATTCGGCCTCTTTGAATCGATCACCAACCACTTTGGTAATAATACTAGCGAATTGTCCACGTGTAATATTTTCATAAGGTCTAAAGTTTGGCAATGTTCGACTGATTGCCTTTTTTGTTAATAAATAATCAACAGAATCATAGAAGTTATCCGTTTTATTGACATCTTAATAATGCACTTGTGCTGAAGTAACCCCATTTGTAGTTAATAGCAATGTTCCGGCTAACCCCATTGCAGCTAATGTTTTAGTAACTTTTATTAATTTCCCCATTTTTTTCACCTCTTGACTACATCATAATCTATTAAATGATAAATAGAAATTGGAAATTAGAGGTAGATCGTGGGCGGTAAGAGTGAGTAGAAAGAGCCAGGAAGGTTTGATTGGGTTATCAGGCATTTGGGTGGTATTTATGAGCAGGGATAGCTTGTTTATGAGCAACTTTTTCAATTTTATGAGCACGGTATAATAAGATATGGGCACCAAATTCGTGTTTATGGGCAAGCCCCAGTTTTATGCGGCGCCCCGAAATAAGCACCAGCAATCTCCACTTAACTGGTGTTCGGCTATAGACATTACGCAATAACCAAAAAAGTGATTTTCTGTCCCAAGTGTTTTATCAAATTTTGTAAATTTCAATCGATCTAGTCTGCTTAAAAATCTACACAAAAGTCAATCCTTCATATTAGAAGGAGTGGTTTTGTTGGAAAATCGTTTTTTTATTGGGTTATTTAATGGCCTTATCCTTAGCCTCATTTTGTGGGTTTCGATTTTCGGTTGGATCAAAATAATAGCTAATCTTTTCTAGAAAAAATGGGAGCGCCGTAAATAACGCCCCCTAAAATCATTATGATACTGGAATTTTTGTAACCATCCGTCTTTCAACTAGATTCATGCAGTAATTCAAAATCGGGCCGCCGAAACAAAGGGTGATGATTGTGCCGATTCCGATCGGGCCATTAAAAAGATACGCAAGCACTAAAAAAACTGCATATTGAATCGTTCTGGAATAAAGTACGCTGATTTTCGTGAGCTCACGAATGACTAACATTAATTCGTCGACTGGTGCGGGCGCAAATTTCGCGTATAAATAAAATGCCGTTCCAAGGCCTGAGAAAATTAATCCGAATAATAGCGTCATTAGTTGAGAAAACCATGTGTCAGGATGAACGAAATCTCCAATTAAAAAGAGCCATAAGTCGATGCCGACGCCAGTTAAAAAAGCAGTGATAAAGCCTAAAAACTGTGGTCTTCTTTTACTTAATAAAGCGTTACAAAAAATCATCATTAAGGCCAATATAATCTCCCAGCTGCCTACCGTAAGTCCAACCGTCTCCGATAGACCAACTAATAGTGCATCAAAAGGAGAAGTTCCAAATTGTGATTGAATCGTTAAGGTAATTCCAAGAGTAAGAATGACAATTCCTACTCCATACACGAAAGAATGTTGTTTACTCAACTTCATTTCTGACAGACAACTTTTTTGTCATTAAAACATGCGGGATTCCATCTTCCATAAACACATCCGATGACGTTTCATAGCCTAATTTGTGATAAAATCCTTCAGCTTGCGTTTGGCCATGCAATTTCACTTTGGCAACACCTTTATCTCCTGCAAGATCTTCTAATGCTTGAATAATCACTTTCCCAAGCCCATGTTTGCGGAAAGGCTCCAAAATACAAATTCGCTCCAATTTCCCAAACCCGTCGACAAGTCGTAATCTTCCTGTTCCTACTGCTTCTTCATTCAGATAAACAAGGATGTGATCACACTGCCCATCTAATTGATCGAATTGATCAAACTCGTCAGACAAAGCTACTCCCTGTTCTTTCACGAATACTTCTTTTCTAATATGAAATGCTTTTTGCAATTCATCTTCTGTTGTAATGTTATTTACACGCATGGATACGCGTACCTCCTAGATTTATTAGTATAAACAAGTCATAATAAGCATTATATAATGAAAATGTTTTGTTGTAAATGCAACAAAAATATTCGGGGGTTTTTGTTAATGAAAGAAATTCTTCGTGAAATTGGCATGATTGCAAGGGCTCTAGATTCGATTAGTAATGTAGAATTCAAGGAACATGATTTAACAAAAGGCCAGTATCTGTACCTTGTCCGAATCTGCGAAAATCCAGGAATCATACAAGAGAAGCTAGCGGAAATGATCATGGTGGATCGTACCACAGCAGCGCGGGCGATAAAAAGGCTCGAAATACAAGGGTTTATTGAAAAAAGAGATGATCCGTTAAATAAGAAAATTAATAGACTTTACCCAACAGAAAAAGGGGAAGGAGTCTATCCTTTTTTAATGAGAGAAGGGCATCATTCCAACAATGTGGCCCTTTCAGGATTCTCTGAAGAAGAAGCAAATCTCCTCCACGACTTCCTTCAAAGAGTCAGAAAAAACATCGTCGTCGATTGGGAATATGTCAAAAAAGGAAACAAGAGGGAGTATTAGGGACAGGGGGACAGGTACCACGTCCCAGTTGAACTGAAATATTTACTAAAGTATATTCAAAAGCCCTAGCTTGGTAATTTCCATTCCAAACTAGGGCATTATTTGAGTCACATAATTTTTATTTAGAGTAATTTGCATTAGTATGTTCATTAATGAATATGAAGTAAATGCACATAAGCCTTAAAACTTCTTGATGCCTGCTCTCCGAAACCCATCAAAGACATTATAGGCCGCAGTTATGATGAAAATCGCAATTGTAACTCCAATAATCCAATTGGTCATCTCGTCAGCAGCAGCTTGAGTACCATTAAATAGATTGAGCATATAGTCAATAAACGAGGCAGAGATGAAATCAGCATTGGTTATGATCACAATCGTAAGGACGATGGAAAAAAGGTTATAAACTCCGTTAAAAATGGCTAATTTATATGTCCATTGGCGGTTGATCCATTTAAAGATCGCTAAAGTGATTTCAGTAATAATGAAAAGGAGAATGACCGGCCAATAGGACAGCAGGACCTCTTGATTAAATGCTGGAAGGATTAGTTCAAGATCATTCACTCTATTTTTCTCATAGACTCCAATGAAATGGTCGGCATTAAAATAGAAAAAGACCCAAATCAAGGTCCAAATAATACTCGCAATAGCTTCCGCTTTTGGAATCGCTTTTTTCTTTGGAATAAACGGAATAGCTTTTAAATCTTCAGGGTTCCACTTTTCTCCAGTTTTTCTAAGAGAAGTTGGCGATACTCCTGAACGTTCTAACACAAAGAACACAAGTGTGATCCAGAATATTGCATGAATGAAGATGGTCATTGCTGTCCAAATGCTTTCCCCGAAAAGAATGGCCATTAATTTTCCAATCCCACCTTCACGGTTCCATTCGGAAAGTGAAACCATGTAATAAATAGCTAGACTAATCCCAATAGCAATAGGCATAACCATTTTAATTACTGAAATATATAGATCGTAAAACAAAGGCCCGATTAAATAAGCGGGACGGTCGCGATATTCATTAGCGAGTAATGCCGGATCTCCCAGTTCGGACAAGGTTTTTTTTACATCTTCCTCAGAATAATCATCTGGGAGCATATCTTCAATAGTGGACCTAAGCTCCATGGCGATGTCATCACGAGATTTTTCGGGCAATCTTCTTGTCACTTCCTGTATATATATATCAATCAGATTCATCGTTGTCTTCTCCTTTTAATAATGAATTCAACTCAAGTGTCATCCTTTTCCACTCTTCTTTTAATTGTTCATAAACCTCTGAACCATAGTCGCTCAATACGTAATACTTTCTCGGTCTACTTTCTGTTGTATCCCAGTTGCTCGTTACGAGTTCTTGTTTCTCTAATCTGCGCAATAGTGGATACAAGGTACTTTGCTCAATCGCGACACCTGCTGTTTCAAGTAATTGAACAAGTGAATAACCATATTGGGGAGTGTGCAATTGACTTAATACAGCAAGTACGAGCGTACCTCTTCTTAATTCTGTTTTATATGAATCCAACAAAGAACTCATTTGTTGATCACCTCATTATTTTATACTGTACATCATACACTAATGTATGTTGAATAACAATGTATGATAGGGAAGTTTACAGTGTCCCATGAAAAAAATTTATTTAGAGTTCCCTTGATTCGTAAGTAAACCATCCACCCAAAAAAGAATAAGACCCTCAATCCAGGAGAATCGAGGGTCTAACATTATCTACTAATGAGCTTTATCTAGGGCAAGTTTTATACCAAAACCAATCAGAACTGCACCTGTAATGCTTTCCATCGTATTTCTTGCTGTCGGTTTTTTCATAAAAGCACTAATTTGATGAATGGAATAGACATATAGGAGAAACCAAATTGCAGTCAGAACTGTATACGTAGCACCCATGATGAGAAAAGGTAAAAAGGTATTGCTTTCAGTGTTCACGAATTGAGGCAAAAACGTTAAGAAAAAGACTGCAACTTTAGGGTTAAGAAGATTTGTAAGGAAACCTTGTTTAAAACATGAAGAATGTCCAATCTGATGTTTGTTGTTTTCATCAGCGTGTGCTACCT
Organism: Lysinibacillus composti; assembly: GCF_016908465.1. Taxonomy (GTDB): domain Bacteria; phylum Bacillota; class Bacilli; order Bacillales_A; family Planococcaceae; genus Ureibacillus; species Ureibacillus composti_A. The sequence continues at coordinate 170,935 of NZ_JAFBDY010000008.1, read as the reverse complement.
CTTCCTTTTTCCGCAAAGACCATAATGTTTTGACTCCTAAATAAATTAAATAAACAGCCCCAACGTATTTAATGACAGAAAATATAAATGCAGATTTTACAATAATTGCTGAAAGTCCTAAAATGGCAGCAGATGTATGAACAAGAAGCGCGCAACAAGTCCCTAAGGCAGTTTTAAGTCCTCCAGTTTTTCCTACTGTGAGGGTATTTTTTGTTGCGATGGCAGTATCAGGTCCCGGTAAAATAATAAGAAGAATACACATGATAATAAACAAATAAAAATTCTCCATTAAATAAACTCCCCCTTATTAATTCGAATAATTGGAAAATTGTTAAATTTAATTTACCATATAAATTTGGTGAATAGGAGCTTTTTTTCGTGGGACAACGGGGACAGGTACCTCGTCCCACTTTTTAAGAATAGGTAAACATCACCGTTCAACCGGAAGAAGGAATCTCCCAATTTCTAGAAGAATATTTATAGAAAAAGAATCTAGGAGATGAAAACGTGAATCCATTGTTTACGATCGACTGCGGAGAGATCATGCTTCGCGAATACAGGGTGGAAGATGCAGACGCGATTTATGAAATTACCTCGCAGCCGGAAGTCCACGAATTTTTACCTGATTTTAAAACAACTCGCGAACAACGATTAGACTGGTCACAAATTACGAAATCCCTTCAAACAAACGATTCTTATCAGCGGTGCCAAATATTGAAAATCAAACTTACCTGAGATTGGGCATGATCTTAAAGGAAACAGGTGAATTTATCGGGTTTTGCATGACAGGCATTAAAGATGAATTGCCGACCCCAAATAGAGAAATTGCACACCGCGCTTTCCCGTTAAAAAGGATCGGCGCTTTTTTCATTCTAAAGATAGCAACACATTCATCGTTTTACGTAGTTCATTTTTCCTTGGGTAAGAGGATTGACCCTTTTTTGAGCAGTGCTGTAAAAATATTTGTATTTATTTATGTATCCTGCCTTCAACTCAGGGGAACATATTGAAAAATATGCATCTAGAGGTGTCTAAAATTCGTGAAAAAACTTGTTATTGCAGCGATCGTAATAGTTGGATTATTGTTACCAATGTTCTTTGCAAAGGCGGATGTCCAACTTGACGGAATTATTCCAATCAATTCAGAGAAAGTGAATTCGGTTCATGTGGAGCGGTTAGCTGGAGGAACTAGGACTTTTCAAATAAATGATGGTTATGAAGAAGTCGTCATCCGAAAGGTCATTAATTGGATCAACACCGCAAAACCTCTCAATGGAGTGAATCAATCTTTATTTTATAAATCGCCCGTAAAACTCCAAGTATTCATGAGTAATGGGGACGTAGCGATCATTGAACCAATTTTCAACTGCGTCACAGAAAACGGAGCAAAGACTTGTTCGATTATGGATGGAGAAGTGTTATTTATCGAAAATCATGTAAAGGTTCGACTAAAGTCTCAAGAGCTTTACGATTGGCTTTTGGTAGGGTGGGAAGAGGAAAGTTATGGACCGTCTAAAGAAGAATTACTTGATGAAACATTATATTTTCAATATTATTCCCATCTCGACAAAAAATACGCTGATTTCGTCATGTGTCCAAAAATCGATAGCATAGAAAGAATCGCTGGTGGCGACCGCGGTCATATCATACAAGCAAGTGCATTAAACTATAGTGCACATCACGGTGATCAACCCTATGACCGAATCCACTTTACGTTAACGGATACTCAGGAAAAGGGTGTTCATATAACGAATGTCTCGATAGAAAAGGGAATTTCCGATAAAGAAAGTGGCATACAATGCAGGCGCTAGAACCATTAGTTTATCCAATATTTGCCGCATTCTGATTCGAGAATAGTGCCTTTTCTATATTTGGGGAAAGGAATCTAACCTCACCACATATTACCGCTTATTAATATAAAAAATCTCCTGTAAAATGAATTTACAACTTTTATAGGAGGATCTTATGAAAAAAATAGTTTCTATGATTCTATCGCTAGTATTGGTGATGGCATTCATTCCACAATACTCTAATGCGGCAACAGCTAAATTTAAAGATATACCTACTTCGCATACTTACTATAAACAAGTCTCTTATTTAGAGGGAAATGGCTATATTACTGGTTACCCAGATGGTACGTTTAAGCCAAATAATAAGTTAACACGTGCTCATGCAGCGATTATTATTAGTAATGCATTAAAATTAGATACAACAAATGTGACTAATCCGAATTTTACGGATGTACCAACTTCACACCCATACTATAACCAAATTGCAGCAGTTGTAGAGGCTGGCGTGATGGGTGGGAAAGGTAATGGGAAATTTGACCCAAGTGGTACATTAACTCGTGGTCAAATGGCAGTTATTCTAACAAATGCTTACAATTTAAAAGGTGTTTCCAATAAACAATTTAAAGACGTACCTTCAAACCATTGGGCATATCAATTCGTGCAAGCTTTAGCTAAAAATGATGTGACAAGTGGTTACAGTGATGGAACTTTTAAACCGAATGCAAACATTACTCGTGCTCACTTTTCCGTATTCCTTTATAGTGCACTTGGTACTTTAGGTAAGAAGATGGAAGTTCACTTCATCGATGTTGGTCAAGGAGATTCGATTCTAATTGAATCACCAAATGGCAAAACGATGCTTATTGATGGCGGTACAAAAGCAGCCGGTGATGATGTTGTCGCTTATTTAAAATCACAACAAATTAGTCAATTAGATTATATGGTCGCAACTCACCCAGACGCGGATCATATCGGAGGACTAATCGATGTTTTTGCTGCTACTCAAGTAAGTAACTTCGTAAACAGTGGGAAAGTTCATACAACTGATACGTACAATGAATTATTGACTGCTGCTACAAATGAGGGATCAAACTATATTGAGCCAACAACTGGACAAACGATTAGTTTAGATCCATCACTGAAAGTACAAGTGCTTCATGCTGATGCTTCAGCAACTGACAATAACGATGCATCAATCGTATTAAAAGTAACTTATAATGAAGTATCTTTCTTACTAACAGGTGATGCGGATACGGATATCGAGTCAAAAATGGCTTCTAGTTACGATGTATCTTCGACAATTTTAAAAGCAGGTCATCACGGATCGGATACAAGTAGTTCATTAGCATTTTTACAAAAAGTACAACCTGCAGCAACTATTTTAAGTTACGGTCAAGATAATAGTTACGGTCATCCACATTCAAAAGTATTAAGTAATTTAATAACGGTCAGTTCAAAAGCTTACTCAACGGCCGAAAGTGGAACAATTACGGTCGTAACAAATGGGGCGACTTATAATATTCTTGGAAAAGAATTTACTGTTGGTACCGTGTCTACACCAACACCATCTCCAACACCTGTTGTTACAAATCCTAAACCAACTACAGGTGGGGATGCGAAATCAGGAACATATGTCATTCCAGGAGCTCCAACAAGTTTCAAAAATTGTACAGATATGAGAAAGTACTATCCAAATGGCGTCAAAAAAGGACATCCAGCCTACTCCACTTCTAGCGACCGCGATCAAGACGGATGGGCATGTGAACAATAATTAAAGTTAAGCCACTCGTAATGGGTGGCTTTTTTTAGTGCGAAAATAAAGGAGAGATAGGTAAAGATGTGTATTGATAGGAAGAGAAATTCGACCAATGCATAAAAGGAAGGCTTACGATTTAAGCGTAGATATTCTGTTTAACTCCTCTAAATAAGACAAATCGAATGATTTAGATGAGATAAAGGGAAAAATTAAATTATGGATTTATCCCAATTCAATCAAAACTTTTCCGTTTAATTATTTAATACTGTAAATATGTAGAAAATACTTTACAAAATATGTATTTATTTATAATTAAACTAAAATTTAATTAACCCTATTATATTAGCTCCTTACAAACCACTGAACACCCCCTATGTGTCAGTGGTCTTTTTATTTTCGAATAAAATTGTGAAGTAAAGTAATCGAATCCAAGCCGTGCTACATTTATGAAAGCGACTTACACGTACGATTCTTAAAGAAACTAGTTCTTTATGGTAAAGTTAAAAGAGATTGTGATATCTTTCGTACTTAAAGTAACGTAAGCACAATCATATTGATGAAAAAGGGATACGAAACATGCCGATTAATTCATTTGAAAATTACCCGATGAGTTGGAAGCCAACGATCGATAAAACGAAAAAGCCGATTTATCAAGCACTTGCGAGTCAATTGGAACAGGATATACTAAACGGTGTTATGCTTCCTGGAACAAAACTTCCTCCACAGCGAGAACTGGCTGACTACTTGGATTTAAATGTGAGCACTATTTCAAAAGCCTTTAAACTATGCGAGCTAAAGGGCTTGTTAAGTGCAACGGTAGGAAGTGGTACATTTGTATCGTATGATGCGTTATCGAATGCCTATTTACTTGAAGATACAAAGCCCAAGTACCTCATCGAAATGGGCGCAACACTTCCAGATAACGCTTCCTACGAACCGCTGTTACTTCAACTAAAAAGTATGCTGCAAGAGCCAGATTATGAAAACTGGTTTGGTTATGGTCGGGCTGGGGAAAGTCTTTGGCAAAAGGATGCTGCGCTAAAGCTAATTAGAAGAGGTGGATTTGAAACAACCGTTGATCACATTTTGTTTGCCAATGGGGCTCAAAATGCGATTGCTGCAACACTAGCAAGCCTTTGTAATCCTGGAGACCGCATTGGTGTTGATCAGCATACATACCCCGGATTAAAAACGGTTGCAGCGTTGCTAAATGTACAAATCGTACCGATAAAATCCGAAAACTATGAAATGAGTCCAACGTCTTTTGAAGATGCGTGCAAAAATGAAAATATTAAAGGCCTATACTTGATACCAGATTATCATAATCCGACAGGTAGCCTTATGTCGGTCGAGAATCGAAAAAGGATAGCTGTCATTGCGAAAAAGTATAATCAGTTCATTATTGAAGATGGATCGTATCATCTTCTCAGTAAAAATCCACTACCAGCTGTCGCATCATTTGCACCAGACCAGGTGATCTATATTGCAAGTTTATCTAAATCATTAGCACCTGGACTACGACTTGCCTATGTAGCAGTGCCGAGTCAATTCAAAGAGAGCATTGCAAAGGCACTTTATAATTTGAATATAACCGTCTCCCCCTTATTAGCGGAACTCGCAGCACGATTGATTGTATCAAATCAATTTGAAGTCTTAATTGAGGGGCATCAGGAGAAAGCTATTCGTAGAAATAAGATGGTTAACCAAATTTTTCATAAATATATTTGTCTTGGTGAAGAAACAGGGATTTTTCGTTGGTTGTTATTACCGGGAAAGATTACAGGTGTTGAATTTGAAACGTTAGCCGCACGAGAGGGAGTACAAGTGTATGCTGCGGAGAGATTCGTAGTTGGAAATAGTTCTCCAGAAAGGGCTGTTAGAATTTCAGTCTGTGCACCGAAAATACTTGAAGAGCTTGAGCAAGGATTACTGATTCTCAAAAGTTTACTAGACGAACTCTCATAATATTGTTTGCCATACAATTTTGACATTGTATGGTTTTTTAGTGCGTGTTACGATATTTCAAACTAATGGACAAAGATAAGGAGGATAAAAATATGAACAATCCAGTAATCATTGTTGGTGCAGGTTTAAGTGGTCTACGGGCTGCATCACTACTTACCAAACAAGGCGTTCAATGTAGGGTACTTGAGGCTAGAGATCGAATTGGTGGTAGGGCTTTGAGTACTTCTATTCCAAACAGTCCAGAACTAGGTAGATTTGACCTTGGCCCCACGTGGTTTTGGCCACAGCATGAAAGCCATATTGCGAATCTTATAAAAGAACTCAATTTAGAAACTTTCGAACAATATAAAACAGGTGAGATACTAATAGAAAGATTCCAAATCAAACCCCCAGAACGCTGTAAATTGCAAGAAGATACTGATGAAATGTGGGTTCGCCTGACAGGAGGTGTACTGTCACTTATTGATGCTATAGCAGAGACAATTCCACCAGAAATTGTGGAGCTAGAAACAAGTGTTAAGAAAATCCAGCTGAATGAGGCTGGGGAAATTTATGTTGTGGCAGAACTTGCTAATGGAAAGTCAAAAGAAATTCCTGCAAGTGCTGTTATTTTAGCTTTGCCACCTCGTCTAGTGGCGCGTTATATTGAATTCTCTCCTACGCTACCACCAAATTTGATATCTGACATAGAAAATAAACCTACTTGGATGGCAGATCAAGCTAAGGCTGTTGCAGTTTATGAACGTCCCTTTTGGAGAGAAATGGGGCTTTCCGGATTTGTGTTGAGTTCTGTTGGTCCCTTACAAGAAATATATGATGCTTCTCCAATTGATGGCTCTGGTGCATTATTTGGTTTCTTCGGAATGCCAGCAGAAGTTCGTAATGAAATGGGCGAAGAGAAAATTTTAAAATTGGTTAATAACCAGTTAGTTAAACTCTTTGGAAGTGAAGCTGACAACCCAAAGGCTATTTTTTATAAAGATTGGTCAAGCGATTCTAAAACGGCTGTTGAAGAAGATTATAGTCCATTTAGAAATTATCAGAACTATGGTCAACCACAGTTAGAAGGTAGTTGGGAAAACAAAATCCTATTTGCTGGTACGGAAACAGACCCACAATCCAGTGGACACCTTGAAGGGGCACTTCGTTCAGCTGAACAAGCAGTTTCAAAAATATTAGGGACATTGGGGACAGGTACCTCGTCCCATTTATAATACAAAAAACTAAATCTAGAATCCAACCTGGTGACAGAATGGGACAGTCTGTAGTAAGTAGTTCGGCGGAGCAAGATTACTCGTTGTTAGGGCTATAATTCAATATTATTTTTTATAGTAAATGTAGAAGATAACTAACGAGTGCGTGACTAAAATAAATCGTAGTATTAGTAATTTAATATTTAATATTAAGACAGAGACAGTCTACCAAAAGGCGCCATTCTTAGGAATCGGCGCTCTTTTTTCATCAAATGAGCAAATTGAAAAGCCTTGATTATTGGCTATTTAAAAATATAATTATAGGTTTGGACTTTTAGTGAGGAAAATGAAGAACATAATCTAAAATAGAAAATTATTAATTCGTCCTAATAATAAGCCATTAAAAAATACTAATATAATAAGTAAATAATCATTTATAAAATTAGTAATCTGAAATTTTAGAATTATGGTTCAATAAATGTTAATATGAATCACATAGTCCCTTCATAAGATTGTCATCTTGATATATAAGCTAGATACATAAAATTGACGGGTTCATCATTGATATTGAAAAAGAAGGTGTCTCATTGGAAAATTGGAGTAAAAGTCGGGGATTGTTTTTATCATCAGTGGCGACGGGAGCGATGTTGAATCCTCTTAATTCCTCCATGATTGCACTAGCAATTCCTAATATTCAAAAGGATTTTGATTTGTCTTTTTTGACTGTTTCATGGTTAATTACTTCTTTTTATTTAGCGGGTGCTGTGACACAGCCTATCGCTGGTAAACTTGGTGATTTGATTGGCCGAAGGAAACTGTTTCTAGGAGGTCTTATATTAGTAGCGATCTCTGCTATGGGTGCACCTTTAGCACCAGTATTTGCTCTTTTAATTATGATGCGATTATTTCAGGCGGTTGGCAGTGGAGCAATTTATCCCGCGGGAATTGGAATGGTTCGTGACCATATTCATGAAAGACAGGGAGCTGCTCTTGGATTCATTGCTCTATCTATGTCGTCAATGGCAGCGCTTGGACCTACGATTGGTGGATTTCTAATTGCGTGGGGTGATTGGCCAGCGATTTTTTTAGTCAATATCCCCGTACTGCTCGTATGCTTTTTACTAGGGTGGATTGTATTGCCGAAGGATGAGGCGAAAAAGAAATTAACTCGACAAGAATTGATTCAAAAAATGGATTTACTCGGTATATTGTTCTTTTCGGTTGGGATGATTGGTCTGCTTTTATTCTTATTATCTCTTAAAGCAACCGTAAATTATGTAGCAGGGATTATTGGTGTGATCTCAATATCGTTATTTGTTTGGCACGAGTTAAAAACAAAAATTCCCTTTATCGATATTCGTTTATTTCATTCGAATCGGAAATTATCTTTAGTATTCTTACAATATATTGTTCTGAATTTCATTTACTATAGTTTGTTTTTTGGTTTGCCTGCATATTTTCAAGATGGTCTCCATTTAAATGTCGCGCATAGTGGTTTGTTAATGCTTTTAGTGACAGGAACAGGGATCATCACGGCACCGTTAATTGGTCGTTGGGTTGATAGATCAGGTGTGGACCTACCAATTTTGACGGGGAATCTATTAATCGTGATTGGTTCTTTATTACTTTGGATTTTCTTTAGTCATGTTCCGGTGATCGTCACGGTGTTAATGGCTTCACTTATTGCAGCGGGGTGCAATTTTGGAAATGTTACATTACAAGTTGCCATGCTTGAAGCAAGTCCAGCCGACATGGTGGGAGTGTCTACAGGATTGTATCAAACGTCTCGACATTTTGGCTCGATACTCTCTGCCGTCTCACTTGGGTTAATATTTGGCGCAAAGTTTAATCCAGAGCACTTCACAACACTAATTATTGTCTTCATTGTGGCAGGAATCACGGTTGTCCTACTAGGTGTGAAATATTCAAGAACTAGGGACATAGGGGACAGGTACCTTGTCCCAAGTGACAAATGAAGTTAAGGGGGAATTTAACGGAGAATTCTCCCCTAGAAACTTTGTTGAAAAATAAAATTGAGGGAGGAGCTAGAATTAATGCAATACATAATTACAGCTTATGATGGTACAGATGAACAAGCTATTAATAGAAGATTAATGGCAAGAGAGAAACATTTAAAATCAGTAGAAAAAAGAGTCAAAGATGGTCAGCATCTATATGGGGCAGCGATTCTTGATGATAATGGTAAAATGATAGGATCAATGATGGTAGTGGATTTTCCATCAAAAGATGAACTAGACAATTGGCTAAAGGTTGAACCATATGTGGTGGAACATGTATGGCAAAAAATTGATATCCAACCGTGCAGCGTAGCATCTATCTTTAGATAATGGGACAACAGGGACAGGTACAGTGTCCCAATCAAAGTGAAGGCGGAAGTTAAATCCAAGTAATGGACTTTAACTTCCGCCTTCAAGTTTAAACATGTTAGTTTGGGAGCACGGCTTTCATCGGATAAAATTCTGTTGTCATTATACCAGCAATAACAGCTGGGTCTTCATCTACAAGTTTTGGAACTTGAGCTTCACTGTCAACTTCGATGATGGCAAGTCCGTGTGGAGCAGAAGGGTTTAAAACTGGGCCAAAGACGAGAGCAATCCCTTGTTTTTGCTTGTCTGTCCAATAGGCAATATGTTTTAACATTATTGCGCGTTCTTCTTCTGTCATATCATGATGAAATGTTAATCTTGGAGGAGTAGACTTTAACATAAAGTGTATTTTACCTGTATTCTCCGACATTCCTAAATGACCTCCAGCAATTACAATTTTTAAACACATATCAATTATGACCAAAAATTCCTTCTGAACACAAATGATCGATATAGAGTAAATTGGAATTGCAAGTGGGACAGTGTACCTGTCCCCTTGTCCCTAAATAATATTCGCATTTTGATCTTGAATGGATCGCTTTGCTTGTGGTCGATGATGGAACAGATAATAGAAGGTAGTTGATAACAATGTAATAATCCCCGCTACCGCATACATCATGCTGTAATTGACGATGGAAGCGATCAGCCCCATGAAGTAAGAACCTAATCCATAGCCTAAGTCGAAAAACAGTAAGAATGTTGCTGTTGCGATTCCTCTACGATGAATTGGGGAAAGCTTAACTGTAAGTGCTTGAAAACATGAAAATAACGCTCCATATCCAATTCCCATGAGTAAACCTGAAACTAAAACCATCTTTCCGGAATGAGATTGACTTAACATTAATAGACCAATCCCAAACAATAATATAGATGGATAATACAAATAATGTTCTTTATATTTATCGAATGCTTTCCCCACGATAGGACGAAACAAAACAATCATCATGGCAAATACAACGAAAAATAGACTTGCTATTTGAGTTTGATGGATTTCAGCAGTAAAAGAAGCTAAAAATCCAGATAAGGAGCTATAAGAAAAAGCAAGTAAAAATGCAAGTAATGAAATCGGCAAAGCTTTTAGTTCGATGAAATCACTAAAATGCATTTTCTTTTTCTCAGTTGGCACTGTCTGATCTAATACAGTCCCATTTTGTTTTTGCTGTGAAACTCGCAAAACAACTGCAAAAAGGAGGGAAAGTACTGAAATGATACAGGCAGCTACTAGTAATACTGTGATGTTTTTGTCCTTCCATAGAAATAGGCCACATGCTGGTCCAATTACCATTGCAAGACTCATAAACATACTAAAATAACCTACTCCTTCACCTTGTCGTGAAATGGGAATGAGCGACGAGGCAATCGTAGTAGTAGCAGTTGAAGCAAGAGCAAAGCCCATACCGTGAATAAAGCGAATGACTAGAAACACAACGATGCCCATTACCCCGAAATAACAGAAGGAGGCGATTAGAAATAGACCTAATCCCACTAAAGCAATTTTCTTACTACCAAAACGGTCAACCCATAATCCGGAGAATGGTCTAATCAAAACAATCCCAAGGGAATAAATCGTAATGGCTAAGCCCATTTGTTGTTCGTTCCCATTTAAAATATCTTTTACATATAAGGGAAAAGCGGTAGCTAAAATATAAAAGTTTAGGGACACAAAAAAGTTACTTAAACACACAAAAATAAAATCTTTTGTCCAAATTTTCTCATTCATTTATTTCTTCTCTTCTTTCTTACATAAATCACGTTTCAATATTAACTTTATGATTATATAGTTAAATAACTTTAATGTATAATTATTATTATTAATAATCATATTAGTTTAGCTAATGTAAAGGGGATTACTATGAATTTCGAACAGTTGGAATACATAAAAGAAGTCATTGAAACGAAATCCATGTCGATTGCTGCCAAAAATCTACATGTTACACAATCTGCAATCAGCCAATCGATTTCATTATTAGAAAAGGAATTTGGCGTTCAACTATTTAAGCGCTCACGTAATGGAACGATCCCAACTGATGAAGGGAAAACCATCATTGCGAAAGTCCTTGAAATCTTAAAGAAAGCCGATGAATTAAAAGAGGAGGTTCAATCCTTAACTTCTTCCTATATCGGGGAATTAAAAATTGCCACAGTCCCTAGCATATTTATGACGTATTTACCTAAAGCACTAGCTAAATTTAAAAAGGATTTCCCGCAAATAAAAGTAACGATTACCGAAATGGACAATAAAGATGTAATCGAAGAAGTGAATCAAAACAAAGTAGATTTAGGTTTGATTGCACTATTTAATACAGTTAAACACACAGTTCCAGAACATATAGCTTTTCACTCATTTCAAACTCAAGGGACCTTTCATGTAATTGTTCCGAAAGATTCTGTATTAGCATTTAGTAAAGAGCTTCAGTTAATGGATATACGAGAGTATCCGTTCGTCATATACGGGAAAAATTTCTATAACAATCTCATTGAGGATTTTGAAAAGCATTATGGCTCATTAAATATCATTTTTAAATCTACTAACTCAGAGGTAATCAAAAAATCCGTATCCGAGGGAGTGGGTATTAGTATTCTCTCTAGTTTAATGTTAATAGACGATCCCTATTTGGAAAGTGGGCGAATTATTTCAATCCCCCTTACAGGGAATCCACTTAATTTTCACCTCCTATTCGGTGGCATCTACTCAAAAAACCGAAGCCAAACCCGACTCATAAAAAAATTCCTCCTTGAATATTTTGAGGGACAATAGGGACAGGTACACTGTCCCAGTTGTAGTTCTCAATTGTACTTACTACTAGGTTTTTGCATACCATTTCATCTTTTTCCCATATTCAATATTGAACTTACCTGTACTTAGCCACTCTCTTTCCTGCGTGTCAATTTACTCCTAATTGCTTATTTTCACTTTCTTAATTTATCATTTGTACGCTGTTTGTTATCGGAAATGAACTTATTATTGCGCAATTTTACTATGAGGTCGATTGCTATCGGTCGACAATCTGGTACTTTAGATTTATACTATTCCCGGATTGTAGGTAAAAGAAATTTTTTAATAGACAATCAAAGGTTATTTTAGAGAGGAGTTTCAAGAAAATGAAACCAAAACAGGACAAGCAGGAAGTGAAATTAATTCCTCTTTTAATAGTTGCTATAATTGGTGCGATTATTTGGTTCATTCCTCATCCAGAAGGTTTAACAGAACAGGCATGGCATTTATTTGCCATTTTTGTCGCAACGATTATAGGTCTAATTATCAAGCCTATTCCAATGGGGAGTATGTCGATTTTAGCTTTAACCGTTATCATCGTGACCAAAACGTTAGCTCTTGAGGAGGCGCTTAGTGGTTTTCAAAACTCGACCATTTGGTTAATTGTCATTGCCTTCTTTATTTCGAGAGGTTTTATAAAAACAGGTCTTGGTACACGTGTTGCATATATATTTGTTCGTTTGTTTGGTAAGAAGACGTTAGGATTATCCTATTCTCTCATTGCCAGTGATTTAATTCTTTCCCCAGCGATGCCATCAAACACAGCGCGTGCTGGTGGGATTTTATTACCAATTATTCGATCATTGTCAGAAACATATGGCTCAAGATCGGGTGATGGTACAGAAAGAAAAATTGGTGCCTTTTTAACAACAACTTCTTTCCAAGCCAACATGGTTACTTCGGCTATGTTCTTAACAGCAATGGCTGCGAACCCATTAGCTGCAAAGCTTTCGGAAGATATTGCAGATACACCAATCACTTGGGTAGGTTGGGCAGTGGCAGCCATCGTACCAGGATTAATCAGCTTGATTGTCGTACCATTTATTATTTATAAAATTTATCCACCTGAGATTAAGGAGACTCCATCTGCAACAGAAGAAGCTCGTAAAAAACTTGATGCAATGGGACCTCTTAAACGTGAAGAATGGTCAATGATTGGGATTTTCATCCTGTTACTTGTACTATGGATTTTTGGCTCAAACTTCGGACTTGATGCCACTTCTACTGCTTTTATCGGTTTAACATTATTATTACTGACTAAAGTATTATCATGGTCAGATATCAAGCAAGAACAAGGTGCATGGGATACACTCATTTGGTTCTCAGTATTAGTCATGATGGCCATGTTCTTAAATAGTACGGGAATGATACCGTGGTTTAGTGAAATGATACAAGGCTTCATTGGTGGAACATCTTGGATCATTGCATTAGTCATACTTGTAATTATCTATTTTTATTCTCATTACTTTTTTGCAAGTAATACAGCCCATGTTAGTGCCATGTATGGTGCATTCTTATCTGTTCTAGTTGTTGCCGGTGCACCCCCACTCGTATCAGCCTTGATCTTAGCATTCTTCAGCAACTTATTTGGCTGTTTAACGAATTATGGTAGTGGGCCAGCCCCTGTGTTCTTTGGTGCAGGTTTCGTAACACAAGAGAAATGGTGGGGAATTGGCTTTGTCATCTCCATTATTCACATTGTGATTTGGCTTGTTATTGGTGGCCTATGGTGGAAAGTTCTTGGACTTTGGTAAAGCGAAAAGACATAGTTGAATTGCCCTTACCCAAAAAAATAAAGGCCTAGGTCTAGTAATAAAACTGGACTTAGGCCTTTTGCTTTTGTTCTAAATATCAATTAACTGCTTCTTCTTCCACTCTTCTCTTTTTCGGAACAAGGAATGTGACAGCAAGGCTAATCACAGCAATTCCACCCATGATGAGAAAGATGTCATGAATTCCAGTTGCAAGAGAAGCTGAGGTTGGAGTACTACCAATTTGTTGATTTAAAAATGATCCTAGTACTGCAACACCTATTGCCTGTCCTAATGTACGTACAAACGTATTGGATGAAGTTGCAGCACCTCGTAGTTCCCAACCCACAGCTGACTGTACAACAATTGTAAAGGTAGTGATGGATAATCCAAAACCTAATCCCATCACAAAGATGATCCCTACCATCAACCAAATAGAGGATGAAGTCGTGATCAAAGGTAAAGTCAATGTAGCTAAAGTTAGGAGACTGATTCCAATAAGTGATACAGGTTTAGGACCTACTTTGATTAAGAAGCGACTACCAATGGTTGCTCCAAGAGGCCATCCAATGGACATTGGTAATAAAATAAACCCGGAAAACGTTGCTCCTTGATGGAGGACATTTTGAATCCATAAAGGAATATAAGTCGTTAAACCGATTAAAATGATACTAGCTAAAAAAGCCACGAGATTCGGTATTAAAATTTCCCGATTTTGAAAAAGTTTTATCGGGATTAGAGGCTCAGGATGCTTCATTTGGATCCGTATAAAAACCCCTATAAATAAAATCACAACAATTAAAAGTACATAGGTCATGACAGAATTCCATTGGAAACTACTACCCCCAGAAAGAAGAAGATAGAGTAGGGCTGTTGATCCGATAGTAAACGTAATCGCTCCACCATAATCAATTTTTCGTTTTTGTTTTTCAATACGTTCTTCAAGGTGCTTGCCAATAATCCATATGGCGATCAGTCCAAACGGTAAGTTAAGGAAAAAGATCCAATGCCAACTAACAAAATCGACTAAGAAACCTCCAACTAATGGTCCAAAGAGGCCAGCGATTCCCCAAACTGAACTAAAAAGTCCCTGCACTTTCGCACGTTGCTCAAAGGTGAAAATATCTCCAATAATCGTAAAGGTAATCGGAATAACAGCGCCAGCGCCAATCCCTTGAATACCTCGAAATACAATTAATTGTCCCATACTTTGTGAAATCCCACATAACATGGACCCGATTAAAAATAAAGAAGTCCCAATGATAAAGATTTTTTTTCGGCCAAAAAGATCAGCTAATTTCCCGAAAATAGGGGTAGTAACGGCAGAGGTTAGTAAGTAAATCGCAAACACCCAACCAATCAGTTCAATTCCACCTAGCTTATTAACAATAGCGGGTGTTGCTGTGCTTACGATGGTTCCTTCTATCGCAGATAAGAAAGTAGCCACCATTAAAGCACTAGTAATTTTACGTTGATATGCATTCATTTTTTAACTCCTTTATGGGACATAGGGACAGGTTCCTCGTCCCATTTTTTACAATAAGAAATAATATACAGTTATTCAACTAAAGTCTATATAAATGAAGAAACTTTTTTGTGACTTAATCGTAAAAATAATACTTCTCTCTATACAGAAAAAAGCAAACACAATGACTGTGCCTGCTCTTTTAATGCAATGTGGAAATAAATAATAGCAAGAATCTCAAAAGCTTATGCAAATACTGACATTCTGTAACTAATTGACTTTAATGTATACTCCAACTTTTTCATAAAGAAAGAAACTTTAATAGTCATGACAGTGAATGCTGATAATAAGCGAATGAGAATTTTCAACATAAATCCCTCCACATTGTAATTTAGTGTTTATCTAACACTGGTATTAGTATTTATTAAAATACAAAATCTATTCGTCACGGTCTATAATTCGTTTACGATCTTCCATTTGTGGTGGCTCTTCAAACCAACCGTTTTTGATCATAATCTTAACTCCCTCATGCCCGTAGAAATAAATATCTTTGGCGAGTAATGCTGTTTTCATCGTTAAATCATTGCGTAAAGTGAAGAAAGTGGCAAAACTATTCCCCACAATACTGAAACCATTTAGTAAAAAGACACAAAACATCATGAGTTTATCAGAAAAAGGAGGGACGGTTGAAGTAGTAACAGTGCTTCCAGAAGTTGCGGAGAACTGAATATCGCTTTCTAATAGAATGTCTTCAAACATCTTAATTTGTTTCTTCGCCAATTCTTTTCCTTTAACAAAGTAATCTCGGACCTCTTTATTCTTTGCGCATTGGGCAAACCCAGTAACGAGTTGCATGCCGATATTATTTGACTCAATCCCGTGATGAATAATACCAACTTCAATATTATTTAAAACACGTTTTTCACCAAAAGGGCTAAATCCACTTAAGTAGCTTTTACTTTCGATATATTCCGTTGTTCGAGGCATGGTCACTTTTGGCGGAAGACTTAAAATACCTTTTTGCAGTAGATAAAGAGTCGCCAATTTATAAATCTTTTGAGTAACCGTCGTAAGCCCTTCATAAATTTGCATAACCTCATTGTTATAAGCCATATTGATATTAATAGTGTACATACCCATACTCACTTCTTTTAATAAACGAAGGAACATAATATCAAATCCATTATCATATAGCTTGGGAGCATCTAAATTTACATCTGCTTTTGTGAACCCTATAGGACAAACCATTCCTTGTTTCTCAAAAATCTTTTCCATTTCTAACACATAAAAATTTAACTCTTGCCAAAGACCTCCGGAAAGATTTCTACTTTCTTCGTCATCCGCATGTTTCATAAAATATTCCAGTAATCTCATGATTAACGTCTTTTCTTGATAAGTAAGCCAAAGTGTTCCAACTTCCGATGCGCTGATTGGGTTAGTAAGCAAAAGAGATCGATCCTCCTCAAATATTCCTTGAGTTAAATTGTTTCCATTTTTGAAATAAGCTATTCGGTTTTGGGACATGGGGACAGGTTCCTCGTCCCATTTTTATAGAAGAGTTTGGTGTAAAATGCTACTTAACAAGCGGCAGATTGGAGGTAGAATGTATGAAGCATAATCTCTAATCTAGTTCAGTCTTTTCTTAATAAATCAAAAAAATTCGATTTAATGTTTGCATTTGTAAGATAATATTTTATACTTTATTCATCAAAATAATTTGATGAAAGGAATAAGTTTATGAACTTGATGACAAATCAATTTGAGCAATTTGAAAAGAAATTCAAAGCTTTAGCTGATCAGAAACGATTAGAAATCATGTACGAACTTTGTCAAAAAGGTCAAACATGTGTATGCGATTTAACCGAAACGTTTGGTATGACTCAATCAAAACTTTCATATCATCTGAAAATTTTATTAGATGCAAACTTGATCACCAAGGAAACAAAAGGTACTTGGAGTTATTATGATTTAAATGATGAGGAAGTTAATAACTTATTATCTGAAGAACTTTGTTGTGTATTTAGAAAAACTGGAAAAGGTAGCTGCTGCTAATTTTTTTATCTACTAAATCAATTTTTTTTGATGAACAATTTCTGGTTTCAGTTCCCATAGGGATGTAATTATCTAATAAGAAGTGTCTGTAAGGCGTAAATAATGGAGGTTTAATTTAGTGATTCTAGCAATAATAGCAACATTAATTTTTTTAACAACACTACTTCTCGTAATTTGGCAGCCAAAAGGCTTAAATATTGGTTGGAGTGCATGTGGTGGGGCTGTCTTAGCTTTATTATTTGGGGTAGTAGGATTTAATGATGTACTTGAAGTAATCGGAATAACGTGGAATGCGACATTATCATTTGTAGCAATCATCCTAATTTCATTGATTTTAGACGAGATTGGTTTATTTGAATGGGCGGCGCTTCATATGGCCAGAGCAGCTAAAGGACATGGAATTAAAATGTTTGTCTATGTCAGTATTTTAGGTGCAATTGTAGCCGCATTATTCGCAAATGATGGTGCAGCTTTAATTTTGACACCGATCGTTTTAGCAATGGTACGTAATTTGCAATTTAAAGAAAAAATGATTTTTCCATTTATTATGGCAAGTGGGTTTATTGCCGATACGACATCTCTACCATTTGTCGTAAGCAACTTAGTAAACATTGTATCGGCAGATTTCTTTCAAATCGGTTTTGTCGAGTATGCTACAAGAATGATCCTTCCGAATATTTTTTCTTTAGTCGCAACCATAACAGTCTTATTAATTTATTTCAGAAAAAGTATTCCGCGTACATACGATTTATCGAAACTTAGAAAACCAGAAGAAGCAATAAAGGACATGAAAATGTTCAGACTTTCATGGGTTGTTCTTGGAATATTACTAATTGGCTATTTTTCGAGTGAATTCACTCAAATCCCTGTTTCACTTATTGCAGGTGTCATCGCCATCTTCTTTTTACTAATGGGCAGAAGTAGTCATGCAGTAAATACAAAATCAGTCGTAAAAGGTGCTCCGTGGAATATTGTCTTTTTCTCAATTGGAATGTATGTGGTCGTATACGGTCTAGGAAATGCTTGGCTAACTGATTCCTTAGCTAGTGTCATTCAAACAACTGCCGAACAAAGGTTATTTGCTGCGACAATAGGCATGGGCTTTATAGCAGCTTTCTTATCGTCTTTGATGAATAATATGCCAACTGTCATGATCGATGCACTAGCTATTGCTGAAACCAATACATCTGGTACGATTCGGGAAGCTCTTATTTATGCAAATGTAATTGGGTCTGATTTAGGTCCGAAAATAACACCGATTGGATCGTTAGCAACTTTAGTGTGGCTCCATGTTTTATCGTTAAAAGGAGTTAAAATTTCATGGGGAACATACTTCAAAACAGGAATTATCTTAACCATCCCAATTCTATTTATTACTTTACTAGGACTATACATTTCTTTATTAATGAACTAAAAGGAGATCGACACCATGTCTAAAAAAACAATTTACTTTTTATGTACAGGAAACTCTTGCAGAAGCCAAATGGCAGAAGGCTGGGCAAAAAAATATCTAAGTGATGAATGGAACGTTTACAGTGCTGGTATAGAAGCCCATGGATTAAACCCAAACGCTGTAAAGGCCATGAAAGAGGCAGATCTCGATATTTCCAATCAAACATCAGATGTGATTAATCCTGAAATCTTAAATAATGCAGATTTAGTAGTTACTTTATGTGGCGATGCTGCTGATAAATGTCCAATGACACCTCCAACGGTTAAACGTGAACATTGGGGATTTGATGATCCAGCTGGAAAAGAGTGGTCAGAATTTCTGCGTGTTCGTGATGAAATCGGTGAACGAATTAAGCAATTTAGTAAAACAGGGAAATAAGAAAACGCCTTTTAACAATTTTTATATTATAGGACAGAAGTGAAAAAGCTAAAGATAATTTCAACCATTGATCGTATTTGTTAACTTATAAAAAGTGTTAGCATTAACAGATTATATATAAAGGTAACTGAATATAGGATTAATATATTAAGGGGACGTAGCTGTAAAGGAAATATAGATATTAGTGGATTACTAGTTTAAATAGTTAAACTTTGAAAGGAGCTCGATTTAAGTGTAAAATCGTGCTCTCTTCACTTAAATTTCTCGTTCTTCTTCAATTTTGAGCATTTCTTCATCTATGATGTCAACTAATTCTTGAATACTAAACATATATAGAACAACCTCTTTGTCAGAATCTTCGATATGAATTTCAGCTTGAATCCTTATTTTTGTAGGTTGTCCTTTATAGATAACATGAAAGATTCCAATTTTTTTTACTTCGTTGTCTTCTTTCATAGAGTTAATTTCAGATTGAATAGTGCTGATTTCGTCCTGACTAAAACCCGACTCTAATATTGAGGTTGATAAACGTTTTAAAAAAGGTTCAACTTCTTCGAGATCAAAATTTATTCCAGCTGCAAATGGTGCTTCTTCGTAGTCGTTTGGATCGTTCTTTTTGTTAATCACAAATAGTTCCTCCAATTCTAAGTATTAATAAGAACATAAATAATCAATATCTATTAGTATGCTTGGCTGCTCTTTCTTTAATTATGCTACAAGATGCTTTTAAATAAGAAATAATAAAAAATAAGGTGAAATGAAATCTATCAATCGGACACAATTCAAGTAAATGAAAAGTGTCTTTTTTTATGATCAATTTTCAAAAGTTGTTTTGCTTATTTGAACCAAAACGGAAAAATGACTAGCAGAACCAAATTGTAAATAAAAAAGCCTCCTTGAAGGAGACTCATATTATTTAACTGTTTGGTTTGCCAGGAGGGTAAAAATAAGGTGGTACCTTGAGCCAACATCGTTTTTTCATAATGGATTTTTAGAATAGCACCATATCTCATCGCTTCAGTTTGAAATTCAAAGAACATTAATCCAACATCGTTTCTTACGGATTGGGCTGCACCTGTCGCGCATATTGAAATTCCTGCGGCTAACTTGGCACCTACTAAATTGGAGATTTCTGAGTCAGTCATTTTTGCTCCCAATGGAATAGCACTTGGATCAGATAAAGGCTTGGGTTCAGAAGTAGGAGGTAAGGGGATACCTTCTTGTTGAAGAAACTCCTTAAGTCTTGTAGCTTGTGAACTAGCACCAGCCAATGTTTTATGAAGTAACTCGTTTAGCTCTTTATCTTCGGTTGTGTTAATAGCAAGTTGCTCAAGCGCAACTGATTCTTCTAAGACGGTTAAATAAGTCCAACATGACATTACTTCGCCGACATGTAGAGCTGTTTTAGGTTCATCGTCAAATAGACTATGTATAACCTTCATCATTGCTTCGAATGCATGTTTTGGCATAGTGATCACCTCCACCTTTATTCTTGACATTTAGCAAAGTTTTTAAAACCGAAAAACTATGACTATAATGTGAAACGTTTTGTATTCATGTTTTGGTAAAGTGTCTTAATATTAATCCAAATGGGAGATTAAAGATTCAGAAAATTGTATTGACTCTCAACTTTTAGTACATTAAAATGAAAAACAAGTCATCTAGATGTATAGATGTATAGATGTATAGATGAAACAGAATGATTGTTATTTAAATTAATCCTAGGAGGGGGAGCATGAGTAATTTTAATACTCAAATTCCAAAGTACGTTCAAATTGCTAATAGGTTAAGAAAAAAAATAGAAGAAATGTACAAAGAAGGACAAGAAAAATTTTTAAGCGATGATGAACTAATAAAAATGTTCGATGTCTCTAGAATGACGATTCGGCAGGCAGTTCAATTACTAGTAGATGAAGGTCTTTTAAACCGTATTCAAGGAAAAGGCACATTTATTGTTCGAAAAGACAAATTAAAAACAGATATTGCTAAATTAGATAATTTTTTTCGTGGCTGGTACTTAAAAAACTTTACTGTCAAGTTGCTATATAGGGGATCTGTGCCTTGTCCAGAAGGAATAGATGAAAAATTGGGAGTAAAGCCTGGTGAAGAGGTTTATCAGGTAAAACGATTACGTCTATCAGAGGGCATACCAGTTGTAATCGATAACCGGTACCTTTTAAAAAAGTATGGTGAACAAATTACTGATGAGGAATATATTAATTATTCTTTCTCACATTTATTTTTAAATAAATTTAATATGGCCCTTTCTGAAGGAGAAATTGAAATAGAAGCAGTTCTTGCTAGTGAAGAGATTTCAAACATTCTGGGTGTTTCTGTCGGATCTCCAATTTTATATAGAAGTGTTGACTTAAAAGTAAAAAGTGATTGTGTTTTAACAGGTGCATCTTCCTATCGTGGGGACATGTACAAATACAAATCAGTATTAAGTTTAGAATAGAGATCGTAGTCATTTTTAAACTAAATCTATAGCTCATCATTATTTTGTAAGGGCTTCCATTTGTGTTTTATGAACAATAAAAAACTATCCAGGAGATGCCAAATAAGAAGTAATTGAAAATGAAATTTTTTTTACAGTCACTAGCGAAAAAATGTAACAAATCTTTTCACTATCACTATACTCAGTAAAAAATTAGATTAATACAAATGATTGTTCTATCAAGGGGGAGGAAATTTATGTTCTATTCTATTTTAATAATACTAGCTATTATTATCGCAATATATCTAGGGGAAAAGCTAGACATTAATACCGGTTTAGTTGCTTTAGCATTCGCTTATATTATTGGTTGTTTTGTTTTGGGGATGCCTATTAATGATTTATTGGCAACATTTCCAACCAAACTATTCTTAGTAATTTTCACGTTAGCGCTCTTCTTTAATTTTGCAGTAGTAAATGGTACTTTAGAGAAAATTGCTCATTTATTACTTTATAGATTTCAAAAACAAACAAAATGGCTACCTTTAATTTTGTATTTTATTACAGCGTTGGTTTCAGGAATGGGTGCTGGTTTCTTCACATCTGTGGCAGTTATGGGTGCGATTGCAATGGCATTATGTAAAACATCAGGAATGAATAAATTGCACGCTTCCTTCGCCGTTTCATTAGGTTCGCTTTCTGGTGCAAATTTCATGTATAGTGCTCATGGGGTACTCTTTAACTCTTTATTAAGTGAAACAGCTGTTGCAGACCTCGCGAATGTTCTGACAAGGGATATCTTTGTTGTTTCATTTATCTATCCAATATTTATCATGTTGTTCTTGATGATTTTTGATAGAAAAAACAGTCAAATTGCTGAATTGAATATTGAAAAACCAGAAGGATTTACAAAAAAACAAAAACTAAATATATCTTTAATCATTCTTCTTATGGTAATTGTATTAGGAGTGCCAATGCTATCTACATTTATGAAAGAGAATGAAATGATTCAGTTTATTAACCAACGTACGGACATTACGTTACTAGCAGTTGTATTTGCAATTCTTGCATACATACTAAAATTAGCCGAGGACAAACCTAAAGAAGTTATGGCAAGAGTACCATGGAATACTTTATGGCTCGTGTCAGGGGTAGGAATGTTAATTGATGTTGCCGTTGAAGCGGGAACAATCGATTTATTAGCCTCTATGATTAATAATATGCCATCCTTTATTGTTCCGATTGCTGTGGCAGTTATTGCTGGTATTATGTCAATCTTTAGTAGTACTTTGGGGGTTGTGGCACCACTTATGTTCCCAATGATTGCTGGTATTGTAGGTCCTACAGGCTTCAGTCCTTCGTTAATTGCGGTTGCTATTATAATTGGCGCCCAATCATCAGCATTAGCGCCATTCTCTACAGGTGGTAGTTTAATCCTTGGTAACAGTGGTTTAGACGAAGAAGAATCCAAGAAATTTTATAATGATTTACTTTATAAAGCAACGCCATTAGGGATAGGGTTTGCTATTGTTGCGACATTGATTTTAATGTTTATTTTATAGGAGATAATTATGCAAAAAATATTTGACGCTCATTTTCATATTATTGATCCAAAGTTTCCTCTTGTAGAAAATCAAGGATTTGTGCCTGATTATTATACAGTGAATCATTATTTAAAGGAATTAAAGGAAATGTCGATTGAAGTAACTGGTGGAGCCATTGTGTCAGGCTCATTTCAAGGGTATCATCAAGATTATTTTGCAGAGGCAATTTCACAATTAGGCAAGAATTTTGTGGGGATTACTCAACTTCCATTCGATACAACCGATGAAGAAATTTTCAAATTAAACGATGTCGGAATAAAAGGAATAAGATTCAACCTATACAGAGGCTTATCTGCTTCACCAAAGGAAATTAAAGAGCTTTCAGAGAAAGTTAATAAATTATGTAACTGGAAGACAGAACTTTATCTTAATTTGCAAACAATTGATAGTGAATTAGAAAAACTAATTTTTACTTTACCAAAAGTATCCATTGATCATCTAGGCATGCATAAGTGTTCAATAGATCAGTTGAAAAAAATTGTGAATGCAGATATTCCTATTCGTTTGACAGGCTTTGGACGGATTGGCTATGAACGTGATGAAGTCAGAGAATTAATTCCCATATTATATAGAGAAAACCCAAGTTCCCTTATGTTTGGCAGTGATTTGCCTTCAACACGAGCAAACTATCGATTCTCATCTAATGATATTGAATTAATTAAAGAAACAGTAGGTAAAGAAGCGCAAGATCGAATTTTCTTCCGAAATGGGGAAAAGTGGTACCTCGATCAATAACTTGAACAAGATTATATATTGCTGCTTAAACTATGCAACATCATTTAATACATGATTCCTGATATTTCCTTATAGTGGTCAGTTAAAAGATAGATTCGTAACTGATTACTATAAGGGGATTTTTTTATTTGGAAATGGGTGCTACTACAAGTGTTACTTTACTTAATGAAACTGACGCAAAAAGATAATGTGTCTGTTTTTTATAATAGCAAAGGAATGGCTAGAGTGTTTTAGGTGAATACAATTGTATTTTTGTTGCAAATGCAACAAAAATACGGTAAATTTATTTTATCATTTTAATTGTAATGGCAACAAAATAAAGTGTATAAGAAACAAAGTGTTCCTCGTCGATTGCTAGTTCAGTAGAGAGTATTATTTTCTAATAAGGGGATGTGAAGAAATGAATATAATAATAAAAAGATGTAACCGTGAAGATCTACAAACACTTCAAGAAATAAGCATTGAAACATTCAATGCTACGTTTAAAGATCAAAATTCACCTGAAAATATGACAGCCTATTTAGAAAAAGCATTCAACGTAAATCAATTAGAAAAAGAATTATTTAATACATCTTCGGAATTCTTTTTTGTTTCTGTCAATCATGAAGTAGCAGGCTATTTAAAGCTCAATACAAATGAAGCCCAGTCAGAACCAATGGGCGAAGAAGCACTTGAAATAGAGAGAATTTATATAAAGAGCGAATTTCAGAAACATGGGCTAGGTAAAATCCTATTTAATCGAGCAATCGAAATTGCACGAGAACAAAATAAAAACAAAATTTGGCTAGGTGTGTGGGAAAAGAACGACAATGCTATCGCTTTTTATAAGAAATTAGGATTTATAGAAACAGGTGCCCACTCATTTTATATGGGTGATGAAGAACAAATGGACTTAATCATGATCAAAACACTTCAGTGATTTTTTAACCTTTACAATTCCTCGATCTTGGACCAAGATTGTCCAAATGATATGAAAAAGGAGCCTACAACAATGTAGACTCCTTTTTTGTGTTGACTTTTATTACTTGTTGAATCGAAAATCACCTTTTTCTTTTATTGGGCAAAGCTTTTAAACATCGAACAATTGAGATGTCGGGTTGATTACTAGTTGTAGCGATGATGTTTTATCGGATAAGTTGTAGTTGTATTAGAACAATTAACTTGAACAATCATATATTATGTTGTGTAGTGCATCTTTAGTTGTCTTAATAAAAGATCCATGTAACCCAATAAAATAAAACGACTAATGTAAAAATAACGGTAGGTGGAATCACAACGATGGTTACTTTAATATAATCCCACCATGTCACCCTGACCTTTCCGTTTCTAACGATGTGCATCCACATGAGTGTGGCAAGCGTACCCATAGGAAGTAATAATGCACCCATGTCACTTCCGATTACGTTAGCCAAATAGGCAACTTTCAATTCAATAGCGTCAAGAGGCATATTTGTTAGTGTAGTTGTTCCAATCATAAGCGCGGGATGGTTGTTAAAAATATTAGATAAAACGGTAAGCAGGACACCCATTAAAACACTAGTGTTTAGTAAGTTGTCACTTACCATTGGACTCATCACATGAATTAACCAGTCTGATAATCCGATATTATTGAGTCCATAAATAATTACATACATACTAAAGGCAAATAAAATAATATACCAAGGTGTTTTTTTGAGCATATCACCTGGAGGTATTTTTAAATAAGCCCATCTCCAACCTAATAAAACGAGTGATCCAAGGATTGCCATGGTTGAAATGGGAAGTCCTAAATAAGAGGCAATGAAGAGACTACAACGAACCCCAAAAACAAAAAGAAGTACGTTTCTCATAAATCGAGTACGATCTTTCGCAGAATTTCCAAAAGCCGTTTGATTGATGGGATGATAAGAAGGAAGAGTCATCCCTGTTACATTTGTAGGAACAGTCTTTGGTAAGGTTTTTCTGAAATATAAAAAAAGTAAACAAACTAGTAATAATAAACCGAGTGTTGCAGGGACAAACATCATTGCTGTTTGTGAATATAAACTCATATCCACAATTTTTAATGAAATAAGATTAACGATGTTACTAACACCAATTGGAGCGCTGGACGCTGTTGCAATTAACCCTCCCGATAATAGATAGGGGATTTTTTGATGATTTTTTAAGCCCATATTGTTTAATAGCATAATGAGGATTGGTATAGCTATTAAAATACTTCCGTCATTGTTGAAAAAGAGGGTCATGAAAAAGCATAAAAGGTTGACATACCAAAATAATCGAATACCAGACCCTTTTGCTTTTTCGGCGAGCTTCTCTGCTACCCAGTTAAAGAACCCAAAGCTTTCTAACACAATGGCCATGGCAATAGTAGCAATAATCGTAATCGCAGCATCACTGATCGTTTGAGTAATCGTGAGGAGATCTTGCATTGATACACTGCCAAAAAGTATTATAATAATCGCACCGGCTGTAGCGGGGATTGCTTCGTTCATATTTCTAGGCCGCCATAGAATGAAACCTAGAGTAACCAAAAAGGTGAGAATGGTTATTATCGCTATTGGTTGCATAGAATTTTCTCCTATTCTTAATGTCATCTATTCAATTTCCTGGAATAGTTAATCTAGCAAAATAGAATTTGGACCTTTCACCTCCCTTCATCAAATTTGTGCTGCTGCTATACTTATAAATATGTGAAAAACGTGAATTCCCTTGGTTTAAAACCTAAATATATCAAATAGAAACGCATACCTTTTAACACGTTTTAAAGCCTTTTTCAGAAGGCTGTGAAAATTAAAAAATGCATGAATTCAAGTGGAAACTGAATTCATGCATTTTCTTTCATAGATAAATGTATTATGTTTTGATTTTGTAAGATATTTGATAGAAAAAAGTTTTAATGGGACGTCTAAAAAATGAAATTTAAGAATTCGGTGGTCCGCTCACTTATAAAATGTCCTTCTAAACTTGCCGCTGTCTACAGTGTTAGGCAACCGGTTTTTAGCACTTATTAATGGTGATATCATTACCCGGGTAACTACTTATGTCCCAGCCTTATTCCATCTATTGAACCACTAATTATTAAACGGGGAACATTAATCGGGTAGCCAGAATATCTTAAAGTAGGATTCTCTATTTTCATGCCAATTTGGATAGTATTGCTTAACTATTACTTTAGTAAATTAGATATTGCATAATATGGAGGTGAATTTGATTATGGCATTCCAAAATTTAAATAAAGAAATTACTGTCATTGAACTCTTGGGAGGAAAAGTACTAAACGGTTCAGTGATTGAATTGGGTAGTGATCTGATTGTCATTTATGATGGATTGAATTTTGTTTATATACCAATTGACCATATTAAATCATTGGAACTAGACGCTGATAATGAAAATAATATTCAGCAACCATCTGAAAGACCATCATTTATTTCGAATGTGTCGAACAAGGATCTAACGCTTACAAATATTCTTACTCGAGCAAAAGGAATGCACGTGGAGATTTTTGTAACGATAAACAAATCACTACATGGGGTTATTACGTCAGTGTTGGACGATTATTTTGTTTTTGAGTCTCCGATTTACAAAACGATGTTCATTTCAACTCAACATTTGAAATGGCTAATTCCATACATTAAGGATCAGTTCCCATACGGACTAAGTGAAAATGAATTTTTAAGTTTATCAAAGATTAAAAATCCATCACTTATTAATAATTTCATCTCTCAAATTGATCAACTTAAAAATCAACTCGTTGTCTTAAATCTTGGAGAAGAATCTTCTCATATCGGTCGAATTAAAAATATAAATGGTCAAATTATTGAGATTCAAAATGGGAAATCCAGATCGACCTATCTCAACCTCAACCATATTAAAATTGTTCATCAAGTGTAATAAAAACGATGCACTCAGATAAGGAGTTTTTTAAAGGCTCCTTGTCTGAGTTTTTTGCGAAGAAGGACTAGTAAAAAGTATTTTGTAAGATGCCTAGCACTTTTCTATCACCGAAACACTCACCAAAATCATTTCCCTATTTCTTTCTATAAGATAAATATTCTAAAAACCTCTTAGCTGCAAGGGAAAGTGACTTTTGTTCTCTCATAGCAATTCCAATATTTCGATAAGCAGGTACTTCAAGTTCTTTTGCGAAAATTTGGTATGGAATCCGTTGTAAAATGAGTTCTGGTAATATACTAATTCCCAGCCCGTTTTCCACCATCGACATAATGGCATAGTCATCCCATGTTGTAAAAGAAATTTGTGGTGAGATTTGGTGCTTCTCGAATATCTCAGAGATTTCTGCTTTTGCTCCTTTTTCTAATAACATAAATGGACTGTTCACCAATTC
This sequence comes from Lysinibacillus composti, assembly GCF_016908465.1. Lineage (GTDB taxonomy): Bacteria > Bacillota > Bacilli > Bacillales_A > Planococcaceae > Ureibacillus > Ureibacillus composti_A. The sequence goes on along the minus strand of NZ_JAFBDY010000008.1, from coordinate 142,869 downwards.
GTTGACTGGAAATTGATTGCAATCAGCCAGTGGGTGATCTTCAGGAATAACTACGAGCAATCGGTCTTGCTCCACAAATATTGTTTCCATTTCTGCATTTGTCGGTAGTCGCAAAAATCCAAAGTCGACCCGTCCTTCGATAATCCAACTTTCAATCTCCGTATAATCTCCTAACAGCATTTCAAAATCAATTCCAGGATAGTCCTTCCTAAAGTACTTAATTATATTCGGTAGCCAGTGGGTTGCCACACTTGAAAATGTTCCAATCCGAATGATCCCTGACTCGATATCATGTAAGTCCTCAATCTGCATCATTAACAATTCATGCTCATTACAGATTCGCTGTAATTGGGGCAGTAATTTTAAGCCGTCAGAAGTTAAAGTGATCCCGGCACGTCCTCTTTCGAAAAGAGTAATTCCCCACTCTGATTCTAAATCGTTGATCATCCGGCTAATGCCTGACTGGGTATAGTTTAATGCGTCAGCAGCTCTTGTAAAACTCCCATATTCCACTGCTTTAACGAAGGCCATATATTTTTGGATATTCATATTAGTCCGCCCTTACATTCCATTTTGTTATGTTAGACATGAGAAACATTCAAATTTGTAATACATATGAGTATGCTATGCTATTACTTATTGAAAATCAAGTTTGAAAGGGGAGTATATGTATTGAAGGTTTATGTACTGGAAATTTCACCTGACAGCGTTCAATTCCATATAAATTCTAGTAATTATGGAGAGAATATATGAAAAATGCCTATTTTAAATATGTCGTTGCATTGCTTCTATTTGGTTCAAATGGAATTGTTGCAAGTTACATAGTATTGAATAGTTATGAAATCGTTTATTTACGGACTTTAATTGGGAGCATATTTTTAATTTTCGTATTCGCACTGGCTAAGCAGAAAATGCAGTTTTGGAAAAATAAATCTCACTTGCTGTATTTGTTGATTTCTGGTGTAGCGATGGGAGCAAGTTGGATCTTTTTATTTGAGGCATTTGCACAAATTGGTGTAAGTATTGCCACGCTTGCTTATTATTGTGGCCCGGTCATCGTCATGATTCTTTCGCCACTATTATTTAAAGAAAAGATGACAAGCGCTAAAATACTAGGATTTCTAGCAGTGATAATTGGAATGGTTTGTGTAAATGGGCAAGCTTTTGCAGAGGGCAAAATCTCCATGGGATTGATTTTCGGAATCTTATCGGCCTTCATGTATGTCATCATGGTGGTATTCAATAAAAAGGCAATTAGCATAACAGGACTTGAAAATGCCACGTGTCAGTTAATGGTGAGCTTTTTAACGGTAGCCATTTTTATGGGATTTAAGCAAGGGTTTTCCGTTGAGATAGTGGAAGGAAATTGGATTCCGATTCTAATATTAGGCATTGTTAATACTGGCATCGGTTGCTATTTCTACTTTTCATCCATTGGTCATCTGCCCGTTCAGTCTGTGTCAATACTCGGATATTTGGAACCTCTCTCGGCATTGATTTTTTCAGCCGCCATCTTAGGAGAAACATTATCTCCTTTGCAAATAGTGGGGGCTGTGTTTATCCTAGGTGGAGCAGCCTATGGGGAGATGTTTCGGTCGAAAAGTAATGACCATAATGAATCGTATAAGGTTAAAAATATGTAAAGAACCGAGGTGATCGAATGCATATCCGACCAGCAAAAGAACTCTTTTTAAAGGGGAATGACAAAGGAATCTTACTCTTGCATTCCTATACAAGTCATACACGTGATATGAAAAAATTAGCAGAGTACTTGAACAAGCAAATAGATTGCACGTGTTATGTTCCATTATTCAATGGACATGGAGAACAGTCAGAGTCACTGTTAACCACAACAATACATGATTGGTGGAAAGATGTACAAGAAGCCTACGATTTTCTACAAACTCAAGGAGTTAAAAAAATTTCGGTTATAGGATTATCAGTAGGTGGAATCTTTACGTTAAAACTTGCACAGGAAAAGCCGATTGATCGACTTATTGTCATGAGCGTTCCAAAAGACCGTACACCTTAACGCTTAAAACAGCGACTCATTGATTATGCAAAAGCATATAAGCAACTAGAAGGGAAGTCTTCAGAAGAGATTGCTAAAGAATTAGTGTCGTTTCAAGAAATGTCGCTCCATTAATTTGAAATGTTCCAACAATTTATTCATCGCACAATGGATCATATTTCGGATATCACATCACCTGTAGCTATCTATAATGGGAACAAGGATGACACTTTGTACGAAGAAAGTGCAAATTTTCTATATGAAAATGTATCCTCAAGTGTTAAGCAGATAAAAGCTTTTCCAAACTCCAAACATTTAATTACTTTAGGAAAAGATCAAGAATCCGTTTTTGATGAAGTGTTGTCTTTTATGAAATGAAATAACTTAAAATATTATTCTGCAATCTGTTATTTTAGAATATTGATTTCCGTTCCGGGGACGCTTTCCGCGGGCGTGGCTTGAGCCTCCTCGTCACTGCGTTCCTGCGGGGTCTCAAGGCTCACGCTTTTCCCGCAGGAAGCTTTGCTCTGTAGCGAAAGGCGCAGCCGTCAGCTACACTCGCCCCTTCACTTCAATCAATTTAACTTATGAGTTATTTTACAAAGCAATTTGCTTAAATTATTCTGTAAAAATAGATTTATCCCGGCTTATCTTTTCAATTTTCGGAATCCCTTCCTAAACTTTATTAAAAGGATTTAAACGAAAGGGGAATATTTTTCTTTTTTTCATACAAATCGTTGATACACGTTGCTAATTGTTGAATTCCAAGATGAATCTTGTTTTCATTTACTTGTGAAATGCAAAGTCGAATGGCTGGCTGATTGTATTCGGCTAAAAACATTCTAGTAGCGTTCTCTACAAAAATATGTTTTTCATGTAATCGGTTTATTAATTGATCGACATTGATTTGTGGGGGCAAAAAGATAGTGAGATAAAAACCGAATTTTGGCTTAGTAAATTGTACATATTCCGGTAAATACAAAGCACAAGCTTCTACCAATAGATTCATTTTAGTTAAGTACAATTTTTTTACACTCTCTAAATGATACTGAAACATACCATTTTTTAAATAGATTTCTAGTGCTCCTTGTGAAAGTGGGGAAGTATTGAAGTCTGCGCTAAATTTATAATGTACAAAGGTAGAAATCATCTTTTCAGGGAGTACTACTGTCGCAATACGTAATCCAGGCAAAAATACTTTCGAAAAACTTTTCACATAAATTACTCTTCCGTTAGGTTCATAGGCAAACAACGGATCGGCTTTTGAATCTGTATCTAATTCTGCTAAAAAATCATCCTCTATAATGTAGACATCGTATTTTTCCGCTAGAGCTACAATTTTTTTCTTCTCTTCATTTGTATAATGATGACCAAGTGGATTATGGCATCTTGGAACGATGTAAAAGAACTTTAGATCATTCGTGCGAAATAAATCCTCAAGTCGTTCAAAATCAATACCGTCCATAGATAAGTCAATTCCTAACGTTGGAAGATGATTTAACCTTAATGTATCAAGCATGCCAAAGTAAGTAGGCTGCTCGATTAATATATTCCTTTTTCCATTTGGAAATGGTAGGGCAGACAGAATATGAAGCGCTTGTTGTGATCCGGAAGTAATGACGATCCGCTCAGGTGTCGTGAACACTTGTAATTGTTGTAAATACTTTGCAAGCTCCCCTCGCAATGAGTAAAGTCCTTGATGATCATTATAAGTAAATAATTGCTCTTTATAATGATCAATCGCTTGGTTCATACAATGCTGAAAATCCTCATATGGCATAATTCGTTGATCGGGCCCAGCAGATAAAAAATCAATCTTTTCATCCGGAGTAGGAGTTTGGAAGTAATCAACTACGTAATAACCGCTTTTAGGTTTTGCATAGACAATATGTTGCTTCTCCAATTCAAGTAAAGCCTTTACAACTGTATTTTTACTACATTGAAATTGTTCAGCAAGCAGTCGTATAGATGGTAATTTATCGCCTGTTTTTAACTGCTTTTCTTCTATTTGTTGCTTCACCCATTCTAAAATACCCCTATATTTTATGGTCATCTAAGCTCTCCTTAGCATCTGTCCCATGACAGATGGTGAATTTACTTCTATAAAAAAGAGTTGAACTTCACTACAATCATCCTAATTAGCTAATTGGTTTTACCATGATTATGAATGACATGTAATGCCTTGTGAAGGGGGAATTTGAATGGAAAGCAATTTAAAAAGAGGGATGTTACTCGGCTTGATTGGGATCATTTGTTTTAGTCTTACATTACCAGCGACAAGTATCGCGGTCCCTTATTTTGGTGCAACAATTGTTGGATTAGGTAGGACAGTCATTGCAGCAATCATCGTCAGTATTATTTTTATCGTTAAAAAAGAATCCTTACCAAATAAAAGACAAATAAAAAGTTTATGCATTGTTGCCCTTGGTGTGGTACTGGGGTTCCCGTTATTAACAACATTCGCCATGGAATCACTGCCGGTATCCCATGGTGCGATTGAATTGGCTTTATTGCCCCTTGCAACTGCTGGCTTTGCAATGATACGCGGAGGCGAGCGACCTTCAAAACGCTATTGGATTGCGAGTATAATAGGTGCGATAACAGTACTAGTTTATGCCGCTTTTTTAGGGCTAGGTCAATTACAAAAAGGAGATATTGCACTACTTATAGCAATTCTAATACTTGGCTTAAGTTATGCCGAAGGGGGAAAACTATCAAAAGAGCTTGGCAGTTGGCAAGTCATCGCTTGGGCAATCGTAATAGGAACGCCATTCTTTATGATCCCGGTTGGCTTAAGTCTATCAGCTGACATGTTACAAGCACCAATTGAAGCTTGGATTAGTTTATTTTACTTAGCTGTAGTAAGCCAGTTTTTAGGCTATGTCGCTTGGTACGGTGGCATGTCTCTAGGAGGGATCGCAAGAGTAGGTCAGATTCAATATTTACAGCCCTTCTTAATGATTGGCTTTTCCGTCATCTTCTTAGGAGAAACCATTACATGGCTAACAATTGTTTTAGCAATTATCGTAGTGATTTGTGTGATTATCGGAAAGGGACAGTAGGGACAGGTACCTCGTCCCATTTCACAAGGGGATACACTTAAAGAATCAAAACGTAGTAATGAGTGTTTGACAGAAAACTAGACTGTAACTATAATGGTTACAAGTTGCGTAATTAGTAACAGTTAATCCTATGAATTTGAAATCTGAATTAAAACGACATCTAATGCAATTTCCAGATAGACTTCAAGAGGAGGAATCAGTGTTGTTAAATGATAAACAAAAAGATTCATTTAATATTAAAGAAGAAAAATCTAACGTAAACTTAACGGAACTAAAAAGTTTTCCGGAATTAACGAGTATAGAGTTTGATGATTCCACAGGTTTTGTCTGTGATGTAAGTACAGGTATTTGTGGGCCGGTAACGGAAAAGAAAGAGGGAGAAAAATGAAAATAACTATTTGGTCAGATTTTGTATGTCCATTCTGCTATATTGGAGAAGCCAATTTAGAAAAAGCATTGGAAAATTTTGAGCATGCGGATGAGGTCGAAATCGAGTACAAGAGTTTCCTCCTTTCACCAGATGCACAATACACACCAGGTAAGGACTACTATCAAGCCTTTTCGGATCTAAAGGGAGTGCCTTTAGAACAATCAAAAGCGATGATGAAACAAGTAGTGGATATGGCATCGAATTCTGGCGTAACGATCAACTATGATATTGCGAAATTTACAAACACAGTTAAAGCACATCATGTCTTCCAATACGCGAAGGAACAAGGAAAAGGCACTGAATTCTTTAAACGCTTTTATAATGCGCATTTTAACGAAGGCGAAGTGTTAAGTGATGAAGAAACGATTGTCCGTTTAGCTAAAGAAATAGGTCTAGATGAAGCAAAAGTAAGAACAATCATCGAAGATCAAGAGTACGCGAATGATGTAACAACAGATCTTGCTGAGTCACGTCGGGTGGGCGTTCAAGGTGTACCTTTCTTTATATTCGACAATAAGTATGCAGCCTCTGGAGCACGACCACCAGAATACTTTAAACAAGTATTAGATAAAGTTTGGGAAGAAAAAGCAAATCAATAACTGTTAAGATGAATCGAAAACCTGAGAGAAACTGTTTTTACAGTGTTCTCTTGGGTTTTTTTAGTCTAATTTGATAATACTTAGTATTGAACTAGCATTACGTATGGTAATCCGAAATACATAATTTGCATCAATTGGGTAGAAAAGTAGGAAGCCTTTCCTAGTAATACATAAAATAAATATAGGGATTAATGGTAGTCGACTGGTTATTTACCTAAGGCTATAATGTAACTTCACATATCGAAATGGCAAACCTTATTGAAAAATGGGGACGCAAAGCCACAGATCTAAGACATCCTTGTTATGATGGCTGGGCTATCGAAGGGAGATCACAATGAAACTTTTTGCAAGAAGAATCATGATTATTTCAATCTTTATCATATTGTTTTCATTATTGGATTTCTTAGATAATACAATTATTCGCCTTTTTAAATTTGAGGATGAGGGGTTATTTGAATTAGTTGTAGATTTCATTAGCCCAATTTTTGAAGTAGCTTTAATGTTTTGGGCTTTGTTTACAGGTAAAAAAGTAATAGATCAAATTCAAAAAGAAGATGAACACTATAAACGTTTAGTCCAATTATCTCCTGAAGCCATTATTATTCATAAGAAAGGGAAAATCCTCTTTATCAATGAAAGTGGCGCAAACCTATTAGGTTTAAGTTCATCAAGTGAATTAATAAATCGAAACATCAATGAATTTGTCCATGATGATTCCAAAGAGCTGTTTCACAATTTATTAGGACAAATAGAAAAACGCCCAAATAGTGAATTCAACCAGCAAATTAAAGTGAGAAGAGTGGATGGTGCGATCATTGACCTAGAATATAAATCAACTAAGATTGATTTCAAAGGTCAATCGGTAAGAGAATTGATCGTCAGAGATATTACAATCCAAAAGAGCGAAATTGAAAATGTAAAGCGCTTAGCATATCAAGATGAGTTAACGGGATTACCAAACCGAAGAGCCATCATGAATCAACTTACTCAGTTGTTGAAAACATCAGAAAAGAATGAACTGAACTTTGGTGTTATGTTTATTGACTTGGATGGGTTTAAACAAGTGAATGACTCGTTTGGTCATGATGGAGGAGACATTCTCCTAAAGCAAGTAAGTGAATACTTTAAAAGATGTGTAGATGGAATGGGGACCGTCGCAAGAGTAGGTGGCGATGAATTTTTAGTAATTCTGAATCAAATTAATCACGATGAACATATAAAGGTTGCAGAAAAGATGATTGAAAGCCTAAGTTCTCCAATGATTATCTTTGGAAAAAAAGCTCGTGTTACTCCAAGTATAGGGATCGCCCTATATCCACAACATGGTCATGAAGTAAGAGAATTAATTAGAAATGCCGACGTGGCGATGTATCAGGCGAAACAACGTGGAAAAAATAATTTTCAACTATTTGGGGGAGGGACATAGGGGACAGGTCCCTTGTCCCACCCAAAAGGTGAGAAAGTGAACCTGCCCCTATTGTCCCTATACGAGAGTAAAATGTTACCCGAGTTGCGTGTGATGTCCTTGGATACGCTCAAAAGTTGTTTACATCCTTATATCGCAGTAGGCGGGACAGGTTATATGCCGTCTACATGCGAAAATACGCAATTGCATATCCCAGAAAAATACGCTTCATATATGTGGGGGTATCCAAGTAAATTTCTAAACAGAATGGCCAATGCGAATACAAGAGTAATCCTCGTAGCAGGGGATGGTGGATGGTCTGAAGGGTTTGATGAAAAGCAAGACTTAGAACGCCTACCAAAAAACTATTCTGGAAGTATATGGACAAATCGTATTGATAAGATTTCCCCAATATTAAAAGAATACTGAACCTAAATTATACTTCTAAGCGCGGAGAACGATTTACTTACCGCTAACTACAGATAAAAAAAGAGTAGCCTACCACTACTCTTTCATATTATTTTTCACTAAAAGCAATTTTTAACCCGATTAATGTAAACAAAGACCCTTGAATCATGTTCATCTTTTTAGAGATTGAAGTGTTTTTACGAAGGAACTCCCCAACTTTTCCGGCAAAGATACTGATTAAAGTAAAAATAACTAAAGTTTGAATAAGAAATAGAATTCCTAAGCCAAGCATTTGAGCAGAAACATTACCATTCTCATAGTTAATGAACTGTGGGAAGAATGCTAGGAAAAACAAAGAAACTTTCGGATTTAATAGGTTCATGATGACCCCTTTTTTGTACAACGAACGGTAATCTAAATTGTCCTGATGCTTAAGGTTAAAACTCGAATCCTTTTCCCTAAAAGACTTATATGCCAAGAATAACAAGTATGCAGCACCTGCATATTTTACAACGGTAAATGCAAAAGCTGATTGATAAATCAATGCTGAAATTCCGATGGTTGCCGCTGTAATATGTACTAATAATCCTGTACAAAGCCCTAACGTTGTATAGATCCCAGCGTTTTTTCCTTTAGCCATACTCTGCGCCAAGGTAAACAAATTATCTGGTCCTGGCATAAGAGTGAGGACGATTGCTGCACCCAAAAATGAAATAATCGATAGTAGCTCCATGTTTTTTCCTCCTTTTTATTTTGGGACAGTGAACCTGTCCCCACTGTCCCAATCCCTACACAACTCCAAATTCACTCAATAGTTCCGAACAAATATGAATTTTTACGGCTAAAGAAAGTTGTTCGTAGTGCTCTGGTTTTTTGAAGTTTAATCCGGTAAGTTGTGCTACTCGATCTAGACGGTAACGAAGCGTATTTTCATGTAAGGATAATTTTTTCGACAATTCATGTAAATTTCCGTTACACATAATAAATTGGGTAAGTGTATCGAACAGCAACAAGGTATTCTCCGCATCAAAATCTCTTAATGGATTTAAATAATGTTTGCTAAACCTTTGCATCGGTTCAGTTTGCGCAAAAGGAAAAATAGTTTTAAAGGTTCCAATCTCTTTATATTTTAACAATTCTGAATTTCCTAGATGGTGTAAAAGGGCAGCGTAGAAAGCTTCATGCATAGCTTGTTTGATCTCTTCTATTCGATAATGTAGATCACTTACTCCAATTGCGAACTTTATGTTTGGTTCTAAAAGTGTTTGAACGATTTCCTTAAATAAGATGTCTTGATCATGGGAGTCAATAAAATCATTAGAATATAATAGAAGAAACCCGTTGTTATATCGGAATAAGGAATTAGAGGGTGAATTCAGTTTGCTATTTTTAAATGAAGTTTGAATCTTAAAAAATTGTTGATTATCTAAATGTCCTTGAACATAAAAATATATAATGAAATAGTTATTCTTTAAGGATGGATTTAGTTGTAGCGCATGTTGCCTTATATGATCTGGATCAAGAGATTTATATAAGATTGTATCAATTTTTGTTTGACCGTAATGTAAGTTTCCTAGCAGTTCAATCGAATCTTTTATCGATATAATAATGTTTTCGAAATACATTGTTGAATCAATGAGAAAAATAGGAAAGTCCATTGATTCAGCATAGCGGAGCACAGAATCATGAATGGTCAATCGATAAACATTTTTAATGGCTAAACCACTTGCTTTTTTATTAACCAAGTATTTAATCGCATCATTAATAAGGTATTCTTCATCCTTTGCATATAAAAATGTGGTTAACGCAAATTGATGCTCTTGAAAATTACTATGAATATATCGATCCTTTAAACTGCGATCAAGCTCGTAGTCCAAAATTCCGCATGATGATATTTTTCTACTAAGCCCCTTTTCCCCTGCAATGAGCTTCATTCCATCGAAGACGTTTAAGTCTATTAAATCTTTTAGTGTCACATCCACGAACATTTCCCCTTGTGTTTAAATTCGTAATTTTTAATTATTCAGAATATTACGTGTAAATTCGTCATTTTTCAACATAAAAAGTTAATCGGTTTAGAAGAATTCAAACTAAAAGTTAAAAAAATATAATAGAATGAAGTGAATTTTGTAATAATTTATAATATTGGTAGTTTACAATCTATTCTAACTTTTGTAAAATGTGATTAATCTTATATTGCTAGCTTGGAGGGTGCATATTGATAGGGTTGAAGTGTTAAAGGATTTATTTTGCGGAAAATTATCAGAAATATCAAAAATGTGAAAGAAAACTTTGGAATATACTCCCAAAGGAACTAGTTTTAAAACACATCTAAAAGACACTAGGGGGAAATATCGTGAAAAAGTCATTATTAATGTTATTACTAATTATTGGATCCGCTATTATGTTAGCAGCGTGTGGATCAGATAATGCAGAAAAAGAAGAAGTATCTGCTGACCCAGAAAAATTAGTTGTACAAGTAGGGACAAGTCCAACATACCCACCATTTGATTCAGAAGAAAATGGGGAACTTACTGGTTTTGACATTGAGTTAATCAAAAAAATCGGTGAAGTTGAAGGTTTCGATGTTGAATTTGCAACTATGCAATTTGATGGTTTAATTCCGGCTTTAAAAGCAGGTCAAGTTGATGTGGTAGTAGGTGCATTATCAATTACTGACAAACGTCTTGAAAGTGTTAGCTTCTCAAACGCTTATTATAAATCTGGACTTTCTATTTTAACTAAACCTGATTCAGGAATTAAAGGCTTTGATGATCTAGATGGAAAATTAATCGGTATTCAAAAAGGAACTTCATCTTACAACTACATGATTGGTAACGGTATTGAAGATCAAAACATTAAACAATATGCTGATATTGCAACAGCTTATAGCGCACTTGATAACGGTGGTGTAGACGCAATTCTATATGACAACCCATCTAACATTAACTATATTCAAACACAAGATACAGATAGTGAAATTGTTGGTGACATTTTAGCTGGTGAATATTATGGAATTGCAATCAACAAAGATAAAGAAGATTTAGTTACAAAAATCAATGATGGATTAGCTAAACTTCAAGAAAATGGCGAATACGACAAACTATTTGTTGATTACTTAAATGGTGAAAAGAATGGTTTTGTAGAAGGGGTTGCAAAACCTGAAGATGTACTAATTAAAGTTGATTAAGAGTTTATCTATTAAATAGTATGAGATTCATATAAAGGGAAATTGGTAAAAAGCTAATTTCCTTTTATCTCCTTGCTAACATCTGAGATTTCTATGGCAAGATCATTTTAAAGGAGGGGCGCGAGTGAATACACAAGTCATTTGGGATAACTTTCCACAATTAATGGAAGGTCTTAAGTATACTGTATACTATTCGATTGCAGCAATTGTACTTGCGGTTATTTTTGGTTTAGTAGCTGCTTTGATGAAACTTTCTAAGATTTCTGTTTTAAGAGCGATTTCTTCGATTTATGTTGAGGTCTTCCGTTCGACGCCATTATTAGTACAATTATTCTTTATCGTGTTTGGTTTAACGGGAGTATTACCATTAAATGAATGGTTTGGTCAAAAAGCATACCCGATTATTGCAGCGACAATTACGCTCGCATTACATGAGGGTGCCTATATTTCCGAAATCATTCGAGCAGGTATTCTTGGAGTGGACCGCGGGCAAAAGGAAGCAGCCGCAAGTATTGGGATGAAAGAATTTCAAACGATGCGCTATATTGTCCTACCGCAAGCGTTTAAGCGTATGATTCCACCTCTTGTTAATCAATCAGCACAAACGATTAAAGATACATCTTTATTAGCACCAATCGGAATTATTGACTTAGTTTATCGTGGTCAAATTGTCATTTCATCAACATTTGAACCATTTACAATTTGGATTGCAATTGGTGTAATTTATTTCATTGTTATCTTCTCCGTATCACAATTTGCTGGCTATCTAGAAAGGAGGGTCCAACTTGATAAACGTTGAAAACCTTCATAAATCATATGGAAAACTTGAAATTTTAAAAGGGATCAGTACCGAAATTAAACCTCAAGAAGTGGTTGTTGTCATTGGACCATCTGGTAGCGGAAAAAGTACTTTCCTACGATGCCTGAATGGACTTGAGGAAACAACGAGTGGGAAAATTGAAATTGTTGGAAGAGAATTAACGAATCCGAAAACGGATATTCACGAATTAAGACAACATGTAGGTATGTGTTTCCAACAATTTAACTTATTCAAGCATTTAACAATTTTGGAGAACATTACAATTGGCCCAATTAAGGTTCTTAAGAGAAGCAAGGCAGAAAGTGAACAAATTGCCCGAGAATTATTGAAAAAAGTTGGGCTACAAGATAAAGAAAAAAATTACCCTGACCAGCTTTCAGGTGGTCAACAGCAACGTGTGGCTATTGCTCGTGCATTAGCGATGAAGCCAAAAGTTATGTTATTCGATGAACCAACATCCGCCCTTGACCCAGAAATGGTTGGGGAAGTGCTAAAGGTAATGGCGGATCTTGCACATGAAGGAATGACAATGGTAATCGTAACTCACGAAATGGGCTTCGCTCGTGAAGTGGGTGACCGAGTTATTTTCATGGATGGTGGCTATCTTGTTGAAGAAGGCTCCCCTGAAGAAATTTTCGGCAAACCAAAAGAAGAGCGAACAAAAAGTTTCTTAGCAAAGGTGCTATAACGACCATCGGATCGAGCTAACAAATAAAAATTTGAATTACTAAAGCTGTCTACTAGAAGAGGGTTTTTCCCTCTCAAAGTAAGGCAGCTTTTTTGTTGGTTCCGTCAGAATACTTTTTAGAAATGACTTCTATTAGAAGATAAAAACTAGTAGGAAATTTAATAGAAAAGACGGGGGGATGAAGACCAGAATCTTATCAGAGTAAGAGTGAAAAGATCTTCATGGGGGAATGAAGACCAAAATCTAATCAGAGTACAAGCAAAAAGGTCTTCATCAGGTGTATGAAGACCAGAAACAAATCATGGTACAAAGAAAAAGGTCTTCAATGGAAATATGAAGACCAAAATCTAATCAGAGTACAAGCAAAAGGGTCTTCATCTGAAAAAAGTCAAACTCTAAAAGGAAATCCAATAGGAAAGTCGTTCACCAATAGAATGAATACCAAAACTGGATAATAAAATAACTAATCATTTCCCTACAGTAGTTGTAATAAAATATAAATCGTCTCCAATAATTTGTAAAAAAATACAATCCGACACTAAGCATTTCATAACACCATTTAATATCCTTACGTCTTACATATCAATCAATCTTCCGTTTACACCAACCTGCAATATAGTTCATGTCATTCAATGTCCCACTCGAACCCTAACTCACCCATTAAACAAAAGGTAATTTCTCAATCAATTTACTCAACTAAAATTGATAATAAACTACGAAGAATATATATTTTTTTTAGAATTTCCAACAAAATTCAAATTTGAAACCAACTAAACACTAAAATTATAATAACACTATAAAGATTCAAGTCTGTACATTTGAAAGTCCATACCGATTGTAATCTAGTAAATTAAAAGGAGAGTTCAATATGAACATTAAAGATTTTAAACTAGAAAAATGGTTAAACCCAATCGTAGATGATGCAAAATATAATTTGGGCTCAAGTTGTGTAAAAGCATTTAACGTTGAAGAGTTATTTGAATTTATTGGTGCAGATGTCAATGAATTTACGAAGGAGCTCCAAAAAATGAGTCTTCATTATGGACACTTTTTCGGGTTTGAAAGGCTGTTAATTGCAATTAGCAAAATGTACGAAGATGTTACAAAAGATATGATCTTAACGGTACACGGGGGAACGGGGGCCAATAACCTGGTTATCACGGAATTAGTGGAGCCAACTGACAATGTTGTCGCAATTGTACCGAATTACCAACAGCATTATTCAATTCCAGAGTCTCTTGGGGCTGAGGTAAGATACCTTGAGCTAAAAGAAGAAAATGGTTATTTGCCTGATCTAAATGAATTAAAAAGTTTAGTCGACCAAAACACAAAAATGATCACCCTTTCAAATCCAAACAATCCAACTGGTGCATTCATAGAAAAAGAAATGCTTGAAGAAATTTGTAAAATTGCTGCTAGCGCGGATGCGTATGTGCTTTGTGATGAAATCTACCGTGGTCTAAAAGAGAGTTATATGACGTCAATAGTGGATTTATATGAAAAGGGAATTGCAACAAGTAGTACGTCAAAGGTGTTTTCAATGGCTGGTACACGCGTTGGGTGGATTGTAACAAGGGATAAAGCAACATTTGACCGACTTGAAAATAGACGTTCCTATGACACAATCTGTAATGGAATATTTGATGAATTAATCACAGCGATTGCATTTGAACATTTTGAAAAGATTTTGGAAAGAAGCCGAGAAATTGTTGGTGAAAGCAAAGCAATTTTTGATAAATGGATCAAAACGCAACCTCATTTATCGTGTGATTATGACCAATGGGGGACGACTGCCTTCATCAAATATGACTTTGATATCCCAAGTGATGAATTGTGTAAGGATATCCTTGAAAAAGTAAGTGTAGCTCTCTGCTACGGAGACTGTTTTGAAATTCCAAACACCTTCCGTCTCGGCTATGCATTCGGTGATCCGAAGACGTTAGAGGAAGGTCTCAATGTACTAGGAGAATACTTTGCTAACTTAAAAGTTGCTACAAGATAAATAAATTAATTTTAAAAGGTTGCAGGAAACTAGTTTTCTGCCGCCTTTTATTAATGTAAATCTAAATTAAAGAAGGGGGTAAAATCAAGAGGAAAATACTTGTGAATAAGGACAAACCTTCCTCACATATATATGTAACGAATAATAATAAGGAGGGTCAGAATGGTTAATCCGATTGTTGCGCGGTCATTGGATGAAATTCGTTTTTGGTCAAGAATTATGAAAGAACATGCTTTTTTCTTAAGCTTAGGTTTTACGTATGACCAAAAACAATTAATCGCTGAAGCGCAACACTTTATTGATCTATTCGAAAGGATCGAAGAAAAGTTAAGCAGACTCACGGTCAACTCCGAGCCACGTCTTGTTCAAGCATTTAATAATGAGGTACATCAGGCAGCTGTCGCTATTTGGGCTTATAAAAGAAAAGTGTTAGGTATGACACTACGGTGTGAAATTCGCCATAACAATTACCCTTTACTAATTGATCATATTAGTAGGGAAGCCGCATACTTTGCAAACCGCTTAAAAGAACTGAATGCAGGAGTCCTTGCCCCAAAACCAGATGATATTATTAAAGAGAACGTGTTCTTTCTTAAAATTATGGCAGATCACGCGAAGTTTATTGGCCACCTATTAGATCCGTCAGAAAGAAAACTAGTTGACCAGGCTAGAGAATTTAGTCATGATTTTGACCAATTATTATATCAGGCAATTGATCTAGAGCATATGAAACCACAATCAAAAACAATCCCATTATTAGATCAAATGCTTGATCAAAATCGCGTATCCGTGAAATCTTTACGTGATTTTAAGAAAACTGCTCGCGAATTAATCGAAGCATGTCGGATTAAAAGCAATATTCACCCTCTTTTAGCGGACCATACCTTTAGAGAAGCCGAGAGATTCTTGGAGATTATCGATTTATATGAGGCGACTTTGGAAAATGTCTAACCTTTAATTCTAAGCATCAATAAAATAAATGCTTAGAAGCTCTTTATTGGATGAAGAACATTTTTACAATTTAATGTAACGAAAAGGGTCTTCATCTAGTTAATGGAGACCTTTTTTTATGCTAGATGAATAGGGTCTTCATGTTGGAGACAAAGTTTTTTAAGAAGGTTGAGTTAATAGTTATGTCCTCAGACTTGTTAGTATTCAATGGAAGTATGATATAATTATGGGAAAAAACCCCTTAATGAATCAATGTGATGCAAATATATTTTTGATTTTCATTCTAGAATGCGAGCTAATAAATTCGTAAAAGCAGAGTTCACTGTCGAAAAATAATCGCATGAACCATATTTGTCATTTAATATATTCATATACATAATCACCAAAAGACCAACCACTTCAATTAAATACTCTAGGTTGGAGTTGAAGGAGTAATTAGTAACTATGCATAGAATCGGCGTTATCGGTCCACCCGCATCGATCGAACGTATTTTAGAAGTAGCAAATGAATTTGAACATGAAATTAAATTTATTCCATTTCCTTATCAAGAATCAAAGGAAGCAAAACATATTGTAAAAAAACATCATCATCAAGTGGATGGTTGGTTTTTTTCAGGTCCTATCCCTTATCAGGTGGCACTTACAGTTGAAAATGAAAATATGAATTACGCTTATGCTCCAAACACCGGAGCAGGTCTTTATCGAGCAATCATCCAATTATCTCAAAATCACGGGCAAATTTTGCAAGGATTTACAATTGATATTATTGAGACTGAAGATCTCCAAGAATCATTGAACGAGCTAGAGATTCCAGTTAGCGATTTATATATTAAATCATTTGACATAAATTTTAATTCACAGGAAATCATTCAGTTTCATCTAGATTTGTGGAAAGAAGGGAAGAGTAAGGGCGCTTTAACCTGCTTAAGATCCGTCTATCATGCGTTAGTGGAAGAAGGAATGCCTGTTTATCCGATTGCCATTACCAAGATGGAAATTCGACAAGCCCTACATATTCTTATTGAAAAAGTGAGAAGTTCCTACTTTAAAGATACGCAAATTGGTGTGGAAATTATCGAATTCGATCAGTATGAGCTACAAAGCGAAAAAATCCATACCCGTGTTCAGTTGCTACAGGAGGAATTAAAAATAAGGAAAACGCTCCTTGAATTTTGTGAAAAACTTGATGGGTCGTTCTTGGAAACAGGTAACGGTCGCTATCAGATTTTTAGCTCGCGAGGTGCTATTGAGCGAGAAATCGATATGTTGCAATTGACTGTGCAACAACTCACATTAGACACGGGTATACCGGTAGCGGTCGGGATTGGATATGGAGAAACGGCATCTGCTGCGGAGATGAATGCTTATACAGCTGTTCGACATTCAAAAGAGAAACCTAATCGTGGCTTTATTATCGTGCAGGAAGATGGCGTTATGATTGAATCAATAGGACAAGACGAAGAATTAAGTTATTCATTCCGTTCTCAAGATAAAGAAATGATAGAAAAATTGCATGAGGCAAACATCAGCATAAAAACCTATAACAAAATCGAAACATTAATCCAACGAATGAGCTGGGAGACATTTTCAGCAGCAGATCTAGCTACCCATTTATCGATGACTAAACGTAATGCTCAGCGAATTATTGCAAGTCTTTGTAAGTTAGATCTTGCCGAATATCAAGGAGAAGAATCTCAATCTACTAGAGGAAGACCAAGTAAAATTTATCGCTTAAAAAGTTAAAGTGTTTTATAACAAAAAATATAGTATTTAAACTGTAGAGAAATCGAGAAACTTTCGATTTTTCTGCAGTTTTTTTATTAAAGAAAAAGTAAAAAGTAATAAAAGTTTATATAGGTTATTACTTATAAACGAACAATTTTAATAAATATTATAATTAATGTTCGTTTTTAATTGTAAATAGTAACGAAATTCAATGGTTTACTCTTGATAAAAATTTTTTTATTAAAAATCTGAATTTTAGTATTGTTTAATTTTTATTGAGCATATATAATTTGATTAACGAAAATGTCGTTTAAGTGTCGCGAATGATATGAAGAAAGGATTTGTTTGTTATGGTACAGCAATTAATAGATGTTAATAGATCAATAGAATCGGTTCAAAGTGACGTAATTGGATGGAGAAGATATTTACATATGCATCCAGAAATTTCATTCCAGGAAGAAAAGACGGCTCAATTTGTTTATGAGACGCTTCAATCATTTGGAAATCTTGAAATCTCTCGACCAACAAAGACAAGTGTAGTTGCGCGTCTTATTGGTGGGCAACCTGGTAAAGTGCTAGGTCTCCGTGGAGATATGGATGCACTTGCAATTCATGAAGAAAATGACTTTGAGTTTGCTTCAAAGGTACCTGGTGTGATGCATGCATGTGGACATGACGCTCATACTGCCATGTTGTTAGGGACGGCAAAGATTTTGACTTCCATGAAAGAGTCGATTAAAGGGGAAGTTCGCTTTGTCTTCCAACATGCAGAAGAAATTCATCCAGGTGGAGCTCAGGAAATGGTAAAAGCCGGTGTATTAGATGGGGTTGACTGCATGATAGGCGTTCACTTAATATCAACCATTCCTGTTGGAAAGATCGTGTTGAATTATGGTCCAGTAACAGCTAATTCAGATCGTTTTGACATTACGATTAAAGGGAAAGGTGGACATGCTTCCCAACCTGAAAATGCTATTGATCCATTAGTAATTGGTGCACAAGTAGTGACGAATCTACAGCAAATTGTTGCGAGAAATGCCAATCCGCAAGATAAATTAGTGTTATCCGTAACGAATTTCCAAGCGGGATTAGGCGCTTATAATGTGATTCCAGATTCGGTTAAACTAAGTGGATCTGTTCGAAGTTTTGGAGAAGATGTACGAGAGCTTACAGTTCGTTCAATGGAGAGAATCGTAAAAGGAATTACTGAAGCTCATGGAGCAACTTACGAATTGGATTATCGCTATGGTTATGGGTCAGTCATAAATGAAGAAAACATAACAAAACTTGTCGAAGAAGCAATCTTAGAACAATGGGATGAAAATCCATTACTCGAAATGCCCGCTTTAATGGGTGGAGAGGATTTCTCTGCATTTTCAAATGAGGTTCCAAGTTGCTTCGTATTAATTGGGGCTGGAAACGAAGAGAAGGGGATTACTTACCCACATCATCACCCACGATTCACTGTGGATGAAGATTCGTTTAAAGATGGCGTTAAATTGTTTGTCCATACAGTGCAGAAGATTTTAGGATAGGCAAAAAGAAAAGGGGGAAATTATATGGTAAAAGAAACAGTTGACGTTCAGCCTGCAGTAGCTGAAGTTGAACATAAAGGGATTCTGAAATGGATTGAGACAGTCGGTAATAAACTACCACATCCATTTATGTTGTTTGTATATTTGTGCGGTATTTTTATTATCATCTCTGTAGTGTTAGCTGCGATGAATGTATCTGTAATTCATCCTGTATCAGGTGAAAATGTAGCCGTTAAAAGCTTATTAAGTCAAGAAGGCGTTCATTGGATTTTAACGAATATGTTGACGAACTTTACAAGCTTCCCACCACTTGGTCTGATTTTAGCAATGACCCTTGGTATTGGATTAGCTGAAAAAGTTGGATTAATTCAAGCGGTACTTCGTGCGATGGTATCGAATGTGCCTAAAGCGCTACTTGCATATGCAGTTGTATTTATTGGGATTTTAGGAAACATTGCTTCAGATGCTGCCATAGCGGTAATTCCTGTTATGGGGGCGATGCTCTTCTTAGCTGTAGGTCGACACCCACTAGCAGGGTTTGCAGCAGGTGTAGCAGGTTGGGGTGCTGGTTTTACAGCAAACATTATGATTGCTGGAACAGATGCACTGATCTCTGGAATTAGTACACAAGCTGTTCAAGCAATAAGTGCAGACTTGGTCGTTACTCCTGTCGATAACTGGTTCTTTATGTCTGTTTCGACTTTTATTTTAGCTATTCTTGGAGGCTGGATTACAGATAAATTTGTAGAGCCTCGTCTTGGAACTTATAATGGCAATGTGAAAATGAGTATGGAGCCATTTACTGCTAAAGAAAAACGTGCATTAAAAGCAACAGGTTTAACTGCATTAGCTTTCATTGCCTTCTTAGCATTTTTGGTTGTACCAGAAAATGGTTTCTTACGTGATCCGGAAACGGGAGGGATTTTATCATCTCCATTCATTAAAGGGATCATTCCAATCATTTTAATTTTCTTTATTCTAACGTCTGTCGTTTACGGAAAGGTCGTAGGTGTAATCAAATCTTCTGCTGATGTTCCAGCATTCATGACGGATATGATTAAATCAATGGCTAGTTTTATCGTATTAGTATTTGTCATTGCCCAATTCGTCGCATTCTTTAACTGGACAAACCTTAGCGTTGTGTTAGCGGTGAATGGTTCTGAATTTTTAGAAAGCATTAACTTAACTGGATTCCCAGCGATTATTTTATTCATCTTATTCGTGTCGTTGATGAATTTATTTATCACGAGTGGTTCGGCAATGTGGTCAATGTTAGCGCCGGTATTTATTCCAATGTTTATGTTGATCGGTTATAATCCAGCTTTCGTTCAAGTTGCGTACCGTATCGCAGATTCATCAACAAATATGATTACACCAATGAGTCCATATTTACCACTAATTTTGGCTTACTACCAACAATATAAGAAGGATGCAGGAATCGGAACATACTTCTCTACAATGATTCCATATGCATTATCATTCTTGATTGTCTGGGTAATCATGCTATTCATCTGGTTTACTCTAGGCTTACCATTAGGACCTGGAGTAACAGCAAAATAATGGGACATAGGGGACAGGTTCCTTGTCCCAAAATAATTTCTTGTGATGTTAATATTTGTAATATTGAAATAAAGGAGGTCCGAGCGAACATGCTCAGGCCTCTTTTGAATTTCAAAAAGTGGGAAACGTTTAGGCGATTATGGATTTTTTCAAATTTAATCAGTTAACAGTCGAAATCAAATAGATTTGTCATCATCCGACCTATCAGTAGTATGAAAATTTTCAGCTTTTTTATTAGTGAACCAATTAAATATTGACCAGTGATTTCTGAATAAAAAAACCGACATGTCTCAAAATAATGAACATGGAGGTGAATGGGAAATGAATAAAAACGAAAAGAAACACAAACATGAAGAGTTCGCGGAGGAGGTAGATTTCAATCGCAACCGCCGCAATCGTGAAGAGTTCGCCGAAGAAATCAATTTCCACCGCAGCCGCAATCGTGAGGAATTTGCGGAAGAGCAAAACTTCACTGAAGCAGACAAATAATAATGAATAATGTGAATCATAATGATAAGTTTTAAAAATTTAAAATAGTGAAAGCTACTCAACTCAATCTGACGAAAGATCGGGTTGGGTAGTTTTTTGTTTTTGCAGGTTCAGGATCATTTAATTTATTTGGAACGAACTTCTATAGTTGTATGATAACTGCCAAATAAGAAAAGCTACTAAAGACATAAGATATCAATAGAATATCATACCCATCTAGAATGCTTTGTACTAGTTCAATTATCTTTTGCCAATAGTAATTTTGAACCGTACTATTTTACATAAAGTTAAGTTTGCCTCTTCATACCTATTTTACATACTCCAATCTAAACGAAAGCTATCCGCCTAATCCCTTTCTCCAATATGAATAGGATAGTCTCCTTTTAGAAGTCTTCAAGAATTGTCATTGCCCGTAAGTGACTGTCACTCTATATCGAAAAGATAAGCAATATAATATATTGAAAATTTTGAAAAGTATTATAATTCACCTATTACATGTGATAGATAATTGATAGTTTACCTCTATATACAATTAATATGCAGATAGATATCCTTAATCTAGTAATTGATTCAATATTTGGAATATAGAAATTGGAGGGAACTTATGAAAAAGAAATTATTTGCACTATCATTAACAGGAATTTTGGCGGTAGGTGCTGTTACACCAGCTGCAATACCAGCCTATGCTGTGGGGGAAGGTCCAAACTACAATGGAAATGAATCCATTCAAACATCTAATCTGTACACTTATGATGAAATGGTAAAGTACCTTAAAACGCAAGATGCGAAGCAAGCGGCTATGCAACTTGAAGTGATCGGAAAAACGGTAAAAAATCGTGATATTTATTTAGCGAAATATATTTCGAATCCGAATAACCCAACTGTACTATTTTTAACGCAACAGCACGGAAATGAACAACTTACAACGGAAGGTACATTAGAATTCATCAAACATCTAGGAACAGGTAAAACAAAGGGCATCCTTGAAAACGTAAATATATTAATTGTACCGATGCTAAATGCAGATGGCGCAATGGGCGATGTTAATTTTTCTCTAGATGATTATGTTGCAGATGGGGGACGTCATTTAACACGTTACAATGCAGTTGGAACGGACTTAAACCGTGATCATGTCGATAAATTACAACCTGAAACACAAGCTCTACATGAAAATGTTTTACAAAAGTATGATATTGACTACATGATCGATCTTCATCACCAAGGGACGAACCTTGAACGAGATGGGAAATTAGTTTCAGGATCTATACTTTATCCAACAAACGAAAATGTGAAGCCAGAAGTATTAGAGAAATCCAAAAAGCTAGGTGCCGTTGTCTTTAATGCAGTTGATTCTACTGGCTGGGGTCATATCGGAAAATATAATGGTGGCAGTGGTGAAAATATTGGACGTAACGGTGCAGCTGTTCAATATGACATTTCTACACTATTATTCGAAATGCGCGGAATGTCTGACCATGAGGATCCTTCTCGTGTCATCGGACAAAAAAGTAACGGTTATTTAATTAAACAAACGATTACGACACTAGACGCAACGGTTCGCGCAATTGCAGATGGTTCAATTGAAAACGCAGATATCAGTTTCTGGGATACATTAGACACTCAAACATCTCGCCCTTCAGAATAATAAAAGGCTAAGGATATGAGTAAATATAGAGGCATTTACTCGATGAAAGCTTATAAATAAGATACTAGTTTGATAAAATAAAAATCAAATTTTTGGAGGAATATTATGAAAAAGAAATTTTCAAAAGTGATCTTACCAGCAACACTAGCACTTACAGTAGGTGTTTCCTCAGCAGCCTATGCAGCACCTCAATCCACACCAAACGGACCGTACATTGAAGACAACCAAAATATTTCTCTATCAAGCTATATGTCAAATGCCGAATTAACAAAAAAGCTTGAAAAACTTGCTGCTTCCTCTAACGGAAAGATGAAGCTTGAAATCGCAGGCTATACTAACTTAGCACCAGATGGCTATCAAACGGAAAACGACAAAGGTGAACCAATCTATGTAGCAAAATTTGGAGACAATGACCCAAATAAGAAACGTATCCTAATTACAGCTCAAATTCATGGTAATGAGCAAATTGGGGCTGAAGCAGCAATCGACCTAATTCAAAAGCTTTCTTCTAATGGGAAGGAAGTCAATGAGATTTTAGATAAAGTATCGATCTGGATCATGCCACGCATTAACCCAGAAGGAGCAGACAATCAATACGAGGGGAAATGGTATCCAACTCGCTATACTCATCAGACTTGGTTACCGGAAAACATTAATTTACCATCTGATACAGCTGCACCATGGTACTACAATAAAGATGGTAGTGAACGAGCTCAAAATAACGATGGCCGTGTAGTTTACGGAATCCCTGGATACGATCAAAACCGTGACTATAATCCAAATCTTGACTTTAGAGTAGAAGATCAGAATCTAAATAAGGTTGCTTCATTCCTAAATGATAAGTCAACAAATAATAGTAGATATGGAGGTTTCTACGTAACAGCTGAAGCACGCACAGTCACAAGTGTATTTAAAGAATTCCAACCGGATGTCTATGTAGATGTCCACCACCGTGGGTTCAATACCGTATCCGATGAAGATAATCGATCTGTACCAGTTCAATTTGCAGCAGTAGTGGCAGATCCTTACACAGATCCATTTACAGGCAAGCGATATGAAGTGGATGAAGATGTACTAACACTTGCAAAACAAGTTAATGCGTTATCAGCATTAACGCTGCAAAAAGGAAATTCTCACTTTGGGGCTGTTCAAAAATATCCTGATGTAAACTTACCAGGTACGGCTCTTGGTGCATTTGCACTAAATGATACTTCAATCATGTTAATTGAATTGAAGGGCCAAAGCCAAACTCTTGGACAAAAACAATCGGGTATGTTGAAAGAAACAGTAACACAGCCGCTAATGGCAGTCTTCAAAGGTTTAGCTGATGGTTCCGTTTACGAAGTTGATACAAAAGTATATGACGATATTCCAGAAGCTTCGAATTCAATTAGTGATCCAACTTCGAGAAATTAAAAACCTTCTTATTTAAATAGGACAAAAACATAGTGGCGATACTTTCATAAAAATGATCGTTTGCCACACTTAAAGGAATATCTTTTTAATTAAAAATATCTTACCGAGGATAGCATTTTTGCTATCCTCTTTATTTTGTAAGCTACCGTTTACACATAAAATTATAAATTAATTTAATTAAGAAAGTCACTAATCATTAGGTCCTTAATCTTATCTGCACTAGTAATTGAGAACGATTTCACTTTCTTTCATTTTACAAAACGTTAAAAGAGTTGTTTGAAACCTTTTACACAATGTCCAATTTGAATATTACTCCGCCAAAATATCATTAAGAATCAACACTAAAAGGGGGACTCATGATGTTAGAAACATTTCAATTTAACCTGTCGACGCGTATTGAATTTGGAAATGGACAAGTCAATCAACTTGCTACTTATGTAAAAGAATTAAATGGTTCAAAGGTACTGATCTTAACCGATAAGGGGATTAAATCAACAGGAATTGTCGACCGAGTGACCGGTTTATTGCAGGAGAGCGAAATTGAATATGTGATTTACGATGACGTAAAACCGAATCCACGAGATACAGATTGTATGATTGCTTACCAAATAGCGCAAGAAGAGAATGTCGATGTCCTAATTGGATTAGGCGGAGGAAGCTCTATGGACACTGCAAAAGCAGTTGGGGTCCTTTTGACGCATGGTGGCGATATTAAAGATTGGTATGGGCTTAATGTGTTACAACGTAAAATTACTCCTCTAATTTGTATTCCGACAACTGCTGGTACAGGTAGTGAAATTACCTTTTTCTCAGTTATTACAGACACTACAACAAAATTGAAAATGAATATTCTTGATAATAAAGTTGCTCCACAAATCGCGATCCTAGATCCAGAATTAACTTTAACTCTCCCTCCATTGATTACAGCCTCAACAGGAATGGATGCGCTGACTCATGCTATTGAAGCCTACACTTGTAATTTATCCGAGCCAATCACTGATGCTTTAGCGCTTTATGCGATTGATTTAATCGTTAAAAACCTCCCAGAAGCTGTCAATAACGGAAGCTCTCTAGTAGCAAGACGAAATATGTTAGCTGGTAGTTTAATTGCAGGGATCGCCTTTGGTAATTCCGATGTGGGTGGCGTACACTGCATGGCTGAGGCGTTAGGCGGATTGTATGATACTCCTCATGGCGTCGCAAACTCAATGCTTCTACCATATGTGTTTGAATATAATATCCCTTCTGATCTAGCAAAACACGCAAAAGTAGCAGAGCTTTTAGGGGTTACAACTGATGGGAAATCTGTTGAAGAAATCGCCTACGAAGGGGTGACGAAGCTAAAAGAATTAGCCATTGAAGTCGGCATCCTGAAAATGAGAGATTTAGAGAATATCAATGAAAAAGATTTTGAGTACTTAGCAGAAGCTGCAACTCAAAATGTCTCGGCTCCAAGTAATCCAAGAGAAGCAACGAAAGAAGATTATCTTAATCTGTTCCGAAAAGCTTATTCTGAAAAATAAGGGGTGAATGAATGGGAGATTTAAAATTAAATAGAACGTTAGGGTTTTGGGCTGCCTATTCTGCATCGGTAGGTCTTGTCGTATCCGGTACTGCGATGGTTGTATTAGGGAATGGTTACGGAATTGGGGGGCCGGCATTTAGTATTATTGCCTTAATCTCCTTATTTATCATTTTAAGTGTGGCCTTATCCTATTCGGAAATGGCTGCCATGATTCCTGGGGCAGGGATGGTGGGGGAATACACACTTTCTGCATTAGGAAAATTACCAGCGATTTTCGCCGTACTTGCAGGATATATCGTACTTGTTGGGACAGATGGCGGCACAAATATGATCGTTGGTGGACAATCCTTTGAAACACTTACAGGGGTACCGTGGTATATTGCAGTAATCGTTATTTTAATCTTTTTAGCTGCAATTAATTTGCTTGGGGTATCAGTCTTTGGAAAAGTTCAATCGGTTCTTGCAATCAGTATGATGGCCTTACTAGGAATCGTTGGTTTATTAGGTTTGTTAGGCATTGGAACTCAAGAGCAATTAGCAACAGCACCACCATTCTCTCCAATCACTTGGAAAGAACAAATGGGAACGTTGGGAATTGCCATTTGGTTATACATTGGAATGGAGTTTGTAGCTCCACTTGCAGAAGAAATCAAAAACCCAGGTCGCAATATTCCACTCGCCATGCTTTTTGGTTGTTTTACGATTTGGTTAGTAGACTTACTTTTCGGTTTAGGTGTAACAAAATATATCGCATTAGATGAATTAGCGGCTTCGACAATTCCTCATGTAGATGGGGCAGCGGCAATGCTAGGGAATACAGGTCTCGTGTTAATGGGAATAGTCTCAATTATCGCAGCGATCACAACTTGCGATACGTATTTAGCTGCAGTTCCTCGTATGCTTTATGGACTAGCAAAAGAAGGCTTGCTACCAAAGGCATTTGCGTATCTTCATCCAAAAACAAGAACGCCTTGGGTTGGGATTTTTACCGTAATTGGTTTAACGATGATCGTCTTAATTTACGCATTTGCAAACAATGCTAATATCGATTTTGTAACAACAATGATATCGGTGGCTTGTAGTACGTGGCTCATGTCTTACATCATTACACAAGTGGATGTTTTAATCTTGCGCAAAAAATACCCAAATGCACATCGTCCTTTTAAAACACCTTTATATCCACTACCACAGATTGTTGGGATTGTGGCATGTGTATATATGATTTATACACTGTACGTAGATTTAGCTGTACTGAAAATTTCAGCGATTGTGATTGCCATTTTGATTGTATTAAGTATTGCGTACTTAAAAGGAACTGGCCAAAAGTTATTCCAACCAGTCCCACTTGAGAAAGTATTCGAGGGTATTCAAAAACGTAGTGAATTAGACGAAGCCTACACATCAGAATCTACAAACTCAAAATAGAAATAAAAATGACAGTCATTCGAAATGTCCTGGTGAGAGTGACTGTCACTATAAAGCAAGGGGTGTGCCATGGGAATCTATTCAATCATCGACAATCGAGCTTGGAACTCTTTAAAATTAGTGACAGACCAATTCAACGCTTTTACAACTGTAACGAGAACCGACATAAATCGTATCGAGCTGGACGCTGAAAAGATTGGAATTAAAAGTATGTATTCTTCCTACAAAGTGATGAATAAATGGATGGGCCGTGTGTATATTTTTAAGTGGCATTGTTTTATTGAAGATTCAGCACTACCTCATAACCAAACAATCAAATTACAATATAGAGGGAAATTATTTGGTGAGAAAATTCCAGAGTTTACTTCCAAACATGAATTGGCTACAAAATTAAATAAAGATCCTGAGATTATAAAAATTTGTAAAGCAATTGATTTTGAAAAACTTGAACTTTCTTACTCGAAACGTGACAATGGTTGGAACATAGAAATTTGGCCGAACTATGGTGACTTTATTTGGATGCTCATCCCACCTGTTCGGTATTTCAGAAAACCAAATGATGTGGAAATCCAACAAACCATCCAACTTGTTCAACGAATCCGTGACGTTTTTACAAGTTGAAAGTGAAAATTGACGACACCCGAGTCCAGAAAATGGAGTCGGGTTCGTCGATGAGCAATTGAATTTAAAGGAGATGTGGCAGAATGGTCGTACAAAAAATGTATATCAATAATCAATGGGTGCTAAGTAGTAGTGGTGAAACGAGAGAAATCATCAATCCGGCGAATGAAGAAGTGATAGCTGTTGTAACAGAAGGGACAATAGAAGATACCCAAGCTGCTATTCAAGCTGCGCATGATGCTTTTTATCGGGAGGGTTGGGGTGAGACACACGCAAGATTACGTGCTGAGTTGTTATTTAAGCTTGCTGATCGACTTGAGGGTGAAATTGAAGCATTTGCTCAAATCGAAACATTAAATAACGGAAAACCATTAAGAGAATCCTCCTATGATATTGAAGATGCAGTGAATCAATTACGTTACTATGCAGGACTAGCTACGAAACCATCTGGACAAGTGTATGATGTACCAGATGATATACAAGCCTTTGTCGTAAGAGAACCAGTTGGTGTGGCAGGGCTGATTGTACCGTGGAACTATCCATTAGTAATGGCCGTTCAAAAAATAGCTCCGGCTCTAGCTGCGGGATGTTCGATCGTTATAAAACCAGCTGAACAAACCCCTTTATCATTAATCAAATTATTCGAATTAATCGATGAAGTGGAATTCGCTCCTGGCGTGGTGAATTTAGTATTAGGTGCGGGCGCAACGGTTGGGGCAGAACTAGCAAGTAATCCTCAAGTCGATAAAATCGCCTTCACGGGTGGCACCGTAACGGGGAAGAAAATCATGAAGAGCGCGGCAGACACGTTGAAAAACATTTCATTGGAGCTAGGAGGGAAGTCGCCAAACATCGTGTTTGAAGATGCAGATTTTGAAACAGCTGTTGACTATGCATTATATGCCATCTTCGCTAACCAAGGACAAGTATGCTCGGCGGGTTCTCGTTTAATCCTTCAAGAGTCACTATATGATCGATTCATTCCCGAGTTAGTGAAGCGAGCTCAAGCGATTAGGGTAGGGGATGGCACAGATCCAGATACAGAGATGGGCCCATTAATCTCCAAACCACACATGGAAAAAGTGTTAGCCTACATCGAAAAAGGAAAAGAAGAAGGCGCAGAACTGCTATGTGGTGGCGACAAATTGTATGATAAAGGCTATTTTGTTGCGCCAACGATTTTCGCTAATACGAAGCCGGACATGGCGATTGTGCGAGAAGAAATCTTCGGTCCCGTACTAGTCGTACAAACGTTTAAGGATGAAGCAGAGGCAATTCAACTTGCCAACGATTCCGATTACGGTCTAGCAGGAGCGGTCTTTACGAATGATGGAGCAAAAGCCCAAAGAGTAATCCGCAAACTTAGAGCCGGCATCACCTGGATCAACGCCTACCACCCAACCTTTAACGAAGCCCCATGGGGAGGCTACAAACAAAGTGGCATCGGACGTGAACTTGGTACTTTCGGTCTAGAAGCCTTCCAAGAAGTCAAACAAGTCAACATCAACTTAAACGTCCAGCCTACTGGATGGTTTAAGGGTTAATTATATAAGTATTTGAAGCCAATGATCTCGGTCATTGGCTTTTTGTTTTGGGACCTTTGAAAACTGTATAGTAGTAGGCATTACTGACACAACTTAATTTCTGATTATTATAAAACGAGCTGTAGGCATTATTAGGTATATTCCCCCTTAAACTTTCATTACTATTAATAGAGTAATAAAATAATAGTAAAGGTTGGTAGAAAATGACAAATATTTTACAACTATCAATACATGAAGCATCAGAACTGATAAAAGAAAAGAAGCTATCACCTGTTGATTTGGTAGAATCGCTAATTGAGAGAATTGAAGAGACTAATCCTTTAATTAATGCCTATATTACAGTAAGGGAAAAAGAAGAATTGCTAGAAGAAGCAAGACAATGTGAACTTGAAATCCTTAATGGACAATATAAAGGTCCATTACATGGAATTCCTATTTCTATTAAAGATATGATATTTACAAAGGATATAAAAACTACCATGGGTTCGGCTGTCTATAAGGATTACGTTCCTACTGAAGATGCTATTGTCGTTCAACGATTGAAACAGGCTGGGGCCATCATTGTTGGTAAAGTGAATACGCATGAGTTTGCATATGGTCCAACAGGGGATGAATCCCATTTTGGTCCAGTTCGCAACCCTCATGATCTCAACAAAATTTCTGGTGGGTCAAGTAGTGGTTCAGCAGCTTCGATTTCATCATTTACTAGTTTTGGCTCTATTGGGACAGATACAGGTGGCTCAATACGTATTCCAGCTTCATTTTGTGGGGTCGTGGGAATGAAACCGACATACGGAAAAGTGTCAAGAGAAGGCGTTTATGCTCTTTCTTGGAATTTAGATCATATTGGTCCTATTACGAGAACAGTTAAGGACAATATCCTTATGTATAACGCCCTAGTTGAGTCAGAGGAAATTCACATCGGTGACTACGTAAAAGAATTAAACAACTTGAAAATTGCGATCCCTCAAAACTATTTTTTTGACGATTTAGATGAAGACGTCAGGGTTTCTGTGAATGGCGTAGTAAATCTATTAAAGGAAATCGGAGCAACAGTAGAAATAATAAAAATCCCTCTGCTAGATGAGGTTACAGAACATCAAAAAACTATTTTACGTACCGAAGCTTATGCTAATAATAGAGAGAATTTTGAACGTGATGCGTCACTTTTCGGAGTAGAAGTTAGAGAGCGATTACTAACAGGAATTGAGGTCAAAGGTCATGAGTACGCGTTGGCATTAAAAAGAAAAAATGAATTAACAAAACAATGTAATGCGCTATTCGATCATTTCGATGTCTTCATAACGCCTACAATTCCAATCCTCCCGCCAAATATTAAAGAAAGAACAGTCCGAACAGATACCGAGAATAAAGACGCTGGTCACATCAGGTGGACAATTTTAAAGAATACATCACCATTTAATTATTTAGGACTACCAGCAATTTCGATTCCATGTGGTGTATCAACAACGGGATTACCTATAGGATTACAAATCATTTCCAAGAGCAACAATGAGCAAGTAATTTATGAAACAGCTTTAGCACTAGAAGAGAAGTTGAATATTGAAACAACAAAATGGGAGATTGGAAGAAAAATCGTAAAATAATAGTCTCCTCATAATAGTAAAATTCCAAGCTACTTAACTAATCAATTAAATGAATTGATGTTAAGTAGCTTTTATTTGGTAGGGATTTCAGGTTATCTCTGAATTATCTGACTAACTGAAACTCCCTCGGGCACCTAACGAATTCAATAATATTCCAATATAATCATCTATTTGATATATTAAAATATTCTAAAAATTAATGTTTACAAAGGGGTTTTTGTAGTTTAATATTTTCGTATACAGTATACAGTTAATAGTGAATTAGGTAATAAGTTACTGTATTTTAAGAAAAAAGACTTACAAAATGAACGCCAAAAGATCCTCACAAGATAAGACATCAATTTAATTTTCATCTCAACTACGTTTCTTCATAAGTTTACTATCTGCATCCCTTTCACCAGAGGTATTCTCAACACTCATTTTAGAAGGGGACGTATATAAAAATTTCCAACATAAATACTAAATTAAAGGAGGATTTATATGGTGCAATTACAATGGGGAACTTCAGAAAAATTACGTGCGCTTTTGTGTGAACTAGTTAGTTGGCAAAGTCGGTCTAAGACGGATGGAGAGGTCAAATTTGCTTATCGTTTAAAAGATAAATTATTGAGTATCCCTTACTTCAAACAAAATCCGGATCACATTGCATTTCATGATGCAGGGTTAAACCGAAATGCCGTGACAGCATTCTATAAATCACCTGAAACATCAGACACGATTGTGTTGATTTCTCATTTTGACACAGTTAATACGGAGGAGTATGGAAGTTTAGAAAAATTGGCTTACTCTCCAGAAGAGTTAACGAAAGAATTACAAAAACATAAAGACGAGCTTCCACATGATGCATTAAAGGATTTGGAATCAGGTCAATATTTATTTGGACGTGGCACGATGGATATGAAAACTGGACTAGCTGTTCATATGTCTATTATTGAAAAGGCGAGTGCCGAAAATTGGCCTATTAATCTCGTGCTACTAACGGTTCCAGATGAAGAGGTGGATTCAGCTGGCATGCGTGCAGCCGTTCCAGGACTTGTATCTCTACAAGAAGAACATCAACTCACATACAAGTTGTTCTTAAACGGAGAACCGTCCTTTTCACAAAGAAATGATGATCCTAACTATTATATATATTCAGGTTCAATCGGGAAGATTATGCCGTCTGCACTTATTTATGGGAAAGAAACGCATGTTGGAGAGCCAATGAGTGGTGTTACGGCAAATTATATTGCCTCTTTCCTAACTTCAGAAATGGAGTTTAATGCAGAATTCCGAGAGTCACTTTACGAGGAAACAACACCTCTTCCTGTTTCACTTCGACAACGGGATATCATGAATATGGAATACTCAGTACAAACGCCATATCGTGCGCAGATTATGTATAACGTATTTCTTATGAAACGAACAGCATCAGAGGTAATGGAGATTTTCAAACGTACAGCTGAAAAAGCTGCAAACGCTTGTACCAAGGCCTATCACGAAATTTGTAAACGCGAGGGTGTTCAACCAGTAGGCGATATTAAAGTCATTTATTATGAAGAATTACGAAAATATGCAGAAAATAAGCTAGGACAAACAACAGTAGCCTCTTTAATAGATGAGGTATTGCAAAATAGCAGCTGGGATGATCGTGAAAAGTCACTTCGAATCGCAGATGTACTAATGCGTAACTGTCAAGAGTTGGGGCCAGCCATGGTACTGCTTTTTGCACCACCATATTACCCGGCCGTAAATTCCTCGGATGATTCACTAGTCATTGAATTAACAGAACAGACTAAGAAGGCTGCACAAACAAAATTTGGTGTTGAATTAAAGCAAATTCATTATTATAACGGTATTTCAGATTTAAGTTATGTCAATTACCAAGGTTCAAGTGATGGCTGGAACGTGTATAAACAAAATACGCCTGTTTGGGGTAGTAGTTATAGTATTCCGTTTGAAGACATGGAAAAATTAAAAGCCCCAGTGTTCAATTTAGGACCATTTGGTAAAGACGCACATAAGCGAACAGAGCGTTTGCATATTGATAGTGCATTTGTTCAACTGCCATATTTGGTTGAAAATCTAATAAAAACTATGAGTTCTGTTAAAAAAGTCGAAGTTTAATTAGGTTGGAAATACGAAACTAGTAACAATGGTAAACTAAACTTTTTTACAAAATACCTTACAATTCGACAGCGAATGTAGAAATTTCGGGTAAGAAAAGTCTGACAAAAGTATTGTAATTTAATTCGTAAATGAGTAAATTAGATTCATAAAGTTTAGAATATTGTAACAATAGTTGCATCCACCAGTTATTAACAATATATTTTAAGCATAATTTGTATACTGTATACGAAGAAAATTTCATATTTTTTCAAAATATATGTTTAATCTACAATTTTTTTAGGTAGTTAATGTATACGGTATACTTTTAAAAGAACTTCGATATTAGGATTCTGAAAATTACTAATTCCGAAGTCTCCTTTTTCAGAAACTTTGTATACCGTATACAAAAGGTGGGAGTAGAAAAATCATGGTGAGAAAAGTAAGAGAGAAAGAGTTCTTAGCTGATCAGGCTACCCGGATTTTAAGAGAAGGGATTCTATCTGGCGAACTCTTACCGGGCGAAGAATTACCTGAAGAAAAAATCGCAACACAATTAGGAATCAGTAGAACTCCTTTACGAGATGCACTTCGAAGACTTCAACTTGAAGGACTTCTAATTATCGAAAAGGGGAGACCTGCAAAAGTTTCAAATCTAACTCCAGAAGATTTTTTTCAGTCATTGGAGATTCGGCAAATTATAGAGACCTATAACATCGAGTATGTCACGAGCCATATTAATGATCACTTATTTGAAAAACTAAAAGACAATATCCTACAACAAGAACTAGCCACAATACAGACTAATTATAACCACTTCTTAGAACTAGACCGCGAGTTTCATATTCTTTTAGCATCTGCAAGTCCAAATAGTAAGTTAATTCATTTAATACATGAAATGAATACAGGGACTTATCGTGCATTTAATTACTTTGTAAGTGATACACCCAAAACAACTGAACACTCTTTACAAGAACATATTGAAATTCTCGATGCAATTCAAGAGAAGGATTCTACTCTAGCAAGACAAAAAATGCAAACGCATTTAGAAAAAGTCGGATCCCGATTGAAGGATGTTCTAGTAACAAAGACTACTGATACCTATCATATTTAAAAACTAGAGGGAGAACACAAAATGGGATGGTAGAGGTTCATTTATGCAATTAAATATCAGAAGATTCAATCTACTTATCTTCTATTCTTTCGAATAATCGTTCGAAATTTAATAGAATCAAAATTTGGAGCAAAGGGGATCAAGAAATGAAAGCAAAAAAAATTAGTCTATTCATGGCAATAATTTCATTAGTTTTAATTATTGCTGGTTGTAGCGGAGGCGGCAAATCGTCTAGTACAACAACAACAAGCGGAGCAAGTGAAGGAGGAGCTTTAAAAGAAGAATTGCACTATGCAAGTAATGCTCAACCACCATCACTTGACCCATTAATGTCAAATGCGGTTGTAACTCGTGAAGTTGCATCAATCATTTATGAATCATTAGTTGCATTTGATGAAAATTATGAGCCAGTACCAATGTTAGCTGAGTCGATTGAACAAAGCGAAGATGGAAAAACTTATACATTTAAATTAAGACAAGGCGTGAAATTCCATAACGGTAAAGAAATGAAAGCAGAAGACGTTGTCGCTTCATTAACACGTTGGGCAGAAAAATCATCTTCTGCAAGAGCAGTTTTAGTAGACCCAGTATTTGCAGAAGTTGATGAATACACGGTGACATTAACGCTTGGACAAGGTACAACATTAGCTTTAGGTGCATTGGCTAACGTATCACACTTAGCAGCAATTATGCCAAAAGAAATTGTAGAATCAGCTCCTGAATCTGGTGTAACAGAATTCATTGGAACAGGTCCTTACAAATTTGTTGAGTGGAAACAAGACCAATATCTAAAGTTCACGAAGTTTGATGACTATGTAGCTTTAGATACTCCGGCAAGTGGTTTATCAGGTAAAAAAGAAGCTTTAGTGAAAGATGTATATTATGACATCGTTCTTGATCCATCAACTCAACTTACTGGTGTTCAAACAGGTGAGTATGACATCGCTGGTGGCATTTTACAAGATGATTTAGCGCAAGTTGAAGCAAACAAAGATTTAGCACACATTACACCATTCTCAATGAATTATTCAATTCTTTTAAACCGTAAAGAAGGTCCATTTACAAGTAAAGAAATGCGTCAAGCAGTTAGCTTAGCATTAGACCATGATTCTCTTGCAGCGGTTGCAGCGGTTGGTAATTATACGATTTCACCAAGTTTAATGCCAAAACATATTGAAAAATGGAGCACTGAAGCAGGTGCAGAATTCTTCAACCAAAAAGATACAGAAAAAGCAAAAAGTTTACTAAAAGAAGCAGGATATAACGGTGAAACAGTTACGATCTTAACAACTCGTGATTATCCAGTTATGTACAACGAAGCAGTTGCAATGAAAGAGCAATTAGGCGCAATCGGCATTAACGTTGAATTATTAGTTTATGACTGGGCAACAGCATTAGCGGAAGTTCGTAGTTCTCCAGAAGATTGGGATCTATTCACTACAAGTTTCCCTGGCGTACCATCTCCAGCTGAAATGTTATACTTCGCTGAAGGATACTTCGATGGAGCTGAGTCAGATACTCAAAAAGAATTATTAGCAAAAATTCGTAGTGCAGCAACACATGAAGAAGCAAAACAATATTGGGAAGAGTTACAAACTCACTCAATTGAAGATGTAAAAATCATTACAACTTTTGGATTAAATGCAATCCATGCTTATTCTAATAAAGTTGATGGCTACAAATACTTTGATGTTCCAGTATTCTGGAATGTAAAAGTAGCAGAATAATAGATTTTTCTTCCCCACACTCTTTCATGGACTGTGGGGAAGATATTATTCAATTAAACTGCATTTTTGAAAGTCGTATTTTATAGACACTTAAAGTGAAAATTTCAAGAAATGGGGAGGCGAATTTGTGAAAACGTACTTATTTAAACGTTTATTATCTTTAATCCCGATATTATTTGTTGTATCAATAGTTGTTTATAGCATTATTTACATAACACCAGGGGACCCGGCGGAGGTTATGTTAGGAGATTCCGCAACTGACGAACAAGTCGAGGCATTACGTGAAGAATTAGGACTAAATCAGTCGTTTATCGAACGTTACTTTACTTGGGTTGGACATGCAGTAACAGGGGATCTTGGCACTTCCTACTTTATGAATGAGGGAGTAACATCTGCCATTATTAGTCACCTTTTCCCAACACTTTCATTAGCAGTACTAGCAGAACTATTCGCAATTATCATCGGTATTCCAATTGGGATTTTTGCTGCTAGAAGAAGAGGTTCCTACGTTGACCAATCAATCATGGGTCTATCATACGTTGGGGTAGCAATACCTAGCTTCTTGTTAGCACTATTTTTAGTTTTAATCTTCTCTATTAAATTACAATGGCTTCCAGTTGCAGGGTACAAGGATTTAAGTGAAGGATTAATGGTCCACCTAGAATATATGATATTACCAGCAATCGCACTTGGATTAATGCATGTCGCATTAACAGCAAGGATGACTCGCTCTTCCATGCTAGATGTGCTTAATGCGAATTTTATTAAGACGGCAAGAGCAAAAGGAGTAAAAGAGGCGGTCGTAATCTACAGACACACTTTCCGTAATGCCCTTTTACCAATCGTTACAATTGTAGGACAAAACTTCGGGATTTTAATTGCGGGTGCTGCAGTAGTCGAAACAGTATTTAACATTCCTGGAATTGGCCAATTAGTTGTCAACTCGATTGAACGTCGTGACTTCCCAATTATTCAAGGTGTCATTCTATTTGTAACTTTTGTTTATGTATTAATTAATTTAATTGTTGACTTGTTATATGGAGTAATTGATCCAAGGGTTAAGTTAAATAAATAATCACTGAAATTTGAATTGTAAGGAAGTGAGAAAATGGTATCCATTGTGAAAACGCCCGATCTTGACAAGAAAAGAAATGAATTGAAGAAGGAACAACGTCGTTTAACAATTCGTAAGTTCCTCCAAAATAAATTGGCTGTTACTGGCTCTGTCATTCTTGTTTTATTAGTACTTTTAGCAGTAGTAGGGCCAATGTTGATTTCAGCTGATCCATATGCAATCAATCCTGAAGACCGATTGCAAGGTCCAAGTGCTGATTACATTCTTGGAACAGACAATTTTGGTCGTGATTTATTATCTCGTATTATTTTCGGTGCGCAAATTTCGCTTTTAATTGGTTTATCGGTTTCATTTTTTGCAGGAGTATTTGGAACAATAATCGGTCTTTACGCGAGCTACTATCGTCCATTAGATAATATTTTAATGCGTATTTGTGAAGGGATCATGGCAATTCCTGCAATTTTATTAGCAATTGCTTTAATGGCTGCACTAGGACCAAGTACAAAAAATATTATTCTAGCTTTAAGTGTCGTATATACACCATACGTTGCACGTGTTGTCCGTTCATCTGCTCTCGTTGTTCGTGAAGAAACGTATATTGAAGCGATGAAAGCAATCGGAGCAAAATCTTCTCGTATTATTTGGGGACATATGGCACCAAACGTCATGTCACCACTAATTATTCAAATTACTTCAGTATTTGCAAATGCCATCTTAATTGAAGCAACGCTAAGCTTCTTAGGTGCAGGAGTTCCAGCACCAACACCAAGTTGGGGGAACATTTTATATGATGGAAAATTAGTAATCTTTAATACGCCTTGGATGGTGGTCTTCCCTGGTATTTGTATTGTACTAGCGATCTTAGCATTAAATATGTTTGGGGACGGACTTCGTGATATCCTAGACCCACATTCTAATAAGGGCAAGAAATAACTAGAAAAAAATAATGATTTTTTCAGGGAACAAGTAGGGAGCATGCAACGAGTGGGCTCTAGCATGAAAGCAAAAGGAGGGACTTCATGAATCAGCAACCGATTTTAGAGGTGAAGGATTTAAGAACAAGCTTTTACACGGAACGAGGGAAGGTAACTGCGCTACATGGCATTAACTTTCAATTAAGAGAAGGTGAAATCTTGGGGATTGTAGGGGAGTCTGGTTGTGGTAAAAGTGTTACCTCACAATCAATCCTCCGATTATATGATGAAAAATACACAGCCGAGTATGAAGGCGAAATTAATTTCCAAGGAGAAAACTTATTAAAACTTCCAATGGATCAAATGCAAGAAATTCGTGGAAATGATATTTCAATGATTTTCCAAGATCCATTAAGTTCATTAAATCCAGTATATACAATTGGGTTTCAAATAAGTGAATCTTTAATTCTTCATCAAAAACTATCAAAAAAAGAAGCGAATGAAAAAGTAATCGAATTACTTCGTTTAACAGGAATTTCAGCTCCTGAAAAGAGGGTTAATCAATATCCACATGAATTGTCTGGTGGGATGAGACAACGTGTCATGATTGCGATGGCATTGGCATGTAAACCAAGAGTGTTAATTGCCGATGAGCCTACGACAGCTCTAGACGTAACAATCCAAGCTCAAATTTTAGATTTACTTTTACAATTAAAAGATGAATATAACATGAGTGTTATGTTTATTACCCATGACCTTGGCGTTGTTGCGGAAATTTGTACGCGTGTTGTGGTTATGTACCTTGGTCAAATCGTAGAAGAGGCAGATGTTCAAAGTTTATTCTCTAAACCACTTCATCCGTATACAAAAGGGTTAATGAAATCCATGCCTGCAATTGACGGGGAGCGTTCAGAGAAACTATTTGTAATTGAAGGAGCTGTTCCTTCCTTAAATAACATACCAAAGGGCTGCCGTTTTGCACCTAGATGTCCATATGCAGATGAACTATGTATGGAAAAACCACCTGAGCTAACGGTTCATAACGATAACCAAAAAGTTCGCTGCTGGCACTATGACAAAATTATGAGAGAAGAGGAGAATCAAAATGACAACACAATTAAAGCAAAATAATGAACCCCTTCTTGAAGTAAATGGCTTAAAAAAATATTTTCCTGTAAAAAATCAATTAGGCCAGAAAAGTGCCTTCGTAAAAGCAGTGGATGATGTTTCTTTCAAATTGTATGAAGGGAAAACATTAGGGTTAGTAGGAGAATCAGGTTGTGGGAAAAGTACTACAGGACGCTCTCTTTTACGATTAATTGAGCCAACTTCAGGTAGTGCATTATTTGAAGGAAAAGATATTTTTAAGTTAAAGGGTAAAGAGCTTCGCGAAGCAAGACAAGATTTACAAATGGTTTTCCAAGATCCATTTTCTTCACTGAATCCAAGAAAAAGAATCGGAGAAATTTTAGAAGAACCATTAAAAATCCATAATTTAGGATCTAGTGCAGAACGAACTGAAAAAGTAATGGATATCCTCCATAAAGTCGGACTGAATGTCGATCATTATTATCGTTACCCTCATGAGTTTTCAGGTGGACAAAGACAACGAATCGTGTTGGCGCGTGCCTTAATTTTAAATCCAAAAATCATTGTTTGCGATGAACCAGTATCCGCTCTTGACGTTTCAACCCAAGCGCAAATTGTCAATTTATTGCGCGGACTTCAAGAAGAGCTGAAGTTAACATATCTTTTTATTGCTCATGATATCAGTGTTGTTCGCCATATTTCCGATCAAATTGGCGTGATGTACTTAGGAAATATTGTTGAATATGCAGATACAGATAATATTTTTGCAGAGCCTTTACATCCTTACACTCAGGCATTATTATCTGCGGTACCTAAATCTAGCCCTACTGCTGTGCGGGAAAGAATTGTGTTAAAAGGTGAAATACCTTCACCGTTAAATCCACCATCAGGATGTGTGTTCCATCCAAGATGTCCGATGGCAACAGAGCTTTGTAGTAAAGAAATTCCTGTGAATAAAGAAGCACGTCCAGGCCATTTTGTGAAGTGTCATCTATATTAAAATCAGAATTTTCTAATAGAGGGAAACCGAGTGCGTGAACAATCAAAAAGATATGAAAAATAAGGGGCGAAAACTATGAATCTGGTAGAGCGATTAAAAGAAGTCATACCAGAAGATCGGATTAGTACGAATGAAACGGTGCTATTAAATCATAGTAAAGACGAATCGTTTTATTCGGGAAATCTTCCAGACGTCGTTGTATTTCCAAAAGATAAACAGGAAGTAGCTGAAATTGTTCGCTTAGCCAATGAGCTTGAAGTTCCCATTGTACCATTTGGAACGGGCTCCGGTTTAGAAGGTCAAGTTATTCCAAAACAAGGTGGAATCTCAATCGATTTTCAAGAAATGAACAAAATACTTGAAATCAATGATGAAGACCTATTAGTGACCGTTCAACCAGGTGTTACAAGAGTGCAATTAAATGCAGAGCTCGGGAAATACGGTTTGTTTTTCCCTGTTGACCCAGGCGCCGATGCCTCTTTAGGTGGAATGGCTTCAACTAACGCAAGTGGAACGACGACTGTCCGTTATGGGGCTATGAAAGATAATGTTCGTGATCTGGAAGTGGTATTAGCAGATGGTCGACTGATTCATACCGGTAGTAGGGCAAAAAAATCTTCTTCTGGCTACCGATTGACTGAGCTCTTTGTTGGTTCAGAAGGGACGCTAGGTGTATTCACTGAGTTAACGCTTCAAGTGTATGGAATTTCGGAAGTGATTGTCGCTGCACGTGCTGTATTCAATTCAATACAAAATGCAGTTCAAGCAGCAACCTCTTTACTTGCAATTGGAGTACCAATCGCTCGTATTGAATTAGTAGAGGCTTATTCAATCAAACATATGAATTTGGCAGCAGGTACTAATTATTTAGAAGATGTAACGCTATTCCTCGAATTTCATGGGACAGATAAGAGTGTAGAAGGTGAGCTTGAAATCACCAAAGATTTGTTCGAAGATTTCGGATGTTATCAGTTTGATATTGAAAAGGACTCCCTAGGTCGTGCAAAACTTTGGGAAGTTAGGCATAACAGTTTAAATATTTGGTTACATCATAATCCAGGAAAAAGGGTAATGAATACAGATGTATGTGTGCCTTTATCGAAATTAGCAGATGCAGTGGAATATAGTCGAACTTGTCTTGATGAATCTAAGTTGCAAGGAAGTATTATCGGTCATATTGGAGATGGAAATTTCCATGTAGGAATTATTCTAGATCCGAATGACGCTGAGGAAATGAAAAAAGCCCACCGATTAAATGAACAAATCGTACATTTCGCCTTAGCAGCTGGCGGCACTTGTACGGGTGAACATGGTGTAGGGTTGGGCAAGATGAAGTACCAAGAACAAGAACACGGTACAGCATTAGATGTTATGAAAACGATTAAACAAGCTTTAGACCCGAATCAAATATTAAATCCGGGGAAGATTTTTGTGGAAAACTCCAATTAAAAGACCGTTCAAACTTAATAAAACGGGATTCCAAACGAAAACTGAATATAGGGGATATGATGATGACAAACCTTAGTGAATTACTAAATAAGAATGTACTAGAAATTGAAGAGTCAGGTATCCGTAAAATTGCCAATCTCGCTATAGGAATGTCAGATGTGGTAAATTTAACATTCGGTCAACCTGACTTCCCATCACCTAGTTATATTAATACGGCAGGAATAAAAGCTATTCAAGAAAATAAAACGGGTTACACACTAAATTCGGGATTACCAGAGCTTCGTAAATATGCGAGCAAATATGTACAAGATCTTTATGGTTTAACTTATAACCCAGACGATGAAGTGTTGATTACAACTGGGGCAAGTGAAGCTCTAGATTTGGCGTTCAGAACAATCCTTTCACCAGGGGCAGAGGTTATTTTACCTGCACCAGTCTATACAGGCTATGAACCACTTATTAAATTATGTGATGCCGTTCCAGTTTTTGTGGATACGCGAGAAACAGGATTTAAATTAACAGCAGAAGCGATTGCTGAAAAAATTACTGACAAAACGCGTTGTATTATCATCCCATATCCATCAAATCCAACAGGTACGGTTTTAACAAAAGAGGAAGTTCTCGCGATCGGAGAGGTACTAAAAGATAAAAATATCTTTATTGTATCTGATGAGATCTATAGTGAATTAGTATATGACGTTCCTCATTATTCTATCGCAGCTGTTCCGGGACTAAGAGACAAAACAATTGTCATCAATGGACTTTCTAAATCTCATTCGATGACAGGATGGCGAATCGGGTTTACATTTGCCCCTCCTTATCTTACAAAGTTGTTGTTAAAGCTACACGCGTACAATAATGTTTGTGCAACTTCAATCAGTCAATATGCAGGGATAGAGGCATTAAAGCAAGGTGCGAATCATGAAGAAGTTTTAGCAATGAAAAATGAGTACAAAAAACGAAGAGAGTATGTTTACAACAGATTAATTGAAATGGGATTAGAAGTGGAAAAACCACAAGGTGCTTTTTATATCTTCCCATCAATTAAAAAGTTTGGCTTAACTTCTGACGAATTTGCTTTAAAACTACTTTACGAAGCAAAAGTAGGTGTTATTGCCGGAACTGCATTCAGCGAGTATGGAGAGGGATACATTCGAATTTCCTACGCGCAAGCAATGGAAGAACTTGAAGAAGGGTTAAATCGAATTGGGAACTTCCTATCTACGTTGACAATGGTTAATAGTTAATGGTTTTAGTGAAGGTAGTCACATTGGTTAGAATGTAGGAGAGAACCCGTTGTATTTTCGGGTTCTCATTTAATACTCAAAAAGAGAAAAAACAGTAGCATAAGACATGGTAATCCGTATAGGAATTTACCATGTTTTTTTATTTCTTCGTAGGTTAAGTGGAGGAATTTCGGAATAACTGCCCTAGATCAGTGAAAGTTTAATGATTTTGACAAGTAAATGGAAATCAATCCTTTATTTAGTGGTGAACTTTATTATTTTTCAACTTAGCAGAAATTTCTCCTTTTATTTTCTAACACTCTGATAAACCAAATAATTGATAGTTTCATTCATCTTCAAATATACTAAGTCTCAATTAAAAATTATATGTTTATCTTTTATAAAAGGAATAACTCTCATAGTAACTGCATAAATTAATAGAATTGAGACTTTATAAAAATTAAAGATGAAAACGCTTTAATTAGTCGCTTCATGGTCAAGACATCAAGATACAATTGTTGAGTATAAAACACAATATTAAGGTGGGGAATTAACATGAAGGCGGAAATAGTTTTTATCAACGGTGAAGTCATTACAGTTGACGAACAAAATCGTGTGGTCGACTGTGTAGCAATCAATGAAAATCGAATCATTGCCACAGGCTCTTATGAAGAAGTTGAACATACAATCTCAAATGATACGAAAATTATTGACCTAGAAGGCAAATCTCTACTACCTGGATTTGT
The DNA here is from genome assembly GCF_016908465.1 of Lysinibacillus composti. Taxonomy (GTDB): domain Bacteria; phylum Bacillota; class Bacilli; order Bacillales_A; family Planococcaceae; genus Ureibacillus; species Ureibacillus composti_A. The sequence goes on along the minus strand of NZ_JAFBDY010000008.1, from coordinate 99,786 downwards.
TGATGCACATGTTCACTTCACAATTTACGGAACAAACCTCCTTGGAGTTGACTGTACAGAACCTCATATCCAATCAATACAGGATCTGTTAGTGGATCTTCAGAAAAAATGTGAGGAAACACCAAAGGGACAATGGGTACGTGCCACAGGATTTAATGAAAATAAATTGGCTGAAAAGCGATATCCGACAAAAGAAGAATTAGATGATATTTCTAAAGAACATCCGATTATTATTATTCGAACATGTAACCATTTTTCCTTTGTAAATAGTAAAGCCTTAGAAGTAGCAAACATAAATGAGACAACGAAAGATCCAAATGGAGGGATTTTTGAAAGACATCCAGATGGGTTGCTTACAGGGAAACTAATAGAAAATGCACATATGCAAATGCTAGAATTTGCTAATTATACGCCAGAGGAATTACGAAGAGGAATGGGGTTAGCATCTAAAGAGTTTTTAAAAGCTGGAATCACAAGTGTCCATGATGCAGGGGCTTATGGAGATGGTGCCGACACATTCCGAGTGATGCAAGAAGCTGTTAACGCAAAGGATATCAAAGTAAGAATATATGCTTTCGTCTGCTCTTTAACGAATTCGCATGTGTTTGTTAAGAAGATGAGTGAATCTGGTGCGATTACAGGACTTGGAAATGAATGGTTCAAAATAGGTCCAGCAAAATTATTTACAGATGGCAGTAGTGTAGGACCGACTATTGCGACACGTGAAGGCTATACGCATGACCCAAATAACTATGGACTATTGTATTACAGTCAAGAAGAATATGAGCAAATTCTTGGAGAAGCCCATGCAAAAGGATTCCAAATTACAGCACACGCACAAGGAGATCGAGCGATAGAACTGCTGCTTGATTGCATCGAAAAAGCATTAAAAAAATCTCCAAGAGAAAATCATCGTCACAGAATCGAACATGCAGGGATTGCTTCACCAGACTTACAACGTCGTATGAAAGAACTAGGAGTTGTTCCGATTCCAAATCCAGCATTTATTCATGTTAATGGCGATAAATATAGTGAGTACTACGGTGATCGAGTGAATGTAATGTATCCATGTCGTGACTATATCGATCAAGATATTATAGCAGCATACGGTTCTGATGCGCCTGTCATTGAACTCAATCCATTATTAGGAATCCATGCCGCAGTCAATCGACAATCATGGAATGGGCAAGCGATTGGAGAAAATCAACAAGTAAGTATTTTAGAAGCAATCCGAGGTTATACATTAAACGGCGCCTACGCAAGCTTTGAAGAAAACATTAAAGGTAGCATCGAAGCTGGGAAGCTTGCAGACTTCGTTGTATTAAATGAAAGTATCCTAGAATGTGATCAAGACAAAATCAAAGATATACAAGTCGAACTTACCATTGTTGACGGAGAAATATTATTTGATGCCAATGAACAAAAGGAAAAAGTTGAAACAGTTGGTTGATCATTGGTAGAATGAGTTGAAAAAATAAAGATCTTCTCCATGAGATAATTAATAAAATCATATTAACTTGATAGGCTGGGACAAATCCCAAAAACATCAGTTTCTCAAAAAGAGAAAACTGATGTTTTTTTGCTGTTAATTCTATGAATGAATCTTATAAAGTATCCGGTGAGAGAGGACTAAGCACACAAGCCGCGCGCGTGCTTGGTCATGGGGGCTAGACATGCGGACGTGGCGTTTTTGCCCCTGGCTTTTGCAAGGTCCGCTCACATAAAATTTGTCCTTCTAAACTTTCCGGAAACTGGCGCGGATTACAGTGGTAGGCCGGTTTTTTTGGAGAATGGCTATCACTTATTGGGCTCAAACTATAAAGTATCAATATTTTACTAAAAATAATAATAGTGGCTTTCCTTAAAAATTCTACTTATGTCCCGGCATCTTTATTTTTTGTTATAACAAAAAGTATTCTATTAATTTGCTAGTATTTCTTTACATTAAGAATACTTGCCCTTATCTACAAGTATAGTTTGCATATAATAGATAAACTAAGTTGTGTAAGAAAAGAGGTGAGGGGATGTACAGAAATAATAGAGTTCCAAGGAAAGGTTTTTGTTTTCCCGGCTATCGTTATTGCGGACCAGGTTGCTCAGGTCCAGGAAGGCCAATAAATGAAGTGGATTCATGTTGTAAAATGCACGATGAATGTTATGAACGATACGGGAGAACAATATATTGTGATGAACTATTTCACCAATGTTTATACCCATATATGAACCCGTACAAAAGAAAGGGGAAACATGCCATTCTATTTTCGGGAATTATTGGGATGAAGAATATGTTTTAAGCAAAATTTCATCCTAATCTTACGGACATAACTTATTGATTCCGATTTACTCCTATAAAACTTTATTAAATATACTAGCTGCTAAACCATTTAGAATATTAGTAGCTTTCTTTTTTTGTTTTCATCCTTTATTTGTAGCTCAAGAAATAAATAAAGAAACCCTAAAATGGATCTCACTTTAGGAATTTCCTCTGGCCGCTCTGATTTGTATTTTTCATATAATAAAAAGCTTTCTCATAACTAATTGAATTAGTTTTCTCGGCACTATCTACTTTAGTATATAGGCCACTTTACGTTAAACTTTCTTCATAGTCTCCATAACAAATAGAGTTTCTTCCATTATTCTTGGCTTGATAAAGGAATTTATCGCAGCATACATATAGACTTTCTAATTTGGTTGAATGATTAGGTATTAGCGTGATGACCCCGATACTAATAGAATATTTTTCCGGTATCCCAGGAATCTCTGCATCTGCTATTAGTTGCTTCATCTTTTCTAACTTGTTAACCGATTCCTTTTGATCCAATCCAGTAAGAAATATGGCAAATTCATCTCCACCATATCTTCCAAAAAGTGAATCCGAGTCAAGAGAATGATTGATTCGCTTGGATAGATCTTGCAAAATACGATCCCCGACATCATGCCCATAGTTATCATTAAATTTCTTAAAATAATCAATATCAAATAGAATAAATGAAACATACTTTCTTTCCTTGGAACAAGAAATCAACATTTGCTTAGCTCGGGACACAAAAGTTCTACGATTTAGTGCTTGAGTAAGGTCATCGTAATAGGCCATATGAATCAACTCTGCATCGGCTCGTTCTTTTAAAATTAGAATAAATCCAATATTCCCCAGAAGCATCACTAAAAAAATGCTCAAAAAGGAAATCGTTTGAATCCATCCAGGTGTAAACAATCCCATCCGTTGTTCAGATAAGAGAGCAACAATAGCTCTAACTAAAAAAGTAAGAGCAACGGTATAATAAAGAATCCCCATAAGCTTCATTAATAATGTAGAAGACTTTTCGCGCATTAGGCGAAAGGCAGGGAAAATGGCTAGCACAAAAGTAGCAATAGACGCACAGAATATTCGAATATGTTCATAGTTATAAAACAAAAGTATCGAATGGAAGCTAACGAGAAAAACAATGGTTAAACTGATATAAAATGTTTTAACGTGTTTTTGAGAATAGTTTACTAACATTAATAGAGCAATCGACTCGAGCGCTGTACCGATAAATTGTAAAGAATTTGCAATAGAAACAGTGAATAGGTCAGGAATACCACCGCGAAGGATTACTAGTAACCATGCGATTGCTTGTATACATTTTGCTAGAAAAAACGTATTAAAAGTGGAATCTCTTGAATGGTTTCGCCAATAGGAACTAATTAAAACAACGGTAAATAAATGGCCAACCACTAAAGTAACTAAAATTGTTTTCATATCAAGTAAAAAATTCATTTACTCACCCAACCTAGGTAAAATTTCACTCTATTAAAAAAAATAAATACCAATGATACATATTAGTTCTTTCCTACTGATATATTACTATTTTTTTGACCTAAAGGAAATAAAATGTTAGCTTTGAGAAGAGAATCGATGTAGTAGAAAGAAAATCGCATCATTGTGAATAATTACTGTGTTAATTTAGAGTGTAAACCTGTATATATGTATAAAATTTGCTTCAAAAAAGATCTCTTAAAAAGATTTCGTCGTAGTCATTTCCATCTATTCTATTTGTCCTAAATGAATGATCCTGCTATGTCTTTCTTGTATGAAGATAATAAAGGTGCCCCCTGAGTTTCCTCTATTATATATAGTTTAATTTTGATCCCCAAAAATAAAAGGATATCCCCAAAGAGATACCCCATCATACCTGTAGTGTTTTTCTTCTATTATATAGGTCCTGTATCCATCAACCTATTACGAACTCCCTGGAAATTAATCATCATCCGCTTCAAGTCGTGCAATCGTTGCACGAATAGATTCGATTTCTCGACGAATTTGCTCCATTTTATTACTTAATGTGGAAAAGACATTAGTAAATTGTGTTGTTTGGATTTCTTGGTAGCTTGCAAGGATCCCGTCTATTCGAATGTCATCAAAACGTGTGGCTAAAGTCCCTTTCCATGTTGCCTGTGTAAGTTCAGGTTCTGTCATAAGATGTTGATTGCTTGAAAATTCACTTTGTTTCCCAGATAGTTGGCCATTGCACGTCTGCAAACGACTAAGATCATTTTGCTTTTTGTGTAAAAGTGCATACCAATATGCTAAAGACATTCCATCACCTCTATATAACTTCGTAATTATTATAATATTTTTTGATTAAGTTAATTTTTCAGCACAAAAAATTCACTGAATTTAAAGAAATTAGCAATTACTAATGTATTATGCCCACTTTAATATAACACAACCTCTAATACATAAAATGGTAAGGTGTGCTCATTTTTTGTTAAATAATTTGGGAGGAATTAACTCTTTTCCGTGTAATTGCTAGATAGTTATTGACCTTACTAATTTCCATTCTTTAGAATTAAGTAGGATTTTAAGAAAGGCATTGTTTCGTTTTGTTATTTGTTAATTACAAATATTGAAGTAAATGAAACTTAACAACGCCGAGGAAAAAAGGAGAGAGTTACATGTCAGGAATTATTCGTGTTACCCCAGCTGAATTAGAAGCAATGTCTAGTCGCTACGGAAATGAAAGTGCACAAGTTGAAGAACAAATCTCACGTTTAGATAATATGATTCAAGAGTTGCAAGCTATGTGGGAAGGTGAATCTAGCAGAGCATTTGCTGATCAATACGCTGATTTACGTCCATCGATTCAAGACATGCAAAGACTTTTAACAGATGTTTCAGTACAACTGAAAAATACTGCACATGCCCTTGCGAATGCAGACCGTCAAATTGCAGGTCAAATTCGCGGATAACTTCATCTAAGATTTGGATACAAAGAGCGTCATATTCGGATGAAGACGCTCTTTTCGTCTGTTAGTAGGTAGTTAGTCGTGATTATTTTTATGCGACTTAACACTCAACCTGTCATGGATAATTGATTTGCCTGAGGTGATGAAAATGTACATAGAAGTATCAGTTGACTTAAAACACTATGATGGGGATTGTTTTGATCTACGACTATCAAACTATTATACCGTTAAAGAGTTAATCGATATCGTTTGGCAAGCAAAATCGATCCCCCATCCTCCAAAAGAAGGTTTTTGGATTCGAGTAGCAAATAAGCAAAAGGTTTTATCAGGGAATGAACAATTAGCGGGCAGTGGCATCACAACAGGTGATCGACTAGAAATCTTGTAAGGAGTCATAAAGATGTCAGAAAAAAATCAATCCTATTTAGAAAAACAGTTAGAGGCGACCCTCAAGTTTGAAAAGGACCAGATCACACTTACGTTTCAAAAAGAAAAGATCAAGTTAGATGATGAATTTGAAATCACACTGCTACAGGAAATCAATCCCTTTATTCAGAAAGAAATCACCTTAACAGAAGATGAAGTAATTTTTACATACAAAAAGGACCCAAACTTTATGTCGTTCGGGAAATTGCGAACATTAGATGAAAAAGAACGCTGGATGTTTGCTTCCCAATTGCTGAAATCAATCATGTTACACAAGTCTAATCGACTTCACGCAATTCTGTGTCCTGAAAATATTTTAATCGATGAAAGCTTGACTCCTTATTTCTTATATTATGGGGTGAAAGAAAGTATCCCACCATATGAACGGAATGCTGAAAGACTTTGGCATGAAACAAAAGCAACGATTGCCGCTGCAATTGATCCTAAATATACGTTTAACCAATATATTCAATTTTCCAAGTCAATTGAATTAAGTGCAATGGCTTCGAAAGTTGTTGAAGCAAAAGATGAGCATGAATTATTGGACATTATCAAAAAGCAACTGCATGTTCTTGAAAAGGAAGAGAAAAAATTCACTCGAATTACGCGAACGAAGTGGAATTGGTTGCGATACAGTATAGCCGGACTCGTTTTGGTTTTATTGCCATTAGGTATTTATACGGCATATCAAGCTGTCGTTTCTCAACCGAGACAAGAAGCCTATGTTGCGGTACAAGGCCCTTATATTCAAGGTGACTATAGTGAAATTATTGATCGTCTTGCTGATTACGATGTGGATGATATGCCAGAAGTGATTCAGTATCAATTGTCACTTGCTTACATCGTTAATGAAACCTTGATGGAAGAACAAAGGGATAACATTTTAAAAACCATCACGCTGCAAACCGACCCACGCTATTTTAAGTATTGGATTTATATCGGAAGAGGGCAAGCTGAGGATGCGCTAAGTCTGGCACGTCAACTAGAGGATCTAGATTTAATTATGCTTGCGCTACTTCACTATGAAGAATCTGTGAAAGCAGACCAAGATTTAAAGGACGAAGAGCGCGAACAACTTCTAGATAAAATCGACAACGAAAAAGGCGAAATAGAACAACAGCTTGAGGAATTGAAAAAAGCGTTGGAGTTAGAAGTTGAAGAAGCTGGTGCTTCGGGTGGTGCGAGCTCGGAAAGTACAACGGACAAAGATAGTGCAAAAGATAAAGCTTCGGTAAATAGTGATGCGAAGGAAGCCGGATCAACTGGTGCGGCAGATAAAGCTGCAACACCTGCGAACGAGGGAGCGAAAGAAAAATCATCAACAGATGCTGCTGAGAAACCTGCTGCAACTTCGGGAGCAACACAGCAACTAGAAAAGCCAGCACAATAGCAGACTGAAATTCATAAAATGTCCGATAAATTTAAAAAAGTGTCCAGTATTTCGAAAATTTGACTGGTCCAAATCTGTCCGATTGAGCAGGAAAAACACACATCCGGTACTAATCGTACAAAACAAAAGTCCAAGTGAGCTAAAGGGAATCTTCCAGCAATTCATGACGGACATTAAATTACAACAAAAAAAATCCCTACTAGAAGGTGATTTGATGAGTACGCTTTTATTTTTTTATGACAACTATTATCAATCCATTCAATTGGATCAATTAAAGAAAGACCAAATCACCGTTGGGAATGATTCATCCCATACTGTGACGATTCACAGCTTGCCGTTTACGAATGGCCCCCTCACCATTACGGAAGATTCATTTGGTTTTACGGTAAAGCAAAATGAGCAATTGCTTGGAAAAGTGAATCCCAAGCAGTTTTTTGAATGGACGGATGCCAACAGCCAGAAAAAGCTGAACATCATATTTTTCCAATCCATCGCAAAACAGGAGACCTACTTTGTAGGGGAGAAGCAAGAGATTAGATTTTCCAATGAGAACGAACAAGCTGAAATTATATGGAAATCCGAACTCCAATTGAAGCCACAGTCGTTTGCACTCCTGAAAGTCGGCCATCAATGGACGTTCGAAAATCCAAACAACGCTGAAGTCTACATAAATGGGCAGAGAAAACAATCCCGAAAACAAATTCAACTAGGGGACATTGTCTTCACACCATTCATGTTCATTTGTTTAGTAGAAGAGGACGTTCTAGAAATTCTAAGTTTTGAAGATTACGAGTCACAACTTTCACAAATCATTGAGCCAGAATCGGAAATGAAGAAAAAATACCCGATTTACAGACGTACTCCGAGAATGGTATATGAACTGCCGAAAGAAAAGGTTTCATTGTCGTTTCCGTCACAAGAGCATGACCCGTCAAACAGAGGCCTCTGGTTAGTCATACTACCACCGCTTGTTATGCTGATTGTTATGGGAATTGTGTCTGTTATTCAGCCTCGAGGTATTTTCATCCTTATTACCATGGTAATGTTTGTCATGACGTTAATTACGTCGTCAGTGCAATATTTTAAAGACCGCGGCAATGAGAAACGAAAAAAGGAAAAACGAATTCGCGTCTACACGGCGTACCTTGAAAATAAAAGACAGGAACTACAAGAGTTATCAGAAAAACAACGATTTACGATGGAGTTCCACTTCCCAACTTTCGAACGTATGAAATATTTAACGAACCAAATTTCAGATCGTATTTGGGAACGTCCTTTAGAAAGTGATGATTTTCTTCAATTTCGTTTAGGGACGGGGACAGTACCATCAAGCTTTCCGATTACACTAAATTCCAACGATATGGCGAATCGCGAAATGGATGATTTAATCGAACAATCTCAAAAACTTGAAAAAGTTTATAAGGAAATATCCGATATTCCTGTCATTGCGAATTTGGCGAAAGGGCCGATTGGGCTAATTGGGAAAGAACGCGTTGTAAAACAAGAAATCCACCAAATCATTGGACAGCTTGCGTTTTTCCATAGCTATCATGATTTACGTTTTGTCTTTATTTTTGAGGAAGCAGATTACAAGCAAATCGAGTGGATGAAATGGCTGCCGCATTTTAAAATTCCGAACATGTATGCACGTGGGTTAATTTACAACGAAAAAACACGAGATCAGCTGCTTTCATCGATTTATGAAATGATTCGTGAGCGTGATTTGGAGGAGGAGAAAGACAAACTCCGCTTCGCACCACATCTTGTATTCATTATTACAAACCAGCAGTTGATTAGTGACCACGTCATCCTAGAATACCTTGAAGGAGACCACAAACACCTTGGCATTTCGGTGATTTTCGCAACCGATGCAAAGGAAAGTTTGTCGGACAATATTCACACCCTTGTACGCTTACTGAACGATACACAAGGAGACATTTTAATACAGGATAAAAAAGCAGTGAGCATTCCGTTTACACTGGATCGTCATCAAAAAGAAGATAACGAGCGTTTTGCACGGATGTTACGCACGTTGAACCATCAAACGGGGATGACGAACTCCATCCCAGAAAGCGTGACCTTCCTTGAGATGATGAATGCAAAAGAAGTAGATGGACTTAGCATTGCGCAAAAATGGTCAGAAAATGAATCTTCCAAATCATTAGCTGTGCCAATTGGATTAAAAGGGAAAGACGATCTTGTGTACTTAAATTTACATGAGAAAGCACACGGACCGCACGGATTACTTGCGGGAACAACGGGGTCAGGGAAAAGTGAATTCCTACAAACCTACATCTTGTCGTTGTCAGTACATTTCCATCCACATGAAGTGGCATTCCTTTTAATCGACTACAAGGGTGGGGGAATGGCTCAGCCGTTTAGAACATTGCCACACCTATTAGGAACGATTACGAATATCGAGGGTAGTGTGAACTTTACGAATCGGGCACTTGCTTCGATCCGTAGTGAGTTAAAACGTCGTCAACGCTTGTTTGACCGTTATAATGTCACACACATTAACGATTACACAAGTTTGTTTAAGCAACAGCAAGCAGAAGAACCACTGCCACATTTATTTTTAATTTCCGACGAATTCGCGGAATTAAAAAATGAAGAGCCGGACTTTATTCGAGAGCTAGTAAGTGCTGCCCGTATTGGGCGAAGTTTAGGGGTTCATCTTATCTTGGCAACTCAAAAACCAGGCGGCGTCATTGATGATCAAATCTGGAGTAACGCCCGCTTTAAAGTGGCGTTAAAGGTTCAAGATGCGAGTGATAGTAAGGAAATTTTGAAAAATGCAGATGCTGCTTCCATCACTCAAACCGGTAGGGGGTATTTGCAGGTTGGGAACAACGAGGTTTATGAACTGTTTCAATCGGCTTGGAGTGGTGCGCCTTATCTGTCAGAGCACTCCGATGGGGAAGATGAAATTGCCATCGTAACGGATTTAGGCCTAATTCCTTTATCGAATATTTCTGCAAAAGATACGAAACGAAAAGGCATTACAGAAATTGAAGCGATCGTAACGAAAATCGCAGAGACGCAACAAGCATTTGGTATAGATAAGCTAAAAAGTCCGTGGCTCCCACCGCTTGCTGAACGCTTATATAAAAATGCGGATACTTCTGAACAGCAAGATCGCATCGCCTTTGCTTTAATCGATGAACCTGAAAAACAAAGCCAAACGCCGTATCACTATCAAGTGATGGATGATGGCAACCTGGGTATTTTCGGTTCCACTGGTTACGGAAAATCAACAACGGTGCTGACACTGCTTTTAAATATCGCGGAAAACTACAGTCCTGAAGAAGTGCATTATTACTTAATGGACTTTGGAAATGGTTCGTTACTTCCGTTGAAGCAACTTCCACATACTGCTGATTTCTTCTTGATGGAGGATATCCGCAAAATGGAGAAGTTTATGAGAATGATCCGCAAAGAAATCGTTCGAAGAAAGCAATTGCTTCAGCAAATGGAAGTGGGCAGTATCAAGCTGTATAACCAGGTGGCAGAGAAAAAACTTCCGCTACTTTATGTGGTCGTTGAGAATTTTGATTTTATTAAAGAAGAAATGCCGGATTTCGAACCTTACTTCAACCAATTTGTAAGGGATGGCCAGTCTTTAGGTATTTACATGATCTTTACGGCAACACGTATTTCATCGATTCGTCAAGCAGTCATGAACAATCTGAAGACGAAAATTGTGCATTACTTGATGGATCATAGTGAGGCATTTTCGGTGCTTGGGAAAACCACTTTATCACCTGAAGCGATACCGGGTCGGGCGATTATTAAAAAAGACGAGGCGCATTTCTCGCAAATTTTCTTACCGGCTAATGGAGCAAATGATTTTGAGATGCTTGAAGCCTTAAAAGAAACTGTAAAATCGTTGAAGGCAAAATACTCGAAGTTATCGGCACCAACACCAATCCCAATGCTACCAACAGATTTGACACTGTCTCAATTAGCAAAATATATTCCGCTTGACGGGCAACCACATCAATTCCCAGTCGGTTTAGATGAAGAGTTTGTCCAACCAGTTGCGGTAAATCTTTTAAACAACAAACATTGTCTCGTTATGGGGCAAGCGCAAAAAGGGAAGACAAATATGTTGAAAGTGTTGTTAACGCTTGCTATAGAAAAGGGAATTCGAGATATTGGGTTGTTTGATTCATTTGATAGAGGTTTAGCGACTTTCGCAGATGAAGAGGCAGTTGCCTATTTAGAAACGAAGGAACAATTTGATGATTGGTTAACGATTATTGAAGCAGAGGTTGCATCCCGTGAAGTAACGTATGTTAACACGAACTTTAATGAACGGGCAAATCTTCAATTCCCGCCAATTCTTCTGGTGGTGGATGATTATACGCGATTCAATTCAAGTCTTGATTCGAAACTTCAAGAACGCGTTGTGAAGTTAATGAAAAATGCAAGTTATCTTGGATTTAACTTCATCGTATCTGGCAATTCAACTGATTTAACGAAAGGTTATGATGCGTTAACGACGGAAGTGAAGCAAATTCGTCAAGCAGTGCTATTGATGAAAAAATCAGAGCAAACATTGTTCACACTACCATACGATCGTAAAGAAGAAGAGATTCAAGCAGGATTTGGCTACTATGTCATGAACAACAAAGAACTCAAAATACAAATCCCATTATGTGATATTGAAAGGAAGATCTACTCATGACGGCTCAAAAGAAGCTGATGTTAAAAATCGCAATCGTCATGATTTTGATTATCGGGGCCCCCATCCTTTACTTCCTAGCTATCGGCGAAAACCCGTTTTTCGATGAATCGAGCGGAACGAAGAAAATCGCCGTTGTTAATGAGGATACAGGTGCAGAAAACGAAGAAAGTGCACTTGCATTTGGAAAAGAAGTGGCGCCGATTTTATCGACAGATACAAGTTATGATTGGTCTGTTGTGAGTCGAAGTGCTGCAGAAAAAGGGTTAGCGAATCAAGATTACGATGCGGTAATTTATATTCCATCGAATTTTTCTAAAAACATTATGACCTACGAGGAACAACAACCGGTAAAGGCCGAGTTTAAATATAACGTTTCAGGTCAATTAAACACAGCAAATCGTGAAAAAGTTTTACGAGAAATCGATAAAGCAACTGCCCGAGTAAACGGGAAAATCTCGACTCTCTATTGGAGCTATGTTTCTCAAGATTTAGAGGAAGTACGTGAAGAATTCGATACGATTCTTCAAAAAGAAATAGAGTTTCTAAATACGATTTCCGATTTTTATCGCCCGAATCTATCAGGGGTAGTTGGGGATATTGAAGATCAAAAAAGCTTGTTGGAGAATATCGCAAACTCCGTGAAGAGTGCACCAATCGATGGAAATACACGGCAGGCTGAGGACTTCGAGGAGCAATTAGCGCAATTTGTAACGTATGTAAATAACTATCAGGAATACCAAACTTCCGCGCAACAGCTTTTACAAACAGTACAAAATGAAAATCTAACAGCGGTGCTTGACATGAAGAGTGCTCAAGACCCACGTTATAACGAAATGAAGACGTACTTAATCGAACAAAATGAAAAGTTTAGTTCAAATGTCCGGAAGCTTGAAGACCAATTAGCAAAAAACGGACGTAATGTCACGAATTTAGCAGATCAAGTTGTTACCCAGCGAGATGAAATCATGAACCTCCTCAAGCAAGTGGAAGGGGAAATGATCGTACAGTATGAATCTCAAGTAATAAGTTTGAAAAAACAATTGAATGGTAGCACACCTGCAACTAATCCAACTACGCAAGCTAGTAGTGTTAGTGGGAAAGTGGCAAGCAACACTAGTAATTTAGTTGCTTCTTCGAAAATTGCCGCACTTGATTCACAGCGAGCGAAACTACTGGACTTAGTGCAGGAAATTAATGCATTGAAAGAACAAGCAGCTGCGGTAGCAGGTAATACGGATGAGTCCATAGCAGACCAAGCGGCGGCACCATCAGTGGGTTCAGTCATAAATGAACAACTGTCCCAACTGTCTGACCAAATCACAAACATCGAAGAGAGCATTCATCAAATACAACAACAAGAAAAGCAATTGCAAGAGCAGTTGTTACAATCACTAGGTGAAGAGGAAGCCCCGGTCGTTGTTCCATCAACACCAGGCAATGAAAAATCGATTATCAATGAAATCGAACGTAAAGAATCTGAAATTGTGAACTTACCCCTAATAAATGATGGTAAGAAAGAGCGCTTGAAAAGTGTCTTTTACAAATCAATTAATAGTGATAATTCAACATTGTTAATGGAGTACTATGGGGCATTAGCTCAATATGAAACTGCATTGAAAACGAATTTAAGTTCTGATTCAAATTTCCAAGAACTGTCGTCAAACGTGAACAAAATCTTAGGTATTAATGAAAAAGGAACAACGTTATTTGATGAATTGCAAGCTGGAGTTCCTGCTTCTCAGCAGCAATTAACATCATTGGAAGAGGGGCTAACTTCATTCTTTACAAAGCAAATGGAGAAAGTCGATTCTGACTATGAAGTAATTTCTGAACAATTAGAAGCCGTTGAAACAAGTGCGAGCAATATGCAAGAAAGCTTGGATACTTTCATTGCTGGTTCATCTGAATCTTCATCTTCGGTTGCAGATGGAAGTACCCTCGTATCAAATCAACAAAGTATTAGTCAAAACTTGCAGGCTATGAGTAATTCCATGAACACAATCATGGAAAATCAAGACAATATTATGTCAGTAACAAATGACCTTCACGCTAAAGCAGCAGATGTGAATGCAGATACGCAGGAATTGAACTCTAAGTGGAATGAAAACGTAGATACAACAGAGAAATATCGTAATGATATTCATGATGTGTTAAACAACGCATTTATCGATGGTCAAAAGAATGGTCAAATCTATGAGCATTTATCTACACCACTTGCAGCAAACAGCCTAGATTCATCCGTGCAAGAGAATAAATTACCACCAGTGATTGTGCTCGTCATTGTGTTAATTAGTAGCTTACTTATTGGATACTTCTGCTACTATTTCAAAAACAACAAAACGAGCGTGCGCATCGCGTTGTTCAGTTTGTTGAACTTAATCGTTGGGTTAATTATTAGTATTTACGGGTTGGATATTTATCCATTGAATGAAACAGGTGCAATTGAATGGACAATTTTCACTGTTTTATTACTAACGGCGGTGTCCTCCGTGATTTTTGCTGGTTTCTCGATTGGCAATCTAATTGGTTGGTTCGTAAGTGTTGCAGTCATTGCCTTCTTTATAACGCCAATGCTGACGTTATTGGCATCAAACATTGATTATGAAGATCCCATGACAAAAGTTTATTTATCCATTCAATACGGACCTGAATCTCTAATCGTTCCAGCAAGTATTGTGCTTTTGGTAATCATTGCGGTTGCAGCATTCGTACCGTATATCACTGGGCGAATTAAGAATCGTGCAAGTGCGCAAGATGAGGAAACTTCGTATGAAATGTAAGATTTTATTTGGCGTTTTAGCATTGTGGATAATGGGAGGAGTCGGGTTCAATCACGGACCCGGCTTCCACTTCCATTTAGGGTGCGAATTTACTGCCGCGGCCGCAAGCAATCTTGATGATCTTAGCCCGAATGAATACAAGGAAAAAGAATTCAAAGACAATAAAGAATACCTTCATAATGAATCTTTATTGGAATCTAGGAAGGAAATTCCTGAAGAACAAAAACAATTAGATTTTATTCCTAATAATTACGATCCAAATGAAAAAATCAAGGAAGAGCTTTTTGTTAATGATTTTGAAGAACGAAAAACAATCGCATATGAATCTATGAAACTTGGTTTGTTTTCGGATGAATCAGAGGTTGCAAAAGTTCAAGCGAATCAAACGAGTCCACAAAACAAACGTGGGAACAAAAACCTACAATTTGTCTATATAGGATTGTTAATGGCTTGTATCCTCATTTCGCTAATCTGGCTGGTTCCCAAAATGGTGCAAGGAGATAAGAGATAGGGTTGGTAGGTCAATGTAAAAAGTGACTTGGGTATTCGCACGTAACGGGATGGAACTCGCACGTAACGGGGAGAAGAGCGCACGTAACAAGATAAAAGTCGCACGAAACAGGGCGGAATTCGCACGTAAAAAAGTCCCCCGCACGTAAACAGTTAGAACTCGCACGTAACGGGTAGAAAAGCGCACGTAACAAGATAAAAGTTGCACGTAACAGGGCGGAATTCGCACGTAAAAAAGCCCCCCGCACGTAAACAGTTAGAACTCGCACATAACGGGGAGAAAAGCGCACGTAACAAGATAAAAGTTGCACGTAACTTGGCTAAACTCGCACGTAAAGACCTCCCGCACGTAATGCATAGAAGAGCGCACGAAAACAACTAAAACTCAAAACCAAATGATTCATCCCAAAAAGCAATCCGAAATTCAAGAACCCCCAAAAGGAAAGGAGAGAATTCACGTGTCAAACGAAGTAAAAGTGGTGTACGCGGATGTGGAGGAAAGCTTAAGTGTGTTGGAGAATGCGACTTCATCACTGAAACCTACTGCAGAGCCCGCGATTGAAGGGAATACATTAGACGTTGTAACAAAACTAAATGAACTTGCACAAGAATTAGAACAAATCTTAACGAGTTACCAAGCAGTGTTACAAAGTAATATTCAAACAACTAGAAATTCGGTTCATTACATGCGAGAGCAGGATCAACGCATTTCAACGAATATTAGCGGTGTAGTTTCCGGTCCTAGGAGGCTGATGGAATAATGAAGGTATTAGATGCTAGGAATTTCCATGAGGGTCTCAGCCGCAACATGACAATGCTTACTCGACTAGAATCGGAAATGAAAACAATTGAAACTGCCATTGAAGGACTCACTCAGCTTGAAGAATCTTTAAAGGGGCAAGGTGGCAATGCAATACGAGCATTTTATCGGGATTGCCACTTGCCCTTTTTGCAATTTTTTTATCTGTTTAAAAGTAGTTTTCAAGATGTCCTCACGCAAATGAACGCAGCGCTTGATTCACTCGAGCCTGATCAAAGTGGGGTCATCCAACAATCATTCCTAGAATCAAACCTTGAACAAGGGCTTACTAACGCAAAACAAGCGACTGAAAGTTTAACCGATGAAACGAATACCATTATGGGAACTGTTGCAGATATTGTAACTTTACCGAATTTAGATGACACAGGCGTGCAAAATGAAATCCAAACCGCTAAACGACACCGAGACACAACTGTTACTGATTTAATAGCCTTTGACAGTAGCCAAACTTCTGCACTTGCTATCGTGGAAAGTGATCTCAACGCAATGAACATATGGATTAAAGACCTTGAAACGATGATTACAGAAGGCCTAACGGATGTGAATTTCCCGGCAGAACATTGGGCGCAATACGCTTCAACTACTGCACTTCAAACATCTTTAACGAGCAGAACGAATCAAGTCGATGAAGTGACAGGTGAAAGTCCAGAAGAAAAGCCGGGAGATGTAACTTCTGCAGATGAAACCATTATGGGTCATAAAGAAGATATCGGGAATGTAAAGAAATTTAATACGGCCGTTAATGGCGCAGTTGAGAGCTTTGGCATGTTTATGGCTGGGAAAAATGCAGGGCTAAAAATGGAGCTTGTTAGGGATCCGCGCTCAGGTCGAAACATATATCGTCTCCTTGCAAGTGAGCGAGCGCTTCACTATTTGAGGGTCACACCAGATGGGAAAGCATTGCGTGAATTAAATTACAAATTACCTAAAGGCAATCAACCTTGGAAACCCAAACACTATCAGCAGCAGGCAAATAATAGAGCAACGTTAAAATTTGCAACAAAGAAACCAGGTCAGTCAGGCTGGTCAAAAGTGGGAGAGGCTGCATTAAAAGAACATTCGTCCCTTAAATACTGGAATGATCAAGCAACTATCACTGAGAAAGCTAAAACCGTTGGGAAAGCAACTCTTTCAGGGGCTGGAAAATCATTTAAAGATGCTGTTGATATCAAAGGAGTCTTTACAAGTGGTGTAGCAAAAGGATTCACAAAAGCATTAGGTCCTGTTTCAGCAGGTCTGAACTACTACAGTAATTATCACAATGCGGTAGATGACGGCTTAACTGGTGCACAAGCACACACACGTGCAACGGTTGATACAGCTATTGATACTGCAGTCGGTGGGGCTGTGCAAGCAGCAAGTGTAGCTTTCTTTACAGCAGCCGTTCCAGTTCCTGGGGTTGGTACGGCAATTGGTGTTGCGGCTGGGCTCTTCATCAATACGATGTTAAACAAAAAAGATAAAAAAACAGGGGAATCCGCAATGAATAAAATTAAAGGCTGGTTCCACTAACGAAAATGGAGGCATTCGTCGCATGTTGAAACAACTTACCGAAGAAGATTTTGCCGTATTACGAGGACCACTCGAATCTGGTAGACAAAGTCCTAATTCGTTAGCTTCTACGCTTTTTTTAGGAATTTTCCTACAGGCAGGAATTTTCTATTTAACTTATTATATCGCAGGAAAATACACCATCTATCCAAATTTCGAAAGCATTCAAGCTGTCCATTTGTGGCTCACAGCAGCACTAATTGCAATATCACTTGTCTTTGCAATCCCTGCTGTTTTTAAAAAAGCCGAGAAGTTTCAATACTTTTTATCCATCATTGTCACTCAAAATCTCTCCGTACTTTTCTATTTAGCGGCGATATTTATTTTAGGAGAAAGCGACAATGCACAGGTGGAATCGCTAGTAAACTTCACGTGGATTACCCTACTGATTGGGGCTTTACTATTTATCGCAACGTTTATTCGATTTTATCGCCTACTTAAAAAAGGTCACTACCGTAAAGGGGCAAGAAGCGAGGAAGTGCGTAGTAAATTTGAAACAACATCTTATATTCCAATCGCCATCATCGGAAGTATGGGCCTTGTTTTCTTAATCCAATATGTAATGAAAATGGGCTCCTCTGACTTATTTGATCTGCTAATGTTTGTCTTTTTACCGCTTGGGATATTTTACACACTGATTTTTGTCTTACCAGAGCAACTTGTGATGTTGTATTGTAAGCTGCGATTTAAATCCTTTAATTTTGATGAACGCGGGTACTTACAATCGGAAAACATTCACGTAATGAATAAAAAAGTAAAACAAAACTAGGGGTGGATGAAATGGAAATACGCAGTCTACAATTCGACCATTTAATTACGTTTCGTGTAAGAGATAAAAAAGAAAACTGGCTTGAAGGAATCAAGGTCATGGAAGATTTCCCTTTAAATCATGAAGTTTATAAAAATGGTCCTGTTTTTTTCTCCTTTGAAGTTGAAGAAGGAGATGAAGGCCTATTCACGTATTATTTGCCGATTAATGATGCGGTGGAATTTGATGAGGGAATCACAGATTTCACTTATTTAGAGCAATTCAAG
Organism: Lysinibacillus composti; assembly: GCF_016908465.1. Lineage (GTDB taxonomy): Bacteria > Bacillota > Bacilli > Bacillales_A > Planococcaceae > Ureibacillus > Ureibacillus composti_A. The sequence goes on along the minus strand of NZ_JAFBDY010000008.1, from coordinate 81,355 downwards.
TTAGAGAAGTCGCTACTATTGCGTCAAGCACAGGAAGAAGTGGATTTCAATACTGCATTTCAGAAAATAAAAGACTATGCCCAAGAACAACATTTACCGACGGATGATTCATTCGTATGCGTGCTACTAGAAGTTTATGGGGAATACATGATTGATTTATATGTACCTTTGAAAGAACGGAGCGAAGTGCGATGATCGTTGAAAAACATCAAATTACTTACCGAAACGTGGCGTCGAAATATTATAACTTCCTACCCGAAGAGATCCACCTCGCCTTCCGAGATTTTGACCGAATTTTATCAAAATACGGATTCAATGTAGCAGATACAATGTTTTTCTCCATCATAAGCGACCCAACAGCATCTGTCATGACCGCGGAAATTTTCCGACCAATTGAGGAAAGTGATTTCTCTGCAATGCCCACTTCAGAAGGCGTGAACTTTAGAAGTTACTTTTCTGTTGATGGCATGCTCATGACACGGATCATGGATCAATTCGATGAACTCTCCCAAGTGAAATATTGGGAGCTTGTTAAGCATATACAAGAGAAGGACTTCACTCAAAGCAGCCCCATTTTTGTGGAATACAAACGCAGCCACTCAGGCGTTGCTTATGTAGAAATGAGCGTTGGCGTTCGGTAAAGTTTAGTGTGTGATTTGAGGGATTCATCTCAAAAAGTGAAAGGATTTTTTGTGAAATGTCGGGATTATCGGAAATTTTGTCGGGAATATTTGAAAAAAAGTCGGGATTATTCAAATTTTTGTCGGGATTAATTCCAGAAGCATCGAGAACTTACTCGTATTAACTAACTTGATCGAAGTGTCTAGATTACTAGAAAAACTGTCTAGAAAAAACTCGAAAGTGTCTAGATTAATCCCAGAACTGTCTAGATTGTTACCGTAGTTTGCTAGCTTTTCCAAACTGTCTAGATTAATCCTAAAAGTGTCTAGATTAATCCCAAAAGTGTCTAGATTCCCATACAGATTGCTACTCATCCAAAAGTATCTAAAGGGGGTAACCCCGTGTAAAAGGCAATTTATCACAACGAAAAAGGAAGGTATTGTTGGAACACGAAATTTTTCTGAAGGACGATGTGAAGTTTTCAGGATTTTGGATGCGCTTTTTGGCTTCGCTGTTTGACAGTATTATTGTATCGATTGTCTCGTTTATTCCTGCAATTATTATTGGGTTTATTGTCGGTGTGTTTGGGGCGTTTGTTGATAATGAAACGGTCTCGATCATTTTAGGTGGTTTCATTTATCTCACAATTGTTGCTGCGAACTTATGCTATTATGCCGGGTTCCACGCTTCAAAGTTTCAAGCAACGCCAGGGAAAATGCTTCTAAGCATCAAAGTGGTCGATATTCATGGGAACCGCATTAGCTTTTGGCGAGGGGTTGGACGATTTTTCGCCATCCTCCTTAGTACATTCACTCTTTACATTGGGTTTATTATGGCTGGGGTTCATCCCCAAAAGCGTAGTTTGCACGATATAGTTGCGGGGACGTATGTGATTAATTCAAATGGAATAGTTGCAAAGGAGACGACTTATGCAGAGTAAAGAATTTTTCTTTTTAACATGGTTTGCATTTCTTGTTTCGTTCAGTTTTGTACTAATCGCCATCTGGAATACACAATGGATGCTCGTTGAAAAAGGCTTTTATACCGTCTGCCTTGGGTGGATTACGTTTTCTGCTTTCTCCATCGTAAAAGTTTTACGCGACCGTCATGAGGGCATCAAAACAGCGTCGGAATATCTGTTTTTAGCATGGCTATCAATGGTTGCGTCATTCTCAATTGGTATGATTGCAGTTTGGAATACAGAGTGGCAACTAGTTGAAAAGGGGTACTACTGGATGGGGATCCTCTTCACAACGTATACGTCAATTGCACTTGCGAAAGTGATCCGTGATCGCCAAGCCTATCAAGAACAACAACCTGAAATAAAAGAGCCGCCGAAGAAATTAAAAGAAGAACCAAAAGAAACTCAAGAATTACTTGAAAAAAACAAACAATTATCGAACCACTAAGTTCCAACAAATAAGAAGGTGAAACAATGAAAGTATTAGATGTAAATGAGTTTCAATCCGGCCTTGAACGAAATGTTAATAGATTAACTCGTCTCGAAAGTGAAATGAAACAAATTGAAACGGCTATTCAAGGCCTTACTCAACTAGAAGAATCACTCAAAGGGCAAGGTGGGGAAGCCCTTCGTGGATTTTACGAAAACTGCCACTTGCCCTTTCTTGAATTTTTCAACACGTTTAAAGCGAGTTTCGAAGGCGTTCTACAAGAGATGAAATCCGCACTTTCATCCCTCGAACCGGATGTATCTGGATTTATTCGCCAGGAATCTTTAGAAGGCGAAGTTGAGCAAGGATTGAACAATGCAAAACAAGTAACAGAAGAGCTAACTAATGAAACAAACAATATTATGGATTCCGTATCCGATATCGTGAGCTTACCAAACCTAGATGACAGTGAAGTTCAAGCAAGTGTACAAGATGCAAAACGCGAACGTAATCAAACCATAGAGCATTTGATGCAATTTGACCAATCTCAATCAAGTGCATTAGCAACGATTCAATCTGACCTAATGTTAATGAAAACATGGATTTCCAATATTGAATCAATGATGACGGAGGGCGTAACGGATGTAAATTTCCCTGCAGAACAGTGGAAGTCATTTGCTCTTCAACATCCGCTTACCCAAGCGCTTGCTTATCGTTCGCAACCAATGAACCAAATTATCGGTATGAATCCATTGTTAGCTCCAGGTTTTATTGGAGGGGCAAATCCGTACACGATCCCTGGACTTCATCAAAATAGCCAAATTCCTTTATATAATTTCGGCATTAATGGCGCAACGGTATCCACAAATTTTGTTTCTTATATGAAGCAACAAGAACAAATTGCAACGGAGCTTTCTTGCCCTGTACCAACTGACGTAGAAGAAGTGAAAGAAGAGGAAAATGGTGGTTTCCTAGGATTCTTGGGGGATGTTGGAAAAGGTGCATTAAATGTCGGAAAAGGAGCACTGGATTTCTTAATTTTAGATGACCTCAAAACACTTGCTGATGGAGATGCTTCATTATTCGAAAAAGGATTTGCCGCTGCATCCATTCTTCCAATTGGGAAGTTATTAAAAGTTCCTAAAGCGCTTGATGCCATTGCGGACGCTAATAAGCTCATTAATAAAAGTAATATAGATGAAGTAGTGGATAAGGGGTACGATCATTCTAAACATACTTACAATATGGTTGAAAATCCTGGCCCATTAGCTAAAATGAATGAAGGTGCAGCTTCAACATTTAGAAGTGGAAAGTATAACGTAATAGAACTTGATAGCGATACTATTCTTTACCGTTCAGGAAAAGCAGGTGGAGGTAAGAATGCGCTAGGTCAATATTTTACAAGGGAGCCAGGAACATTAGTTGAAGGGCGAATAGATTCTGCCGTTAAGGCACAATGGATTGATCCAAAAACAGGTGTGTTAACGGGTACTTCGCCATTAGAAACGGTTTACGAAATCAAAATACCTAAAGGTACAACAATTTATGAAGGGCCTGCAGCAAACCAAGGTGGCATTTACAAAGGTGGAGGAAATCAAATATTCGTTTCAGAACCTTGGAAGATTAAAGGCGTAGAAGTGCTTTCTTCAAAACCTATTAAATAAAGAGAGGGATTACCATGCTAAAAGATATAGAGAAATTAACAGTACTATTTCAACAATTAAAAAGCATTTTAGAAAAAGAAAACGATAGCGAAACATTGTACATCAGGAATCAATTGGAATTAGGTTTACATTTAATTGATGAAGTCCTAAATAGCAACAATGAAAATAAGGAATTAGAACAGCTATTTAGTAAATTGAAGGAAATATATGCAAATATTAATCAGCCGCGAGTTGGTTTATCTGATTATTTCATTTGGAAAGATGACTACGACGAACGTATTGAAGTAAATAATGACTTAGATACAATAAAAGAAAGCCTAACATTAATATTTCAATAATCCCTGCAAATTAATGAAAAAACCTTGATTGGCTTAATGCCTTTCAAGGTTTTTTAGTAAAAAAGCATATGTTAGGTGTTGAAGGAGAAAGAAATCCATGGATAACATACATCATCTAAAGAACCAAATCACAGTTGTCATTAATCTACTAAATTCTACCTACATCAATGAAATCGATAGTGGTTTATTCCAACTTTTATATAAGCGCTACTCCGATTCCTTAGAAATTTTGGAAAAAGATCGAGACGTGCATCAAATTAACATTGTTGGTGGTGTTAGAGCATATTTGGATCACTACACTGACTACAAAAATCCACTTTTAGGAGAAATGCATAAAGCAGAAAAACTTGCAAAGCTACTGATTTAAGTACCATGTAATGCACCTTTCAAACCATCGAGGAAACTCCGTGGTTTTTGATTTATCAAAAACTCAACAATAATGCCCAAAGTTCAAGCATATAAAAGAATAGAAGCTGTTTGTCGTGTAGATGATTCTGACTTTTATATTTTGAATAAATGGGGGAATGAGATGAAAAAGGGATCAGGCTTAGGTGGGTGTATTATCTCTAACAATATTTTAGAGAATAAGGGATCCATCAAATGGTGTTTTCGCGAAGAGCCTGTCAATGAACTTGACAATGGGTGGCGATTTTTATCCGATGTCGATACTGACGAATTTTTAAGTGACTCAAGAAATTTAAGTATTTGTGATTACCAAAAAGTGATAGATCTTGAGCCTGCCGTATTTGCGATTTACGAACTGCCTATAGGAACAGATTTAACCATTATAAAAGAAGGCGGGAATACTTTTTTTGTAACGGAAACGGGCGAGCTAATTTTACCAGTTAATTAATTACTCACGGAGAATTTATTATTCAAGAAAATTTAATTAACTAGAAACGCGAGAATATCAATCGATTTTTTAAAAATAGATGGTCTCCAGGTACCTAGAGGAGCGTTACGTGCATTTGATCAGGATGTCACCAAACGCTTCTCTTTTTTAATCAAATAAATGGCTTCACTAAACCTTCTTAGAAATGAGTCTTAACTTAGGTCCTTTATAAGGGGGATGAAACGTGACGTTAAAGGCGATTGCGAATAAATTATTTGTCATCAACCTATTGGATTGGTCTGCTCTAAATGAAGTAGAGCAAGAAATGATGCAGCAAGAGCGGAATGCCATTGTCCAGCGTTTTGTTGAGAAGGCTGGGCAGGAAAATTCTATTTTTACGTTGAAGGCGATGATTGAATATGACAAGGCTAATTTCTTTTTGCCGGTTCAATGTATCATTAGCCTATATCAAAGGTTGATTTTTCTTGCACAAAGTAAAGATTCCAACAACTATCTAGACTTCGCAAAATACTTAAGATTATATGGTTCAGATTGGTATGCAGTCGCAGATGAGATCGAAAGTTTAATCGGGCTAAATGAAATTGAGGAAGCTTTTAAGATTGTGATGGAGATTCGAGGTTAAGAGTGGATTTGAAGTTTTTGACTATCCCTCATAATTAGGATTCACTTCTTTATATAGAAGAAAACAAATGGTGCCTCCGAGATTTAAGGATTATTTTAATGCGGTCGTTAACTATTTGTAAACGAGAAATCACTTTATCAAACCTAAATTTAGAATGTCGGGATTATTCAATTTTTTGTCGGGAATATTTGAAAAAATGTCGGGATTATTTCAAATATTGTCGGGATTTTTGACACGCTTCTTTTGTTTATAAGTATTTTTAACTATAAATTCTCTAATGTGAAATATTTACAATGATCTAGCATACACCGAAAGTTATAGCGTTTTTTCAAAACGATTTTTCAACCTCATCTGGTAGTTATTTCTTGCTATAACTCAATAAAATTATAGTATCTATATGCTATAATAGGCAAATGTAAATATAAAATTACTGACGATTAATATATTAGATTATTAGATTTAATCTGCAATGAAGATAAAAGGAGTAACTACATCATGACGATCCACCACCAAGATATTCCTTCATATATTCTAGAATCAAAAAAACGTTGTGAAATGCTAGGGATGGACCCGAATACGATCCCCAATACTCATTACATTTCGAATGATGAACTACAGAAAAAACTGATAGATTATAATAAACTTTTAAGTATTTTCGATACTTTTGCAGAAAAATTTATTCAAACGCTCAATGGGATGCCGCTAATCCTCATAGTAACTGATGATAAAGGGACGATTTTAAAGTTTAATGGGGATTCAACCATGACTCAATCAGTTCAACAATTGGGCATAAAACCGGGTGCTCTATTTACAGAAGAAACAAATGGGACGAATTCAGCAAGTATAGCTCTCAGTTTAAATAGGCCTGTTGAAGTTATTGGAATTCAACATTATCACCGTTTCCTACAAAAAACTGCTTGTTATTCTGTCCCATTTGAAGTTGAAGACAAATCCCCTATTAGAGGAACTATTTCCATTATGACGTTTGTTGATTATCTAAGTCCTTTACTTTTGACGATGTTAACAACAGTCGTTGGCTCCATAGAAAGAGAGTTCATTTTAAAAGAAAAAAATAATCAATTAAATATCTTGAATCAAATCGTCACAGATAACGCAAAAACGGCAATTATTCAAACGGACGTACATGGTGAAGTGACGAAAATTAATTCCTTTGGTGAAAAGTTAACAGGTTGGCATAAAAAGACAATTATTGGAAAGAAAATCGAAAAACTTAGCCCAATAGCAGAAAATATAAACCAAATTTTAACATCACAACAACGATTTACTGATATCGAACTCCGTTTTACTTGTGAAAAAACTGGCTACCAAACAGTTTGTTTATTAGATGGAAGACCACTGTATGATGAAAAAGGTCGATTAACTGGTGCATTTGCTCAATTAAAAGATATGACGGACCGGTATGAAGCGGAAGAACGAATTAATTATCTTGCGTATCATGATGATCTAACTGGACTTCCTAACCGTCGCTATTTTCATAAAGTATTGAAAGAAAAAATGGAGAGAACGAAGGAGCATAACAAGAAGTTCTCTATTTTTTTACTTGACCTCGATCGGTTTAAAATGATCAATGATACATTAGGCCATGAAAAAGGTGACTGGCTGTTAGTGCAAGTCAGCAAGCGTCTACGTGAATATTTACCTAACAATGCTGAGCTTTTCCGCATGGGGGGCGATGAGTTCACGGTTATTTTGAATGGCTTATCCAATTTATCGGAAACTACGTCAATTGCAGAAGGGATTATTCAATTGTTCCAACAGCCCTTTGCGATTGCTAACTATGAATTTCATATAAGTACAAGTATTGGTATTGCTACTTATCTTTGTAGTGAGTATGATGCGGATACACTGTTCCGTAAGGCTGATACAGCGATGTACCGGGCTAAGGAACAAGGCAAAAACAGCTACTTTGTCTATGAATCGACGTTAGAAAAATATCTTTTTGAAAAGTTAACGTTTGAACAAGAACTGCGCCATGCAATAGAAAATAATCAGTTAGAGCTATATTATCAACCACAAATTAGCCTATGTTCGCAAAAAATAGTAGGAGTAGAGGCATTAATTCGTTGGAATCATCCAACTTTTGGATTAATTAATCCTGGAGATATAATTCCACTAGCAGAAGAATTAGGCTTGGCAGATACATTGGGGGAATGGGTGTTACAAAAAGCATGCCATCAATCTAAAGATTGGCAAAATCATGGCTTTACCCCAATAAAAGTCGCTGTGAATTTATCGCCACAGGACTTTTTACAGCATGCACTGGTTGAACGGGTGAAACAGGTGTTAATTGAAACGAATTTAGAGCCACAATATTTAGAAATTGAAATTACCGAATCGATGACAATGGATGTTGACCATGCAATTACTACGATGCAAGCCTTACATGAGTTGGGTGTGCAAATTGCGATTGATGATTTTGGCAAAGGCTATAGTTCCTTAAATTATTTGAAAAACTTCCCGATTGATCATTTAAAAATTGACCGCTCCTTTGTCAACGATATATTAAATGACCATAACGATGTAAAGATAATAAGTGCCATTATTTCCTTAGCCCACGGGTTAAATCTTAAAGTAATAGCAGAAGGTGTGGAAACGAAGGAACAAGCCTTGTTTCTAAGTAACCTTCATTGCGATCAAGCACAAGGCTACTATTACAGCAAGCCATTGCCAGTAAATGAAATCGAGAAACTATTTTAGCGCATAATACCCCGAGATCATTAACAATAGGAACACCATTTTCTCATTAAGGAAAATGGTGTATCTTTTGCGTTTTTCCCCATTCAACTCCCGTCCGAAATGAACCTTTTACCATTCAATTCCTAATTAGAATAAATCATCAAGGGTAGGGAACACTTTTTTTAAAGGAAATGAATAAACCCCGTCCTGTAGTAAAAATAAAATGATTCCTACATAAGAATTTAGATGGGAGTATTTTAGAAATTATGAAGGTTATGCATTTAACCATTGAACTAATTGTTGGATTTTTCTTATTGGTAATAATCGTGCATGTAGTTGGTAGAAAAATCATTAAGCAAGTTACACCCTTTACATTTATTTCTGGAATTGTATTTGGAGAATTACTTGGAAACGCCCTCTATGACCCAAAAGTTGGTGTCGGTTATATCATCTATGCCTTAAGCCTTTGGGGACTCCTACTATTTATTGTTGAATATGTTGAAAGAAAATCATTATTCTTAAGAGGGATTTTTCAAGGGAAACCATCTGCGCTAATTAGAAATGGAGTAGTTGACCGAGAACAACTGAGAAAGAGCCGCATGAATCTTAATCAATTGCAAAGTCTGCTTAGGCAGAGTGAAACTTTTTCTATTCGAGAAGTGGCTTATTGTTATTTAGAGCCTAATGGTTCAATCAGTATATTAAAGAAGCCACAATATCAAAAGACGACGTTAGAAGATTTTAATCTAGTTGGAAAGCCACCGAATGTACCCGTCACTTTGATTCGGGACGGAAAAGTATTGTGGGATGAAATAAGTGATATCGGTTATGATGAAACCTGGCTAAAGAAACAACTTTTATCGAAAAATATTGTAAATTACAAAGAGGTTTTTATTGCAGAATGGTTAGAAGGGGACGGAATTTTTGTACAAACCTATCAAAGTCCTTCAAAGCAGCGATGAAGCGCATTACTAAGTCCAAACGATCACTAATGTAAACAGGTGGGAAAACGTATCATTTTCTCGCCTGTTTATTTTTATATAAAAGAAATGAAATGCGCACTTAAACACGCACAATTAACTCTTGACCGTTAATTTACTTTCAACTAACCTAGAAATGTTTTCCATACCAACGAACTGAATGATTATGTTAATCTAGGTTGAAATTGACCATATTGTATTAAAAGATATTGATCTTGATCCGATGAATGGGAGCATTAATATTGAAACTGAGTAATAAATTACACCTAAAAATTACATTAAAGTCTTTGATAGTGGCTGTTATCGTATTAGCTTTTATGTTATCCATTGCTAGTAGTTTATACAGTAGTTATCAAGGGAATATAAAGTTGTTAAAAGAACAATCGCTTGAAACAAACCGGGTTTATGCTGAAAAATTAGCTCAAATGGTGAGCATTTATTTAGATGATGCTTTAAAAGTACTTGAATTTAGTGCAGCTGAAGTAGAAGACCATTTAGATGATGAAGAATTAATTATGAATGTAGTGAATCGTGTTCAGGAACAAGAAGAAACGTTTAATTCTGTTGTAATAGCGAACTCTGAGGGCTTAATGATCGCAGGTGCACCAGAAGAATTTGGCCTTAAGGGGAATTTCATAAAATCGACAGAAGGTTTACAGCTCATTAAAAACCAAAAACCTTCCATAACCATGCCATATAAAACTTCAACAGATAGAGTAGTGATTACCCTCTCATATCCACTCTTCTCAAAAGACGGGTCTTATGAAGGGTTAATCAATGGTACGGTCTATTTGAATGAATCTAATTTTTTTGAAACCATATTAGGAGATCATTATTATCAAAATGGATCTTATGTGTACGTTGTAGATTCTGATGGGATTGTTATTTATCATCAAAATGAAGAACTTATAGGAGATGACATATCCGACAATGAGGTAGTAAAAAAAATAATGGAGGGAAAAAGTGGAGCCCAACAAGTAACCAATTCTTTTGGTGTAGATATGCTTGCAGGTTACAGTTTCGTGGATTTAAGCAAATGGGGAGTTGTTGCTCAAACTCCAAAAGCCGTTGCGATAGATTCAGTTGGGAAAATAGTAATGAATTCCTTTATTATTCAACTTCCTTTAATTATCCTTTCCATCATTATTGCAATATTTGCTGCAAATAGAATTGTGAGACCATTAGAAAAACTGGCTGCCATTACAGTGGTTAGTGTTGAAGAAAGCGAAATGCGGAAGCTAAAAGAAACAAATGCATGGTATTATGAAGCTCTTCAAATAAAGACGGCACTAATTCACAGTTTTGCGTTTCTTCATAGTCAAGTTAATTTATTTATGGACAAATCAACCACTGATCCACTAACAGGTGCAATGAATAGACGAACATTGGATGAAATTCTACAACAATGGACGTCAAAAGAGATAAAATTTTCAGTTATTATGCTAGATTTAGATCGCTTTAAAAGAATAAATGATACTTATGGACATGCCATGGGTGATGAAGTCTTGAAGTTTTTTGTCAAGATGATGAAAGAAGGTACAAGAGAAGTTGATATTTGTTGTCGATATGGTGGGGAGGAATTTGTCCTCCTACTTCCAGAAACAAGTATTGAAGAGGCGTTTGAAATAGCTGAAAGTTTACGCAAAACTTTAGAGAAAACAGAAAGTCCATGTGGGCGACCTGTTACATTATCAGCAGGTGTTGCTTCTTTTCCTGATACAGCCTCTCGTACTAGTGATTTATTAGATTTAGCCGATCAAGCATTATATGATGCAAAAAATTCAGGACGCAATCGCGTATCAATTGCTTCATCCAAAAGTTAATAGATTATGACGGAACTTCTTGCGTTCATGGTGAGAAGTTCTTTTTTATTTTGCATGAGAGTATGTTTGAAGATTTTTTAAAGCGTTGGATAGGGGTTGGAAGAATTTTAATAATAAAATGGAAAATATTTGGCAACAATCTGGTTAGGTGCTACACTGAAAAGACATTTTAACATTTTATTGCGAGGCCCTAATACTACATTTACAGCCTCGCGTGATTTTCCTAAATATGACCATCCTGAAATAAATGACAAAGGGTTCATTGATACTGATAATTATAAAAGGGGTTCAATTATGGATATTAATTTTGGATTATTATTTGGACACGACAAATGGCAACATCTATCTTTTTATACAAGTGTGTCACTCGTTTTAGGATTAACAACGCTTCTATTCTCTACGAAAAGAAATCAAATTCGAAATATCAGTATTATATGGGTTACATTAATGGTAATTGGGATCATCGAAGAATATCGGCAACTGTTATTACCTGACCGCAGCGCGGAATTGTTAGATGCCCTCTACAATATGTTAGGTATCACAATAGGCTTAGTTATTCCAACTTTCATTTTTTCGAAGTTCAGTAAAGTACAGCCTTTCCCTCTAAAACGACTAACATATTTTATCATCATTCTTTCTCCATTTTTACTTGGTTTACTTTATTTCAACGAAGAACCTTTTATCACATTCAATGGATCATTGTCAGATCGAGTAAGAAATTTATTGGCTATGATTAATTTTCAATAAGAATTAATAAACTAATAAAACCTAATGTTCCGAGGAAGATGGCGAATAGTCTGGCGTGAACCATTCAGATTGTAAATTTAGATACAAAATGATTTACAAATTCTTCAAAGTTAAAAGGCTAATATACACATGTATCGACTAACGAAATTTGTTAAGATTAACTAATTCAGTGGGCTTTTGACCGTACTGAGCTAAGGCAATTTTGAATAATAAAAACTAAAATTAATAGGTGATTATGTTGAATCAACGAAAAGGACTTGTGATGCGAGAAATCAAAATGGAGGAGATGGCTCAATCCATTGACTTGTTAAATTATGTTTTTCAAATGTCCATGTCCATTAAAAAAGATCGACGCTTCGTCAGTGAGAAAAGTAGACAATTTAATGAAGGCCATGCACTCGGATGGTTTGACGGAGGGCAACTTGTCTCCCAAATCTTAAGTTTGCCATTCCAAGTAAATATTTATGGCGTTCCCTATGAAATGGGTGGAATTACAGCAATCGGTACTTACCCTGAGTATTCCAAACAAGGGTTGATGGATCAATTAATTAAGGAAACATTAATCATGATGCGTAATGAAGGTCGATATATTTCCTATTTATTCCCATTCTCCATTCCATATTACCGGAAAAAGGGTTGGGAGATTATGAGCGATATCGTAGAGTTTCAAGTGAAAGATACACAATTCCCTCAATATTCTTCCATACCAGGAAAAATCCGACGAGTAGGAACGAGAGATGAGCACCTAGTGGATGTTTATCAACGGTATGCTTCCATCACGCACGGCGCCATGATCCGAAATACAATCGCATGGAATGAAAAATTTCACGAGGATTATTGGGAAGAAAAATTCGTCGATACCGATGTCCAAATGCAAGCAGCTGTTTATTATGATGAAAACGACGAACCTCAAGGCTATTTATTCTACAGAATTATGGAAGAAAATTTCTATATTGATGAAATTGTCTACTTGCAAGAAGAGGCACGAAAAGGATTATGGAATTTCGTTTCTGCCCATAAATCGATGGTTTACAATGCATACGGTAAAACAGCCGGAAATGAGCCAGTAGCATTCTTATTTGAAGATAGCGAAATCATTCAAAAGGTTTCCCCATATTTTATGGCCCGGATCGTCGATGTAGAGGAATTTTTAAAGCGCTACCCATTTGATGAACCCGACTTCCATATCCGGTTCGCAGTGGCAGACCGTTTAGTTGAGTGGAATAATGGCACTTACGATATCTTGTCCGAAAATGGAAACGTAACCGTAAAAAGAGTGACTAATTTCGATGTTATGGAAGACATCACCGTTCAAATGTCCATCCAAACCTTAACAACCATGCTTCTTGGTTACAAGCGTCCAAAATATCTAAAAAAAATCGAACGTCTAAAAGGAAAATCCGAAACCATCACCATCCTGGAAGACTTAATTCCAGTCGGCATTCCACAGTTTATTGATTATTTTTAATATGGAATTTAACCCTTGCAGCTGATTGGCTGTGAGGTTTTTTATTTATTGTAATCAAATTCCTAAAAAAATTTTAACTGTTTTCGAATACTGATTAATTTATCCTCATAGTATGTACAGACATACGAACATTCAAAAGAGTTGCTCATTACAAAAACGGAACTGTCAAAACAAATATCCGAAAAATGAGGAGTTAAGATGAAATCAGTATTAAATGAAGAAAGTGGCATTCCACTATATTACCAAATTAAAGAGTTAATAAAGGAAAAAATTGAAAACGGTGATTGGAAAAGTGGTGATAAGATTCCAAATGAGTTAGATTTAGCGAAAAACCTAGATGTAAGCAGGTCAACCATTAGACAAGCTATCCTCGAATTGGTCAATGAAGGGGTTCTGAAACGAAAGAAGGGGGTTGGCACGTTCGTTGCTAAACCTAAATTCGAAGGCAATTTTATCAACTTTTCTTATCCAGAGGAATTTGGGACTAAACATACACCCATCAGTATGAAAGAAATAGAAGGTACGTCTGCGAAATTAAAAGCTCTAAATTTAAAAAACAATGAGAAAGTATTTGAAATTATTCGCTTAAGGTATTTTAATGAAGAACCTGCGGCAATAGAAAAATCCTATATTCCAGTCAACCTTGTCCCAGGCCTACTTGAGAAAAATCTTGAGGGAAGACTTAGTGACTTGATTTTAGAACAGTATGGAATCACTCTAACTAGGTATAAGAACTATATTGAGCCTGTCCTACTAGATTCATACGAAGCAAAAGTGTTGGGAATTGATCAAAGTCAGCCAACTTTAAAGATTACAAGGCTTTTAATGACACCACAAGGAACACCTGTCATATTGAATACAAGTGTTTTTAGAGGTGATCGTTGTAAGATGCTTTTTAGCTCAGAATAACATTCTTTTCAGAAGCTATTCAGTTTCTTTTAGGTGTAAATCAAAAGGGAGTGGTCTATTCGTGAGGGAACGATTAAAGGCAGAATTATCCGAAGAGGTGATTAACTATCTTCTTCTCCCAGCCTTAGAGGCAGAGCAGAAGAGATCCTTTACTAATATTATGGATATTAATAAAGGACATTTAATCATGTTAATTTCTAAAGGTATTGTCTCCCAGGAAGATGGGCAGAAAATTACGGATGCTTTAGAAAGTATAAATAAAAATGGTGCTGCTAGTTTAGAATTAGATCCTAAATTAGAAGAGCTATATTTCAATATTGAAGCTGCTCTCATTAAGATAGTTGGTGTTGAAGTTGGTGGCCAACTACATACTGGAAGAAGCAGAAATGATTTATATGCAACTTTGGCAAGAATGAACAGTCGAGATAGTCTTCTAAACATTTGTCAGCAAGTAGTTAGTCTTCGGGAAGAAATAATGAAAATAGCTAATAACTCTCTTCATACCGTAATGTCTGGATATACGCATATGCAACCAGCGGAACCAATTACACTAGCTCACTATTTATCTGCAATTCTCTCAGCACTCGAAAGAGATTTTCAACGATTTATACAATCATTCAACGTAATTAATATTTCCCCATTAGGTGCCGGAGCAATGGCATCAACATCTTTTAAAATTGATCGTCAAGAAACTTCAACTCTTTTAGGATTTGAACATGCAATGGAAAACTCGATTGATGCAGTAGCTTCTCGAGATTATGTTTTAGAGGCACTTTCAGCAATGAATATATTAATGAACAACCTTAGTCGATTTAGCCAAGATCTATATATTTGGTCAACCGATGAATTTGGCATTGTCGAGGTAGGGGATTCAGTTGCAGCTTGTAGTAGTATCATGCCTCAAAAGAAGAATCCAATTACATTAGAACATATTAAAGCGAAATCAGGTCATGTTATGTCAGCTTTAATTTCTGCAACAAGTTGTTTGAAAAATACATCCTATGGTCATAGCCGAGATTTAACCGAAAGTTTTAAATATTTTTGGGACGCATTCACCGATGTAGATTCTAGTCTCCACCTAATGACGGCAACAGTTAAAACACTGAAATTTAATGAAGAAAAAATGTTATTACGTACAATGGAGAATTTTTCAACAGTGACTGAACTAGCAAATACGATTGTCCGAGAAGCAAATATATCATTTAGAGAAGCGCATCAAATTGTCGGACACTTAGTTAGCGAAATGATAGATAAAAAAATTCCAGTATCAAACATAGATTCTGAGGTTATTAAAGATCTATCAAAATTGGTCATAGGTAAAGAAATCCTGTTGTCAAAAGAAGGTATTAAACAGGCATTAGATCCAATTCAAAATGTTGAATTGAAAAGTACTATTGGAGGACCTGCATCAGGAGAAGTTAAAAGACAGCTAATAAGGTTGACGGAAGCTTTAGAGAAAGATAAAAAATGGTTAATCAAACAACAAACTCTTTTCCATGATAAAAGAAGTAAATTGTCTAATACTCAAAATGTATAAAGGGGGATTCTAATAGCTTATAAGATTTAATTGTTGAAAAAGAAAGCAAATCTCAAACAAAGGGGAAATTGAATGAAAGGTAAATTTTCAAAATTATTACTTACAGTTGCTGTTTTAACTCTCGCATTGGCTGGGTGTTCTAAGAGTAGTACTTCCGAAAGTAATGGGGAAACAAATTCTAACACTTCGAATGAAACTGAACATAGACTTCTTTTAGGTACGTCGAGTCAAGGGGGTACTTACTATGTATGGGGTGGCGGCTGGGCAGATATTATTGGAAAGAACGTCCCAAATACTGATGTTGCAGTAGAAGTTACTGGAGGCCCAAATTCAAATATCCAATTAATTGAAAGTGGAGAGATGGATTTAGGTTTCGTGACAGCATGGCTTGCTGGTGAAGCCTATACTGGTACAGGTTGGGCAGATAAAAAGTATACGAAAATTCGTTCAATTTTCCCAATGTATGCAAGTGTTATGCATATGTATAGTTTGAAAGATAGTGGAATTACAAGTATTAGTGACTTTGCGAATAAAATTGTAAGTACAGGAGCACCAGGAAGTACTAGTGCAGTTGCTGGTGAAGGCCTTTTGGATGTTTTAGGAGTTAAGCCTGGTAGGGTAAGTGGAATTCCAACTAATACTGCGATTGACGGATTACGTGATGGAACAATTGATGCTGGTTTTGCGGTCACAGGAGTTCCGGGACCTTTCATGCTTGATCTTGAAACGACACACGAGGTTCAACATATTGGTTTAACTGAAGAAGAAATGAAAAAGGCCCTAGAAAAGTATCCTTATTGGTCGGAGGCAATTATTCCTAACGGTACTTATAAACACCAAGAGGAAGATATTTTACTACCTGGCTTTTGGAATTTCGCAATAGCATCATCAGAATTATCAGATGAGTTAGTTTATAACCTAGTTAAAACCACATTTGAGAAACATGAAGAACTTTTAGCGGTGGATCCAAGTGCAAAAGAAACGATCGTTGAAAATTTCAAGTATAGTACGATTCCTTATCATCCAGGGGCTGTTAAATATTATCAAGAAATAGGTATCGAAATTCCAGAAAATCTATTGCCGCCAGAACAATAATTAATCATGAGTCTTCTTGGCAATCTAAAGTTGCCAAGAAGTACTTAATCTGAAAGATACAAAACAAAAAATTTACCTACAAAAATATTAATTTAAATAGATTTACATATTCCAGAGTCTCTAAATTATTTAGTAACAATCACCATATCATGCTATTAAATAAAATAATTAACAGTTAGAGAGAATGATTGAATCGAAATGTAGTGGGGAGGTTAACCATGTCCGAATTGAAATCAGCTGATTTGGAGATTCAAGAGAATTCCAGTTCTAAAAAGATACTAATCGGAATTAATCTTAAACTATTTACTTTAATAGCTGTAATAATGTCATTATTTCATCTATTTGTATTAGGATTTTATCCAATTACTCCATGGATTCTCTATACAGTTCACTTAGGACTAGGGGCCATTTTAATTTTGATGCAATATCCAATGAAAAAATCTGCTTATAATAGTCCAATAACAACCATGATTGACTATATATTAATATTACTAGTTGTATTTGCAGGTTCTTACCTCATCCTTGAGATGGATGAATTAGTTTATAGAATTGGTGTTGCCCCAACGGGTTTAGATTTGGTGGTAAGCATTATATTAATCGGTGTTGTTTTAGAGATTACTAGACGAACAACAGGATTAATTTTACCTATCCTTGCTTTACTTTTTATTTTGTATGCACATTTTGGTAAGTATATTCCAGGTGACTTAGGACACCGTGGTTATAGCTGGGATCGTATATTAAGTTATTTGAATAGTATGGATGCAATCTTTAGTGTACCGATTGGTGCTTCTGCAACCTTTGTATTCTTATTTATCTTATTCGGCTCCTTTTTAAGTGAAACTGGTGGAAGTAAGTTTTTTATAGACTTTGCTATAGGTGCAACGGGTGGAAAAAGAGGAGGACCAGCAAAAGCTGCTGTTGTTTCAAGTGCTCTATTCGGATCAGTTTCTGGAAATTCAGTGGCAAATGTAGTATCAACGGGTGTCTTTACAATTCCGTTGATGAAAAAAATAGGTTATTCCTCACGTTATGCAGGCGCAGTGGAATCAGTAGCGTCGACTGGTGGGCAAATCATGCCACCTATATTAGGATCAGCTGCCTTTATTATGGCGCAATTACTAGGAACTTCCTATATTAATATCGTTTATGCCTCCATCGTTCCAGCATTATTATACTTTTTCACGGTCATCATTATGATTGACTTACAGGCCGCGAAATTAGGATTAAAAGGATTACCAAAGAGTGAACTTCCAAATTTAAAGAATGTTTTACTAAAAGAAGGTCATTTATTTATTCCATTACTCGTTTTAATTTTTACCATGACAGTGTTAAATACAAGCCCAATTAAAGCAGCAATTTGGGCAATTGCATCAACAATACTCGTATCTTTTGTTAAAAAGCATACGAGAATGACCTTTGCAAAATTAATTAGCTGCTTAGTTGACGGTGCCAAATCTGCACTCGGAATGATTGCAGCCTGTGCAACTGCTGGGCTTGTAATAGGGGTCTTAAATTTAACAGGTGCCGGGTTAAAGTTTGCTTCACTGATTCTTTCTTTAGCTGGTGATAATTTAGCATTGGCACTAATCATGACGATGTGTGCAACGATTATTTTAGGGATGGGACTTCCTACTACAGCTGCTTATTTAATTACAGCCGCGGTTGTTGCCCCAGCATTAATTCAGATGGGCGTATCTCCTTTAGCTGCCCACATGTTTGTATTCTATTTTGCTTGTTTGTCAGCGTTTACACCTCCTGTGGCACTTGCTGCATATGCAGCTGCTGGTATTGCTGAAGCGAAACCAATGCAGGTTGCCATGACATCTATGAAAATTGGAATTGTGGCATTTATTATTCCGTTTGTATTTGTCTATGGTCCGGCCATTTTATTACAAGGAACACCTATAGAGATTATTGTTTCTACTTTAACTGCAATCGTCGGAGCATTTGTACTTGCATGTGGCGTAGAAGGATGGTTCATCGGGAAAAACGCGAATATTTTAGTTAGAATTTTGCTCATTACGGCTTCTTTATCATTGATTGTTCCAGGTTTAATTACTGATGCAATTGGTTTGGGATTAATTTTTGTGGGTGCATTATTGCAAATGTTCTTTAGTTCTAAAAAGTTAGATCAACAAAATATAAGCGAAATTGAGGGATAAAATGAAATTTTCGATTATTGGTGCGGGAAATGGCGGACAAAGTATGGCAGCACATCTAACATTGTTAAATCATGAGGTTGTTTTATATGATATTCAAACTGAATTGATTGCTAAAATTAATGAAAAGGGTGGGATTAAATCAGAGGGCGTATTTGAAGGATTCGCCTCTGTAACTGCAACAACAGATTTAAAGTTTGCTATGAAAGACAGCCAAGTCATCTTGGTAACAACGACAGGTACAGCACATAAGAGTGTTGCTCGGTCAATTGCACCATATCTACAAGATGATCAGGTAATCTTGATATTCCCAGGGTATTGGGGAGCCCTTGAATTCCGAAATATATTTGAAGAAGTTGGAATGAATAAAAAGGTTTATGTAGCTGAAACAGAATCCCTTATTTACACTTGCAGATATATAGAACCAGGGCATGTTCGTGTGAGAAAGATTAAAGATTCGCTGGAATTTGCCGCTCTCCCAGCTACAGACTCACCTATAGTAAAAGACAGACTTAAAGAAGTCTATCCTCAATTAGAAATTACAGACAGTGTTTTAACTACTACTTTAAACAATGTAAATCCAGTCTTCCACGTACCAATTTTGTTATTAAACGCAGGAAGAATAGAATCTGAGGGAGACTTCTACTTCTACCCTGATGGAGCAACCCCATCTGTAGTGAATGTAATGGAACAAATTGAAAAAGAGCGATTGGAAATAGGAGAAAAATTAAATATTAACCTATCGACTAGTTTAGAGTTGCTTAAAAGGTTTTATGATGTGGATGAGGATAACCTTTACGATGCAATTCAAAAAAATCCAGCATATAAAACTGGCATCGCCCCGACAACTTTGAATTACCGCTATATTTATGAAGATGTACCATACGGGTTACATCCTATTGTGAAACTTGGTGAAAAATTGGGAGTCAAAACACCTGCATCTAATCTACTAATAGATTTGGCTTCATTAATTAGAAAAGAGGATTTGCGTGCAAAAGCTCTACAATTATCTGATTTAGGATTAGAAGATAAAACGCCCGAAGAAATTGTTGAATACTTAAAAGGAAATTCAAAAGTTAATCATTAACTTATTTGATTGATCTAGTTAATGATGAAACTCAATGTTTTGAATAAATGTTAAATAGGATAACATCAAAAGATCAAGCAGTTTTATTAGTAATGCAATCCCATATTCGGTTAGCTTAATTTTGTTGACTAGATTTATTTTGGAACAAAATGGTATTTCTGAATAATTCGCATATCAGTGGTAGGGATACTAACATTGAAAATACTCTTTTAGTAAAGAAGCCTAATTTAAAAAAGTTAGGCTTTTTTATTTTAAGAAAAATTCATATAAAAAAATGGTTTTTTCCATTGAGCGCGGGTTTTAAGATCTCTTTCAAAGACAATATTTTTTAGGAGACATGAGTTATTTCTTTTTAATTAATTTATTTTTAATGGAAAGTCTGAGTCTTTTATCACGCGACAATGCTACTATTGTTCGGGTCGACACTTTTTAAAGATAAGATCAATGCAATCAATCCTCACTACTTTATCGACTGTTTTCAACAAATTCCACCATCAATTTCACCTCCTAATTCTCGAATGTTAATTGTCAACTTTCGGAACAATAGATTGTGTTAGTAAAAATGTTGTGACTATATTACCCCTTTTTGTTAATTGGTGATAGTATTCTTGTAAAGTGGTCTATAAAATTAAGGGTTTGATGTAATATTAACATTTGGAAAATAGAAAAACTGATACGAATGAATTTAGAATTTGGCAATTTTTTGAACGGATGGTATGATACGAGTAGGAGAAAAGTATACTTAAAATAACAATTTTTACAATATAATTGATACCGAAAAATCGTCTTTCATCAAATTTAAGGCATCTATATTGGATTAATAAGGGGGAATTAAGAATATGAATCTACTCAAAAAGTTTAAGAAAAAGAAAAAAACACCCACATCCATTGCAAGAAAACTTGTAACGGTCACAGATCCGAAATCAATTATTTCAGAACAATTTCGATCGATCCGTACAAATATCACATTCTCCTTACCAGAAAAAGGGTTAACGACGATTTTGGTGTCTTCTTCTATGCCAAGTGAAGGGAAATCCACAATTGCTGCCAACATCGGCGTTGTATATGCGCAGGAAGGGAAGCGGGTGTTGATTGTTGATGCAGATATGCGAAAGCCAACATTACACTTCACGTTTGATATATTCAATACACAGGGGTTATCCAATATTTTAGCTAAACAAATTTCAGCCCAAGACGCGATCCAAGAAACGTTTATGGTTGGTTTATATGTACTAACTTGTGGGAACATTCCACCTAATCCATCTGAGTTGCTAGCATCGAAACAACTGGAGAGTTTCATTGAAGAAATGGAACAATACTTTGACATCATTATCTTCGATGCGCCACCACTACTTTCGGTTGCGGATGCACAAATACTTTCAAACAAATGTGATGGAACAATTCTTATAGTGGATTCAGGTAAATCAAATAAATCGGACGCAATTAAAGCTAAAACTGCCCTAATGGCCTCAAAAGCAAGAATTGTCGGTGTTGTAATGAATAACTTCGACTTGCCAAAAAATAGTTATTATTATCAATATTATAGATAACAAATAAATTTAAAGTAATAATTAGAAATCATTTAATGTCGGAAATGATGTTCTATGAATTTTTCATAGTATATTATTTCTGAATATTTCGATAAAAGAGTGTTGAGTAATAAAATAGTTAATAAGGTGAATAGAAAAAAGTTATTGTAATAAAATAAAGTACTTCCTTTTTCGTATGAGCGCATTCGATTTGATCGGGTGCGTTTATTTTGTATGGTGGGAAAACATTTGGATGTCACGTAATTATTCAGAAAAACTCAAATGTAAAAAGCGAAAACTAAGAAAATAATTATTATTTATTTTGATTCTAACTCCATGACTTTGTTACAATGGAGTGGTTATTTAAAGAAAGTGTGGTTGTAAACAATGAAAGTTTTATTTATCGGTGATATCGTAGGTTCGATTGGTCGTGACGCTGTAGAAAAATATTTACCGCGTTTAAAGAAAAAATATGCACCTGACGTGGTCATTGCTAACGGTGAAAATGCTGCAGCAGGTCGTGGCATTACACAAAAAATTTATCAGCAGCTGTTACAAATCGGCGTTGATGTCATTACGATGGGGAACCATACGTGGGACAATAAAGAGATTTTTGATTTTATTGATGAAGCTGATTACCTTATTCGTCCAGCAAATTTTTCAAATGAAGCACCTGGAAAAGGTATGGTGCAAATTGAGAAAAATGGGGTGACGCTATCGGTAATTAACTTGCATGGTCGTGTATTTTTACCGCCTCATGACGATCCGTTTGCAATGGCAGATGAATTAGTCGCAGAAGCTCGTGAAAGATCTCCACTAGTATTTGTAGATTTCCACGGTGAAGCTACAAGTGAAAAAATTGCCCTAGGTTGGCATCTTGATGGTCGTGCCTCTGCGGTAGTAGGAACTCATACGCATGTACAAACAGCTGATGCACGTATTTACCCAGGTGGTACAGCATATATTACCGACGTAGGAATGACTGGTCCATATGATGAAATCTTAGGGATGACAAAGGAAAGTGTCATTTATAAATTCCAAACAAATATGCCAGCCCGCTTTGAAGTACCTAAACAGGGTCGAGAAGTACTTAGTGGGTTCTTTGTCAATATCGATAATAAAACAGGAAAAGCCCTTTCTTGTGAGCGTATTTATATTAATGAAGATTATCCGTTCCAAGCATAAATTCATTGATATTCATCCGAATTCGACAAAAATTACAATGGGTTTTCCAGTCTAATGGTCTCAGAAAGCGGATGCAAAATAGCGCTTATTCGTTGAGGGATACGGGGTTGTTTACCGTATGGGATGAAATCGATTCCAACTAATCTAACATTAAAATACCTTAGCCGAATGATAAACCCGTGAAATTTGTTGATTTAGAGCGAAAAAATAAAAGTATTTTTAAATGGTAAATTGAAGAATATTAGATTCTAATTCACTTTTCCCCAGCATAAAATGAGCTACGGACACTAACTTAAAGTCCTTTGAATGAACGCCAAACATATCGATCATTCAAGTCATATCTTATAGCAAATATGGGGAGGAATAAATGTGGATTCATTAAAAGTATCATCTCGCTCTAATCCAAATTCTGTCGCAGGTGCGCTAGTCGCGGTTATTCGTGAGCAAGGATATGCGGAAATGCAAGCTGTAGGTGCAGGTGCATTAAATCAAGCAGTAAAGGCAGTGGCGATTGCTCGCGGTTTTGTGGCTCCAAGTGGCACAGACCTAATTTGTGCACCAGCTTTTGCTGATATTACAATTGCTGGGGAAGATCGCACAGCTTTAAAGTTAGTCGTAGAAAAAAGAACTCGATAATGTGACGATTGAACTCTTAATCACTAGCGCAAACTAGTTGTTAAGAGTTCTTTCGTTTTTTTTTTGTTTATTTCCCGGATGTGGAAGGAATATCCATCACGGGATAGTGGGCAAAATCCATCCAAAGTACTCTTTCCTCCACACTTCTAAAATCCAATCCTTCCTCAAAAATCCAAACCCATATTAATGTGTTCAAAACGTTATATTTTACAATAATAAATTTCCGAAAATTTTCAAAATAGCATTTACGTGTAACTTCTTCTTTATCGACAAATACTATAGAGAAATCGGTTTCAGTCTAAGGTCTGATTTTCACGGAATTGTTGTAATTTCAATAGTTTCTGATAATTCTTCGTGTTAAACTAAGAATGGAAAAATTTCTAACTTTACAGTGAAATTTACTTATTACAAATCGATCCCAATTAGTTGGATATTTTTAGTCAAAAATAATGTATTATGTAATAAGTTAGTGCCCAGTGATTTTTCTTCTCGAAACGCTGAGGCTATATAAATCAAATGCAAATTTTAAGGAGTTGTTACAATGTTACATCAGCTTTCATGGAAAGTCGGTGGGCAACAAGGTGAAGGTATTGAGAGTACTGGTGAAATCTTCTCAATGGCTATGAACCGTTTAGGGTATCATCTTTACGGCTATCGTCATTTCTCTTCACGTATTAAAGGTGGCCATACGAATAATAAAATTACAGTTCGTCCAACTGAAGTTCGTTCAATTGCGGACGATTTAGATATATTAGTGGCGTTCGATCAAGAAACAATCGAAGTGAACTATAAAGAACTAACAGAAAAAAGTATCATCTTAGCAGACTCTAAGTTTAATCCTGTGGAGCCTGAAGATTCAAAAGCTCCATTATTCTCAGTTCCATTTACTGAAATTGCTACTGAACTAGGTACTTCATTAATGAAAAATATGGTTGCGATTGGAGCAACTTCTGCACTATTAAAATTAGAGATCTCTGTGTTCCAAGATGTTGTGGATGAAATCTTCGGACGCAAAGGGAAAGAAGTTGTAGAAAAGAACGTAGAAGCCATTAAACGCGGCTATGACGTGATGAGTGACTTAATTGGTGACCGTGTAGGCGAATGGGCGCTTGAACCTGCTGACGGTAAACGTCGTATGTTTATGATTGGGAATGATGCAGTTGCACTTGGTGCACTTGCTGCAGGTGTTCGTTTCATGGCAGCTTATCCAATTACACCAGCTTCAGAAATTATGGAGTATTTAATTAAAAAGCTTCCTAAATTTGGCGGAGCTGTTATTCAAACGGAAGATGAAATCGCTGCAGCAACGATGGCAATCGGAGCTAACTACGGTGGTGTTCGTGCCTTTACTGCATCAGCAGGCCCTGGTTTATCATTAATGATGGAATCAATCGGTTTATCTGGAATGACGGAACAACCATTAGTCATCATTGATACGCAACGTGGTGGTCCATCAACAGGTCTTCCAACAAAACAAGAACAATCTGACCTAATGGCGATGTTATACGGTACCCATGGGGAAATTCCAAAAGTTGTCATTGCTCCTTCTACATTAGAAGAAGCGTTCTTTGATACAATTCAAGCGTTTAATATTGCTGAGGAATTACAGATCCCTGTAATCGTGATTACAGATTTACAATTAGCGCTAGGTAAACAAACGGCAGAACCATTTGATTACAGCAAAATTGAGATTCGTCGCGGTAAAATTGTCCAAGAAGAACTTCCAGCAAATGAAAATAAAGATTATTTCAGACGCTATGAAAATACAAAAGACGGCGTTTCGCCACGTGTTTTCCCTGGTACACCAAATGGTATTCATCACGTTACAGGTGTTGAACATGATGAAACAGGAAAACCAAATGAAGCACAAGGAAATCGTAATACTCAAATGGACAAGCGTTTCCGAAAATTAGAATTCTTAAACTTCGAAACACCAGTGCATACCAATGCACCATATGAATTTGCAGACGTGTTACTAGTTGGCTTTAACTCAACGCGCGGGGCAATCGAAGAAGTTCAAGAGGCATTAATTGCTGAAGGATTAAAAGTTAACCACGCACATGTTCGTTTACTATTCCCATTCCCATCTGAGGAACTAGCACCATTAGTAAACAGTGCGAAAAAAGTGATCGTTGTTGAAAACAACAAAACATCACAACTAGCCAATATTATGAAAATGAATGTTGGTGGTCATGATAAAACACTTAGTATCACGAAATATGATGGAACACCGCTTCTACCACGTGAGCTAAAAAATCGTGTAAAGGAGCTGCTTGATTAATGGCAACATTTAAAGACTTTCGTAACTCTGTGAAACCAAACTGGTGTCCAGGATGTGGCGACTTCTCAGTGCAAGCAGCGATACAACGTGCTGCTGCTAATGTAGGGATTGAACCCCATGAATTAGCGGTTGTAGCTGGGATTGGTTGTTCAGGACGTATCGCAGGTTATATTAACTCATACGGATTCCACGGGATCCATGGACGCGCACTACCAATTGCACAAGGCTTAAAAATGGCCAACCGTAACTTAAATGTTATCGCTTCTGGTGGAGATGGTGATGGATTTGCGATTGGTATGGGTCACACTATCCATGCAGTACGCCGTAATCTAGATATTACGTATGTCGTGATGGATAACCAAATTTACGGTTTAACAAAAGGTCAAACGTCTCCTCGTTCTGCTGAAGGATTTGTAACAAAATCTACTCCAGTTGGGGCAATTGAACCTTCTGTAAAACCATTAGAATTAGCCCTTTCATCAGGTGCGACATTCGTAGCACAAGGATTCTCAACAGATATTAAAGAACTAACTGCCTTAATCGAAGAAGGCATTAAACATAAAGGGTTCTCGTTCATTAACGTATTCAGTCCATGTGTAACTTACAACAAAGTCAATACGTATGAATGGTTCAAAGAGCACTTAACAAAACTATCTGATATCGAAGGTTACGATTCATCAAATCGTGACCTAGCAATGCAAACAGTTATGGAAAAAGAAGGTCTTGTTACAGGGATCATTTATCAAAACACTGAAACTCCATCTTACCAAGAAAAATTAGATGGCTACTCAGATCAACCACTTGTTGATACAGAGTTAGAAATGAACAAAGAACGTTTCGACGAATTAGTAAAAGAATTTATGTAATAAAGGACGGCAGGATCTCTCGTGGATTCTGCCGTTTTTTTATTTTAGTAGTTACGGTATCCTCCATATGGTGGGCGATAATATGGTGGTCTTTGATAGTATGGTGGGTAAATTGGATTAACTGGAAAATACGGATTAAAGTAAGGATTAAAATATGGATAAGGGCTTACTGGATAATACGGTCTTCTTCTACGACTTCTTCCATAGCTGTCATCGTAACGACCATCACGATTGTAATCAAATTGCACAAAGTTTCCTCCCTTCAATATCGCTATAAGTTATGCTTAAGATACAAATCATCCTAGTTAATAGCCTAGATTTTTGAGTTCAATCAGTAAGCAGGAAGTTTGTTTTATCACTTTAGGAGTAAAGAAATGAAATGAATTTTCTGGATTAAGTCAATATAACTAAAAATTCATATTAAGTTTACAATTCTGTTACAATTCCTTCATATTATTCCATTATGCTCAAACAATAGTAGAAATAGAGAGTAGAGGGGTCGTTTTTGTGCGTTTTTCTCGCTATATCAAGGTAAAAGACCGTTTAATCATGTTGATGATTGTGTGTATTATTTCAAACATAATTCTAGCAATCTTCAGTATTGATTATTTAAGAAAGATGGAAAACAATACAGAGTTAATGTATGAACAAAGATTACTTGCGGTAAATGCAATTTCTGATATCGAACAGGCAATGGAGGTTGGGGATCAGGCAAAATTTGGAGAATTACATAAAAGTTTATCAAAGTATAAATTCGATTCGAAAATGGAATTTTTTCTAGAGCAAGTCGATGCCGCAATCGAAAAGGGGAGTGAAGAGGACTTTTATGCTCTAACTTCTGAAATGAAACAATACATAATAGACCGAGCTGATGCTCAACTAAATGCATACCATAAAGATATTTCCTTTGGTTATAAACTGTTAATCAGTGTTTCTCTAATAATGATTGCAGTAGTAGTTTACTTCAGTGTTGTCGCAGCACGTTCAGTTAATGTTCCAACAAGGCAGCTGAAAAAGCTCTTAAAGTTAGCTCAACAAGGTGATTTCACCAAAACAGCAAATTATGATGCAAAAAATGAAATCGGCGAAGTGATCCTAAGTTTTAATCAGATGGCAACAGAAGTGAAGGAACTTCTTAAAACTGTTCAAGAAAGTGCATCTTCAGTTGATCAATCAAATGCCAAACTTCAACTTGCCTCTGAAAAAACAACAGAAGCCAGCATTCATATTTCAAATGATGCAAAGGATTTAACCACTGCAACACAGCGCTCAACCGAACAAATCAATTTAAACGCTGCTTCTATCCAAGAAATAGCAAGTGGAGTAGAGCTGATTGCATCACACATCGATAACATTGAACAAAACATAAAACAGTCTGTGGTAGATGCAAATGATGGTGTACATTTCGTTAACGTGAACTTAGTTCAAATGAAAGAAATTGAAGAGGGCGTAAAACAAACAAATGATCGAATGCAAGTGCTAGCAAGGCATTCGAAAGAAATAGAACAAGTCATCCAAATCATTAACACGATTGCCGGACAAACAAACCTTCTTGCCTTAAATGCAGCCATTGAAGCAGCACGCGCGGGCGAAGCTGGTAAAGGATTCAGTGTTGTAGCAGGAGAAGTTCGTAAACTAGCCGAACAATCCGTTCAATCAACGAAAGTTATAGAAGAAATCATTAAAAAGATCCAAAATGATACAGTGGAATCAATGCTGTTTATGGAAAAAGCAATGCATTCCGTTCAAAATGGCATTGACTCCACAAACCAAACAGCAGCGAAGTTCCAACAAATCGTTTCAGACGTAAACGAAATTGAACCGCACATTGTGGAAGTATCAGACACTGTGAAACTAATAAAAGAAAACACAAACGAAGTCGCGAACAACTCCATTCAGCTAAGTAAAGTGTCCGAGCAAAACTCGCAAAGGATTCATCAAGTCTCTACATCCACTGCTGAACAACAGGAAGCCACTCGCGCAATGTATAACGAAATCCAAAAAATCACCCGCAACATCCGCACCCTATCCCACGCCATCCAGCGGTTTACGGTGTAGCAAGACAATAAGGGTTATCTTGTGCAGGCAATGAAATAAAATATGTAAAAACCCTTCTCCGGTAATGCCAGGGAAGGGTTTTAAAAGGAGGAAGATGATTGATTACGGTAGAACGGCAAGTGCCATCAAAAATTTATGTATTAGATGCAATCAAAAGAAGAGCAAACGGAAACATTGAAACAATAGAGATGATTGAAAATCTACTGAGATTAGCGGAGATTGGTTACGAAGGAGAGTTGAAGGTAGATCGACTTTGGTCAGAAATTTCAGTACCTGACAATTCAATCCTTATTCATAGCTACGAAACGAAAAATGACTTTGGTAATTCTCATCAAATTGACACGCTATTCGTGTGTCCAAATTTTATCGTCATCCTCGAAATCAAAAACCTTACAGGATATATTTGGTATGAGAAAGAAAAAAATCAATTTCTACGAAGAAAGAAAAACGGTGAAGTCGAGAGCTTTCAAAGTCCGATAGAGCAGGTTATTAGACATGCAGACTTTATTGAAAGAACGGTAGAACGCCTAGGTCTAACTGTGCCCATTTATAAAATGGTTTTAATTGCAGAACCCTCAACCGTCATTGGTCCAGTACCTACTGACCCCCCGATTATCCACGCAGTTGGTTTACCTTCCAAAATAAAAGAATTAAATATACAATATGAAAGAAAAGCTCTCCCTAAAGTTCATTATGAATTGTTATCAAACCATATTCTTGATCGACTCAATCCTACTATTTACAAACCAAGATTTGAAATACCTCCTCTAAGGAAAGGAGCACTTTGTTTGTGTGGTAACAATATGAAGTTTGATTATGGGAAATTTATCTGTTCGTGTGGGATAAAATCTCGTGACCCTTTATATCAGGGGTTACATGACTATCGATTTCTATATAGTGAGTGGATTACAAATAGTGAATTTAGAAGTTTTTTCAATATCAAAAACCAGGCTTTAGTGAGTAAAGTTTTAGCTCGATTGAATTTTCAATATAAAGGATCAACAAAAAGTAGGAAATATAAGATTCCAAAAGATATATTAAAAAGAATAGACTAAACTCCTTTTTTTACAAGAAATGAAATACGAAAGAATGAAAGTGTCTAGAATAACTGGAAAAGTGTCTAGAATAAATCGAAAAGTTTCTAGATTAAGCTTTGATTTGTCTAGAATAACTTGAACTGATCGGATTTGTCTGGAAAAAATTAAAAGTGTCTAGAATAATACCCAAAGTATCTAGATTAATCCAAAAAGTGTCTAGATTAACTATGAATTTGTCTAGATTATTATAAATCTCCCCAAAAACATAAAAAGAGGTAACCAAATTGAACAATGTCATAGATTTTATCTCAATTAAACAACAAAAACAGGATGTGCAAGTGGCCAAGTTGTTCAGTAAAGCCAATTCACTTCAGAATCCAGAGCAAGTTAATAAGTTAGTAGAAGAGAAGTCGCTTGCAATACAGGACCACAAGCTATTTCTTGCGTTTCTTGCCTATTTAGAAGAGAAGCAAATTGATGCAGTATCGATATTCCAAGCAGTTCTTAAATTACCGAAGCACCAGTTTGAACTGCAATATTCAATGAACTGGCATTCTGTTGTGCAATTATGTTTTACGTTTCTTTCTATATTAAAAGAAAACGACCCGAAACATTACCAACAGTTTATTTCTGTGATGAAGTGAAGAGAACGTTTCAGGAGATAATAACATCTTGCAAGGTGAGGAAAAAATTACGCGCGCCAAAGTGCTTAATCCACATGCAAATTTGCAAACCATTCAGACCTAACTTACTCAATGCACCATAAACCTTTCACTTCACCCAGAATCTCCCGCGTTATTCAGACCGCACAAATTTCCATCATTCAATACCTAAGCCCCCATCGCCCCAAAAAAACCACCTTAAATAACACCCCAAAACTCTTATTCCATGTAATTTATGGCAAATCGGGTACTTTTCGATGTACGTTATTGTTCTTTTATCCTATGTTTCGTTATAATATGAAGATGGGATTCGAGTGTACCTGAACAATTGAAAGGAGTCTCAAGATTCAATGAATGAAGAACAACGACTAGCGAGTCAACAAGTGAAACAACCAAAACCTGAAGCGAAGCCTGAAAAGGACTATAGTAAATACTTCGAACGTGTCATTACGACGCCTTCATTAAAAGATGCGAAAAAACGTGGGAAAGAAGAAGTGAAATACCACAAAGATTTCTCAATTGATGAAGAATTTAGAGGCATGGGGAATGGTCGTAAATTTTTTATTCGTACGTATGGCTGCCAAATGAACGAGCATGACTCTGAAGTAATGGCTGGGATCTTCATGGAATTAGGGTATGACCCAACTGATTCAATTGAAGAGGCAGATGTCGTTTTATTAAATACATGTGCAATCCGTGAGAACGCTGAAAATAAAGTATTTGGTGAGTTAGGTTACCTCGTTAAATATAAACGTCAAAATCCTGAAATGTTAATCGGGGTTTGTGGCTGTATGTCACAAGAAGAATCAGTAGTTAATAAAATCTTAACTACATATCAACATGTCGATATGGTATTCGGAACACACAATATTCACCGTCTGCCACACATCCTAAAAGAAGCATACATGTCAAAAGAAATGGTCATCGAAGTTTGGTCGAAAGAAGGGGACGTTATTGAGAACCTTCCGAAATCTCGTAACGGTGCCATTAAAGCATGGGTAAACATTATGTACGGATGCGATAAATTCTGTACATACTGTATCGTACCTTATACTCGTGGGAAAGAGCGTAGCCGTCGTCCTGATGAGATTATTCAAGAAGTTCGTGAACTTGCAGCACAAGGCTATCAAGAAATCATGTTACTTGGTCAAAACGTAAATGCTTACGGAAAAGACTTAACAGATCTTGAATATGGTTTAGGGGATTTAATGGACGAGATTCGCCAAATCGGTATTCCGCGAGTTCGCTTCACAACAAGTCATCCACGCGACTTCGACGACCACTTAATCGAAGTGTTAGCAAAAGGTGGCAACTTAGTCGAACATATTCATTTACCAGTTCAATCTGGATCAAATGAAATCCTTAAAATTATGGCACGTAAATATACACGTGAACATTTCTTAGATTTGGTACGCAAAATTAAAGAAGCAATGCCAAACGTTGCGTTAACAACGGATATTATCGTTGGTTATCCAAACGAAACAGAAGAACAATTCCAAGAAACACTGGATCTTTACCGAGAAGTTGGATTTGAAATGGCGTTCACATATATTTATTCACCTCGCGAAGGTACACCTGCAGCAAAAATGACAGATAATGTACCGTTAGAAGTGAAAAAAGAACGTCTACAACGCTTAAATGCGGTGGTAGAAGAGTTTTCTGCAGCTGCGCTAAAAAAATACGAAGGTCAAGTAGTAGAAGTATTAGTTGAAGGTAGCAGTAAAAAACGTGATGACGTTTTAGCTGGTTACACTAGAAAAAATAAATTAGTGAACTTTGAAGCACCTAAAGAATTAATTGGACACATTGTAAAAGTGAAAATTACTGACGCAAAATCATATTCATTACGTGGTGAGTTTGTGGAGGTAGTTAATCGACAAGAGGTGGAAGTATAATGACAACAAAACTCTATACTAAAGACGAGATCGTAGAAAAAGCAAAAGAAATCGCACATATGATTGCGAACACAGAACAAGTAGAATTTTTCAAAAAAGCAGAAGAGCAAATTAACGATAACCAATTAGTCCGTGAAAAAATTGCAAGTCTTAAAACACTTCAAAAACAAGCAGTTAACTTCCAAGCCATTGGAAAAGAACGAGCACAAAAATTAGTGGAAGATAAAATCGATAAAATCCAAGAGGAAATCGATGCACTTCCTATCGTTCAAGAGTTCAAACAATCTCAAGTGGAAGTTAATGAACTTTTACAATTAGTATCTAACGCAATTGCAAACAACGTTACAAACGAAATTATTGAATCAACAGGCGGCGATCAACTGCGCGGCGAAACAGGTTCAAAAGTTCGCAACAGCCAACCAGGAAGCTGTTCATAATAAACCATCATTCTTTTAGGCTTTACCCAAATTGAATGAAGTAAGCCTCTCGCGCGGAGACATGCGATTTTTCAGGTGAAACCTACCCGAGCAGGCTCTAAAGCGTATAATAAATTAAGGTGACTCAAAAAGTTGGAAAAACTTCAATTTTTTGAGCTCACCTTTTTTTATTTTTTTTTGGAGCAAATTAGGTAGGTGCTTAATACAATAGTCTATGTGCGGAAGACAAAACCAATTTTATCCATTAACTATGACATGCGGTAACAGTATTATTCACAGTCCTTCTTCTAATTTAATTGAAATCATTCTTGAGTATCTTTAGTTTTTCAACGTCGTGTATCAGTTTATCTAAATAAAAAATTTATATAAACCAGGACATTTCACCAATTAGGCATTCGCCGCATACTATAGTTCGACAAGAGTGTAAAAGGAGGAAATGCGTTGAAACGTTTACGTCAAATCGTGACTAAAGCGGTAATCGCGAAAGGTAAGAAGAGAACAGAAGCAAGTGAAGTGTTACGTCCACCACATACTCCAACAAGTATTTTAGGATGTTGGGTAATTAACCATCATTACTCAGCAAAAAAAGAAGGCAAATTTGTTGTTGTATCAGGTAAATTCGATGTGAACGTGTGGTACGCGTTCAATAACCACTCAAAAACAGCGGTATTTACAGAAACAATTAGCTATAAAGATAAAGTGAAATTACACTACCGTGACGAAGATATTATCGATTCAAACGATTGCCACGTTCGTGTATTACAACAACCAAACTGTATCGAAGCAATTATCAACCCAGGTGGAGACTGCTTCAACGTTGTAGTGGAACGTGAATTCATAGTTGAAGTAATCGGTGAAACAAAAGTAGTCGTATCTGTACATCCAATCGAGTTTGAAGAAGAGTGGAGATTCCAAGATGACGATGACGACGATGATGACGATCGTGACCGTAAACACGACCGCAAAGATGAAAGTTCATCTTCTTCATCTAGTTCAAGCTCAAGTTCATCATCTTCAAGCGTAGATTCTGATTCACGCAGAGGGAAACACGGCAAATTTAAAGACGAATCATCTTCATTTCACCTATAAGAAAGTAAGAGCGCCATCTACTAAGAAAAGTAGATAAAAATGGCGCTCTTCTTTATTTCTTTTATGAATTTAAGTTGAGGGGGGAGCATGTAAGAGCTAAAGGAATTTCAAGAAAGGGAGTATTTTGAAGAAGTTCAAGTATTACTTTTTAAATTTTTTACAAAGTGATTCCCGTTCTTCGAAAGTATCTAGAATAATGTTAAAAGTGTCGAGATGATATTAGTGTCTAGAATAAATGCCAAAGCGTCTAGATTTCCATGAAAAGTGTCTAGATTGATGTTGAAAGTGTCCAGATTATTTCAATGTCTAGAAAAATCCCCAAAGCGTCTAGATTTCCATGAAAAGTGTCTAGATTAATGTTGAAAGTGTCCAGATTAATTTTAAGTGTCTAGAAAAAGTGTCAAAGCGTCTAGATTATCATGAAAAGTGTCCAGATTAATGTTGAAAGTGTCCAGATTATTTCAATGTCTAGAAAAATCCCCAAAGCGTCTAGATTTCCATGAAAAGTGTCTAGATTAATGTTGAAAGTGTCCAGATTAATTTTAAGTGTCTAGAATAAATACTAAACCGTCTAGATTATGATGAAAAGTATCTAGATTAATGCCAAAAGTGTCCAGATTAATTTTAAGTGTCTAGAAAAAGTGCCAAAGCGTCTAGATTTCCATGAAAAGTGTCTAGATTAATGTTGAAAGTGTCCAGATTAATTTTAAGTGTCTAGAAAAATCCCCAAAGTGTCTAGATTATCATAAAAACTGTCTAGAATATTGCCAAAACTATCTAGAATACCGAGCAACCTGTCTAGATTTTCTCCATCCCCCTAAGTTCCCATCAAATCCCCAATCCGCAAGAATAACTACAACTCCCCCAACAATCCCCTCATGAGAACGATCCTTCATCACTAAATACCTAAGATGCACCAAAATATCCCAATTCCCCTAACTCAATCCAGTTCAACCTCCCAAGTAGCTAGACAATTTCCAAAAGTAAGACTTAACCCGAGAACCTCCGCTTTTCTTAAAAATTTGTTATAATAAAAGATACAAAGTATTCAAGTGAGGTTTACGAAATGACGACATACACACCGATGATGCAACAGTATTTATTAATTAAATCTGAATATGAAGATGCCTTCCTCTTTTATCGATTAGGGGATTTTTATGAAATGTTTTTTGATGATGCCTTAAAAGCTTCCCAAATCCTTGAAATTACGTTAACGGGTCGTGATGCAGGTGGGAAAGAAAGGATTCCTATGTGCGGAGTTCCTTATCATTCAGCTCAAGGCTACATCGAGACGCTAGTTTCAAAGGGTTACAAAGTCGCAATTTGTGAGCAAACAGAAGATCCAAAGCAAGCAAAAGGTGTTGTAAAACGTGAAGTGGTTCAACTCATCACCCCGGGGACGATTACAGAGGGGAAAACAATTGATGGGAAATCTAACCATTTCCTTGGTTGTGCAGAACAGCTTGACGAGCAGCATTTTGCCTTTGCGTATCTTGATGTATCTACAGGTGAAGCGAACGCATCCATCATTGAGGGTGGATCGAAGACTTTATTGCTTCAACTACAGGCACTTAACATTAGAGAACTGGTAGTGACAGAGCACCTACAAATTTTACTTGCCGAACATGCGTCGAATCTCGGAATTGTTTTATCGCTCGAAAACGAAGAAATGCCAAATGCCGAGTCCGAAAAATATGTCCAAGGACTTCCAAAAACTTTACATGGTGTGGCAAAGTCGCTTTTACAATATGTTGAACGTACTCAAATGCGTTCTTTAACTCATATTCAATCGTTTACATATATCGAATCAAAACAATATTTACGTATAGACACGAATTCAAAACGTAATCTAGAGTTGCTTCAATCCATTCGTGGGGGAGATCAAAAAGGAACGCTTCTGTGGCTGTTAGATGAAACGGTGACAGCAATGGGCGGTCGTAAATTAAAACAATGGTTACATCAACCGTTAGCAAACCGTAGTGCCATTGACCGTCGACTGGGCATCGTTACAGAGCTATTAGATGAATTTTTCCTTCGCGATGAATTACGTGAACTGTTAAAAGCTGTTTATGACCTAGAACGTTTAGCAGGTCGCGTTGCATTTGGTAATGTCGGGGGCCGTGATTTAGCGCAGCTTCGTGAATCACTTAGACAAGTACCATTTATCAAAGAAAAGCTCATTCAAAGTGGCAAAGAAACACTCGTTCAACTAGGGTGCAATTTGGATGAATGCCAAGACATTGAGCAGATTTTAGCAAAAGCGATTACCGATGAACCACCGATTTCAATCAAAGAAGGTGGCGTTATTCGCGATGGTTATCATGAAAAATTAGATGAATTACGCTATGCGTCACGAAACGGGAAAGACTGGATAGCGCAACTCGAACAAAAAGAACGTGAACTAACTGGCATTAAAAACTTGAAGATCGGCTATAATCGTGTATTCGGTTATTATATCGAAATAACAAAATCGAACATTGCCAATGCTGACTTAACACGTTATGAACGCAAACAAACCTTAGCCAATGCTGAGCGCTACATTACAGAAGAACTAAAAGAAAAAGAAGCAATTATTTTAAATGCTGAAGAACAAAGTTTATCGCTGGAATATGATTTATTTGTGGAATTACGTGAGGAGTTAAAAGCTTTCATCCCACGTGTACAAGTTCTTGCTTCTCAAATTAGTGAACTAGACGTGTATGTAAGCTTTGCAGTGGTAACAGAAAAATATCGCTTTGTTAAACCAGAATTTCATGAAGGAAAGGCATTGAAAATAGTGAATGGTCGTCATCCGGTTGTTGAAAAAATGTTAAATAAACAACTTTATGTTCCAAATGACTGTATTTTAACGGAGCAAAAGAACATGATGCTCATCACGGGGCCAAACATGTCCGGTAAAAGTACGTATATGCGTCAAGTGGCGTTAATTGTTGTACTGGCGCAGATGGGCTGTTATGTTCCGGCTGATGAAGCGGTGCTACCAATTACCGACCAAATTTTCACACGCATTGGGGCTGCGGATGATTTAGCAGCTGGTCAATCAACGTTTATGGTAGAAATGATTGAATCCCAACATGCCATAACAAATGCAACAGAGCAAAGCTTATTGTTATTCGATGAAATCGGGCGCGGGACTTCAACATACGACGGGATGGCGCTTGCCCAATCGATGATGGAATATATTCACGATAAAATTGGTGCCAATACGTTATTCTCAACTCACTATCATGAACTAACAGAACTTGAGGAAGAGCTTGCAAAACTACAAAATGTACATGTTAGCGCGACCGAAAAAGATGGGAAAGTTGTCTTTTTACATAAGGTGAAGCAAGGCGCAGCAGATAAAAGTTACGGTGTTCACGTAGCGCAGCTTGCTGAGATGCCAGACGCCATTATTGAACGTGCACAGATTCTATTAGAGAAATTCGAGGCAAAGGAACGTGCAAC
This sequence comes from Lysinibacillus composti, assembly GCF_016908465.1. Classification (GTDB taxonomy): domain Bacteria; phylum Bacillota; class Bacilli; order Bacillales_A; family Planococcaceae; genus Ureibacillus; species Ureibacillus composti_A. The sequence goes on along the minus strand of NZ_JAFBDY010000008.1, from coordinate 44,242 downwards.
GGTCAAAAATTCCGAAGAAAAAGATGGAGAATTGCAACTTTCATTCTTTGATGAAGAAGTAAAACAGGAAGTAGTCCATGAGTCACAAGCGGAGCAAGTTGAACCATTAGAGCAAGTAGTACAAACAAATGCCGAGCTTGAAGTGATCGAACGACTTGAAAAAATGAACATTATGGGAACATCTCCAATCCAAGCCATCAATGTTCTTTATGAACTTCAGCAAACATTGCTAAATAAAAAATAAGTTCGGACAGCGCGAAAGATTCATACACAAGTGAACACAACCCAGGCTAAGCGAACACAACGGCCCTGTAAGTGAACAGAAACCAGGCTATGTGAACATAACGGACCTATAAGTGAACACAACAGGCCATAGGTGAACACAACGAACTTGTAAGTGAACATAACGAGGCAATGTAAACACAACAGACCCGTTAGTAAACTGAACTGAACGAAGATTCTAGGTCTGAAATAAAAAAAGGAGGCGCTTCACATGGGGAAAATTCAAATTATGGATGAATGGCTATCCAATAAAATAGCAGCAGGTGAAGTAGTAGAAAGACCTTCTTCTGTTGTCAAAGAGCTTTTAGAAAATGCCATTGATGCCGGAAGTACGTCGATCGAAGTATTTCTTGAAGAAGCTGGTCTTACCTCCATCCAAGTTACAGATAATGGCAGTGGAATGGATGAAGAGGATGCCTTAAAATCGTTTTCTCGCCATGCTACATCGAAAATTTCAAAAGAGCAAGACCTGTTCCGGATTCGTACTTTGGGGTTTCGCGGTGAGGCACTCGCTTCGATTGCTTCTGTTTCAAAAATTAATTTAAAAACTTCCGATGGTGAAAATAGTGGGATTGAACTAGAGATGGAAGGTGGACATGTCATTAATATGCAACCAACTGCCTTCCGTAAAGGGACGGATATCACGGTTTCCCAGTTATTTTTCAACACACCGGCACGATTAAAATATTTGAAGACGATTCAAACCGAACTGGGTCACTCCATTGATTTACTTAACCGTCTCGCTCTTGGTAATCCAGATATTGCATTTAAACTTGTACATAACGGTCAAACCTTACTTCAAACGAACGGGCGAGGCAATGTGCAACAAGTGCTAGCTGCAATTTATGGTGTTCATAATGCGAAAAAAATGGTGCCATTTAGTGGAGAAAGTCATGATTACAAAGTTCATGGGTTCGCAACGTTACCGGAAGTCACTCGGGCATCGAAAAATTACATGTCTCTTTTTGTGAACGGTCGTTGGGTGAAGCATTACCTTGTTCAGAAAGCAATTGTTGATGCCTACCACACGTACTTGCCAATTGAGCGCTATCCGATTGTTGTTCTTTATATTGAAGGGGACCCTTATTTAACAGACGTCAATGTTCATCCCGCAAAACATCAAGTTCGTCTAAGTAAAGAACCTGAATTATTGAGTCTCGTTGAAAAATCAGTTCGTGAAGCGATTCGTGGGGCGATTCATGTTCCTGTTGTGGAGAAAAAGGAAAAACCTGTACGCGTGCCGACTGAGCAAATGAACATCTTTAAACCAGCACCATCCTTTGATGAATCAAAAATAAACGCGATTGTGCATAAATTAAATGAAGAACAACTTGTCGTGAAAGAAAACCAAACAAACGTCATGCCATCAGTGTGGGATGAAACACCGTTTGAAGAGGCTTTACCGACTCCAGTAGAAAAACCGGCTCAAGAGCAATTTGATTTTCCAATGAATGAAGAAGTGGCACCCAATCCCCCTCAAATTGAGGAAACAAAGCCACCATTCCCAGATCTTGAAGTGGTTGGTCAAATTCATGGAACGTATATTGTGGCGCAAATGGAAGACGGATTTTATCTCATTGACCAACATGCTGCACAAGAACGAATTAAATACGAATACTTCCGTGATAAAGTCGGCGAAGTTGATCCAAATGAAAGACAAGCTCTTTTACTGCCACTGACTTTCCATTATTCAGCCGATGAAGCCTTGATTTTAAAAGAAAATTTGCAAGGTTTACAGGAAGTGGGGATCTATTTAGAGGAATTTGGCCAATCTTCTTTCATTGTTCGCGACCATCCAACGTGGTTTCCAAAAGGATTTGAACAAGAAATTATCGAAGAGTTAATTGAAGAAGTTTTAAAAGAACGCAAACCAGACGTGAAGAAGCTACGAGAAGAAGCGGCGATTATGATGAGCTGTAAACGTTCAATTAAAGCAAATTATTATTTAACGAAAGAACAAATGGATACATTGCTTCGTGACTTGCGAAAAGCAGACAATCCATTTACATGTCCACACGGTCGTCCAGTCATGATTCACTTCTCAACCTATGAAGTGGAGAAAATGTTTAAACGGGTCATGTAGGAATTCCCATTTAGCTGAATTAATTTTAAAAAGCGTATTCGAAATTTCTAGAATACGCTTTTTTGTTCACTAGAAATTAACCCGGTTAAAAAAATAATGAAAATACAATATATCCAACAATCAGGATTAAAATTAATATACCCGTCTCTTTCCAACTCATATCACTTAAATTTGGTGAACGTCCTCTATTGAATCCTTCATTTAAAGAACCGGCTGGATTATTTTTTAATTCCTCTTGGCGCATACGTTCTCTCATTTCTTCTGGACTTTCTTTTTTAGTGGACATCATCTCACCCCTTTGAAATTTCTCCCCTAAAGCCCTGTTCGTTTTGGGTAAGAGCAAACTCATAAAAAGATTGCTGTTTTGCGTTTTAGATTTCTTCATTCTAATTTAGTATAATATACCGTAGTAAGCTGTTTTTCCCAATAATTTAGAAATAAGTTCGATTTACAAAGAATTTTCATCAACTAAATAAATAGTTACATAACATTTGAAGGTTATGATATTTCATTATCAAATGAAAGAAGCATTCAACATGACGAAAACAATTGTAATAGAAATTTCGTAGACTAGAGGGGGATCAACATGTTCTCATTTAAAGAACGTACAAATATTATAAATATACTAAATCGATATTCGTTTGATGTCTTAGTTATTGGAGGCGGGATTACGGGGGCTGGCATTGCACTTGATGCTGCATCACGCGGACTTTCGGTGGCACTTGTGGAAATGCAAGACTTTGCGGCAGGAACTTCAAGCCGTTCCACAAAACTCGTGCACGGAGGACTACGTTACCTTAAACAATTTGAGGTTGGGTTAGTCGCAGAAGTAGGTAGGGAACGTGAAATTGTATATGAAAATGCCGTGCATGTGACAACGCCTGAATGGATGCTGCTACCACTTTATAAAGAAGGAACACTCGGAAAACTCTCTACTTCTGTCGCCCTTAATCTTTATGACAAACTAGCCAAAGTGAAGAAAACCGAGCGTCGTCAAATGCTATCCAAAAAAGAAACGTTAGAAAAAATTCCTAATCTAAAACAAGAGGGGCTGCTTGGGGCTGGCTATTATGTGGAATATAAAACAGACGATGCGCGGCTAACAATTGAAGTGCTTAAAAAGGCTGTTGAATATAAAGCGATTTGCCTAAACTATGCCCGAGTAACGGACTTCATCACTGAGAAGAAAAAGATTGTTGCTGCAAATGTACGGGATGAGATTTCGGGTGAAACAATGACGATTCATGCTAAGCAAATTGTGAATGCAACTGGTCCTTGGGTGGATGAAGTGCGAAAACTTGATCAAATCGAAAATGGTAAATACCTCAAACTTACAAAGGGTATACATATTGTCCTAAATCAATCCGATTTCCCACTCGAGCAAGCAGTATATTTCGATACTCCAGATGGGCGCATGGTGTTTGCCATTCCGCGAGATGGTAAGACATATGTCGGCACAACAGATACGTTTTACGAAGAGGATCCAGTTCAACCAATCGCAACGAAGGAAGAAGTCGTTTATTTACTTGATGCAATCCATCACATTTTCCCAGACTTAAACTTGAGACCTGAGCAAGTGGAATCAACTTGGGCAGGGATTCGACCATTAATTGCTGAAGCTGGGAAAGATCCTTCCGAAATTTCACGTAAAGATGAAATATGGTTCTCCTCAAACGGTCTGATGACAATCGCGGGTGGAAAACTGACGGGATATCGCCAAATGGCAGAAGAGATTGTGGACAAAATTGTAAAAAGACATCGCTTTAAACATGCACAAGATTGTGAAACAAAGTATTTATTATTATCGGGTGCTAAAGGGTTGAACTCGCAAAACTTCAATGACTATGTGGCGAACAAAGCAAAAGTTGGGGAAGCTGCAGGTATTGAATATGAGGAAGCAAAAAGGCTTGTTAGACGCTACGGAACAAATGTCGATCGAGTATTTGAGTATGCGCGTACTTTAGAGCTCAATGGTCTTCCGAAGGCACTCCATGCTGAATTGTTATATGCAATTTATCATGAAATGATCTATACGCCTTCAGACTTTTTCATTCGCAGAACGGGGCAACTGTATTTTAATATTGAGCAAGTGGAACGATTTAAAGAAGCTGTACTGGATATCATGCAAGAAATAATCGGCTATTCAGATAGTGAGAAATTGTTTTATCAAATTCAATTAGACCAGTTTTTAGAAGATGCTAAAAACCCAGCAAAATAATAAGGGAATTTAGGTGGATACAAAAATCCAATTAGCTAAGGGTGAGCCAAGTTGAAAAAACAAACGAAAGTACTAGCGATGAGCGATGGCCATCAGATTTTCATCCGTTTTTTTGTGCCAGAGGGGGAACCAATCGGTAATTTTCACATTCTTCATGGCATGGCGGAACATAGTGCCCGATATGATGCCTACGCTTCATTACTTTGTGAGCAAGGCTATTTTGTTACCGTTCATGATCATCGCGGTCATGGGAAAACCGTAGAACTTAATGGTTCATATGGATATTTAGCAGATGAAAATGGGTTTGACCGTATTGTAGAGGATGTATATGAAATTGTTCAATACATTCGAAATGAAAAAGAAAACGTGCCAACGATTCTTTTCGGACATAGCATGGGTTCATTTATGGCAAGGCGTTTTATTCAGTTGTATAGTGATATGGTTGATCGTTGTATTCTTTGTGGAACGGGAGCAACTACAATTCTTCATCGAATGGGGAATAGTCTTGCTAAAACCTTGGCTCGTGTGGAAGGGAAAAATGTTGAAAGTAAGCTTATGAGCGATTTAAGCTTTGGGAGTTTCAACAAAAAATTTAAAAACGCCAAAACCCCTTTTGATTGGCTTTGTGCAAACGTCCATGAAGTGAAAAAGTATATCGATGACCCGTTATGTGGTTTTATCCCAACCCATCAATTCTTTGTTGATTTAACAGACGGGTTACTCCTCATCAATCGAACATCAGAAATTGCGCAAATTCGAAAAGACTTACCAGTACTTTTAATTAGTGGTAGTGATGATCCAGTAGGGGATAAAGGCATTGGCGTCTTTAAAGTGGCGAAACAGTTGGAAAATGCAGGACTTGAAGATGTTGTGGTGTATTTGTTTGAAGGCATGCGCCATGAAATTTTAAATGAAAAAAATAATCAATACGTTTATGAAGTAACGACACGGTGGTTAGAACATGACAGAAGAAAAAATTGAAGTAGTGGCAGTTGTGGGGCCAACAGCGTCAGGAAAGACAGCGCTGAGTATTAGACTTGCAAAAGAATTTAATGGTGAAATCATTAATGGGGATTCTATGCAGATTTATAAGGACCTTGATATTGGGACTGCCAAAATTACAGAAGAAGAAATGGAAGGCATTCCCCATCATTTATTAGATATAAAAGAACCGACTGAAAGCTTTTCCGTTGCAGAATATCAAACTCTCGTACGTGAAAAAATTTCAGAAATACAAGAACGTGGGAAGTTGCCTATTATCGTTGGAGGATCTGGCCTCTATGTTCAGGCGGTTCTTTATGATTTTCAATTCACAGAAGAACAAGTGGATGAAGAAGCGCGTAAAAAATATTATGATGAATTAGCTAAAATCGGACCAGATGCGATGCATGAAAAACTTGCGAAATTGGATCCAGAAACGGCCAAAACAATTCATCCGAATAATACACGACGCGTAATTCGAGCCCTTGAAATGGTCGAATTGCACGGGGAGTCAAAAGCAACTGAAGAGCATCAGCGCGGCAATGTTCCCATGTATCATCATTTAATAATTGGCTTAGATATGGATCGTGAGAAACTTTATGACCGCATTAATTTACGCGTGGATTTGATGATAGAAAAAGGGTTACTGCATGAAGTTCGAGGCCTTTGGGAAAGAGGTATTCGGGACGTTCAATCGGTACAAGCCATTGGATATAAAGAACTTTACGCTTATTTAGATGGACTTGTCACATTTGAAGATGCTACAGAACAATTAAAGCAAAACTCAAGACGTTACGCAAAACGACAACTAACTTATTTCCGCAATAAAATGGATGTACAATGGATTGGGTATGATTGGAAAAAAATAGAAAAACTTTCTAAAAACTTTAAGTTTCAAGAAGGATAATAATCTCTTTTGTCGAATAAGTACATGTAGTAAATAAGATGGATGAGGTGTGTTCAGCGTGAAATCAATCAATTTACAAGATACTTTTCTCAATACTCTTCGCAAAAACAATACTTTTGTAACAGTTTTTTTACTTAATGGTTTCCAATTGAAAGGATTAGTAAGATCTTACGATAACTTTACTGTCCTAATCGAGTCGGAAGGAAAGCAGCACCTTATTTATAAACATGCTATTTCAACTTTCGTTCCCTCGAAGCCTGTATCAATTGGTGCAGAAGATGAAGGGGCAGAGTAATTTATCTTGTGAGATGCTTGGCTAAATTACTATAGGGTAATAATTTCCAAGGAAATATATATAAGTAAATCGGCTAAGTTGTTATACTAGCCGATTTTTTCTTTTTTCACTATAATGGCAATATGTGTGTATATTGGAGGTAAAGTAAATGAAAACAATGACAACAGATGAATTAATCAACTTATTAGATGCAAACGAAGATTTAAACATTATCGACGTTCGCGAAGATCACGAAGTAGAAAACGGAATGATTCCAGGTGCGGTTCATATTCCACTAGGCTCAATCCCTGAAGAAGCACCAAACCTAGACAAATCAAAGGAATACATCCTTGTTTGTAAAGGTGGCGTACGTAGTGCAAACGCAGCTGAATACCTAGAAGCGCAAGGCTTCGAAGTGGTAAACCTTGAAGGCGGCATGATGAGCTACGATGGAGAATTAGAGTTTAAATAAGGTACTGCATAGTATTATAATGAAGAATCCCCTTTGCATTTGATGGCAAAGGGGATTTTCTTGTTATTAGGGTAATGAACAACAAAAATGGTTGAGAAGTTATTTTGGGAAAGTCTTTCCTCAGGAGTATGAACGACTAAACTATATTGAAATTAGAGAGAAAAGTCGTTCATCAGGGATATGAGCGGCAAAACCAGATTGGAATTAGAGAGTAAAGTCGTTCATCGGGGCTAAGAGCGGCAAAACCAGATTGGAATTAGAGAATAAAGTCGTACATCAAGACTATGATCGACAAAACAATATTGAAAATCAACAGAAATATCATTCACCAACTATAGGAATAGAAATCTTAGCTAATTCGATTCAATGGCACTTGTAAGCCGATAATACCTTATTCCATCAATCTCACTAAATCAATCATGTTCCTTATGTTCATCCCACTTACGCTCTCAATCAATTGATACTCATTAACAAAATCGACTCCACAAAAAAAGATTGCCTCAAAAGACTCTGAGACAATCCCACAATTATATATTCAAATTTAGCTTTCTTACTGGCAGTTTCCAATGCTTTGTATAAGAGGCAACTCGTAAAGTAGTAATGATGGCAAATAAAAGGTACAAGAATAGATCATCAGTAAAAATTTCAAGACCAATGATTAGCCCAGCGAATGCTGCCCAAACAGCATAGATTTCTGCACGTAAAACGAGTGGTTTACGGCGAGCTAATAAGTCGCGAACGATTCCTCCACCTGCACCGGTTAAAACAGATGCCACAATTACGGCACTTATTGGTAAATCCAAAGACACAGCATACATGCCACCTTGGATGGCAAATGCTGCAAGGCCAATTGCATCTGTGAAGTTACCCCATTTGTTCCAGTGCTTTACAAAATATCGAGGAACTAGGTAAAAGATTGTAATCGAAATCATGGCAATTTGGAACATCATTTCTTGTCCCCATAAGGTTGATACAGGTAAACCAATTAATATATTTCGAATTGCACCACCACCAAAAGCGGTCACAACGCCAAGTAAGTAAACACCAAATAAATCATATTCTTCTTCCATAGCTACGATTGCACCGGAAAGAGCAAATGCAATCGTTCCAACAATACTAAACACTTCCCATGCCATAGCCTTTCCTCCTTAAATAAGCAAGTAATTATGAGAATATCAGCTTATTACTTTGAAGTCAAAATGATTTTATCATATATTACAATCAATTTGTGATGAAATAGTTGACGAGTTGGCATGAATTGATAAGATGATAGAGGACTATAAAAAGAACGGAGCTAGAAAATATGGCATTTATATCAGCATTAAAGCCAGAAACAATTGAGTTGGCTAACATAATAGAAGAAAAAGTAAAACCATTCCACACAAAAGTAGATGAAAATGCGTTTTTTAATCAACAAAAAGTATTAGCTGCATTTCGTGAACACCAGGTGAGTGATTTTCACCTAAATCCATCTAGTGGTTACGGTTATGACGATGAGGGACGAGACAATTTAGAACGTGTTTATGCAACAGTGTTTGGAGCAGAAGCAGCAATTGTGAGACCACAAATTATTTCAGGTACCCACGCGATTACGTTAAGTTTGTTCGGCGTTTTACGACCAGGTGATGAACTTCTATATATTACAGGTAAACCTTATGATACGCTACAATCCATTGTGGATGGTGGAGAAAAAGATACTGGATCATTGAAAGACTTCGGAATCGCTTATTCCCATGTAGATCTAATCGACAATCGTAATATTAATTGGGATGAAGTAAGCAATCAAATCAATGAAAATACAAAAATGATTGCCATCCAACGTTCTAAAGGATACGCAACTCGACCTTCTTATACTATTGAAGCGATTCGTGAAATGTGTGTTCGCATTCGTGAACTAGCACCAAATGCAGTGATTTTTGTAGATAACTGTTATGGAGAGTTTGTAGAACAATTTGAACCAACAGAAGTAGGTGCGGATTTAATGGCAGGCTCACTCATTAAAAATCCAGGTGGGGGCTTGGCAAAAATCGGTGGATATATTGCTGGTCGCGCCGACTTAGTAGAAAAATGTGCTTACCGCATGACGTCACCAGGGATTGGTGCAGAAGCAGGGGCTACACTGAATACGTTAGGAGACTTTTATCAAGGCTTCTTCTTAGCACCGCATGTTGTAGCACAAAGCTTAAAAGGCGCTATTTTCACTTCAGCAATGTTAGAAGAAGTGGGAATGACAACTTCGCCTCATTACACGGATGACCGAACTGACCTAATCCAATCGGTGTCATTCCAAACAGCCGATCAAATGGTCGCGTTCTGTCAAGAAATCCAAGCAGCCTCTCCAATTAATGCCCATTTCGCTCCAGTACCAGCGTATATGCCGGGGTATGAAGATGACGTTATTATGGCAGCGGGGACGTTCGTTCAAGGCTCAAGTATTGAATTAACAGCTGACGGCCCAATTCGCCCACCATATACAGCCTTTATCCAAGGTGGATTAACGTACGAACATGTAAAATATGCAATTTGCAGTGCAGTACAAAAGATAAAAGGATAACCTTTTTCTTAGTTGATAGACTTAAAAGGACTAATTCAATAACGGGTGTCTGGAAATGATTTTTCAGATGCTCGTTTTTTTGTGCATATGAAAATACGTAGCGTCCTAATGAAAGTTAGGGACACTACGTAAAGGAAAATTATTTTCTATTATTCTGCTTTTCTATTAAAAAAGTAATTGGAACGAATAGTAGAAAGGCAAGCAACAGTAAAGTGCCGCCGACGATAAATAACACCATAACAAAGGTTTCATTTAATTGGAATGGATTCAAATTGTACATCCACATGCCAAGGGTTAGGCCGAATGCACCGGCCATACCTAGGATACTATGGATGCTAACAAGTTTCTTAAACTTAATGGTATATACTTTGTAAAAAATGCCCCAAGCAAATACCGAAAGCCAGCCGACCAATAAAATATGTGCATGAATTGGTCTTAATGAATAATCCATATTTCCGGACATTTTAGAACCAATAAAGGTCCCTATGATGCCAAAAATAGCTGCAAATCGTATTAATCTAATACTCCAAATTTGTTCCAATTGTTATTCCTCCAATTTTGTTTTGAACGTAGGAAGCGAGATCGTGAATGTCGTCCCTTCTCCAAGCTTACTCTCAACAGAAATCTCACCTTCATGCAGTTCAATGATTTGTCTAACAATCGATAAGCCAAGACCAGTTCCTTCTTTTTTTCGAGAAGCATCCACACGGAAAAAACGATCAAAAACCTGAGGAATCGCTTCTTGTGATAACCCCATTCCTGTATCTTTAAAACGAATGGTAGTCAATGAGTCGTTTTGAGATAAGCCAATCCAAATACTCCCACCATGAGTATTATACTTAATGGCATTTGTTAATAAATTGTCCCAGACATTGCTCATAAGTTCCGCATCAGCCTTTATGTGGATGGGGGAGAGGTGATAAGAAACCTCAATTTCTTTTTCCTCTATTCGCCATTGATTCCTACGTAAAATCTGTTTTATTTGTTCGTCAACTTGGACATCCGAAAGCTTCATGGGGTAAGCTTTTTGATCCAACGAGGTTAATAGTAAAAGCTGCTTTGTTAAATTTGAAAGCCGTTTTGATTCATCTTCAATAATCTGCAAATATTCTCCATAGTCATTACCAATATCGGTTTGAGATTTTAATAGCTCCGCATATCCCTGAATATTCATGAGTGGCGACTGAAAATCATGGGAGACATTGTTAATGAATGATTTACGAGATTCGTCATTGTGTTGTAATTGTTTTTGCATTGTATTAAAACTTTCGACTAATTGTCCAATTTCATCTTTACGATGAATTGCTAAAGTGTAATTGAAATTTTCTCTTGTGATTTCTTTCGTTGCATCTGTTAACTTAGTGATTGGTTGTATTAAGTGTTTTGTAAACCAAATGACACCACTAATACTCACTATGGCAACAGCAACAAAAAACCAAGCAAAAATCATATGAATATCTGAAAAAAGTAGTTTATTGTTGGGACGTAGAAATAATCCGTATACCTCCCCATTTAATGTGAAAGGAACACCTACCGTATTTTTTACATCGTTTGAGAAGTGTCCCATCATTAGAAGCTGGTGGGACACTTGATCCATACCATGGTAAATCTCATTTTTATAAATCAGGTCCAATGCTTCTTTTGGAAGTTCTGTTTTAATGAACGGTTGGCCGAAATAGGCTTCTTTTCCTGATTCACTAACGATATAAATTTGATAGCCGAGTTTTCCAATTGATTCTAAGTATGGATCAAAGGAAGTAATATGAGCATGCATCCCTTCTAGGTTTACAGAGATTTCTTTCGCTACTTCTACATTTTGTTGATCAATTTTTTCCTTAGTTGAAGTCATGTACACCAAATTGGCTAGTAAAAACCCAATCGTCATACTGATCGTTAAGATGGCTAAAGTGGCAATAATAAATTTTCCGTAAAGTGTTTTCATTTGATTTCCTCTAGTTTATAGCCAATCCCACGGACAGTTTGAATTTCAACCGTTGCTTCATATTTTTTCAGACGCTCTCGAATTCGATTCATATGAGTATTTAAGGTTTGTTCACTACCTTCGTAATCTACTCCCCATACTTGCTCAATTAACACAGCTCTCGGTGTCACCTTATTAAGTCGTGAAGATAATATGCTTAGTAATTCAAATTCTTTTAGAGGAAGAAGAATTGTTTCTTGATTGATTACCACTTCAAATGTTTTTCGATCAATCTGGACATTCCCAACTTTGATGATTGCTTCCATTGATCTTTCAATACGTCGTAATACAACTGCCACACGAAACAAGAGTTCCTTCACTTCAAAAGGTTTGACGATATAATCCTCTGAACCTGAAAGAAAACCTTTTTCCTTATCGTCTAGTTGCCCCTTCGCAGTTAGTAAAATAACGGGAATTTCATAATCATTCGACAGAATTTTTGTCAATTCAAATCCGTCCATCCCTGGCATCATGACATCGACAATAGCTAAGTCAACCGTTTTCTCCTCCAATAGCGCTAAAGCTTCCTCGGCATGATTGGCTCGGTAAACGTTGTAGCCTTCTTTACTTAAATGGATTGAGACTAGTTGTTGGATAAAGATATCATCATCTACAACAAGAATTTGCATAACTTACCCCCCTATTCAATACAAAAGGGTGTCCGTTTGTATTTTTTATCTTTCACTATTATGAGAGGTAGTTCCATCTTTTTCAAATAATAGTATGAGGGCTGGTAGAAGCATGCCTCTAACTAGGAATGTGTCAATTAATATTCCTATGGAAACAATGAACCCGAATACGAATAAATCAGCAATTGGCATTGTTGTTAGTGCAGCAAAAGTTGCAGCGAGTATGACCCCGGCTGAAGAAATGACACCACCTGTATTTCTAATGGCAATTTCTAGTGCATCTTTTACCTTATGAGATTTTCTTTCTTCAATAAATCGAGAAGCTAGAATAATGTTATAGTCGATTCCAAGTGCCACTAGGAATATAAAGGCGTAAATAGGGACGCGGGTACTTAAGGCGTCGTAACCAAACAATTGATCAACTAAGAAAATTCCTAAACCTAAAGCAGAAACAAATGAAAGTAAGATAGTCGCCATCATATAGATTGGCATCTTAATAGAACGTGTAAGTGCAAATAATAAGACTAAGATGAGTATTACTTCAAGTATGACAATGGTGATAATATCTTTATTATTTACAATCTGTTCATCCACAAGTTTTGGTGTCACACCACTATAGTGAGCCTCTCCATCTATTGAAAGGTCATCTAATAATTTAGGTGAGCTTTCTCGTAAATCCTCAATAAAAGCAATTGCTTCTGTTGAATATGGATTGATGGATAATGCGATGCTAAGTTTTAAAGCTTTTGCATCATCTGAAATTGCTGACATTCGAACAGAAGCAATTTCATCAAATTCACTCCATTTTTCAATAATCGCTGCGGTAACTTCTTCAGAAAGAGATTTGTCACTCTCAATAAGTAGTGTTGAAGGGGCAAGCTCTCCTTTGTCATACCTTGCTTCAACAATTTCATATCCAACCCTAGAAGGTAAATCTTCAGGGAATTTTTTAACCGTATCAAACTCATAATCTAGGTTAAATACATTAATAGCAGTCACGACAAGGAAAATTGCCACAAGTCCACCTGAAAGACCAGGTTTGGTTACTACGAATTTGGCAATTGGTCCCCAGATGCCATGTTTGATACCTTCTTGTTGACCATAAGTTGGAACTTTCGGCCAGAATGCTTTGCGACCGAATAATGTAAATAATGCAGGGACCAATGTAATCGATGCGAACATAATAACGAACATCGCTAGTCCAAAGATTGGTGCGAAATTTTGATAATCACGGAAATTAGCAAAGAATAAGATGAGCATCGCCGCTAAAACAGTTCCGCCGGCAAAAAAAACAGGCTCTCCCGTTGCGCGCATAGCAGAACGCATCGCTTCATGTTTGCTTTCGAATTTGTTTAGCTCCTCACGATAACGAGAAAATACAAATAACGAATAATCAATTACAGCAGCGAAAAGCAAAATACTCATGATGGAAGTTGTGGAATTGTTGATTTCTAAACCACTAGCACCAAGTAACGCAACACTTTGATTGACAACTTGGTAAACAATTACCGTTGCCAATAATGGGATAAACGCAAGTAATGGCGATCGATAAATAATGATCAGTAATACTAAAATAATAGCGATTGTCACAAGAAGTAGAACAAAGTCAGCTTGTTCGAATAATTTCAGAGTATCTCCTGCAATTCCAGCAGGTCCTGTAATGTAAAACTTTGTACTATCTAATGTTACTGCGATCTCATTACCAATCTCAGAAACATGATCGTTTATTTCAGCGTACTGACTATTTCCAAGCCCTATTTCTAATACCATTGGCACAATCAACGTAGATCCATCTTCAGAGATAAAACTATTTATCGCATGAGGTGGCAGTGCATTGAGATCCACGATATTGTCAATTCCTTCGATATCTTCTGCCAAAATGCCACTCAAAATTTGTTTGACTTCTTCGACATTCACGTCTGTCGTATCACTATGGAAAACAAGGATTCCCGGTGTTCCTTGCTCGTTTGGAAAATACTCTTCTACCTTTTTCTCAGCTATGATTGATTGTGCTTCGTCGGGAAGTGATTGGAAGTTGCTTACTTTATAATCACTTAGTTTTGGTCCAGCACTTAATCCAACCATTAGCACCAGCCAGGCGATGATTGTAATCCACATACCTCTCTTTGTAGAAACCCAATCTGTTATTGGATATAATAATTTTTTCACAAATAAACCTCCTTTGTACTTACGAAGGCAATTTTACTGGATGAACATAAACTGAATATCAACTTTTGTTTACATTTATAGAACTTATGAAGTGAAATTTATAACATAATAGTAATGACCATGCTGAAATTTACTTTAGAAAAATAAATTTATAGAATTGGGATTTGTCCCAAAAGCCTATTTAATCTACAATAGAATAAGATTTTCCAACTTACAAACCGCCTAAAAAAGAAACGGGGCATACAAATGATTACATTAGAAAATATCAAAAATCACGGAGAATATATAATCGTAGAATCTGTCCAGCCTCTGAGAACCTTTAGTTCGGCGATGTACAATGCTGGGTATGGCAATTTTACATATTTCATGAATCGAACAGTAGATAAAAACTATTATCCGGATGATGCGAACGAAGAAATACGAGAATATATTAAAAATAAGGGCTACCCACTGGATCAAACCGTTGCTATGATGACGGCTGTTGATATGGAGTTTGCTCAAACTGCAACCTATAAGGATGGAGATACAACCATCACCATTCTTGTTACAGCAGGATTAGGTAATGCGGTGGATGTAACGCGCTCACATGAATATGCGTACCGAGTAGCTCCTGGAACTATCAATATGTTCATCTTTATCAATGGAAATTGTTCCGATGAAGCGCTAATACAAGCACTTTGCTGTGCAGTTGAGGTGAAAACAAAAGTGCTACACGATAAAGGAATACTTGACCTGCAATCCAACTCTTTAGCAACGGGGACTTCAACTGATAGCGTACTGATTGCAGCAACCCAGCAAGGAGAGTTTCATCAATACGGTGGCTCCATCACTCGACTCGGATCATTAATCGGAAAAGGTTTATATGAAACATTACATAAAGCGGTGGATGAATACATCGCGTTTATTGAAGGGGTAAAGTAAGATGCAGATTTTAGCGGTTATTTTAGGGCAGTTACTTGACCTAATCATCGGTGATCCACCAAAGTGGCCACATCCGATTCGGTGGATTGGTTCGTTCATCTCCTGGTTGACGAAAAAGTTAAACAAGGGCGATCATCGTTTTTATAAAGGACTGTTTTTGGCTATCATTGTAATTTCGACTGTCACACTCACGACTTTGGCAATCGTTTACGCAGCCTATCAAGTTCACATGGTTGTAGGATTCATTGTCGAAACCATTCTCATCGCAATTGGCTTGGCCCAGAAAAGTTTAAAAGAGGCAGCAATGGTTGTTTATGATGCCCTGAAAATGGGGGATATGCAGGAAGCACGCACTAAGCTATCGTGGATTGTTGGGCGAGATACGGCGGAGTTAGAGGAACCAGAAATTGTGCGTGGTGTTGTGGAAACTGTGTCTGAAAATACGAGTGATGGAATTACAGCGCCTTTATTCTATGCAATTCTTTTTGGTGCACCAGGATTATGGGCATATAAAGCGATTAATACCCTTGATTCCATGGTGGGCTATAAAAATGAAAAGTATCGGCAGTTTGGTACTGTGAGCGCAAGACTTGATGACGTGGCGAATTTCATACCAAGTCGCATTACAGGATTACTAATTCTCTTGTTTACAAAGAATAAAACGAACCGTACTCTTTTAAAACGAATGAAACTTTGGCTAAATGATGCGAAGAAGCATCCAAGTCCGAATAGCGGATATCTCGAAGCAGCAACAGCCTATCAACTAGGCATTCGTTTAGGGGGTTATAATACATATCACGGTGTTACGTCGTTTCGAGCTTATATGGGTGAACCCGATGAAGAATTGAGAAGCGTTCATATTAAAGAGACGATTCAACAAATGACCATTGTCTCGCTCATTTTTACAATAGTAGTAGGAGGTGTTAACCTTGCAATTTCCTTCCCATGGCGCTAATTATGAAGCGCTCTACCAGAACTTTGGAATCAACATGCCTGAACAAGTTTTCGACCTAAGTGAAAATGTGAATTTTTTAGGAGCTCCAAATGCAGTGAAAGAAGCTTGGCCAAATTTACTTCCAAAAATTCAAGCATACCCACATCCACAGGCAGAACCACTGCGGTCGCTTCTTGCACAATCGCATCAAGTAAAGCCTACTCAAATTTTAGTAGGGAATGGTGCTGCAGAACTTTTAACCTTTTTTGCACAAAGGTTTGCGGGGAAACGAGTAATTTTAATTCATCCCACATTTTCTGAATATAAAATGACTTTAGAAGCGGCTGGGGCAGATATTGAAGAGATCACCATAACAGATATTAAAAAATACACACTACCGATTCAACAGATAAAAGATGCGATGAATTCTGCGGCATGTTTATATTTGTGCAATCCTAATAATCCAACAGGGTCATTAATAAAGCGAGATGTGTTAGAAGATTTCATCACGTATGGTGAAGAAGTTGGGTGTGAGATCCTCGTCGACGAAGCATTTATGGATTGGACTGACGAAGAGCATTCGGTAATTTCTCTCATTAACCAATATTCAAATGTAACAGTAATGCGTTCCATGACGAAAATGTACGGCATTGCAGGTGTACGACTTGGATACTTAATTTCACGCGTTCAACGAGTCCAAGAACTTGCAAAAAAGTTACCCCATTGGAACGTAAATGCACTTGCACTAGCTATAGGTGAAATTTGTCTAATGGATCAAACATTCCGTGAAGAAAGCATTATAAAAAGTCGTGAATTAAAAGAAGAAATAGAGGACTTTCTAATAAATCGTGGTTGCGAGGTAACCAAAAGCGCGGCTAACTTTTTATGTTTCCAACTAAAAGAGCCAAGTAAAACACGGGATTTCTATTTTTATTGTTTAAAGCGCGGCATTGTTCTTCGTCATACGGAAAATTATTTAGGCATGAATGGACAGTGGCTACGGATTGGAATGAAGGGAAGTCGTGCTGTGGAAACGTTTATGAAAGTAATGGATGAATGGCATGAACAAAATTGAAATCTTTTTAATTAGGCACGGAGAAACTGAATGGAATGCAGAAGGAAGGCTTCAAGGCTGGCTAGATTCGAATCTCACGCCAACAGGTCGACTACACGCTGAAAAACTTCGTGACTTCCTAGCGCAAGAAACCTTCCATGCGGTGTATTCAAGCCCTTCTCAGAGAGCGCTCCAAACTGCCAACATTTTAACCAATCAAAAAATGAACATTATTCAAGATAAACGGTTACAGGAAATCCGTCTTGGCAATTGGCAAGGACGTTTAATCGAAGAAATTTTACAAAATGATTCAAAGCGTTATTTACACTATACAGAAAGTCCAGAACTGTATGATCCAGACCCTGAAAGTGAGAGATTTGAACAGGTGTCCAAGAGGATGGGGGAGTTCCTACATAATTGTGTGCAGAAACACGACGGCGAGCGAATAGTAGTCGTAACGCACGGTGTGGCCATTCGCGCTCTACTCGTTGCCATTCGTCAATTACCTATTCAAGAAATTTGGAACACCGGAGAAATAATTGGTACAAGTTTGACGAAATTAATAGTAGAAAACGGTGTCGTTATGCCTGTGTTTATAGGAAAAACGCCGCATCTAGAAAATTCTCATTAATAACCACCAAAGTATAGAAATATACTAGATTAAAAAAGATGGGTGGTTTTGCATTGGCGCATTTTGCACGAAGTCCAAATACTAGACTCATATTGCAGCATTTGGCTTGTATGTGGGTGTTGACGGTAATTGGGGTATTTCTTGGAATATTGTTGCCACCTTGGATTGTGTTGCCCTTATCTATCATTTGTTTCACCTTATTAATTGTTACGTACTTTGTTCGTACGATTAAGTTGGCGAATGCTATTTTGTATTCAATACCATTCCTCATGGGGATTATGCTGTTTTGGGTAACGCAATTTTTCATTCATTTTTTAGGTGTCGTGCTTGTATTATCTGTGTTTATCTCAACAGTTATTATATTCATTTTATTAGCGGTATTAGGCCTGACGTTAAAAGCTGATATTTCAAATTGGGGCACTTATTTATTTGTCACTTTAATTGTTGTGGTTGTGTTTTCATTCATTGGTATTTTCATCCCAGTGGAAAGTATGTTTTTACTCGTGCTTTCGGCCATTTGCGTCCTACTATTTGCAATTTACACGGTATATGACTTTAATCTTATACGACATAATCATGTAAGAGAAGATGAAGTGATTCGAATGGCGCTCGGCTTGTTTTTGAATTTTATTAATATGTTTATAAATTTACTAGAAATAGCTGCGTATTTTAAAAACTAGTATGTAGGGGATTCTCTTTAAAGAGAGCCCCCTTTTTTTATCGAAATTAATTAAATCTTGTATCTTTAAAAGAAAAAATATCCCTCATGATGATAAGCCTCTAGTAAGCCCCTTTATTTCAAAATCCCTTGTTGATACAAAAATGCTACTGCATGTGTCCGATTAGACGTATTGGTTTTTTCCATCACACTTTTAATGTATTGCTTTATAGTTGTTTCACTAATTGCTAATAAACTGGAGATTTCCTTAGAGCTATTACCGACAGCCAAACATTTCATCACTTCATATTCACGCTTTGACAGTTTGATAGAATTTTTTTCGTCAAAGCTTTGGTGTTTTACGAAGAGTTCACCTATTGTCTGACTAAAAACTTTAGCATCAAATAGCATTTGCTCTTTGAAAGGTGTTTTGAACTTTGTACCAAGAAAATAGCCAATGACCACCTGGTTAAACAGCACTGGTAAAACGAATAACGAGTTGTTATTTTGTGAAACAATATACTTTCTTGGAAATTTCAAATGATAATTGATCCCTTCAAAATATTTTGGGCATTGTTCATCGATTGCCTCATAAATGGCAGGAATCGTTTTAACATCATCCCGAATGGAAGTGATATTCCTAATCTCTCCGTCAGTTATTGAAAAAATCCCTTCGGCTAAATGATCGATGGGAGAATATCTGAAGAGTAACAATTCTTTTAATGAAAAGGTTGATAGTATAACTTCCATTACCTCAAGTAGTTTTTTATCTATATGGTCTATTGTTTTCATTCTTTCTACATCAATTTTCCAACTGCTTGCTACGGTCAAATATCGACACCTCTCCTCATGAAATATATGAAAATACGTCAAATAATAGAATAAAGTATATAAAACTTAGTTATTTTTTACAAAAAGTGTGTACTGATTTTAAGAAAAGGGGGAATATATTTCTAATGTTAGGAAAATTATAATAGTTTTAGAGAGTATTTTCAAATATTCTGACAGATGAAGCGAAAATATAA
This sequence comes from Lysinibacillus composti, assembly GCF_016908465.1. GTDB lineage: Bacteria > Bacillota > Bacilli > Bacillales_A > Planococcaceae > Ureibacillus > Ureibacillus composti_A. The sequence goes on along the minus strand of NZ_JAFBDY010000008.1, from coordinate 24,469 downwards.
ATTTATAGGAGGAGAATTATGAATTTTACTGGAGAATTACGTATACCAAATGTTATTCATTACGGTAAAGACAGTCTTTCCAAATTAGGCAAAGAGGCAAGTAAGTTTGGATCAAAAGCATTATTAATAAGTGACAAGCCTATGAATGATTTAGGTTATGTTAACCAAATCATTGAATCTCTTCAAAAAGAAAATATTCAAACAGTTATATACTTAGGAGTAGACTCTGAAACGAAAGATACTCATGTTGAAGAGGCTTTGACTATTTTTAACGAGCAGAGCTGTGATTTAATTGTTGCACTAGGCGGAGGAAGCTGTATTGATGCAGCGAAGGCGGTCGCTTTATTGGCTACAAATGAAACAGAATTAATTGAATATGTAGGTGGGAAGAAAGAAATAGAAAATGACCTCGTTCCAGTCATCGCTATCCCAACAACAGCGGGTACAGGGTCTGAAGTAACGGATGCGCTTGTTGTCACTCATACAACGAAAGATATCAAAATGATGATTAAACAACCTAAAATAACTCCAAAGGTTGCGATTGTTGATCCAATTTTGACGCAATCAGCTCCAAAAATGTTAACGGTTGCAACAGGGATTGATGCACTATGCCATGCATTAGAAGCATATATTTCACGCAAGTCACATCCTTTAACTGATACACTAGCGCTTTCCTCAATTAAATTAATTGTTGAAAATATTCAACGCGTATATGTTGATGGAAAAGATTTAGAAGCGAGATCTCAAATGGCTTTAGCTTCAATGCAAGCTGGGATTGCTTTTTCTAATTCATCTGTATGTCTAGTTCATGGGATGTCTCGTCCGATTGGTGCGCTTTTCCATGTACCACATGGCATTTCAAACGCTATGCTTTTGTCAGCCGTATTAGATTTTAGTCTTGAAAGTTGTACTGAAAAACTTGCTCAAATTGGACGAGCTATTTTAGAAAATGTGGACACTGATTCTGATGAGGTAGTAGCCGAAAAAACGGTTTTGTCTATTAAACATCTATGTATTGAATTAGGTATACCTAATTTGCAATCTTGGGGAATTAATGAAGAACAATTTGAAAATTCTCTAGAAAAAATGGCTACGGATGCACTAGCTAGTGGAAGTCCTGGAAATAACCCACGAGTTCCTACTAAAGAAGAAATAATCGAGCTTTATCGAGTTGCTTTCACTTATGACTATAAAAACCTGAAAGTTCTAAATGCATAATTTTGAACGATAAGGGGGACATCACTAGATTCATTAGTCCCTAGATTTTATTGGTCAGTTCATAGATTCGGAGCAAAGTCCTTAGTAAATATTATGATAGCTGGAAGAGTACTTTTGGATGAACAAAATGTAAACGCACTCATCTATCAAATATTTATTTTTAAACTACATGAGGGGAGATAGAAAAATGAGTGAAAACATTAGACTTGGTTTTATAGGATTAGGAAATATGGGATTCCCGATGTCCGAAAATTTAGTTAAAAGCGAGTATACAGTATATGGTTTTGACATTAATCCAACTGCAATTAGCAAATTTAAAGAACTAGGTGGACAAGTATGTCAAAGCATTAAAGAAGTAGTTCAACAAGTAGACGTGCTATTCCTAAGCTTGCCTTCACCAGCTATTGTTGAAAAAACATTTTATGAAGAAGGGATTATTAAGTATAGTCCTGAAGGTTTAATGATTATTGATACAAGTACAGTAAACCCTGAATTGAACCGTACTATATTTAATGTTTGCCAAGAAAATAACTTAAAGTACTTAGGAGCTCCAGTTAGTGGTGGTGTAATTGGTGCTGTTAATGCAACCCTAACATTTATGGTGGGTGGGCCAAAAGAATATTTTGATGAAGTACTTCCATTATTAGATGTTTTAGGGAAAAACTTGTTCCACGTAGGTGAGAGTCCAGATAGCGGAACGGTTATTAAGTTAATCAATAACTTGATGATTGGCTTCTATACTCAAGCAGTTGGAGAGGCTTTAACTCTTGGTGAAAACATGGGCTTAGATCATGAACGTATGTTTGAGATCTTAAGTGTGAGCTATGGTCAAAGTAGAATTTATGAAAGAAATTATAAAGAGTATATCGCAGAAAATAACTATGAGCCTGGCTTTACAACGAATCTACTATTAAAAGATTTAAAGATTGCTAAGCAAATGGCTGAGGAATGTGAAGTTAAACTTCCTATCGGTGAACAACTAGTAGACTGGTATACGAAGATTGCAAATGAAGGCTACGGAGATAATGATATGTCTGCAGCATACTTAATGACTAAGGATCTAGCAAAAAAAGCAATTGAAATCAAATAAATGACTAGAATAGGAGAATTGACTATGAGCCAAACAACTACTTTAAATAAATTCTATAACATTATTGGGGGTCAATCTGTACCTTCATCTTCAGGAGATACATTCGTTGTCGAAAACCCAGCAAATAAAGAAATGAAACTTGGAGTTTTCCAACAATCTACTGAAGCAGAATTAAATCAAGCAGTTCAAGCTGCAAAAGAAACATTGCCTGCATGGAAAAATATAGCTGCACCTTCACGTGGACAATATGTTTATAGAGCAGCACAATACATTGAGGATCATGCAGAAGAATTTAAAGAACAATTGATTCTTGAGGTTGGAAAATCATATAAAGATGCTGATGCAGAAGTAATTCGTACGATTAGAGCGATGCGCTTTTTAGCAGGTGAAGCTGAACGATTAAAAGGAGAAACAATTCCATCTTGGGACGCAACTGTGCGTGGATTTACGAAACGCGAACCAATTGGTGTTGTTGGTGTCATTACTCCATGGAATGTGCCTCTTGCCATTTCTGCTTGGAAAATCGCGACTGCATTAGTATGTGGATGTACTGTTGTCTATAAGCCTGCAAGTATTACACCAGTAGTGAGCTATAAATTAATGGAAGCTTATGAGTCTGTTAATCTACCAGCAGGAGTTATTAATATTGTAACTGGATCTGGTTCAGTTATCGGTAATGCGATGGCAAAACATAAAGATATCAATGCGATTACTTTCACAGGTTCTAATCCAGTTGGAAACCAAATCAATCAAGTTATAGCTAGTAGAGGAGCTCGCTTCCAGGCTGAAATGGGTGGGAAAAATCCTTTTGTCGTATTAGAAGATGCTGATTTAGAACTAGCAACAACTCATGTAATTGAAGGTGGATTTGGAGAGAGTGGTCAACGTTGTACTGCTACAAGCCGAGTAATCCTGCTTAAAGGAATTGCTGACCAATTTGTTGAGCTACTTGTTGAAAAGGTGAAAAATCTTAAAGTAGGAGATCCACTAAATCAAGAAAATCAGATGGGTCCAGTTGCTGAAGAAAAGGCGATGAATGAAATCCTGAATTATATTGAAATTGGGAAGCAAGAAGGGGCTGAATTACTTACAGGGGGCTACCGCTTAACTGAAGGTGACCTAAGTAAAGGGTATTTTGTTGCTCCAACTATCTTCCGTGGTGTTACGCCGCAAATGAGAATTGCCCAAGAAGAAATCTTTGGCCCAGTGATCAGCATTATGGAAGTAGATACTTATGAAGAAGCTCTTGAGTGGGCTAACGATATTGAATATGGTCTTTCTTCTACAATCTATACGAATGATATGGAGAAAGCTCTACACTTTATCGACAATATCCAAGCTGGATTTACTCATGTGAACATGATGACGATGTACAGTGAGCCTCATTTCCCATTTGGCGGTATTAAGGGGACTGGTCTTGGCGGATTTAGAGAACAGGGTAGTGTAGGAATCGACTTCTTCACTGAATGGAAAACTGCATACCTTAAGTCTCATAGTTAAATCTAGTATTTTTAATCGAAAATGAGTTAACTGCGGTGGAATACGCAGTGATAACTGAATTTACTTAAAAATACACTTAATTAATCCCAGTAAAACTATCAATATTCCATGCGGGCCATTTCTGTCATTCTAAGTGGCTTGCATGGATGAGTGATAGTTATGAAGAAAACGCTTACAAATGTGCTCAAGATAACTGTGGAATTATTATTCAGGTTGATTGAAGCATTCAAAGAATATACCTATAAAAATAAAGAAGGTGCTAAATAATGGATCTAATAATTATACTACTAGCGCTAGGACTTCTTATGTTGATTGCTTATCGAGGATTCTCGGTTATCTTATTCGCTCCACTTTGCGCATTGCTTGCAGTAATTTTAACGGAACCGAATTATGTATTACCGTTTTTCTCTAATATCTTTATGCAAAAAATGGTTGACTTTATTAAAATGTACTTCCCTGTGTTCTTACTCGGGGCAATTTTCGGAAAAGTAGTTGAGATGTCTGGAGTGGCTGAATCAATCTCCAAATCAATCGTGAAAGTGGTTGGTGCAAAAAGAGCTATTTTAGCAATTGTCATGATGACAGCTATCTTAACTTATAGTGGCGTAAGTGTATTCGTTGTTGCCTTTGCCGTTTATCCATTTTCGGTAAAATTATTCCAAGAAGCAAATATTCCAAAAAGATTAATCCCTGGTACTATTGCTTTAGGAGCGCTTACCTTTACGATGGATGCTTTACCAGGAACACCTCAAATACAAAACGTTATCCCTACCTCATATTTTAAAACAGATATTTATGCAGCCCCGTCTCTTGGTATCATTGGTGCGATCTTTGTATTTACTTGTGGGATGCTATATTTAGAATCACGTAGACGGAAAGCACATGCAAACGGTGAGGGATACTTAGGTTTTGCAGATGACGCATCGTTAGCTCAAAAGGAAATGGCTGCAACTGCAGATGTTTCTATTTCCCAAATTGAGGAAAAGAAAACTGATTCTATTCATTGGGCGCGACAGTTGTTGGCATTTTTACCTTTAGTTCTTGTAGGAGTAACAAATAAATTTTTCACTGCCTCTCTTCCAAACTGGTATCCAAATGGTTTTGATTTTGCTAGCATTGGGATGGAGTCTTTCGGTAAAATTGAAATTTCAAGTGTTGTTGGGATCTGGTCTGTAGAATTAGCCCTTGTCATTGGAATTATTGCAAGTATTTGCTTTAATTGGAGTGCGGTTTTTGAGAATTTTAAAGTAGGCATCAACCAAAGTATCGGTGGAGCTTTACTAGCAGCCATGAACACAGGTGCTGAATATGGTTTTGGTGGTGTAATTGCTGCACTTCCTGGTTTTGGAATTGTTCGTGATGGGATTTCGCAGACATTTACAAATCCGCTAGTAAACAGTGCAGTTACAACGAATGTGTTAGCCGGGATTACGGGATCTGCATCTGGAGGTATGGGTATTGCATTAAGTGCCATGGGTGAGCAATACATGGAAGCTGCAATCAAATACAACATTCCACCAGAAGTAATGCACCGTGTAATATCCATGGCCTCAGGTGGTATGGATTCTTTGCCTCATAATGGCGCGGTTATTACAATACTTGCAGTAACAGGAATGACCCATAAACAATCTTATAAGGATATATTTGTACTTACAATTTTTAAAACACTAGCATGTTTCTTCATCATTTTAGTGTACAGTCTTACAGGAATTATATAAGTTTATTAGGAAACTGCAGGCATTGGGATACCCGTGTTCTGCGGTTTTTTTATTTCTCTTTACATAGTGTGGGAGTTTATTGAAAATTTAGAATAGCTGTACTTAACGCAATATTCTTCTTCAAATAATAGAGTTTTTTCTCAGTTTTATCTTGCGTGTAAGTTTTCCTAACATATCATTGACAAGTAACATGACCGAGCGTATTATATTGGTAAGAGGGAGGTGGGTTAAATGAGTAGTGAAAACAAAAAAACGAGTGAACTTCGTAGATCGATGCCGTTACTACCAATTGGTACGGTAATGCAATTGACAGAATTATCTGCTCGTCAAATTCGCTATTACGAGGAACATGATTTAATTCAACCACACCGTTCAGAAGGGAACCGACGCATGTTTTCATTAAATGATGTCGATACTCTTCTTGAAATAAAAGATATGCTAGAACAAGGCATTAACATGGCAGGAATAAAAAAACTATTTGCACTTAAAGAAAATCCGGCAGTTCAAGCAGCTCAAACCGAAAAAGAAATTTCTGATGCTGATTTACGCCGTATTTTACGCGAAGAGATGAAAGTTGCTCAACGTATGCAAAAGACATCATTACGTCAAGGGAATTTATCGCGTTTTTATCAATAAAATAAAAACGCATAAATAATAAAAAAATATACTAAACATCAACGTGTTAGCAGACTAACCAAAAAAGCGCTAGCAGCTGAGGTAACTATTAGGAGAGTGAAATCTGTGGGGAAATACACAAAAGAAGACATTAAACGCCTTGTGGAAGAGAAGGGTGTAAAATTCATCCGTTTACAATTTACTGACATTCTAGGGACAATCAAAAACGTTGAAATTCCTGTTAGTCAATTAGACAAAGCAATCGACAACAAAATGATGTTTGATGGATCTTCAATCGAAGGTTTCGTACGTATTGAAGAATCAGATATGTACCTATACCCTGATCTTGACACATTCATGGTGTTCCCATGGACAACTGATAAAGGAACAGTTGCTCGTTTCATTTGTGATATCTACACTGCTCAAGGAGAACCATTCGCTGGTGACCCACGTAACAACTTAAAACGCGTATTAAAAGAAATGGAAGAAATGGGCTTCACAGATTTCAACTTAGGGCCTGAACCAGAATTCTTCTTATTTAAATTAGATGAAAAAGGCGAACCAACTTTAGAAGTAAATGACCACGGTGGATATTTCGATTTAGCGCCAACGGACCTTGGAGAAAACTGCCGTCGTGACATCGTGCTTGAACTAGAAGAAATGGGCTTTGAAATCGAAGCTTCTCACCATGAAGTAGCACCTGGTCAACACGAAATCGACTTCAAATATGCAAACGTAATTGAAGCATGTGACAACATCCAAACGTTCAAATTAGTTGTTAAAACAATTGCACGTAAACACGGATTACACGCAACATTCATGCCGAAACCATTATTCGGTGAAGCGGGTTCAGGTATGCACTGTAACGTTTCTTTATTCAAAGGGAAAGAAAATGCATTCTATGATCCATCAACTGAGATTGGTTTATCAGAAACAGCTATGCAATTCATGGCAGGGATCTTAAACCACGTAAAAGCATTTACTGCGATTACTAACCCAACTGTAAACTCTTACAAACGTTTAGTACCAGGTTATGAAGCACCATGTTACGTAGCATGGTCAGGACAAAACCGTTCACCATTAATTCGTATCCCAGCTTCACGCGGAGTTTCTACACGTGTTGAAGTACGTTCGGTTGACCCAGCTGCAAACCCATACTTAGCTTTAGCGGTTATTTTAGAATCTGGTTTAGAAGGAATCCGTCAAGGGTTAACTCCACCACCAGCAATCAACCGCAACATCTATGTAATGTCTGAAGCAGAGCGCATCGAAAATGGGATCGATAACTTACCATCATCACTTCTAGACGCACTTAAATTATTAAGTCAAGACGAAGTAGTGAAAAACGCATTAGGCGAACACATCTACGAAAACTTCAAAGAAGCAAAAGAAATCGAGTTCGACATGTTCCGTACACAAGTACACCCATGGGAACGCGAACAATACATGAAAATGTACTAATTAGAAGAAGCTTCGACACGTTGACCGTGTCGAAGCTTTTTTATTTTGGTTGTGAGGATTGCGCGGGTGTTAGCTATTCGGGCAATTTGGAAACAATTCTAAAGATAAAAGAACCCCATCTGTTTTGAGATGGGGTTTCGCTATGTGTATTTAACTTTCTTTCCATGTTAGGACGTTCTCAAGGTTCGATATTAACGAACCATTTTCCTTATTGAAAATTTGAATTAACACTCTTGATAGATTTGGATACGCTTCATGTGGTTGTAGCTTTAATAATATATAAACGTCGGAATCAGTATGTTTTTCAAAAGTATAAGTTGATTTTTCTACCTCAGGTTCGCTATAACCAAGAGATTGAATCACTTCAATTCGATCGTCATAAGCTGTCTCAGTTGCAATAGCAGAAGCGCCAGCTAATTCATGTTGCGCTACTTGTTGTGCAGCTTGAATTTCCTCTTCAGAAAAGTTAGCGCGGTCTTTAAATTGGTAATAGATCCCGATGGCACCGGAAATGAGGAACAACAGAATTAATGTAATCGAAATCACTTTAACGCTAGAGCCACCGCGTTCATTTAGGCGGTTTGATAAAAGGTTCTTTGCTCGCTTAATCATGCGGAACACCTTCTTATTAAAATTTTAATGGGAGAGGGTGGGGCAACAGACGTGCCCCCTATAACTATTAATCTACTCTATATTATGCTCCAAAACTAGCTAGTTTAAGCGACTAAATATTACATTTCCATGAACGTTATTTCTCGGTCCAACTACAAACATTTAAGGCAAAATTTCATAGCCAACAAGTACAATCATTTCGGGTTTGCTTAACTTTGTAATATATTCTTCGTTTTCACCTCGATGGATGAAGTATATTGTAAGGTGACATTTTCTCGTTATACACTACCTAAATGCTTTGGTAAGGAAGTTGTTTGATTTTGGAGAAAGAGGAAGTGGTATGAATGCTAAACGGTTAATAGTCGTTGAATTTGACAAAAACATTTTATGAGAATAGTATACTAATACTAATTGCAAAATGAGACACAATTGTTAGATGACAGGTGTAGAAAGAAAAAACTTCTGCAGGGAGGCAGAAGTTTTTAGTATTTTTAATAATCCTTTACGATAATATTTAAAAGATAATCAACAAAATATTTTATCTATCGTTTTCTAGTAAGGGCCCTTCAATAAATAAATCACTTTTGGTTACACCGGAATATGGTTGAGATGGTGGTGCAATAGGAATTGCTGGATTTGGTACTATTGGCTCGCCAAAGCTAATACTTGTTCCACCTGTCGCTGTGATTGATTCAGTAATTACAATCCCTTTCATATTCCCTCCGCCATTCAGGTCTAATTTTGCATATGGAGCAACAAACCATTGACCGATAGTGGGTACGCCACCTGCAATATCAACATTCGAACCACCGCTATAAAAGTTTCCGTATAATCCCGCTCCACCAGTTAATTTCACATCACTTTTTTTTACATATAAAGAACTATATAATTTTGTACTTCCATTAAAATCTAATCTATCTGATCCGTTGTAATATAAATTTGCAGAGGCAGGATTCCCGTTTTGGTTGAATGAACCTTTAATATTTAGGTTATCAGTTACATACATATTTAAAATCCCGGTATTACCTACAATAATATGACCATCATTTATGTCAACATCTTTCACGCTAATATTTATTTTATTTTCACCCAGATTTATTACACTATTACTGCCTATGTTAAATTTATTTTTCACAAAGATATTTAATTTACCCGAACCGGTCACTTTTATATCGCCATTCTCAATATTCAAATTATTCACATATAAATTAACTTCGTTGCTGCCAATATTAATAGTTAAATTATTATCATTTCCTAATATAAAATCTTTAAATCTAGTATCCTTCTCTAATGGTAATGTATACGAAGGTGTCATCCATGTACTTGAAGTAAAATTACCATCCTTTATAATCATTGTTTTATTCGATTTATCATAGATAAACTCATTATTAGGTGGATATGGAACTAATTCTCCTGTTTCTATTAGAAATTCAGGGAATGTTGGTAAAAATTGTACTAATGGATTAGGAGAATTAATTTTTATTGAAGAAGGTAAAGTTGAATATTCAGAGCCAGTTATATTTGCACCACCATTAGTAGATATTTCCCCTCCGTTGGTAGCAGCATTTCCATTAATAGTAGCTCCGCCTTTTAAAGTGATATTTCCATTTGTAAGAGCTGCAAAATTTTCTAAAGGGTTTACATAACCTCCGCTCCCATTCTCTTCTGAAACAGTTTCTTCGCTTCCGCCTGACCCTCCATTGTTACCCGAACTACCTCCTGAAACTTGAGGATTAGCGTCAATTTTAAGTTGCTGAGAAACTGTTCGGAAATTTGAAGGTGAATCTTCAAAATATCCATTTGATGTTATGTTAACAGTACAATCCAGAGAGCGAGAGCAATCAAACAAGACTGTAGTCTCAACAACAGGTTGTTTTTCAAATTGTTTTCCTAATTTAAAATTACTTGAAAAAGTATTAGAACTACATTTATTAGACTGTCCTACTGGATTGAAAAGTGAATTAAATTCAGAGCAAAAATCATTACTCATTTTAGTATAATAATAAGTTTCGAAATCATTGTTAAAACTACTTAATAATGCAACTTGCGAATCGTAGTCTAGAGAATTGAAATAATCCTTGATATCTCTGTCTAAATTTGTAATTACTGTAGCTATATTTGATTTTTCAAGGTTAATTCCTGCTTCAGCAAAATAAAAAGTAGACTGATCTTTTCTTTCGTTTATTGTGGTTTTATTAGTATTCATACTTAATGTGAGCAGGCTAATGCCTGTTATTGATACTAATAAGATTAGTAAAATTGTGATAAATAGTCCATATCCATCATTGTTTTTTAATAATTTCATTTATGAAGACCCCCTTCTAAAAGTAATAGAAGTTTCGAAATTTTTATTATTTAACATGAAATCTAAATGTACTGTTTGGTCACCATAAATCGAGAGGCTTTTAATATTCTTTCCTATTAAGACATTGTTTCTATAAAGCTCATAGTTGCTATTCTTATATTCATAGATGAATAAAGAGTTATTAGTTTGATCTTGAAAGTAAAAAATAGTATTGTCACCACTTGTTATCGATGTAACTTTAAAGCTTTTCCTTAAATCTTTTGTTATTTGTTTTAGGATATATGCTCCATCTTGAAGTTGCAAAGATTCCTTAGTTTGTTCACTTTGTTGTTTTGATGAGGAATTCATAATATTGAAAACAAAAAATGAAATGAGAGTTAATATAATTAAAATACCTAAAACCTCTATTAAAGTCATTCCTTTTTCATTTTGTTTAATCATCGAATAATTGCCACCTAATCTTTTATTTCCAAACATAAACGTTTTCTACAGTTGCTTTAATTTTATTATTTGTATCAATAATATCAATTAAAATAGTGGTGCTTTTCTCAAAATCACAAAGCTGCCTTATCATAATAATACTCTTATATTTTTCGTTTAAAGTTTTTTCATAAACAATTTCGCTTGTATATTCATTATAGTTTAGTTGATTCAAATCGTCACAAGCTCTTATACTTCTATTACTGGTCAACGAATATCCGGTGATGAATGTAGAATTTAAACTTGATATAGATTGATTTTTTGATAACTCGTATATTTTTTCCATTTCAGTTTGAGCTAAATATGTAGCATCAGAGATTGATTCGGCATTTGAATTGGTCTTTTTTGATTGTATGAACATCCCATAAAAAGAAATTAATATAATGGTTATAAGTAGTAAAGAAACAACAGCTTCAATAAGTGTTATTCCTCTATTATTGCTTAGTATCTTCCTCAAATAATTACCCCCAAAACTATAGTAACTTAATAGATATAAAAATACAGGAATTCTAATAAAAAAATATTTTTGTATACCCCCGTGATCTTGCTCGCAAGAATTCAAAACAGCAGTTCTCTTTATAATTTATAGTAAACATTTTTGATTTTTTCATCTGTTTTTAGGTTTGAGTTTCCTAAGTTAAAAGATAAAAAGTACAAATATACTTCTTAATATCAGTAATTTTAATATTACACAAATAAGCTAATTGAAAAGATCTTGTAAAATCCATAATTTACTCGTTACATTTTGTGTTACGCTATATTAATATAATTGTAGATATAGAATGATATTAAATTATTACGTTTGATGACCCTATAACGGTTTTATTATACAACAAATGGAGATTTATTGTACTAAAGTCACATAAAAAAATTTTTTTCATTTATTTTAAAAGTATAGTGGTAAAAAAGTTATATACAGATGTAAAAAAAAGTTGTATATTATGATTAACTTATTCAACAACTTAGTCTTTTGATTCTTTGAGAGTGAGAAGACGAATTCTTAGTACAAAAGTTTGTCACAACTTGCGTGAATACTTTGTACTATTGTTAAGTAAAATTGTTTTAAAGTGAAATAATATTTGGTAATATTTGAAAAATTTATTACAACTATTACAAATGGATATACATTTTACATGCTTTTGTGTATTCTAAGCCTATAATACATAAGTCGTAGTTTGAAAGATTGAATCATTATAGAAACTAAATACATAATAAAATGTGGGGTTGACGAGATGAAAATAAAATTAATCGGTATAGCAGTTATATGTGTTTTCCTCGCCTATATTTGTTTACCCACAACTGAATCAAAAACCGCATACGCAGATGATGAGGGGAATGGTTCAACCATTGCTGGTGTAAATGTTAAAGGTCTAGATAAGGAAGAGATTGAAAAAGCCTTACAAAAAGAAGTTAAAGAATGGATGAAAACTCCTATTCTCGTTTCAGATGGTGCAATTGAAATGGAGATTGATTCTAATAAACTTGAATTTGATTTCAACTCAACAATTTCTAACTATGAGTCACAAACAGATAAACCATGGTACCTTTTCTGGGAATCTGATCGTGTTGTTCACTTACCATTACAAGTATTACCTAACGATGAAATTAAAAACGAGATTGCTAGTATAGGTACTTGGAATGCAGATGAAACATATAACCAGCTTTTAGCACAAGCGTCTTACTTAAAGGACCATGAAATAAATGCTACAGTGAATGATTCCACATTATACGAAAATGAAAGACTTGCATTAACTATTGGAGAAATTCCTGAAGATGCAGCAGGAATTTATGAACTTTCAGAGTCTCTAAATAATTTAGTCATAAACCCAGGAGATTCTTTTTCATTCCTTGAACATACAGGTGAAGCTACATCAGTTGCTAATTCTGAAGCAATTAATTTCGTTGCTTCTTTATTATATAGTGCAGTCTTACAAACGGAATACGAACTATTAGAGCGACATTCACAAAAATCTGTGCCTCCATACTTAGAATTAGGAATGGAAGCTGCGATTGATATTAACTCAAACAAGGATTTAAAGTTTTATAATCAATCTGAATATCCGACAAAAATTAAGACTTCAACTGAAGGGAATTCTATGAAACTAGAAATAACTTCGGATGAAAAAGTGAAAGAGGTCCTAGTTCAAGTAGAAAAAGAAATCATTCAACCGAGAATTATTGAACGATATTCAGATGAGCTTCCTATAGGATCAGAAGAGTTAATACAAGAGGGAAATTCAGGTTATCGCATTGAAGTGTATCGAACGATTTCAGAAAGTGGAAGTGCTGAAGAAGAAGTGGTGTCTCGTGACTATTATGCTCCAACGAATCGAATTGTGTTGAAATCTTCAAGACAACCAATCACAGCAGCAAATGACAATAGCTCGACACCTACTTCAAATGAAGCGAGTAAAACAAACAAAAAGAATGATTCAGATTTAGATATTGATTTAGATGGCGATGGCCTTCCAGATCTTGAAGCGCCAAAAGATGAAGATGAGCTACCACCAGGAAGTTATTACGATAAAGGTGGAAATTTAGTGACTCCGTAGAGAGGAGGTAAAAGATTTGAAAGTAAAAACGCGTAAACGACTTGGGGATTTACTTGTTGAAGCCGGAGTAATTACGAATGAACAGCTTGACTATGCGTTATCAAATAAAACGCAAGATGAAAAGCTTGGCGATTTCCTAATTCGTGAAAATTACTTAACCGAACAACAATTAATTGAGGTTCTCGAATTTCAATTAGGCGTACCTCATATCCAACTAAATCAATATTCCATTGAGCCGGAACTTTTGCAACTAGTTCCTGCTGAGTTGGCAAAACGTGCAAGAATTATGCCAATTCGACGTGATAAAAATAAATTGTTTATTGCCATGGCGGATCCAATGGATTACTTCGCCATTGAAGAAGTTCGAATGGCAACAGGTTGTCAGATTGAAACAAGTATTGCTGCTAAAGACGATTTATACCGTACGATAACAAAATATTACGATTTACAAGAGTCGATGGAAGCCGCACTTTCCGACTTAGGGGTTTCACCAACAAATGAACCCCAACAAGAAATTATTGATGAAGATTCACCAATCGTACGTCTTGTTAATCAAATCATCGCAAACGGTGTAGCTCAACATGCTAGTGATATTCACTTCGATCCACAAGAAACTGAATTCCGAGTTCGCTACCGTGTAGATGGGATTTTAAGAACTGAGCGATCATTACCTAAGCATATGCAAAATATGATGACAGCCCGTGTCAAAATCATGGGGAACTTGAATATTACAGAAAATCGTGTTCCGCAAGATGGACGAATTAAAACCACAGTGAACTTTAAACCCGTTGATATTCGTCTATCGACATTACCAACCATTTATGGTGAGAAAATAGTAATGCGTATTCTTGACTTAAGTAATGCTGCCGGTAATATTTCAAAGCTTGGATTTTCAAAGGCAAATGAACTGCTTTTCAGAAATCTAATTTCAAAACCTAATGGTATAGTACTGATTACTGGACCAACTGGTTCCGGTAAATCTTCTACTTTATATGCAGCACTCTCTCATCTGAATAATGATGGAGTGAATATTATTACAGTAGAAGATCCAGTGGAATATCAACTTGAGGGAATTAATCAAATTCAGGTTAAGGAAGAAGTTGGTCTAACCTTTGCAGCTGGATTACGTTCAATTTTACGTCAGGATCCGGATATCGTCATGATTGGGGAAATTCGAGATTTAGAAACTGCCGAAATTGCCGTTCGGGCGTCACTAACTGGACACTTAGTATTAAGTACATTACACACAAATAGTGCCGTAGAATCTATCTCAAGATTACAAGATATGGGGATTGAGTCGTTCTTAATTTCCTCATCATTAAACGGCGTCATGGCACAACGGTTAGTACGCCGTGTTTGTCGTGATTGTGTAGAAACTGTTTCAGCTACACAGAGAGAGAAAGAAATCTTTGAAGCAGTTGGTCTGCATGTAGAAAAGGTAAGACGTGGCCGAGGCTGTCCTGCATGTAGCCATACTGGGTATCGCGGAAGACTTGCCATTCATGAAATCTTACCAATTGATCGGAAATTAAAAGAACTTATTTTACAACGTCATAGTATTTCCGTGATCCGCGACCATATGAAAAGTGAAGGATACCGTTCATTACTCGAAGATGGACTATTAAAAGTATTAGACGGCATGACAACTACCGAAGAAGTATTGCGTGTAGCAACGTTAGATTAGGAAGTGATAGTGATGAGCGAACTTTCAATATCTTCTCTATTGCAACGAGCATTTGATGAGAAGGCATCCGATTTACACTTAACAACCGGGATCCCACCTGTATATCGAATTGATGGTCGATTACAACAATACGGGGATGTTTCTGTCACCCCTGATTTAATTCGGGTAATGATTGAAGAAATCATTCCTGCATATAAGGTCGAAGAGTTTAATCAGACTGGGGAAACGGATTTTAATTATTCACTAGGTGATTTATGTCGCTTCCGTGTGAATGCTTATCATCAGCGTAATGAGGGCGCGATTGCTGCTCGTTTAATACCGTCAAAAATACCGACCATTGAGTCGCTTAGTATGCCGAAAGTATTGTTCGAATTATCTGATAAACCTCAAGGACTCGTATTAGTAACAGGTCCAACGGGTTCAGGTAAATCAACAACTCTCGCAAGTATGATTAATTATATTAACGAGACGAAATCAAAACATATTATCACCTTGGAAGATCCAATCGAGTACTTGCACTCACATAAAAAATCGATGGTGAATCAGCGTGAAATTGGAATTGATACGGAGAATTTCTCCAGTGGTTTACGGTCGTCTCTTCGTCAAGATCCAGACGTCATTTTAGTAGGTGAGATGCGAGACCTTGATACGATTTCAACTGCAATTACGGCTGCGGAAACAGGGCATTTAGTGTTTGCAACATTGCATACATCCAGCGCACCAACGACGATTGATCGAATTATTGACGTGTTCCCACCACATCAGCAAGGGCAAATTCGAATCCAATTAGCTAATGTGTTACAGGGGATTATCTCTCAACGATTATTCCGGAGACGTGATTCAACAGGTCGAGTTGCTGCAACAGAAATTTTAACTGCTGTTCCTGCAGTTACGAACTTAATTCGAAATGAAAAGGTTCATCAAATTCAAAGTGTGATGCAAACTAGTCGTGCACTTGGTATGCATACTTTACAAAATTCAATCTCAGAACTTGTATCTAAAGGGATTGTGTTAATGGAGGAAGTCAAACCTTACTTGAACGTTGGTGAGTACAGTTGACCGTTTATAAATATGTGGGGCGTACTAAAACTGGAGCACCAAAAAAGGGCACAATTGATGCAGCAAATATAAATGCGGCCATCACCAAGTTAAGGGAAAAGGGCATTAATCCTCGTCAAATTGAAGAGTCGAAAAGCATCTTGCATAAAGATCTCAATTTTGTTGGAGGAGTTAAGAACCAGGATTTTGTTATCTATTGCCGACAATTTGCGACGTTAATTCGAGCTGGTGTATCGATTGTTGAATCCACAAATATTTTAGCCCGCCAAACGAAAAATAAACCGTTAAAAAAAGCGCTTGAAGAAGTGGAAGAGGATATTCGTTCAGGGCTTTCTTTCTCAAATGCAACCGTCAAACATCCGAAAGTGTTCCCAGCGCTATTTAGTAATATGATGCGATCAGGTGAAGCAACAGGGAATATTGACGACACGTTAGAACGTCTCGCCAATACGTTTGAAAAGCAATATAACTTAAAGAAAAAAGTCCAATCGACCTTAACATATCCGGCAGTATTATTATTCGTTACGATATTAGTTGTGTTCTTTCTATTAGTTTATATCGTTCCTACGTTTGTTTCATCATTTGAAGAAATGGATGCCCAACTACCGATGATCACGATTGTTACTGTTGCCATTAGTGACTGGTTGAGAGATTTTTGGTGGATTGTGATTCTCGTAATATTTACTGCTTTAGGTGGATTTCAGTTTCTGTATAAAAGTAATAAAGAATTCAACTATGCAGTTCACTATATGATGTTAAAAATGCCAGTACTTGGTCCATTATTACAAAGGTCAACAATCGCGCGTATGACAAGAACCTTATCTTCATTATTTAGCAGTGCAGTACCGATTTTACAATCATTAGTTATTGTTGAAAAAGTTGTGGGAGATCCCGTAGTTGCCAAAGTAATGGTTGAAGCCAGAGAAAGCTTGGAAAAAGGAAGTACGTTAACAGCACCACTAGAAAAAAGTTGGCTCTTCCCACCTTTAGTTACTTCCATGACTTCAATAGGAGAGTCAACCGGTTCACTTGATTACATGCTTGAAAAAATAGCAGACTTTTATGAAACGGAAGTTGATCGAGCGGTTGATACATTAAAATCGCTAATTGAGCCTTTAATGATTTTATTTTTAGCTGTTATAGTAGGATTCATTGTGGCAGCTATTATGATGCCGATGTTTAGTTTATACGAGCAGATTTAGAGAAGGAGGACGTTTTGCAGGGAGGTGAGAGTACATGCAAACAATGTCCGTACAAAAAACTGGTAAATTTAAGAAAGATAAATATAATGGGGGAAATAACATGTTTAATAACTTATTGAAAAAACGCCTTGGTAATGAAAAGGGGTTAACTTTAATTGAATTATTAGCTGTGATTGTAATATTAGCAATTATTGCAGCGATTGCAATTCCTGCAATTGGTAGTATTATTGATAATTCTCGAGGAAAAGCACAAGTTGCTGATGCTATTAATATACTAGACGCTGCAAATCTTTATTTCACTGATAATCCAAATGATACTGATAATACTGTTAAGGGTACGGAGTTACTATCTGCTGGATATGTTGAGACACTAGGGAAAATTGATACTGTAACAGTAATTAAACCTAAAGATGCTCCGATTAATATTACATTTAAAGACACAAATGGTACAACGCATAAAAATAAAACTTTAGATAATTTAAGTGATGCAACTGTAAAAAAAGGAGTTATTTCAATTCCAACTACTCCGTAACAATTTCTAAGTTAGTCTTTCATCGAACACCTAAATTAAATTGGTTAGGTGTTCCATTGAGAAACTAAATTTTAATGGAAACTATAACTTATCAGTAAATTATTTTTATTAAAGCCCCGGTACTAATAATAATTTATTAATTTAAGACGCTTATATGTACTAAAGACTATAAAGTAGTTTTAATTAATAGTAATCAAATAGTATAAGAAAAATAAATAATTAATAATGTCAAACTTTGCTAAATACCTAATAAGTATTTTACTATGTTTTATAAATTATTAAAAAGGAGCCCTCACAAATGTTCAACCTTAAGAAAAAAAGTCATGTATCAATCGAAATAAATGATTACGTACTTCGTGCACTTGTGATGAAGGGCCCTGATTTTGCGCAAGCAAAAGTATTTGAAGTGCCTCTTCCTCCAAGTATTGTCGAAGAAGGGGTAGTGGCTGATGATATGCAGCTGTTTGATATTTTTAAAGAGCATCAACATAATTGGGGAGGGAAACGACAAAATGTTCGTTTCTTTGTACCCGATTCTATTATTCTGTTAAAATCATTTGAGCATCCAGCAGATGTGACCTCTGATAAGTTAAAAGAATTTGTTGAAATGGAACTTGGCCATTCGGTTCATTTACCTTTCCAGGATCCACTGATTGATGTGTATGACCCGGAAGAAGGGGACGGGCAAGCGATGATGTTTGCTGCTGCCGCTGAAGAGGTCAATAAATTTATCCACTTATTTTTAGATATTAAAATGGAGCCGGTTGTGGCAGACATTCGGTCACTTTGTAATTTACGTGTACTTGATCATCTACAACTTCTTCAACCGGATAAAACGTATTTACTTGCCAATTGGTTAATTAACGAATTATCCATTTGTATTTATTCCAATGGCCAAGTTGATTTTATGCGCTATCAACCGATAAACACGGATTTAGCCTTATGGCGAGGAAAGCAAAAAATCAACGAACAAGTAGAATTTACTTTTGATGGGGAGCCGGAAGATTATCGGATGGTGATTACGGATCAATTGCTTGAACTTGATCGAATCATGAATTTCTTTAGGTTCTCTTTACATAAAGGGGAAAAGTCTGTCGATGAGATTGTCGTCATGGGGGATAATCCGCTTCTTCATCAAATACATTCACTTTTAGAGGAAAATTTAGCAGTTCCCATCAAAGTAGTTGATGATGCATTGATTCAAGAACACTTCCCTGGATTTAAAGCGAAACATGCATCGTTGTTAGGGCTTGCTTTAAAGGAGGTTGCTAAATGATTCCAGATATTAATCTCATCCCGAATCTCGACAAGGATGATTCGGGTTCCAAGATCGTGTATTTGATTATAAGTATCGCAGCTTTACTCTTACTCTCTTTACTAGCTTGGCAGTATTTCCAGGCTCGTGCTGATATCGTAATTTTAACGAAAGAGCAAACAGCGTTACAATCACAACGAGACGATTTGAAATCACAACTAGATGGGATGAATTCAACAACTCAAGGGTCCCTAGAACAATCTGTTGATTTCGTTGAGCTTGTTTCATATCCTGTTACACCATTAATTGATGAAATTCAAATGTTACAAACAAATCATTCGTATTTAAGAAGTTATTCTTTCGATGCTGAAAGTGTTTCAATTACAGTAGATTTTGAAACCCTTAACGATGTGGCAGACTATATCTCTAGTCTTACAAATAGTAGTTACTTTACAGATGTACAAGTTTCATCTGTATCAAATTTTGATTTAGGTACTGAGAACACTACTGAAAGTGAAAAAGACTTTAATGTCATTCCTAGACAGACTGCAAATTTCACATTGGTCATAGATGAAGGATACTTAGCTACTGGAGGTGTTGAATAATGAAAATCTCTAGTAGTAAAAATTCCGCTGTTCTACTTTTAACAGCATTAGTCGCTACGTTGATTTTTGCTGTGTACTATTATGTTGTGATACCTAAAAAGGATGAAGCGGAAATGCTAAGTAATTCGGTTAGCAGCTTACAGTCAGAAATTACAACCTATCAAGAGCAGTTAAAAGGGTTAGAAGATACCCAAGCTAAAAATACCCCAACAACTTTTAATTTGCGTAAAAAGGTACCACAGAGTCGTGAAATTGATGGATTATTATTAAATATTGAAGAAATCGCCTATGTGACAGAATCTAATGTTCAGTCCATTAATTTTAATAATTATGATTCACTAGTTTCTGAGTCTGGCTATATCGAACCTGAAACTCAAGAAGAGACTTCATCTACTGAAACAGAAGGCACGGAAACAACTGATCCAGAGGCAATTGAAAATGGTGAAGCGATTCAAGAAGATGTACCTATTTCAACTCTAGCACAGTCTTTGCCACCGGAACTAAAACTAATAACATTTAATCTTGAAATAGAATCACCAGATTATACAAGATTACAACAATTCATTAAAGAAATTGAAGACTTAGAACGTGTTATGCACATTGATACAATCAGCTATTCACTTCCAGGTGAGGAAAATGAATTTGCTGAGGATGCGTCGGATGTTGCTACAGCGTCCGTTCAAGTGACGACGTTCTATTATGAAGGTGAACAATAACCTTCCATTCACATTACAAATTACAACAGGTAAAGGTTAGGTGCTTAATAAATGGAGATTGTTTATACAGTGTTTGCGTTACTTTTCGGCCTTGTTTTTGGTTCGTTTTTTAACGTCGTTGGGTTACGAGTCCCCAAAAAGGAATCCATTGTGAACCCACCGTCGCACTGTACAAGCTGCAATCGACGTTTAACTGCACTAGATCTTGTACCTGTTTTTTCATACCTTTTTTTAAAAGGAAAATGTCGCACTTGTGGGGTGAAAATATCCCCGATTTATTGCGTGACTGAACTGGTTACGGGTCTTCTATTCGCCTTTGCTACATGGCAATTGGGCATTGTACCTGAGTTATTTGTTGCTCTTTTGTTTATCTCTTTACTTGTCATCATTGTCGTATCAGATATCGCGTACATGCTTATTCCAGATAAAATTCTATTATTCTTTTTACCATTCTTGCTTATTGGTCGCCTGGTATCGCCATTAACACCATGGTGGGATAGTCTTCTTGGGGCTGTCATTGGATTCGGAATCCTATTCTTAATTGCCATCATTTCAAAAGGTGGTATGGGTGGCGGTGATATTAAGCTATTCTTTTTAATTGGCTTGGTGTTGGGAACAATACATACATTATTAACTCTATTTTTAGCTTCTGTCATTGGAATGGTTGTAGGGCTCATCGTACTAAAGGCAAAAGGGCAGGGGAGAAAGACACCCGTTCCTTTTGGCCCCTCAATTGCAGCAGCAGCAATCATCGTTTATTTCTATGGTCACCGAATGATTGATTGGTATATGAACCTTTTACTCTAAAGCTTAGCACAATTGCTAGGCTTTTTATTATATAAGGGAAAAATTAGGAAATATTAGTAATGGGTAGGAGTATTGTATTATAAAATAGAAAAGGTAATATGGGGGTGGTTTTATGAAACCAGTGATTGGGATAACGATGACAACTACACGTGATGGTCGATATGTAATTAATGAAGCGTATGTAGAATCTGTACTAGATGCTGGTGGGATTCCTTACTGCATCCCCTTTGGCGTAGAAGGGGATGTCGAGAAAATTATTAGTATTGTGGATGGGTTGTTACTTACAGGTGGAGTTGATGTGCATCCACATTTTTTTAGCGAAGATCCTCATCCAAAGCTCGGAGAAGTAATGATTGAGCGTGATAAAGTTGAATTGTATTTATTGCATGAAGCGGTTAAGAGAAAACTACCGATATTTGGGATTTGCCGTGGTATTCAACTGTTAAATGTCGGTCTGGGTGGGACGTTATATCAGGACATTCAATCGCAATACGAAAAAGTGCCGATACAACATAGTCAACTAGCACGTAGAGCAGAAGCGGCACACTATGTGAAAATCGAAAAAGAAAGCAAACTGTATTTAATGTTGAAAAAAGAGAAGATATCAGTGAACTCATTCCATCATCAAGCGATAAAGGATGTAGCGGAAACCTTAACGGTTGTTGCTAAGTCTAGTGATGGAATAGTGGAAGCCGTTGAAATGAAAGACTATCCTTTTGGAGTTGCCGTACAATGGCATCCAGAAGAAATGGCGCAGGGTGGCGATCCTAATTCTCTAACGCTGTTCAAAGAATTCATTGAAGTTTGTACGAAAAAGAACAGTCTAGTAAATTAAAAATAGTTTAGTAAACCTCGCACAATATTTAATAGTGCGAGGTTTTATATCTTCATGCGAATATTACTCCCCACTGAGGTAGGAAATGTATTTAGATAATAAAGTAGGAGAGCCGAATAAAGGTAGAATGAAGATAAGCCTCCGGCGGATGTCACGGATTTTGTAAGGAGTTAATTGTGCAAGCACAATTCAAAATCCGGACGCAATTACGTCAAGACGTAATTGATTTTAGTGTATTTGTCGATAAAGTCCAACTACTTTTCCTAATATCGTGACACGGTCAACTAGAATTGGGTCCATTGTGGAATTCTCAGGTTGTAATCGGAAGTGTGTAGCTTCTTTAAAGAAACGCTTCACTGTTGCTTCATCATCTTCAGTCATGGCTACAACAATTTCCCCATTATTTGCAGTAGATGCTTGCTTTACAATAACGTAATCTCCGTTGAGAATACCTGCTTCGATCATGGATTCTCCCATTACTTCTAACATAAATAATTGATCTTCGCCCGCTCCATATGTATCTGGTAGAGGGAAATACTCTTCAATATTTTCAATCGCTGTTATTGGTAGACCAGCAGTTACCTTCCCTACTAAAGGAACATGTACGACATTTTGTTTTTGTACCAAGTCTTCTTCTTGATCTAAAATTTCAATCGCGCGTGGTTTTGTTGGGTCTCGGCGAATTAGTCCCTTGCTTTCTAGACGGGCTAAATGTCCGTGAACAGTTGAGCTTGAGGCAAGACCAACAGCTTCTCCGATTTCACGGACAGATGGTGGATAGCCTTTTGCACGAACTTCTTCTTTAATAAAAAGTAAAATATCTTCCTGCCGCTTTGATAACTTTTTCAAAACTTTCACCTCTCTATGTGAATATGTATCTGGTGTTGTTACATATAGTATAGCAATGATAGAACAGAAACGCAAACATAAGTTCGAATATTCAGTTGACAAAAACACATGTTCGTATTAAATTAAAAATATACATACGAACAAATATTCGCAAAAGGGGATTTTAGCATGAATTGGTTACAAAAAAATAACTACATTGCCATTTTATTTGGAGTTACTTTATTTATCGTTGGATACTTACTAATTACAGATGACGGAAATACAGCATATAATGAAATTAAAATCGAACACGGAGATACACTTTGGTCATTAGCAGAACGTTATAGCGGTGAAATGTCACATATAGATTGGATTAAAACAGTAAGAGCGGAAAATAATCTATTAACTGAAAATATTGAGGCAGGACAAGAGTTAGTCATTCCAATCTCAACAGATCACGTTTATATCGCTTCAGATGATGAAGAGTATGATTCAGTAAAGGTAGCGAGCAAAAATGAAAACAGATAACAATAATGCAGTGATTTACTGTCGAGTAAGTACAGAGAAAAATACACAAGAAACTTCACTTACTCGACAACAGGAAGAATTACAAAAATACGCAGAGCAAATGGGGTATAGAGTTTTAGATACTTTTCAAGACCAACAAAGCGGTTATGATGTAGAACGAGATGGTTTACTTGAAATGTTAGATTATATAAAAGAACGAAATGTAAAAGCATTATTTGTGCAAGACGAAACACGTTTAGGACGTGGGAATGCTCGAATGGCCATTTTACACTTACTTCAAAAAAGCGAAACGACTGTTTTTTCACTCAACAATGCGGGACCATTAACATTTAATGAAATGGATACAATGTTACTTGAAATCTTAGCTCTTGTAGAGGAATACCAACGAAAGTTACATAATGCCAAAATTAAGCGCGGGATGAGACGAGCTGTAGAGAATGGTTATCGACCTCAAGAAAACCTTAAAAATCGCGGCAATCATGATGGACGAGAACGAATTGAAGTTCCAATAGAAGAAATTGTGAATCTACGCAATAAAGGGCTTACTTTTCAGGAGATTGCATCCACACTACGAGGATTAGGATTTCAAGTTAGTAAAGCGACAGTTCACCGAAGATATACAGAATACATAGAGGAGCTCGACAAGCTGCCTGAAATTTACTAGATTTAATGTGTATAAATAGTAGTTTTCCAAAATTGGTTCACGCACAGTTAATCCAATAACATGTAGTCATAATAGTATAATAACTTTTTTCAAGCCTCTGCTTAAAAATGAACTGCCCCGTAAAAGTTAGACACAAATCTAACTTTTACGGGGTGTTTTTATGGCCAGATTTACAGCAGAAGAAAAAATACAAATTGTTAAAC